>CAMHSJ010000014.1 GCA_946187935.1 uncultured Clostridia bacterium
ACCCACGACCTATTCATTACGAGTGAATTGCTCTACCCCTGAGCCACATTGGCATGCCGCTAAAATATACTAATTATGAGAGGCATTGTCAATATCATCTCTCAAAACAAAGAAGCTGCCCGAAGGCAGCTCCTTATGTTGATACCGATCTAATATCAGTGAGAAAACATCTGCGCAAGCGGCTCGACCACGCTGTGAAGGTCCTGTATGGACTTGTTGAGCGTTTCAAAATCGACCTCGTTGATCTTGTTGAGTGCCTCTGTAACAGACTGTGTATTCTCAACGACAACAGTGTCAACATTCTCGATCATGGTGTCTATGCCGTCAAGTGATTCCTGGGCAGATTCGATCATCGCAGAAGCATTCTCTGCAACCGTATATGCAGATGTAACTGTCTTATTGACATTGCTAAGTGTTTTCAAGACCTGAGGGACAACGATGGCAAGCGAGACGCATACTGCAGCGCAGATGCCGATGCAGCTTGCACCGATCATCTTGGTATATCTGCTGGTGCGGCGCTGCTCTCTTGCCAGATCCAAAAGAAGCTCATGGTCATCCATGGCTTCCAGGCCATGCTTCTTCTTAGAAGGTTTTACTTCCTCAGCGGGTTTGATTTCTTCTGTTACTTCAGACATTTGCTGCTCCTTATCAATGGTGGAATAATCTTATCCCTGTAAATGCCATTGCCATGCCATACTTATTGCATGTCATGATGACATGGTCGTCACGGATGGAGCCGCCGGGTTCTGCGATATATTTTACGCCGCTCTTATAAGCGCGCTCAATGTTGTCGCCGAACGGGAAGAATGCGTCAGAACCTAATGCAACATCAGTATTCTTGGCAAGCCACTCCTTCTTCTCTTCCCTTGTCAAAACTTCAGGCTTCTCCTTGAAGAGAGTCTGCCATGTTCCGTCACGGAGAACATCCTCGTATTCATCAGAGATATAAACATCAATGGTGTTGTCTCTGTCAGGTCTTCTGATATCATCAACGAACTTGAGACCCATGACCTTCGGATGCTGTCTGAGCCACCAGATATCAGCCTTGTTGCCTGCGAGCCTCGTGCAGTGGATCCTGGACTGCTGGCCTGCGCCGATACCTATTGCCTGACCGTCCTTAACGTAGCAAACAGAGTTGGACTGTGTGTACTTAAGAGTGATAAGTGCGATAAGAAGATCGTTCTTCTTGTCTTCAGGGATATCCTTGTTGTCTGTAACGATATTGGAAAGGAGCTCGTCATTGATGTCGAGTTCATTTCTTCCCTGCTCGAATGTTACGCCGAATACCTGCTTGCGCTCGATGGGATCAGGTACATAATCAGGATCGATCTTGATGACGTTATATGTGCCCTTACGCTTTGTCTTCAAGATCTCAAGAGCCTCGGGAGTATAGTCAGGAGCGATAACGCCGTCTGATACTTCACGCTTGAGCATAGTAGCTGTAATTGCATCGCATGTATCTGAGAGAGCTACGAAGTCACCGTACGAAGACATTCTGTCAGCGCCTCTTGCTCTTGCATAAGCGCATGCTATGGGAGAGAGCTCACCGAGATCATCGACAAAATAGATCTTTGATTCTGTCTCAGACAGAGGTCTTCCTATTGCGGCACCTGCAGGTGAAACGTGCTTAAATGAAGTAGCTGAAGGCATGCCTGTAGCCTTCTTGAGTTCTCTTGCGAGCTGCCAGCCGTTAAAGGCATCGAGAAGATTGATATAACCGGGCTTGCCGTTTAAAACCTCGATGGGAAGTTCCCTGCCGTCTTCCATAAATACTCTGGAAGGCTTCTGGTTAGGGTTGCAGCCGTACTTAAGTGCCATCTCGTTCATAAAATTATCTCCTTAGCAAATTGATTATTTGTTCTTGTTTACGATCCTGGTGTCTGCTTCGCCTGTTGCGATGTCGATGTATCTGACGAAGAGCGAAACCTTATTGTCCTCATTGAGGCTCTCCCATACTTCGTTTGTGAAAGCATCGATGTCGCCCTTGATATCGACCTTCTCAGGCTCACCCTCGAATGAAGGAAGCGGATTTCCGTCACCGATATAGGTGTGGATGAATCTGCCGACACCGGCCTTGGGATTTGAATATGTGAATGTATGACGCTCGCAGGAAGAAGGATCGCCGTCGGCACTCTTTAAGATGGACATGGCAAAGTTAAACGTGCCGCTCTCAACGTGCATGATGCCTGAAATCCTGGGGGTATAGTTAGGAGCATCGTCCTCGAACTCCCTGCCCCTCAATGACTGCTCGAATGTCTGCTGCTTATCCATGAGCTCGTAGATGGTATCAGTCTGGTCGCCGTTGGTAACGATCGTCTTGTTTCCCAATACTCTTACGGGAGAATAGATGATGAGGTGCGGATCCGTAAGCTTGGAAGGATCGAAAGCCTCTGTCTTGATGCCGTCTTCTGTTGCAGTAAAGACCCTGTTTCTCGAATTAACGCTCCTGCCCATGATGAAGTAAGCCGTTACAGCGTACTTGCCGTCCTCGGACCTGCCGATAACGATACCTCTTCCGGGATAGGAATTAGCCTTCAATGCCTGACCTAGATCTTTGGTTTCCATAAACTGAACCTCCTTTATCTTATATATGCAATATTGTTGTTTATCTCAACTCTGCCGTCTGCTATGAGCCTTATGGCCTTGGGAAGGATCTGCCATTCGCATTCTTCCATAACCCTCTTCTGGAGGATCTCAGGCGTATCATCAGGCAGAACATCGACTGACTTCTGTATGAGGATCGGACCTGAATCGTAATTCTCGTTAACAAAATGAACCGTAGCGCCGCTGACCTTGACTCCTCTTGCAAGCGCTGCAGCATGCGGTTTGATGCCGTACATTCCAGGGCCGCAGAAAGAAGGTATCAGAGCCGGATGTATGTTGATTATCCTGTTCGAAAAGGCCCCTACTATCTTGGGTCCCAAAAGCGACAGATATCCGGCAAGAACGATAAGCTCGGCTCCGGACTCAATTACTGCATCAGTCATGGCCTGATCCCAGTCAGCCTTGGACGGATAATCCTTGGATCTTACGACAACGCTCTTGATGTTATTTTGGGCAGCCCTCTCGAGAGCATATGCTTCAGGTGATGAAGATAAGACGAGAACTATCTCGATATCCTTAAGGATACCCGTCTTGGTGTTATCTATTATCGCCTGCAGATTAGTTCCGCCGCCTGATACAAATACTGCGATCTTCATATTAGCCTCTTAAATCAGGAGTATGTAACCTTGTGTACGTCATCATTTGATGCATCGGGCATGCCTGCTATAAAGTTGCCGTCGAAACAAGCGGAACAAACGCCGCAGTCGATCGTGTTAAGGCATTCCTTAAGTGCATCGAGAGTGATGTAGCCGAGAGAGTCGGCACCGATCATCTTTCCGATCTCTTCAACAGACATGGTAGCTGCAGGAAGCTCAGTCTCAGATGAAGCATTTACTCCGTAGCAGCAGCCGAACTTGACCGGCGGAGATGCAAGACGGACATGGACTTCCCTGGCACCGTTTTCGCGCAGGAATGAGATGATGTGCTTGGTTGTAGTACCTCTTACGAGAGAGTCGTCAACTATCGCGATCCTCTTGTCCTTGATGGCTGTCTTAAGAGCAGCGAACTTCATCCTTACTGCGAGTTCTCTTTGAGTCTGAGTGGATTTGATGAACGTTCTGCCTACATAGCGGTTCTTAAGAAGTCCTGCACCGTAAGGAACACCGAGACCTGCTGCAAATCCTTCTGCGGCAGCATTTCCGGAGTCCGGTGCACCTATAACGAGATCAACGTCACAGGGGTGAAGCTTAGCAAGAGCCAAACCTGCCCTGTATCTGGAATCGAAAATGCTCATGCCGTCAATGACCGAGTCAGGTCTTGCAACGTAAACGTATTCAAAGATGCAGACCTTGCCGTCCTTCTTATTTGTTTCGCTCTGGTTATAGAACAAAGACTTAACGCCTTCAGTAGAGATCGAAACGACCTCACCGGGCTCGATATCTCTTACAAAATCTGCTCCTATAGCGTCAAGGGCGCAGTTCTCGGATGAAAGGACATAAGTATCACCAATCTTTCCGAGGCAAAGAGGCCTTAAGCCGTAAGGATCCCTGACGCCGATGATGCGGTCTTCTGCCATGAAGATCATTGCGTAAACGCCGTGGATCTCCTTCATGGTCTCAAGGACCGCACTCTCACTGTCTTCTGTCTTGATGCGGTTTCTCGAAAAGAGCGAGAGGATGATCTCGGAATCCGTATTTGTCTGGAAGATGGCGCCCTGGTTCTTCAATTCTTCCCTGATGGCATTATCGTTCATTATGACAGAATCTGATGTAAGACCGATGTTGCCGACCCTGGACTTGATGATGATGGGCTGGATGGCATCTGTGCCTGATTCTCTGGGAGAGCCGCCCCTGGCATGTCCTATGGCGGAGAAACCCTCAAGAGCCGATAAGGTAACTTCATCGAAGACATCAGTTACGAGACCGGGGTTCTTATGAATAAGAAAGGAACCTCCGGCATTAACAGCTATGCCCGCAGATTCCTGACCCCTGTGCTGCAAAGAGAAGATCCCGTAGAAACAGTTGTGTATAACATCTGTTGTCTGTCCCTTTGTGTTAAAACATCCGATAATTCCGCTCATTACTTGTTTTCTCCTCTCTGCTCCAGCTTAGCCTGGAGATTAGCATCTTTCTTCTCGACAGAATTAGCAAGCTCTGCCTTATAGTCCTTAAGCTTATTGCGAAGTTCACCGTCCTTGATGGCAAGCATCTGGCATGCAAGGATAGCAGCATTGGCAGCGCCGTCTATGGCAACTGTCGCAACAGGGATGCCTGTGGGCATCTGTACTGTGGCATAAAGGGCATCCACGCCTGCAAGAGCGCCGCCCTTACAGGGAACACCGATCACGGGAAGTGTTGTATTAGCTGCAAGTACGCCTGCCAGGTGCGCTGCAAGTCCTGCTGCACCGATGATCACATTAAAGCCGTTATCTTCTGCTTCCCTGGCGAGCTTTATGGCACGGTCAGGCGTCCTGTGGGCTGAAGCTACTCTGACCTCAAACTCGACACCAAACTTATCGAAGATGTCAAAAGCCTTCTCAAGGATGGGGTAATCCGAATCGGATCCCATTACGATCAATACCTTACCTGCTGTACTTGCCATATTAACCCTCTTTCAATGAATCATTCGTCTTCCTGCGACCATCCAAGGCGCTTTAAGACCCTGTAATACTCAGTGGTTCCCCATTCATAAGGCTTGGGACAGAAGTCGTTTCCGGGTCTGGTCGAAGTCTGAGAATAAGGAATTACGTTCAGCTTATAGTCTACGCAAGAAGTACCCTCTGCGTCCATAAGAAATTCGCATTGAATTATAACGGAATCGGGGTCGCTTAATGATATATTTCCACCAAAACAAAAGTTCGACAAGGAATAGCATATGTATTTGCCGTTGTAGATCTCTATCGGCTGCAGTCTGTGAGGATGTGTTCCGATGACTATGTCTGCGCCCGCATCGATCAGCCTGTGAGCCTGGCTGGTCTGCTCAGCAGTCTGGGTATAAGTTCCTTCAACGCCCCAGTGACAGGATGCGATTATGATGTCCGCGCCATCGCTCTTAAGCTGGTTTATGGCGGTGATCCCCTTATCTACCGAGGTGTTGTTGGCAAGCCCGAACATACCGATACGGACACCGTTTTCCGTCTCATAGATAGCTGTCTGGTTCTGATCGCTCCAGACGATGCCGTAGTCATCAAGGTTAGACTTGGTCTCGGTATAGCCTTCCTCGAGGAAATCCCTTGTATGGTTATTGGCCAGGTTTACGCATTCTATTGAAGCCAGATTCAGCATCTCCAGGTCTTCCGGCTTCATGCCGAAGACAAACTGCTTGTCAGCGTGCGATCTGTTGTCGGTTACTGCGCACTCGAGATTTACGAGCGTCATGTCGTCGTTCTCAAATATCTCCCTGCAGTTCTGGAAGCAGTACTCCATGTCCCCGTTAACGGTCTTGTCAAAGTTATTGGAAGCGGTTGAATTAACGTGCTCTGTCAGTGTGACATCACCTGCAAAGGAAACAAGAACGGTCTTAGGTGTGGGAGAAGGCGTGGGAGTCGTAGGTTCAGTAGTTTCTGAAGCATCTGATTCGGATGAGGCGCTGGTACCGACCGTATCAAGTACCATTGTGGTGTGTTCAGGTTCACCAACGGAAACAGAAGAGCAGCCTGCAACACTTAAAGCAATAAGAAGAGCGGTCATAACGCCCAGGGAACCAAGAAATCGTTTCACCTTACACAAACCTCAAAAAGAATAAGAACATTATAACAAAAAGACCGCTTCGAAAAGCGGTCTTTCTGTCAAAAACTTTAGATTTTTATCAGAGCTTGGGGCACTGCGCAAGAGATGCTGCGATCTCTTCGTCTGAAGGGATGTAATCGTCCATAACGCCGTCGTTGTACTTCTGGTAAGCAACGAGGTCAAAGTAACCTGTACCAGTAAGACCGAAGACGATGTTCTTGGCTTCACCTGTCTCCTTGCACTTAAGAGCCTCATCGATGGCAACCTTGATCGCATGTGAGCTCTCAGGTGCGGGAAGGATGCCTTCAACCTTTGCAAACTTGACTGCCGCGTCAAATACGTCAGTCTGCTTAGCAGATGTTGCCCTGATGATGCCGTCATCATAGAGCTGGGAAACGATAGTGCTCATGCCGTGATATCTCAGGCCGCCTGCGTGGTTGGGTGCCGGCATGAATCCGCTGCCCAATGTGTACATCTTGGCAAGAGGACAAACCTTACCGGTATCGCAGAAATCATATACATAGCTTCCTCTTGTAAGTGAAGGACATGAAGCAGGCTCAACAGCGATGATATCGTAGTTAGCCTCGCCTCTTAAGATCTCTCCTGCGAAGGGTGAGATGAGACCGCCAAGGTTGGATCCGCCGCCTGCACATCCGATGATCATGTCAGCCTTGATGCCGTACTTGTCAAGAGCAGCCTTGGTCTCAAGACCGATCACGGACTGGTGGAGCAATACCTGGTTAAGAACTGAGCCTAAGACATATCTGTAGCCTTCCTGGGTTGTAGCTGCTTCGACAGCCTCGGAAATAGCGCATCCAAGAGAACCGTTTGTACCGGGGAATTCCTCGTTGATCTTGCGGCCGATGTTAGTATTCATTGAAGGAGAAGGTGTTACGGAAGCACCGTATGTCCTCATGACTTCGCGGCGGAAAGGCTTCTGCTCGTAAGATACCTTTACCATGTAGACCTGGCAGTCAAGACCGAAGTATGCTGTAGCCATTGAAAGAGCTGTACCCCACTGGCCTGCACCTGTCTCTGTAGTAACACCCTTAAGTCCCTGCTTCTTGGCATAGTATGCCTGGGCAATTGCAGAATTGAGCTTGTGGGAACCTGATGTGTTGTTGCCCTCGAACTTGTAGTAGATATGGGCAGGAGTGCCGAGAGCCTTCTCGAGGCAGTAAGCCCTTACGAGAGGCGAAGGTCTGTACATCTTATAGAAGTCTAAGATCTCACCGGGGATATCAAACCACTTTGTATCATTATCCATTTCCTGATTGGAAAGCTCCTCGCAGAAGATGGGATAGAGATCGCTTGCCTTCAATGCTTCGCCCGTGCCCGGATTAAGAAGCGGAGCGGGCTTGTTCTTCATGTCAGAACGGACATTGTACCAAGCTGTGGGGATCTCCTTCTCAGTAAGATAGATCTTGTATGGGATTTCAGCCATATACATATTCTCCTTTTTGTAAAATGTTTTTGTCGCAATAATTATAAAGCAAAATCCAAATGATTCCATACTAATATCGATAATCTGCATCTTATATAGAGCGGATAATAGAATCCCATATTTTGCTATCGTATCTGCAGCTAATTATGGAGAATTGCATAGAAACTGATTATTTATAAGGTTTTTGCTTTGTGTTAAACTCAAAAGCTGTATGAAGACTCATGATTTTTACTACGATCTCCCAGAAGAGCTCATAGCTCAGGTACCTCTTGAAGACAGGACTGCTTCAAGGCTTCTGGTATTGGACAAGAATACCGGCGATATCAGGGACGAACACTTTTCGGACATAAAGAAATACCTTGTCAAAGGCGATGTGCTCGTCTTAAACAACACCAGAGTCATCCCTGCAAGGCTTCTCGGAGTTAGAGCTGACACTTTAAGCCCTGTTGAGATACTTCTTCTTAAGAGGATCGACGATACGCATTGGGAAACGCTCGCGCGTCCCGGCAAGAAGGTAAAGGAAGGCAGACGCTTCATCTTTCTTAAAGACGAACTCGAAGCCGAGTGCGAAGGCGTTCTTGAGAACGGCAACAGAATAATCAGATTTGAATTCAGCGGTATCTGGGAAGAAGTCCTTGATAAGGCCGGCACAGTTCCCCTTCCGCCCTATATCCACGAGAAGCTCGATAATCCCGAGAGATATCAGACCGTCTACAGCAAGGATCCCGGCTCTGCCGCTGCTCCTACTGCCGGGCTTCACTTTACAAAAGAACTCCTTGGCGAGATAAAGGATATGGGTGTTGAGATCGCAGAACTCACCCTCCATGTAGGTCTTGGAACGTTCAGGCCCGTTAAGGCAGAGACCATCGAAGATCACGAGATGCATTCCGAATGGTACGATTTCCCGAAGGAAGCATCGGACATAATAAGGAAAGCGAGAAGCGAAGGCAGAAGGATCATCTCCGTCGGCACGACATCCACAAGGACACTTGAATCCGTTGCGCAGACAGACCCTGAGATGAACCCTCATTCAGGTTATACCAATATCTTCATCTATCCCGGATACGAGTTTAAGTGTGTCGATTCCCTGATCACTAATTTCCATCTTCCTGAATCTACGCTTATAATGCTCGTATCAGCCTTAGCCGGCAAGGACAACATTCTTAATGCGTATAAGCACGCCGTAGACGAAAGATACCGTTTCTTCTCCTTCGGCGACGCCATGTTCATTACAGACTTAAACAGATAAAGGAACTGACATGTCTAAATATCCCGTTTACTACGAACATATCCACACATGCAAGCAGACAGGCGCAAGACTCGGCCGTGTGCACACTCCCCACGGTTCGTTCATGACACCTGCCTTCATGCCCGTAGGAACGCAGGCATCCGTTAAGGGCATGAGTCCTGAGGAAGTAGCGGAAATGGGCGCAGGGATAATCCTGTCAAATACTTATCACCTCTGGCTGAGGCCGGGCTCTGAGATCGTCAGGAAAGCCGGCGGCCTTCACAAGTTCATGAACTGGAAGGGTTCCGTTCTTACAGACAGCGGCGGATTCCAGGTCTTCTCCCTTGCCAAGCCCAAGGACATAACAGAGGAAGGCGTTAAGTTCAGCTCACACATAGACGGCAGAAAGCTCCTTCTTACACCCGAGAAATCCATGGAGATTCAGAATGATCTCGGTTCGGACATCATCATGGCTTTCGATGAATGCTGCCCCTACCCTTCCGAGCACGGATATGCGAAAAGATCACTCGAGCGCACCACCAGATGGCTCGAGCGCTGCATAGACAGTCACAAGAACAAGGATTCACAGGCACTCTTCGGAATTATCCAGGGTTCCATGTATGAAGACTTAAGAAAGATCAGCGCAGAGCAGATCACTTCATTTGACCTCCCGGGATTTGCCATTGGAGGCATTTCCGTAGGAGAACCCAAGAATCTGTTCCTTTCCATGATAGACTGCACTGTTCCTCTCATGCCTGAAGACAAACCCAGATACCTGATGGGCGTCGGATCGCCTGACTATCTTATCGAAGGATCCTTAAGAGGCGTGGACATGTTCGACTGCGTATTGCCCACCAGAATGGGCAGGCACGGAACCATCCTCACCGATCACGGCAAGAGGATAATTAGAGACAAGTGCTTTGCTGAAGATTTCGGTCCCATGGATCCCGAATGTGACTGCTACGCCTGCAGGAACTACCCTGCTGCTTATGTCAGGCACCTTCTCAAGGCAAACGAAATGTTCGGCTTAAGGCTTTGCACATATCACAATATCTATTACCTGTTAAAGCTGATGGAAAGAGTAAGGCAGGCCATTGCAGATGACAGCCTTGGAGATTTTAAGGAAAACTTCTATAAGAGCTACTACGGATCTTAATCCCTTAATATCAGCGTAAGCGCGGTAAGATTTCCGCACGACAGCTCATTGATATCGGATATCCTTCTGACCATGTAGTTCATCCACTCTGAGCAGTTTCCTGATACCAGAGCATCAGCAAGGATCGCTTCATCACTCAGGAAACTGAAGAAACTTGCCGTTCCCAAGACTATCCTGTCGCCTGATGAAAGACCGAAGAACCCGTTCGACAGCTGTCTCATCTCGCCGCCCATAACGATCTTGGCTTCCACTCCTCCGTATCTGCTGCACTGGATAGAATCCTTTGAAATCCTGATGAGCATGTATTCAGAACCTGAAGGCAAAGACTCTGAGATCTTCTTGTCGAGCTCTTCAAAACCAAGTTCCATATCTTTTCCCTGGAATATTGAAGATAACGTCTTTCTGACTTCGGATGAACCCGACTCCATATTTGATCCGTAGAAAACGAGGAAAGTCATGTGCGGAACGATAGAAAGGAAGATACCGTCCTTATACGATTCCTGACCGCCGTTATGCTTGAACTGATAGTACTCGATCATATGAAAGAACGCTCCATCTTAATGACAATGCCCGTATAGTTGTCCTGTCTTTTGTTCTTCTTGTTCCTGATGGCATACTTTAATCTCTCTGCTGAAGTCCTTGCGGCATTCTGAGGCTGAACATATTTCTTGAGCTTTTCTAACGGGATAGTATCAGTAACGCCGTCTGAACAAACGATAATGATGTCGTCCTCGTAGAGCCTTAACGGTTTTGACGTCTTAAGGATATTGCAGTTGTAATTGCCGACAAAATCTATAAGTCCCCTGGCCCTGTTGTCTAAGTAAGCATCTCTTGTGGTCATGTTGCCTTCAGCCATCTTCTGGATAATGGCAGATACGTAATTCTGCTTCTGGTTAAGGAGAGTGACCTTGTTATCACGGAGCAGGATTATGTTGCTGTCTCCGAGACTGTAAAAATGCATGAAGTTATCCTTTATGTGGACAAGAACCAGAGTAGCGCCGCTTCCAAGCTTATACTTCTCGTAGACCTTATCAGAGATATCCTTAATGACAGCTGCCGTAGCTTCGGGATCGTCAAAATCAAGAGGATAATGCTCTTTAAGTGTCTGTGTCGTAAACCTTGACACAACTTCGCCGTCAGGCAATCCTCCCATTCCGTCAGAAACACAGCATATGACACCATTTGCGGCGTAATCAGGCATGGATGATATGTAGAACGAGTCTTCCTGCTTTTCGCGTTTGCCCCTCTCGAGAAAATAGGATATCTCAGGAAGGAGGAAGTCATCGCCTTTGCTTATGATCTTCTTCTTAAATGTCATCACATTGATGAAAAGGATGATAGCGATGTAAAAGAAAGACATGACCGCAACAACAAACAGCACTCCGGCGGTGCCGAGCAGCTCGGACATCCTGTCTGTCAATATGCCAAATTCAATCATCTGTTATTTCGTCTTCTGTATCGCCGGGTTCAAAAGGCTCTTCGTCTTCCTCTTCCCGCTTGGGTGCAGGCATGAACTTGTGGAGCAATGAACCGGTGTAATAAGCATTTAGATAATGCATGGTACCCAGAATAAGGAAGAAATACAAGAAAACATAGAGCCCGACCGTCAGATAAGACGTGTACATAAGAAGCACGAACGGTATGACTACCAGCACGACGATGTTAAGGACTATCATCGCAAAGCTCGGGCCGAAGCTCAGTATGAAGAAGAAAAATGCATTCTTATAGATCAAGTGAAGCTTAAGATCCCTTGAGACCATGATCTGATAAACGGCATTCTGTACAAAGCAGAATATGACCATGAATGTTATCAGGAGAGTGCCGAGAAGCCAGCCCATCCTCGAGCTGAGGTTCATGTAAAAACCGAGTGAGAAGAGTATTATGCCCGTAACGACAAGTGAAACCAGCATTGCGCCAAGGCCCTGTTTCCAGTTTTCTTTAACGCCTGTCTTAAAATCATCAAGAACGGAAACGAACTCCCTGCGCCTTAAGTTCCTGTAGATCTGATTAAATCCCGCCTGGAAAGGACCTATGCAGATAAGACATGTGCTGATGAATGTCATAACGAAGAATACGATCAGGAAGAAATAGACCTGGTAAGCCGCATCCTCAGCAGCAAGGTCATTTCCCAAAGATGCATTGCCGTAAACGCCCTGGTTCACCCAGAAGGTAACGAAGTTATTAAGTTCAAGTGTGGGACTGATCCTCGGGATAAAAAACAATGTATAAAGATAAGCTATTACCATAGAGGGGATGTTGAAAATGACAAAGAGCATGTTAGAGCTCATTATCTTCAGTATGTGAGTCCATAAAGAACTGAAGAAAGTAAAGACCGGACCATGCTCTACTTCAACATATTCGACTTCTTTATTATCGTTCTTCTTGAATAAAGACATTATAAACTCCTAAATCCTCTTATTTCTTCCGCCAAAGAACCTATCTGCTCAAGCGACCTTGCGGCAAATGCCTCATTTCTGTCCTTCTTGCCTGTCTTGCCCCTAAACTTGCCGGGCACAGGAGAGCAGATACCGAAATTGGCATTCATGGGAACGAATTTCTTAACACCGGGATCAGATACATATAAAGCCATGGCTCCGATAACAGTCTCGGCATCAGGCGCCTTACTAAGCTCAAGTCCAAGGCATCTTAATGAAGCATAAAGACCTGCAAGATATCCTGAGGCGGTGGATTCTATATATCCTTCAACTCCTGTTATCTGTCCCGCAAAGAAGATATCCTCATTATTCCTTAAAGAATACTTGGATGTAAGGCATGTGGGCGAATTAAGGTAAGTATTGCGGTGCATTACACCCATCCTGTAGTACTCAGCATTTTCAAGGCCGGGTATCATGCCGAAGACCCTCTTCTGCTCAGGCCACTTGAGCCTTGTCTGGAATCCTACCAGATTAAACATCGTCTTCGCGCTGTCATCCTGGCGGAGCTGAAGGCATGCATAAGGCTCTTTTCCGGTTTTGGGATCGATGAGGCCAACAGGCTTCAGAGGGCCGAACCTCATGGTGTCCTCTCCCCTTCTGGCCATAACTTCAATGGGCATGCATCCCTCGAAAACGATCTCTTTGTCAAAGCCCTTGACCTCAGCCTGCTCGGCCGTAACAAGTTCATTTCTGAATGCTATGTACTCTTCTTTTGTCATAGGACAGTTGATGTAGTCATCACCGCCCTTGCCGTATCTTGATGCCTTGAAGGCCTTGGTCATATCGATCGAATCGTAAGTGACGATAGGTGCAGCCGCATCAAAGAAATGAAGGTCATTCTCACCCGTGAGCTTTCTAATGTTCTCGTAGAGTTCACCTGAAGTAAGAGGACCTGTTGCAACTATCGTGATATTTCCGTCAGAAGGAATGTCAGTTACCTCTTCAGATATTACATTGATCAGAGGATTATTCCTTATGGCTTCAGTAATGAAACCTGAGAACTCAGCCCTGTCAACGGCAAGAGCGCCGCCTGCAGGAACGCTCGAATGATCTGCAGCCCTCATTATAAGTGAATCAAGCCTTCTGAGTTCTTCTTTAAGAAGACCTATCGCATTGGACAATGCTGCGGCACGGAGCGAATTGCTGCATACGAGCTCGGCAAAATCCTCCGAATGGTGAGCAGGGGTATACGCCTTGGGCTTCATCTCATAAAGGTTGACCTTTATCCCGAATGAAGCAATGAGGTTAGCAGCCTCGCATCCTGCAAGACCTGCACCTATTACGTTTATGGTCTTACCCTCTTTACTTGGCATCTGACTTCTTCCTCTGGTTGGTAACGCAGTCCTTGTTAGCGCATCTCGGATAGACCTTCTTGCCGTAGTGCTTTAATACCATGTACGAACCGCACTCAGGGCAGGTCTTGCCCTCAACGGGAAGATCCCATGAGATGAAGTCACACTCAGGGTTATCGCCCTTCTTATCACATGTATAGAAGACCTTGCCCCTGTACTTCTTGGACCTGTGAGAGATAAGTCCGCTTCCGCACTTTGGACACTTGCCCTTGGCCTGTACTTCGATATTCTTGGTGTAATTACATGTCGGGAAGTTAGAGCAGGCAACAAACTTGCCGTATCTTCCGTCCTTTATTATCAGTTCATTTCCGCAGAGCGGGCATGTCTCACCGGTCTTCTCAGGTACGATCTCGATCTTCTCTATAGAATCCTGTGCGAGCTTTACCTGCTTGTCAAACTCAGGATAGAAATCGCTTAATACTTTCTCCCACTCGACGCCGCCTTCTTCAACCTTATCAAGAGAAGACTCCATGTCAGCGGTAAATCCGACATCTACGATCTCAGAGAAGTTGTCTCCGAGCATATTGGTAACGAGCTTGCCGAGATCTGTGATCTTAAGGAGCCTGCCCTCCTTCTCGATATACTGTCTGTCTAAGATAGTCGAGATAGTAGGAGCATATGTTGAAGGCCTTCCGATACCGTTCTCTTCCAAAGCCTTGATAAGCGTTGCTTCGGTATAGTGCGGAGGAGGAGTTGTGAACTTCTGCTCGCCTGTAACGTCAAGGTTCTTTAATTCCTGTCCTTCAGTAAGCTCAGGAAGCTTAACCTTGGTGTTTTCCTCATCATCGTCCTTCTTGTTCTCATCTGCAACGTCAGCATAGAGGACCAGAAATCCCTTGAACTTAACGGTCTCGCCTGATGTCCTGAATACCTGTCTTCCGCAATGAGCCTCAACAGATACCGTATCGACCTTGGCGGATGCCATTTGGGTTGCAAGGAATCTGTCCCAGATAAGCGAATAGAGCTTAAACTGGTCAGAAGACAGTGATGACCTTATGGATACAGGATCAAGATCAAAGTGCGTAGGTCTTATTGCTTCGTGCGCATCCTGTGAAGTGTTCTTATTCTTATAGACTCTCCTGCTGCTGGATAAGTATTCCTTGCCGAACCTTGAAACGATGAGATCCTTGGCAGCCATGTAGGCTTCATCAGAGATCCTCACTGAGTCTGTTCTGATATAGGATACAAGAGCAGTCTGGCCTGAGCCTGCGATCTCGACACCTTCGTAGAGCTGCTGGGCAACGGACATCGTCTTCTTGGAAGAGAACCCTAATCTTCTTGAAGCTTCCTGCTGGAGCGTTGACGTCGTAAACGGAGGATAAGGCTTTCTGTCCCTTGTACCGCGCTTAACTGATACGACATTGAAAGGATTGCCCTTGACCTCCGAAAGGACCTTGTTGCATTCCTCCTCTGTTGTAAGCTTGTTCTTTACGACCTTATCGCCTTCCAGGATACCGAAATAGCTCATGAGGAACTTGTCAGACTTATTGCCGGGTGTAAGAAGCGCCTTGATAAGCCAGTATTCTTCAGGCTTAAATGCATCTATCTCTGCATCACGGTCCATAACGATCTTTGTTGCAACAGACTGTACTCTTCCAGCAGAAAGGCCCTTGCGGATCTTCTTCCAGAGAAGAGGAGACAGCTGATAGCCCACCAGTCTGTCTAATATCCTTCGTGCCTGCTGGGCATTTGCAAGATTCATATTGATGGGCTTGGGATTGGCAATAGCCTCGGATACAGCCTTCTTGGTGATCTCATTAAAGGTTATCCTGCAGTTGGAATCAGGATCGATCTTTAAGACCTTGGCAAGATGCCATGCAATAGCTTCTCCTTCGCGGTCAGGGTCCGTTGCGAGATATATCTCGTCTGCATTCTCAGCGAGCTTCTTAAGATCTCTTACGACCTTCTCCTTTCCCTTCATGGTTATGTATAAGGGCTTGAAATTCTTGTTAACATCAACTCCCAGATTACCTGAAGGCAGATCTCTTATGTGGCCTAAAGATGCCGTGATCTGATAATCGGGACCCAAATACCTGCCTATTGTCTTGGACTTGGCAGGAGACTCTACTATTACTAACTTTTTACCCATGTTCTTTTCCTTAATCGCTTTATATATATAATTCATCATTATACAATTGTCAAAGCATATTTTCCGTTCTCATCACATATCTGTCCGGAGCACTGCATAGATATAACGAGCCTGGATAATCTGTAGAACGGCAATGCAATGCTGCTGCATAACTCATCTATGTTCCTGGGTCCTATGCTTAGTTCATCCTTGATTATCACCTTCCATTCATCATCAGACATTGCTTCAGGATCTGTGTCTGCTTTCTTCCTGACTCTTAAGATCTCACTGGCAACAGCAGACGGAAGATCCTTTGCCTTAGAGTCATCAAAGAGATTGGGACACTCGAGCCTTCTGTAAAGGATAGCCTCGGTAACGCTGTCTATAACGTTATCAGGAGACAGCAACACCTTGGCACCGTCCTCTATTAGCTTCATGCCTCCCTTCGCTTTTGAGAAGTAGATGCTGTTCGGCAATACGAATACATCCTTACCCTGCGAAGCCGCAAAAGATGCAGTATGAAGTGTCCCCGATATCTCACCGGCCTCCATTATCATGCAGCAGTCAGACAGCCCTGCAATAAGCCTGTTCCTTGAGGGAAAATACTGCCTTAAGACCTGCATTCCCGGAGGCATCTCAGAGATAACAAGTCCCTGGGCAGTTATCTGAGCATAAACATCCTGGTTCTCCGGAGGATAGATCCTCTCAGGTCCTCCTGCCAATACTGCCACAGTGCTGCCCGGTTTGTTAACAGCTCCCAAATGAGCGCTCCTGTCAGTTCCAAGCGCCATGCCTGAAACTATAGTGATCCCCTTTTCGCTAAGTTCAGATGAGAATTTCTCCGCAGCATAGAGAGCATATTTGCTCGCATCACGGGAACCTACGCAGCACGCGCTCCCGCATAAGCTCATGTCTTTAAGCAGATCCCTTCTGCCTTTGCCGAAGAACACCTGCGGCATACCTGACTGGACTCTGAAATTATACGGATAGTCCTTATCAAGAGAAGAAACCGTAAATATGTTATTCTTCACCATCAGCTCGGCATAACCGTCAGCAACCTTCCTTATTATGCCTTCCCTGGCTTTGAGGCCAAGGATCTTATCCTTTAAGCTGCCATCTATATCAAATGAATCAGCATCCTTAAACCTTTCAAAGTCAGAAAGCTCCCTGTAACTTGATATTATCCCTGAAGACAGGAGCTTTCTTACTGATCTGAAATCCATCTTGGTTGTCATCTTTATGGCGACATACATAAGATCCGCCATTACTTCTTTGCTTATATCCAAAACTCACCTCCTCATATCTCACGAGGTCTGAACATACAGGCCTCCGACACATCATCTGAAGACACGTCTGCTCGCCCTTCCATATCTGCTATCGTCCTCGAACACCTCAAGATCTTCGTAAACCCTCTGGCAGAGAACATACCGCTCGCAGCGAGCTCAGTTGCATATGAAACAACGTCAAACGGTATTCTCATAAGATTAGGAAGGTCTTCTGATGCAACAGTCGCGTTGAATCCTCCTCCGAATTCCCTGTATCGCTCCTTCTGTATCTGCCAGACTTCTTCTATCTTCTCTTTCCAGTAAGGACTCTGTGCCTTAAGTCCTGTGCCCGTGTAGATCATCTCCATATCCTGTCTTGATATCGTCCTAATCTCACTGAACAGATCGATCCTCTCAAGAAAAGGTCCGTTGATATTTGCCAGATAGTTCCTTCTTGAAGTAAGAGTGCATCTGCACCTTCCGCCCTTCTCATAGAACAGTCCGCATCTGCACGGGTTTCCCGCTCCGACAAATATGAAATCAGAAGGGAAAGAATAAGACACGCCCTTCTTAAACAGCACGACCTTGCGCTCTTCAAGAGGTTTTCTCAGAGACTGTATTAAGTCTGACTTAAACTCGCTTATCTCATCAGCAAACAATATCCCCCTGTTAGCCAGTTCCAGTTCACCGGGCGACAGATCTGATGAGCTTCCGATAAGACCTGTAAGGCTTATCTGCGGTGATATCGCCCTGTATGGTCTAATGCGGCTATACTTAAGCCCTCTTATGTCTGAAGACTGATCCAATACTGAATAGCACTCCGGTATCTCATCGTCTCCCAAAGGCGGCATCAGTCCAGCAATTATCCTGCCTGCAATTGTCTTGCCGGACCCGGGAGAACCCAACAGGAGCAGGTTGTGAAACCCTGCCGCCGACAGCACCAATGCCCTCTTGGTCTTCTCCTGTCCCTTAAGGCACGCGATATCGGGATAGTCCTCTGAATAATCAGCTGATACAGAATCGTCTATCAGATACACTGACGGCTTATAAGAACCATTCTCGAAAAGAGCACACACTTCCTTAAGACTGCCCGCGAGCATGCAGCAAAGCCCCGTACACCTCGCGCCTGACTCTTCCTGCAAAGGCACTATTCTGTAAGAGAACTCTTCATTCCTTGCTTCCTTGAGCCTTACAACGGCATTAGGCGTAGAATACAGTTTGCCGTCCAAGCCTAATTCCCCCTCGAAATAAGCTTTGCCCATAGGTTCAGGTATCTGGCCTGATGCAAACAGTATCCCCATTGCCATAGCAAGATCGAAACCTGATCCTGACTTATGCATATATGCAGGACTGATACTGATAGTAATGTGCCCCTTAGGACACTTAAAGCCTGACGACTGTATTGCCGTCAGGACCCTTCCTCTTGCTTCCCTTATGGACGAATCACAAAGTCCGATGACCGAGAATGTCGGCAGTCCGGGCATCACCGATACTTCTATCTCAGCCATTACTCCCATCGTCCCTTCGGTAAAGCAGGAATACACTTTCGAAAGTCTTCCTTTACTTGTCATAAGTTTTACCTCCTTACCAAAAGCATACACTCGGAAAGGGGGTAAAAAATGCGACAAAATCATACAAAAACCGACAAATCGAGACGAAAGCCGGCTTGTGGATAAACACGCATAGAATGAGCATGAGTCTGTTTCTGTAACTAATCTGTAAATTGAGTGTTCACAATATTACGCCTTCTTTTCTAAGGGGTATTATTTACTCATATAAATCCTTAGGAGGTGCCTATGAAACTGCATATCAAAACCATCAGCGTGGTCACTACTGCAGGATTATTGTTCACACTGATGTCTTCGATTCCTGTAAATGCTTCAACAAATATAGCTGTTAGTTCAGCCAATTTCCCTGATCAGGAATTTAGAGAGTATGTTTACGAATATTGTGATGGTAACCATAACGGTTTTTTAACCCAAGAAGAAATCGATGAAGTGGATACTATTTCTGTCTATGATACCAACATCAAAGATCTTACGGGAATAGGATACTTTACAAAACTCGAATACCTCATTTGTTTTAATAATCAGCTGACCACTCTTGATACCAGCAATAACAAGAATCTTACATTCATTGATTGCAGCGGAAACAATCTGACTTCGATCAACGTTAAAGCAAACACAAAACTTCAATACCTTGCATGCTACGACAATAATCTGAAATCATTAGATATAAGCGGAAATCCAAGTCTTATGTATCTTGAAGCCCAGAACAATCAGATTGCCACACTCAACATCAGCAATAATAATAATCTTTTGATGGCATATAAGTATGGTGATACTTTCGATTGTGATGAAAACGGTATTGGATACGATTATGGTGAAGAAGGCAGTGGTGTGTTTTTTGTCGATAAAACGACTAAAATCGTCACGACCAAAGACAGCATCGTCTTATCCGGTACTGCACATGTCCAGAATGTCGGCGACCAGACAGCTACTTTTAATGACGGAGTTCTTAAACTTGGAACACGCGGCAGAAGCCTCAGAATGGAATCCATAACGATCAACTTTGTGAACAACACGGGTTATGCCGGTGGTATGGAATATAGGGTTCACATCCAGAATATCGGATGGACCGATTGGATGCCGGCCGGCTCATTTGCAGGAACAAGAGGACAAGCTCTGCGTCTAGAAGGAATTGAGATCCGTCTGACTGGCGACCTGGCTAATTTCTACAGTGTTCAGTATTGCGCCCACATTCAGGACTATGGAGATGGTCAGGGATGGGTTCGTGACGGCGCCTTAGCAGGTACAACCGGTGAATCCAAGAGAGTTGAAGAGATACGTGTAAGAGTTGTTCCCTTCAATTCAGCTCAGAGTGCTGACGTCGCTTACCGTGTACACAGACAGGATTACGGCTGGGAGACGGCTTGGATCTCAGGCGGAAAGACATCGGGCACTACAGGACAGTCAAAGAGACTCGAATCTATCGAACTCAATCTTTCAGGCAATACAGCACCTTACTCAGGTGGCATCAGATACTGCACACATGTACAGAATATAGGCTGGCAAGGCTGGAAGTATGATGGCGAGCTTTCAGGCACACAGGGACAGTCACTGAGACTGGAAGCCATTAAGATCGAACTTACAGGCGAAATGGCAAATCACTACGATGTTTATTACAGAGTACATGCTCAGAACTATGGATGGCTTGGTTGGGCTGTTAATGGCGAGATGAGCGGTACATCAGGTCAGTCTTTAAGACTTGAAGCTATACAGATCGTCTTGGTACCTAAGGGAGGCACGCCGCCCACATCATATGATGGAGTTCCAAATTCAGATCTTGGTCCAGCTGTTATAGCAATCAGGTAACTATTTAACAAGAACAATGGTGAGCTTGCATCAATCTTGGTTGCAAAAATAACCGAATAAATCTTATTACCATAAATCAGAAAAGCCTTTGGGAACAATCTCAAAGGCTTTTTCATTGATTTGTCTATACGAACTTCTTTGCTAAGGATTAACTGTGCGTCTTCCGAAGTTTATCGAAGGCCTCCTTAGCACTAACTGTGCGCCCTTCTTTACAATCTTCGTACCCTTTAAGTAACATCTCATGCAACTGTTCATCACTCTTCTTAGTTAAATCCAGATTTTCTGGAGCCGGAGAGAATGTAACTGAAAAAGAAATACCGCCAACCAAAACGACCTGATGCAAAAACATATCCACTGCAGTTGACACAGGGATACCAAGAGTCTCAAGTATCACCTTTGCTTCTTTCTTTAATGTTGGGTTTACTCTGATGTTAAGTGTTGAAGTCTTTTCCATGGTACCACCTCCTATACACCAATGTTGTATTGTCATTACAAGTCAAACAGCTGTATTTGAATACTCTTTATTGGTTTTAATAAACACACTTTTCGCGAAAATAGGCTATAATGCAATAGCTTAATTTAAAAACAAGAGGTATAAGAAATGAAACTCGGAATCGTTGGTCTCCCTAATGTAGGCAAGAGTACACTTTTCAACGCAATAACAAAGGCCGGAGCAGAGATGGCCAACTACCCTTTCTGCACAATAGAACCCAATGTGGGTGTCGTTTCAGTGCCTGACGAGAGACTCGACAAGCTTGCCGAGATGTATAACCCTGAGAAGTACACTCCTGCAGTAGTCGAGTTCGTTGATATAGCAGGTCTCGTTAAGGGCGCGAGCAAGGGCGAAGGCTTGGGAAACAAGTTCCTCTCCAACATAAGAGAATGTGATGCCATCGTTCACGTTGTAAGATGTTTTGACGATCCGGATGTCGTACATGTAAATGGTCATGCTGATCCTAAAGGAGACATCGAGACGATCGATATCGAGCTTATCCTCTCTGACATAGAGATCATGGAGAAGAGGATCGACCGCACCAAGAAGATGATGAAAGGCGGAGACAAGGCTTACGCAGCCGAGCTCGCCGTTTATGAGAAGATCTATGAGTGCCTGACAGCAGAGAAGGCTGCAAGGACACTTGAGTTTACCGAAGATGAACTTGAATACACAAAAGATCTCCAGCTCATCTCCATGAAGCCTGTTCTCTACTGCGCCAATATCGCAGAAGACGATATCAAGAATCCTGATATCGAATATGTTAAGACTGTAAGAGACATAGCTGCCAAGGAAAACGCTGAAGTAGTAGTTATCTCAGCTAAGATCGAAGATGAGTTAGGTCAGCTCGACGAGGAAGACCGCCAGATGTTCTTAGATGATCTCGGCATCACCAGCGCAGGTCTCGACCTCATGATCAAGGCATCTTACAAGCTCTTGGGCCTTATCTCCTACCTCACTGCAGGTCCCAAGGAAGTAAGAGCATGGACTATTACCAACGGCACCAAGGCACCTCAGGCCGCAGGCAAGATCCATTCTGACTTTGAGCGCGGTTTCATCAGAGCTGAAGTCGTTTCCTACGATGACCTCATGGCTTGCGGTTCTTACAATGCAGCAAAAGAGAAGGGTCTTGTAAGATCCGAAGGCAAGGAATACGTCATGAAGGACGGAGATGTAGTACTGTTCAGGTTTAATGTCTGATCAGAAAAGACATTCACTGATCTTTAAGTAAAGTGACAAAGGGCCTGTCCCCTTGTCACTTTATTTTAGGCTTAAGACGATCGATTCGATACCGCTAACTATGAAAGAGAGGCCGCAGAAGATGATTATCACTCTGATGCCGCTGAACGGATAGATGATGAGAAGAAGTCCTGCCACCAGTATCGCAGCTGACAGAACTATAAGAAACCACCAGTAGAAGCTCTTGATCTTGGGTACGAGCGTCATCTCACGGAGCTTAACGATGCCGTCTATGAGGAAGAATACGCCTGCGATAAATGAGACGATCTGAAGTACCAGAGCAGGCTTTAAGATAAAGATCAGTCCTATCACGCTAATAATCAGAGAATAGACAAGGATGATCTCTGCACCTGCGGTCTTTCCATAGGTGTTTTCCTTTTTGAGCTGTCCTATCGTTATGACGTAGTTAACGGAGCCTGCAAGACCCATTACGAGAAGGATAAGACCGAATATCAGACCGATGGAATTGGATATGGCATCCGGGAACACGATAAAGAATATCCCTGCAAATGCAGTGAATACGCCCTTTATGAATCCGGGAATGATCTTGACCTCTCCCAAAGCATGGCCCCTCCGTATGCTTGATATTAAGACTTTACCACAAAATCAGAGCCAAAATGCTTTATCAAGTATTACAAATGAGAAACTTCCACAAACAAAAGCGGCTGCCAGAGAACACGAAACTCCAATAAGAAACAGCCTTAAGAAGAACTTAATATCCCTGTACCCTTCATCTTCGATAGTGATCCAAAGGGCTTTTGGATTAACTATGTATCTGATAAAGCCGTTTATCACGACAAGTTCAGTCAGATTCCAAGTAAGGGATACAATGAACGTGAAGAGCACTATCGCAAGATACTTCTCGTGCCTCAGTTCGAAATGCATGATGGGAAATACGGTAAGGGCAAGATAGAGCGCTGCCAGGACAGCTGTCTTATATACCACTCCCCTGATCCTTGATCTGACCTTAGTCTCTTTCCTGACGCTATCGGGAAAACACCTGAGGAAATTGCCCGGGAAGAACTTGATGCCTGCAAGATAGAAGGCCGCATACATGACTGACCACATTATTCCGTAGATGATAGCCGTGGCTATGTTGTCACCCGCTTCGTTCTTTACTCCTGTGCCGGGATTGACCTTAAGCGCAGCAAACATGAAGTCTTTGCATCTTGCAACAGATTCTCTTACGTAGTTATAAGCAGCTACGACGTATCCAGAATTGACCGCTCTTACGCCCTTGCACCTTATGCCGACACTGCCGGCATTAAACACAGCCCTGGCCAGATGGTATTCCTGTGTAACTATAACGGCTGAATCAATGCCGTAAACGTTCTTAGCACGGTACATGGATTCGTACGTGGAAAGGCCGAGGTTGTCTATTATTATCGCTTCCTCGGGAACGCCATTTTCGATACAGTATCTGCGCATCGTTCCGGGCTCATCGTAGTCAGCGTTTATGTGATCGCCTGATAAGAGGATCTTATCTGTAAAACCCATGTTATAAAGCTCAACGGCTGTCTTTAGCCTGTCGCTGAGAAACGGCGTCGGAGTGCCGTCCGAATATACGCCGCAGCCAAGAACAAGGATACAATCGTAACCTTCGCCATTGGCTTCAAAAGTATCAAGGCCGTATATCTGCTTTCTTGCAGAAAGGGAAATTATCAGGTTGGAAGAAACAAAATACAGGACCGCCGCAAGAGCGATCGCGAAAAAGGTAAACAGAACTGTTTTAAGAGTCTTCTTCGGGTTCATCCTTTTTACCGTTTGCTTTGACAGCTTCCTGAAGCTCGACGATCTGCTTGCTCATCCTGTCAAGGAAGTAGAAAGTCAGAATAAACACAAAAGCTATCGTCACCTCTGATATTACAACAAATATCGTAGGAAGCTTAGGCATTGATAAGGCAAATATAAGGACCATGACAGCGCCCGAGAGATATACGCTCGAAGATGCGATAAAGTAACTCTTGAACCTGTGCTTCTTAACAGGTGTGTTTCCGAAGATCAGTACAAGAAGAACTATAAGTGCGATCACGCATATAACTGACGATATGGCAATAGCTGCAGGGTTCATATACGGATCCCCCTCTCGTGGAGTTCTTCCTTGATGAGCTTGTCGACCTTGGCATTAAGCTCGTCTAAGTCCCAGGAATTATCGATGGAGTGGGTGCCTAACTCGCAGTATTCATCGTCTGTCATCTGCATCTCTATCCTTCTTAAGGCTTCTTCCCTGTTCATTCCGCGCTTCTCTAGCCTTGCGAGCCTGACCTCGATGTCGCAGGTAACGACCCAGATCTGATTGCACAGATCAACGAACTTGTTTACGGGGATCGGGACATCGAGGACAACGCACTTCGTGCCCTTCTCCCTTTCCTTGTTAAGCCTTTCCTCCATCTCTTCAAAAACATATCTGTGGATGATGGTGCTAAGGACATCAAGTCCCTTTTTATCCTCGAAAACAATTCCTGAAATGTATTTACGGTTCATGGAACCGTCAGACAGTATGGCTCTGGTACCGAACACCTCTGCTATCTTGGGTACGGCCTTGCCTCCTGCAGCAGTAACCTGTCTTGATATCTCATCTGCATCGAGCACCAGAAGGCCCCTGTCTTCAAGGATCTCGCTTACTGTGCTCTTGCCGCTTCCTATTCCGCCTGTGATTCCAAGTACAAACATATTATTTGGCGCTAAGCCAGTCCTTTCCGGTATTGCATTCTGCTTCAAGAGGTACGCTGAGAGATACAGCGCTCTCCATCTCGCGCTTTAAGAGTTCAGATACGCCCACGCTGTCTTTCTCATCACATTCGACAATGAGTTCGTCGTGAACCTGCATGACGAGCTTGGCAGTAGGATATTCACTCTTTAAAGCCTTGTAGACCT
The DNA here is from genome assembly GCA_946187935.1 of uncultured Clostridia bacterium. Lineage (GTDB taxonomy): Bacteria > Bacillota > Clostridia > Saccharofermentanales > Saccharofermentanaceae > Saccharofermentans. The sequence continues at coordinate 25,204 of CAMHSJ010000014.1, forward strand.
TATTCATTGCTATCTTTATGATGTCTGCCGCAGTACCCTGAATAGGCATGTTCATGGCAGCGCGGAGACCAAAGTTCCTCAGATTCCTGTTCTGGGACTTAAGCTCGGTCAGATATCTTCTCCTGCCGTAGAGAGTCTCAACGAAGCCGTCTTCTTCACCCTTCTTCTTGAGAGAATCAAGGTAGTTCATGATGCCCGGGAACTGCGCGGAGTACTCCTTTATAAGATCAGCTGCTTCCTGATATCCGATGCCGAGATCCGTAGCAAGGCCATAGTCTGAGATGCCGTAGATGATGCTGAAATTAACTGTCTTGGCGGCAGATCTCATCTTTGACGTTACAAGGTCTTCAGATACGCCGTATATCTTGGCTGCAGTCCTTCTGTGGATATCCTCACCATTTATGAACGCTTCGCTCATGACCTCATCGCCGCTCATTGCAGCTAAGAGTCTTAATTCTATCTGCGAATAGTCGCTGTCAACTAAAACCCTGCCTTCAGGGGCTGTAAAGGCCGCCCTGAGCCTGGAGCCTTCCGTAGTCCTAACGGGTATGTTCTGCAGGTTAGGTTCAGTTGAGGAGAGCCTGCCGGTATTGGTCATGGCCTGTGTGAAGGTAGTGTGTATCCTGCCGTCTTCACCTATGGATCTTACGAGCCCCGCGGCATAAGTTGAGTCGAGCTTGGAGAGCTCTCTGTAGTCTATGATGAACTTGACTACGGGATGCTTGTAGATCAGTTTCTTAAGTTCATCTATGCCTGTTGAATACGCGCCGGTCTTGCTCTTCTTGCCATGCGGCAGACCGAGCTTATCCTCGCTGAACAAAACATCAGAAAGCTGCTTGGGAGAATTGATGTTAAACTCTGTTCCCGTAAGATCGTAGATCCTGGCACTAAGGTCCTCCAGACGCATGGAATACTCAGTATGAAGAACATTGAGCCTCTCGTAGGATACATGCATTCCGACTCTTTCGATACAGTCTAAAGTTACAACAAGCGGGAACTCTATCTCATAGAGGAGCCTTGAGGTCTTGCTGTCTTCCTTAAGCTCTTTCTCGAAGACCTTGGCGATAATCATGTTGGCGTAGAGTTTTACCGCCTCATCGTTGACCTTATCGCCTTCTGCCGGTTCCTCGTCGAAAAGAGATACCTGACCCTTCTGCTCTTTATTCTGCAAAGGACAAGGGACTCCCGCAACTGCCAGGAACAGCCGTTCAAAATCAGTCTTGCCCTCTATCTTGTTGGTTACGAATCCTGCAACTTCGGTATCAAAGACTGAAGTTACACCCTTAAGAGAGAATGGGATGATCTTGGATGCTTCCTTGTATCTGAATCCTGCTACCATAAGATCTTCGGCCTTAGAGAAGACTTCTCTTGCTTCATCCTTGGTAAGCTTATAAAAAGCGTTGTCTTCAATATCCAATACAATGACATTGGAATCAGAGCCTGTCTTGACAAAACTTACTGCGTATCTTAATTCCCTGCTGGTTTTAAGTGACAGAGAGGAAGATTCACTGAAAGATACTCCTTTGTCAGAGAGATCTTTTAATCTGGCAATGCTCTCAGATATAAAAGGATCTTCTGATTCAATATTTAAAGCCTTATCGCTAAGACCCATATCAGACATACCGAACTTGGCTGTTACCTTCTTAAGGCCAAGAGACAAGAGCTTATCGGCAAGCGCCTGGCTCATCTCTTCACCTATGTCGCTGTTATAAACAGTATCCTCTATGCCATAGGGAACAGGGCTTTCCCTGTCTATCCTGCAGAGCTTGAGGTTAAGGTTTATAAGGTCTTCTGATCCTTCAAACTTGGCTTTAAGAGCAGGAGTGAGCTTATCCCTGTTCTCGTATACGCCCATAGCGGATCCATATTCTTTAATGAGCTTAAATGCAGTCTTCTCTCCGACCTTATCGATACCCTTGATGTTATCGGAGTTATCGCCCATTAAGGCTTTGACCTCAACGAATACCGAAGGATCGACGCCGTAATCTTCTATGAACTTATTGCGGTCTATTAAGATCCTGGGGTCCTTGCCTTTACCTGACTGGGGCATTATGACCGAAACCTTGTCTGATATGAGCTGGTAGTCGTCGTGGTCGCCGCTGAAGATATAGACATCCATTCCCTGCTCTTCGCCCTGCTTAGACAATGTACCGATAAGATCGTCTGCTTCGTATCCTGACAACTCCATACGTTTGATGCCTGCAAGATCAAGGATCTCTTTTACGACGGGCATCTGGCAGGCAAGTTCATCAGGCATGCCGTGCCTGTTGGCCTTATAATCTTCGCTCATATTATGTCTGAAGGTAGGCTCTCTCCTGTCGAAGAGAACACAGACATGATCAGGCTTATAGCTTTCTATGACAGAGAGAACGGAATTAAAGAATCCGTTTACGGCACCTGTCGGAGTCCCGTCAGGAGCTGTCATGGGAGCACGTCCTATTACCGCATAGAAAGCTCTGTTGATTATGGAGTTGCCGTCAACAAGAAGAAGCTTTGACATTATCCCTCTCCATTTTCCTTAGCGATCTCCTTGTTTCTTACTGCATGTGCAGTGGAGATCATGAGCTTGATACGGTTGAGCTGATTGGCTTCGGACGCACCGGGGTCATAGTCGATCGGAATGATGTTGGAATTAGGATACTGACGCCTTAATTCCTTGATCATGCCCTTGCCTGTTACGTGGTTAGGAAGACATGCAAAAGGCTGAGCGCAGATGATGTTCGGAACGCCATCCTGGATGAGCTCTATCATCTCGGCTGTAAGGAACCAGCCTTCACCGCAGGAGTTACCGCAGGACAATACGCTGGAAGACTTCTCAGCGAGTTCCTGTATCCTCTCGGTATACATAAACTTGCCGTTTGTCTTGGCAAATTCCCTGTTAATAGGCTTTCTCAATGTCTCGAGGAATCTAATGGCCTGCTTCATCGCATAAGCAGTCTTATTGCTCCTGCCGAGATTCTCAGCCTGCCAGATAGGGTTATAAGCGCAATACAGGAAGAAGTCCAATACGCCGGGGAGAACACCTTCGCATCCTTCTGATTCGATAACGTCAATGGCGTTATTGTTGGCATCAGGCTGGAACTTGACTAAGATCTCGCCTACGAGACCTACCCTCGGTTTTCTGGGGATGTCTCTTAACGGCAGACTGTCAAACTTCTCAACTGCGAGCTTGATAAACGCCTTGTATTTCTTAACGTTCGGAATGTTCTCAAGATCGACGCCTATATCAGCAAGACAGTCCCTGATCTCCTTCTTCTGTTCGGGAGACTTGGAGAAATAGCTGTTTGGCATGAGGATATCGTACCTCTCGGTGAGGTTGTCGTTTTTGCTCTTCGGGTTGAGAAGATGTCTTCCGATCCTGTTAAAGTATGAATAAAGAGCATTTGCAGAACCTTCAACGAGCTCATAAGGACGTGTCCTTAAGAGCAGCGTTGTGAGCATGTCTCCGAGGCACAGCGCCTTGATGGCATCTAAGATGAAAGAAGGCTTATATTCAAATCCTTCATTTTTCTCGAACCTCTGAGCAGAGATCGTGATAACGGGGATCTGGGGATATCCTGCTTCTCTTAAGGCTTTCCTTAAGAAAGCAACATAGTTGGTGGCTCTGCATCCGCCGCCTGTCTGCGTTATGGCAAGTGTTGTATTGTCAGGATCGATGTCTCCTTTTAAGATCGCATTGATCATCTGTCCTACGACAATTATCGTCGGGAAGCACGCATCGTTATTGACATATTTGAGGCCGCACTCAATGTCTTCCCTGGTTGCCTGCTTTAACAGCTTGAGCTTAAAGCCGTGTCTGTGGAAGACGGACTCAACGAACTCGAACTGGATAGGAGCCATCTGCGGAGCAAGGATGGTATGTGTCTTCTTGTTCTCCTTGGTAAACTCTACCCTGTCAAGTGTATAAGAAGCCTTCTGCCTTAACTCCTCGAGTTTTCTGGCAGTCTCTTCGTCTGCTTCCTCCCTCTCGTTCATGGCAACGACCAAGGACCTCATCCTGATCCTGGCAGCGCCGAGATTAGATACCTCATCGATCTTAAGGAGCGTATAGAGCTTTCCTGAAGACTCCAGGATCTCCTGGACCTGGTCAGATGTAACGGCATCAAGACCGCAGCCGAATGAAGTGAGCTGAACGAGCTCGAGATTAGGCTTGGTAATAACGAAAGCTGCTGCTTCGTAGAGTCTCGTGTGATACATCCACTGATCGATAACTCTTATCGGACGCTTAAGAAGGCCCGGCCTTGCAACTGAATCTTCGGTAAGAACTGCAAGTCCTAATGTGTTTATCATCTCGGGGATACCGTGATTGATCTCAGGATCGATATGGTACGGACGTCCTGCAAGGACTACGCCCTTAAGCCCCTTCTCATCGAGCTCCTTGATAACCCTGTCGCCTTCAGCTCTGATGTCATCCTTATACTTGCCGTATTCTTCGGCACCTGCTTCAACTGCAGCCTTTGCTTCAGCAAGGGTAACGGCGCAGAAGTCAAAGCACTTGACGAGATTCTCGGCTACAGCGTCAAGGTTGTCTAAAGGCATGAACGGATTAAGGTAGTTGATATCCTTTTCGATCAGGTTCTCAACGTTGTTCCTGATGACCTCAGGATAGGAACAGACAATAGGACAGTTGAAGTGATTGTTGGCGCCCTTGTTCTCAACGTTCTCATATGGAACATCAGGATAGAATATGGTCTTGATGCCTCTTGAGATAAGGTTCTCGATGTGGCCGTGAGCAAGCTTGGCAGGATAGCAGACAGACTCTGAAGGTATGGTCTCCATTCCCGTTTCATAGAGCTTGTGAGAGGATCTTGCTGATATAAGGACTCTGAATCCGAGCTTGGTCAAGACAGTAAACCAGAACGGATAATCCTCGTACTGATTGAGGACTCTCGGGATGCCAATCTCTCCTCTCGGAGCATCTTCCTTCTTGAGTGGCTTATAAGCGAATGTCCTCTCGTATTTGTACTTAAAGATATTGGGGAGCTGCTCTTTGTCAGCCTGGGGCTCAACTCCCAATGCGATATCCTCTCCCCTCTCGCACCTGTTGCCTGATACGAACTTCTGACCGTTGGAGAAGGTCGCTACTGTAAGACGGCAGTGGTTGGTGCATCCGGGGCACTGTGTATTCTCAGTCGTCATCTTGAATGAATCAAGTTCATCAGGACCTAATACACCTGATATGGATCTGTCTTCAGCAGTGTTCTTGTTAGGGCATCTCTTCTGAGCAATGAGAGCTGCTCCGAAAGCGCCCATGAGACCTGCTACGTTAGGTCTTATGACATCTCTTCCTGACACGAGCTCGAAGCATCTTAAGATAGCATCGTTTAAGAACGTACCGCCCTGAACGACGATGTTCTTGCCGAGCTGCTCCGTATCCCTGATCTTGATAACCTTGTAAAGTGCATTTCTAACTACTGAATATGAAAGGCCTGCGGAGATATCACCAACCGAAGCTCCTTCCTTCTGAGCCTGCTTGACCTTGGAGTTCATGAATACAGTACATCTCGTGCCGAGATCCACAGGCTTCTTGGATGTCAATGCAGCTTTTGCAAACTCAGGTGTTGTAAGCTCTAATGACTGTGCAAAAGTCTGGATGAAAGAGCCGCAGCCAGATGAACATGCTTCGTTGAGCATGATGGAATCGATAACGCCGTTACGGATCTTCATGCACTTCATGTCCTGGCCGCCGATATCTATAATGAAGTCAACATCAGGACAGAAGAACTTGGCAGACTGGAAGTGCGCCATGGTCTCGATCTCGCCGATGTCAATGCCCAAAGCGGCCTTGATTATGTTCTCACCGTAACCCGTTACGCATGAATAAGCGATGTAGCAGTCTTCGGGCATCTTGGAATATATATCCTTAAGGATAGTAACTGCAGACATTACGGGGTTGCCCTTGTTGCTCGCATAGTATGTGTAGACGAGCTCGCCGTTCGTGTTCATTACGACGGCCTTGGTCGTGGTGGAACCGGCGTCGATACCAAGATAAACAGGTCCCTTCTGTCCCTTAAAGTCAAGAACCGGGATCTTATCCTTGCTGTGCCTGTCGTCAAACTCCTTCTTGGCTTCTTCATTCTCGAAGATAGGATCTATCCTTATGATGTCAGGCACGAAGCCGTCCCTGTTCTTAAGCTTGACCAGAAGGTCTTCGAGCTTAATGGGATTAGTACCGTCAGCAGAAAGAGCAGCGCCAAGTCCTACATAGATCTGCGCGTCATCAGGCATCCAGAATGAATCGACCTTATCCTGCAGAGTCCTCTCGAAAGCGTTCCTGAGCTCGGAATTGAAATACAAAGGTCCGCCAAGGAAAGCTACGTTGCCCTTGATGGGTCTTCCGCAGGCAAGTCCTGAGATCGTCTGGTTTACTACTGACTGGTAGATAGATGCTGCCAGATCCTCCTTGGCAGCACCCTCATTGATAAGGGGCTGAAGGTCAGACTTGGCGAAAACGCCGCATCTCGAAGCGATCGTATAAAGTGATCTGTAGTCTTTTGCGAAGTTGTTAAGGCCGTCTGCATCCGTCTGCAGCAGAGCTGCCATCTGGTCAATGAACGCGCCCGTACCGCCTGCGCAGGTACCGTTCATTCTCTGCTCTAATACAGGGTGCATATAAGTGATCTTGGCATCCTCACCGCCAAGCTCAATTATTACGTCTGTCTCAGGGTGATACTTCTTGATGGCCGTTGTCTCCGCCATTACTTCCTGGGTGAACTTAAGGCCCAGCCATGTTGCAACTGAAAGTCCGCCCGAACCTGTGATGACCGTATCAACATAGATGCCGGAGAACTTCTCTGACAGCTCCTCGAAAAGGACGTTAAGAAGTCCTGATACGTCAGAATGGTGTCTTCTGTAATCGTTATAGACCATCTTATCTCCATCGAGAAGAACGACCTTTATCGTAGTAGATCCGATATCCAGACCCAGTTTGTAGTACTTATCCATAGATCCTCCAGATTAGATCAACGCTTCTTATTCTTGGAAGGGGCGCCCTTAGGCTGCGAACGGCTTGTTTCGTTCTTCCCTGAAGCGTTGATGTTATTCTTTTTTGAAGAGCTCTTCTTAAGCTGCGGGAACTGTCCGAAGATCTTCATAGATTTGTTCTTGAGCTCCTTGATCATCTCAAGCTGCTCAAGCCTTAATGTCTCTTTGAAATTGCTGCCGCTGAGACTCTCCCTGAACTCAGGATCGAGTGAGACCCTTAAGAGTTCATCAGGAATGCCGAGGGAAAGATCGAAATCATTTCCGAAGCAGTCCGTTATCTTAAGTCCTAAGGCATCGGCGATCTTGGCGACATCGGCTTCATAGAGCTCAACATCGCAATCTATGCCAAGTGTGTACATTAGACCTGCAAAGTTCAGATTGATGTACGGAAGATTAGCTGAATAGATGAGGTGAAGACAAATGAGCTTCATGTAGGATTCGAGATTGATGCATTCCTGATCACAGATCAGTGACATCTGCCCGTCTGATACCATGCATGAGATATCGGACGTCTCAGAGTCGAATCCGTTAGACCACAGGAAATACAGTTCCCTGTAGATCTCCCTCTTAAACTGTTCAAAGTCACGTGTCAAAGGCTCGGCAAGTATCCTCCTGCCGAGGTTAAAGACGAACTGCATGTATGAGACTTCAAGATAGCTCGGTACCGAGAAATACTTGAAATATGCTGCTACGTCTCTGGCGTTGTAGTAGTATCTGCGCAATTAAAACTCCAAGTTAGATATTTTTACCCATGAATTATAACATAACTCCGGCGTTCTCTTTTTATTATTTTTGTAATATTCAGTGGAAATGTGACAAGGGGACAGTCACCTTGTCACAAAAACAGGACCGGGATAAACCGGTCCTGCCTATCTTACATTGGTACTCGCTCTTTAGATCCCTACGATATCATATACCCTTTGCTCAAAGAAGACTAAGGCTCCGGCAAGATCGTTATAGCATTCCCCTGATTCGGTAACATACTCATGGACAGCATCCATCAAGCAGGAATCGATATCAGAGTCATATTCAGAAGCATTGTAACCCGTAGCAAGAAGATTTGCTTCAATAAATACCGGGAACACGTCCTGACCATCAAGATAATCCATAGAACTGTTCGTATCAGCCATAATGGCATTTGATGCAACTGTCAGGATATCAGAATTGTTTAATTGACCATTAGCAAGCATGTACTGAAGACCCGTTGATGAAGTATCGAGTGTAAGCCATTCGATCAGCTCTGCTACGCCATCTTCGCAATCAGTGTACTTGTTTGCAAAGATATATGTTCCGCCCCAGTAAAAACCACAAGGCGGCAGACATATAGCCCAGTCTCCATAGGTATTTTCTGCATCATTAGCCATTACATAGTTAATAAACCAGTATGGTCCGAAGAAGCAGAAAACAGGTGTTTCACCGGTGCCGGCATAATCAGCACGCCAGCCGTCATACCACTGGGCATTGTCATTGCTCCAGCCGTTATCAACGAACAACTTATAAAAATCAAAGAATTCCCTTCTGCCCGAATCTATATTCATCGTTCCGTTTATAATCCAGGGAGACTTGGAGTTTGCAAAGGGACGATACAGGTCATAAGCACCTGAAATAATTGAAACGCCGTTATCTGCACAGACCTCGGCCGCTTCTTTAAACTTATCCCAGTCACCTGTTCCGCCACCCAATATCGCTTCGATCTCAGACGGATCGTCAGTTCCGAACAGATCATTCGCGATGGAACGCCTGTAGATAAGAGCTCCTGCTGTTGAATCATAACTCAAGGCAACAACATCACCGTTTCTTGAGCCCAGCTCTACTACATATGGCGCAATTTCAGCATCTTCTATCTTGCCCAAAACACCGTTAATCCCGATCTCATCATATGTAGCTGTAAACCCGGACATCGAACCTTCAACATACTTATATGCATGGTCAGCATCGGCAATAAAGATATCAGGTCCGCTGCTTACACCTTCGTCCAGGGCTTTATCCAGAGCTTCGAAATAGCCTTCGGTTGTAGAAAGAGTCGTTATATTAACAGTATATCTCGATGCAAAATCAGGATTCAGCTCCATAAAACTTTCAACATAACTGGAAACATCGCCGGAAAACACCCACAGGTTCAGCTGCTCATCACCATAACCCAAAGTAGAGGTAACTACAAAGTCTTTATAACCGGCATAATCGAAATCATCATCATTCGAAGTAAGTCCGGCGATCTCAACGCTTTCAGACGTAACATCCTCGCCGTCGTAATAGACATTAACCGTGTATAAGCCCGGTCCAAGATCTGAATATGCGGGATCATAATAATCGCAGAGCAGGAAATCACCATAGATCTGTGCCTGGGCATCAGATTTCAGGCACGTGTTTCCGTAAAAGACATCGTAAGTGAACAGATTCTCATATAATGAGATGTCATCATCGAAATACACGTATAAGTTGATGTAGTTAGTACCTGCGGAGATATAAGTGTAATCAAATAATTGCTCAATATCAGGCTTAAGGCCGAGACTGCATGAACAGAACTCATATAATTCTGCATAATCCTTGTCCTTGATGTTTGATACCAGCCACTCATCTTTCTTGTTCTTGAACTTAAGAGTGATCTTGACATCTTCTGTGTCATCACAGTCTTCTATAGCGGAAAGCAGATCATCTATACTCTCAAAATCATCGTTCTTAAGGACTTTCTCATAATCGACCATGGTAAAGATGACATCAACAGAGGCTTTCTCATCATCTGCTTCGAGAGAATCACTGTCTACTTCATATGTGATCGTCGAGCTTACAGCTTTGACGAACTTATTCATCTCATCTGATCGGCGCTCATTATCAAGAATATATGAAAGCGTGTATGCAGCATCGCTGTCCTTCTTCTCCGTCGTAAGCTTTAAGATCTTACGTGTGTTCATACTGACAAGAGCAGAAGCAAATTTATCTGCTGCCTCCAAGACTTCCTTGTTCTTACCAAACAAAGCACATGAAGCCGAAGACAAAAGCATAGTAAACGCCAGCGTGAAAGCCAGGATCTTCTTGATTTCTCTCATAACCCCTCCCGGATGTGTTTAATCTATCCGTAGATTATACATCATCACAAGGATCATTGACATTTATGAGAATACAAAAAAGGAGCTGCTTCTCTGAAGCAGCTCCCTTCTTTCATTTTACCCCTGGTTTGTTACTAAGTAATACTGATGAGCTTATGCCTTAAGCATTTGCTTCATCATCGATCTTTCCGAAAAGGTTAAGTCTGAAGAGCATTGCCTCATCGTCAGGATCTGAGCAGGAGATCTTTGCGTTGCAAACGATTCCGCCTTCAATGAGCTTCATAATACCTGTAATCTGGCTGAGCTTACTCTTAAGGTTGAAGCGGTCACCTTCATCCGTAAGAAGTATTACGCTGCCCTTACAATCATCGAGTGCCTTCATAAGTGTTGCAACATCAACGTTATCAAGATAAAAAGCTTTCATTTTGTAATACCTCCTTTGTGGTATTTAAAGTTTTTTATGTCCGGAAGACCTTCTTCCTTGGACAGCTTCATAGTACTTTTTCCCTGGATTTCCGCAAAGGGTTTGTTTGTACTAATTAACCAACAGCATACAGCTTCTTTTGTGCATATTGTCAAAGGATTATCACTAATTTAACATCAAACACCGCTTTGTGATTAAATGGTTACATCAATATTACCGGGCAGGTGTTTTGTTTATGTCATTAGATGCATTTGAGATGGATTTTCTTACCAGACTTATAGCGATCCAAAGCGTTGGAGGCGCTGAGGAAAACGGTTTGCCTTATGGCGCGAAACCCTTTGAAGCACTTAAGTTTTTTCTTGATACTGCTAATGCAGAAGGTTTCAGGACGGGAATAATCAATAACAGATCAGGCTTTGCCGAGATCGGACCTTCTGATTCTGATAAGTTGCTCGGAATCGTGTGCCACCTTGACGTAGTCCCTGAAGGCTCAGGATGGGATACTGATCCATTTGATCTTACTCTCAAAGAAGACGGAAGGCTTTACGGCAGAGGCATAATCGATGACAAGGGGCCTGCCGCTTGTGCTCTTTTCGCGATGAGAAGGCTTCTTAAGAGCGGGTACGAGTTTAAGTCCAGAGTAAGGCTTATCCTCGGAACTGACGAAGAGAGGACGTGCTCATGCATTGAAGACTATGCCAAGAATGGCGAGATACCAACTTTTGCCATCACGCCTGACGCAGAGTTCCCGGTCATATATGCCGAGAAAGGCATACTCAATATCAAAGTCTATACAAATGAACCTTCTGATGTCAGCGCTTTTGCGGGACAGGCAGCAAATATGGTTCCTGCTGATTCCAGAACTGTGATTAACGGCAGAGAATACTTAGGCAAAGGCGTCCCCTCTCATGCGTCAAGGCCGGAACTTGGAGTTAATGCGATCTTCGACATGGTAAACAAGATCGGAGAAGATATTAAAGCATCTCCCCTTCTGACTTATATAAGGGATGAACTTGCATCCAAAGAAGCCTCTGTCTATACAGGATGCTCCATTGAGGATGAATCAGGAAAGATTACTGCCAATCCTTCAGTCCTGCGAATAGATGAAACAGGCGGATCGATAGTTATAGATATCAGATATCCCGTTACCACCAAGGCCGAAGACATACTTGAATACATGTCAGGTATTGCTTCAACTTACGGTCTTAAGGCTGAGATCACTAACCACATGGCGCCTCTTTTCAAAGAGAAAGATACTCCGGAGATAGCTCTGCTTACATCAGTCTGGAGCAAGCACATGGGTTCATATGACGGATATAAGCCTGAATATAAGGATCTTTACACCGAGCCTCTTGCCATAGGCGGAGGCACTTACGCAAGACACATGCCCAATACGATAGCTTTCGGTCTTCAGGCTCCGTGGCAGAAAGATCAGTGCCATCAGGCAAACGAATCACTATCTGTTACTGACCTTGAAACTGATATAGCTGTATTGGAGGATGCTATAAAGGGGCTTACAGAACTCTTCTGATAGTTACGATATGTGACATCGAAGAGAATGAGACAGATACTACCTGTCCTCTGGAGTTCGAAGCGTGAACAACGGTGTTGCCGCCGATATAAAGACCTGCATGATCTATTGAACCATCCTCATCGTAGTCAAAGCAGATGATGTCACCGCAGGAGATCTCAGAAGCTGACACTTCCCTGCCGAGCTGTGCCTGGAGCCTTGCGCTGTGAGGCAGCGTCATGCCGTAATATGTCTTATAGCAGTATCTTACAAGTCCTGAACAATCAAGACCTGAAGGAGAACATCCGCCGTAAACGTAAGGAACTCCTATAAACTGTCTGACATAGGACGCAAAGTCTGATGATGTATCAGGTGATGAAGTTGTTGTCTCATCCGTCTGTGAAGATGTTTCTGATGTTGCCTGAGGCGCGGGAGTAGGAGTTGCGGTAGGCCTGCTCTCAGAGCAGTAGCTTGATTTTACATAGTATCCTGCATCCGTCTTATACCAGCCGTTATCTGTAACAGCTACAACATTTATCTCATCACCTGTCTGGAATGAAGATATCTTACTGTATGAGATGCCCGGGCCTGATCTGGCATTGAGTGAACATGTGGCATAAACAGTAAGGCTGGTCTGAGTCTCAGAAACAGAAGGAGCCTGAGTCGGAACAGGTGTAGCCGTAGGAGCAGATGTCGCCTCGGGAGCTCTTGTCGGAGCAGGAGTAGCCGTAGGTGTCGGCGTAGCTGTAGGAACAAAATCAGATGCAAGAATCGAATCATCCATGACTGAATTATCAACATAGCCTTCGTTTCCGTCTTCGGTCCTTATATAAGACCACTCTGCGCCGTAGCTGATCCTTATGAACTTCTCGCCCTCTGTGATGTCCGTGATGACGTCGCTTTCTTCACTAATATCACTATAAAGACTTATGCTGCCGTTACCCTTAAGATATGTGTTTCCGTCATAGTTCCTGTCAGTATCGATGATAAGATCAGGAACAAGCGTATATGTGTAATCACTGATATCTATGGTATTGTCAGCCAGAGCTGCAAAAGAGTCTGTCTCGATCAATTCAACACCAGTTTCAGAAGAAGGACACTGGAGAGCAACGGAGGAAGCAGAACCTATATCCGCGGCACTGATAGACGCAACGCACAAAGCCGTTGCGAGCACTCCGGATAAAACTTTAGTTGTCCTTCCTATTACGAACATGAAAAAACCTCCGCTTCTTTGATTTTAGCAAACGGAGGCTGTAGAATTAAGCAAAACTGCGGCACAGCGGGGTTTTGTAACCCAAATGTAAACTATCTGGCCTTATCTGTACCTTCAAAACTCTCGTACAGTGCGATTATCTCATTCTTGAGGCTTAAGAATATCTCACCGAGTTCAGGATCGAAGTGTGATCCGAAATCTTTCCTTATGATCTTGAAACACTCATCGTAAGGCATCGGTTCCTTATAAGCCCTCTTGCTCGCTAAGGCATCGAAAACATCAGCAAGCGCCATTATCCTTGCTTCCAGAGGTATCTGATTATCCTTAAGGTGGTCAGGATATCCTGTACCGTTATACTTCTCATGGTGGTAATGGGCAACGTTCTCTGCTACCCTGCTAAATTCCCTGTCATCAACATCCTTAAGGATCATCCTGATTATTACGGCACCCTTCTCGGCATGAGTCTTCATGGCGGAATACTCTTCATCCGTAAGACCAGAGGATTTACGGAGGATATAGTCATCAACGCCTATCTTACCGAGGTCATGGAGAACCGCAGCCTGCTTGACCGCATACCAGTAGGAATCCGGAAAATGCCTGAACTGTTTAAGACGCTCGAGATGATCAACAAAAAGTGCTACGCAGGCAGATGTCCTGTTGATGTGACCGCCCGTTGAGTTGTCACGGGATTCGATCATGGACGCCATTCCGAGGATCGTTGATTCCTGAAGTGTCTTGACCTTGAGCGTCTGCCTTTCAGCTTCTCTCCTGGATCTAATGTCATGGAACTTGAGCTGTTCGATCATGTCGTGCTGCTCTGTTACATCGTTAAGCTCGACAAGATATCCCAGAAGCTTCTTGCCTACTCCGAGTCCTATGTACGAGAGTTCACAGTTCAGGAGTTTCTTGGCGATCGTGCGGTTATCGTTAAGGACCAGAGTCGTTGAGACAGACTTACGGGGGTTCTTTGGGAAAGCATTGTCCTTAACCCAGCCGAGAAGTGTCTGGAATGCATAACTGTCCGTTACGATCGGACTGTCTATCCTGGCATCGTTAAGATCAGGAAGGATCTTCTTGGCCCTTGTATTGCAGCCTACGTAGTTAAGCTTATTGTCAAACACCACATAAGCATAAGTACTGTTGGCGGCGATCTTCTCCTGAACCGTCGTATAGACATCGTATAAGATGGATCTCATGCAGACTGTAACCAGCAGCAGCGAGCATCCCAGATAGACAAAAGGAAGACATTCATAATGCAGGTGGAGTCCTCTTTCGACAAGGTAAGTCGCAAGAGACATGACCACCATGAACACATAGATCATCATGGTCTTATAGGAAGCTTCCCTTCTGCCGCTGAATGCGAGAGCCGTGAAGAAGATCGACAATGCCAGCTCAACAAAGAGAACTACAAACCTGACGTAATAAAGGATCCCAGGGGTCTTTACAAGATAAGCCACACCCGAATCGGTCACGGCATAAGACACGGAATTATAGAAGAATCCCATATCTGTCGTAGTCGCAACACCTGCCAGAAGGATCAGATTGCAGACTGCAACGAAGATGATAAACCACTTTGGCAATTTGGACTTGGAGAAATCCGCCAGGATTATCATTATGAGCATCGGCAGGAACAAACCTCCGATATAACCTAATGTGTTAGCAAGTGAAGCTTCAGCCAGATCCTTAGAACTGGCAAGGAAATAATAACCGCAGTTGCTGATAGCAAGTATCGTCGCAGTAACGACCTGCATGACATTATTGCCATGTCTGTAGTAATAGGCAATACCAAAAGTTACAAGAAGTGTTACGAGCGCACAGATACCGATTATTATCTTAAAGACCATAGCAGTATTTTACACTTTTTGCGTAAATGATAAAATACAAACGCAATATACTTTTTAATATTTTTTCTTTATTTATTGTTGAGGAGGCCAAATGAATACCAGAGACAGTGTTCTTAAGATACTGATAACAAGCTCTGATTATGTTTCCGGCGAAGACATGAGCAGGTCTCTGGGCATTTCAAGGGCTGCTGTTAATACTGCAGTTAAGGGCCTTAGAAACGACGGATACGATATCCTCTCTGTTACAAACAAGGGATACAAACTATTAAACAGCCCCGACAATCTTACTTCCGGTGAAGTTTTGGCCCTGATGGACGATAAGAGCAACGAGAGGATCATTGTTCTTGATTCTGTAACTTCAACCAACGACTATCTAAAGGATCTGGCTTCAAAAGGCGCTCCTGCCGGCAAGGTAGTCATCTCTGATCACCAGACAAAAGGCAAAGGAAGACGCGGCAGATCTTTTGAATCCCCTAAAGGCAACGGTATCTACCTGTCATATCTCATGAGACCGCAATCAGATCTTACCAACATAAGCGAGATCACTGCCTGGACTGCCGTTGCGATAACAGATGCGATAAGGTCCTCATATGGCATCGAGACCAGCATAAAATGGGTAAATGACATTCTACTGAACGGACTTAAGATCTGCGGCATCCTCACCGAGCTTTCCATAGAAGGTGAAACCGGCAGGATAGACAGCATCGTAATCGGCATTGGCATCAACGTTAACGAGGACTCATTCCCCAAAGAACTTGAAGGCATAGCCACATCACTTGCCATCGAGACAGGGAGAAAGTATAAAAGATCGGTCCTTGCAGCCAATCTGATCAAGGCTTTAGACAAACTTGCTTCTGACTGGACATCAGGCAAGGATTACTACCTTGAGAGTTATAAGCAAAGAAACATTACATCAGGCAAGAGCATCAAGGTTTATAAGATCATGGAAGGCGCAGAAGAAGGCATCAACGCAACCGCTCTTGATATCAACCCTGATTTCTCGCTCAAGGTCAGATACGAAGACGGCAGCATACATGACTTAAACAGCGGCGAAGTAAGGGTTAGGAATATCTGATCAAGGAGATATCATATGGCATTCATGGGAATGGTCCTTGGGGCTGTATTTATCGTTATACTGCTGTTATTAGCAGGCGCGATGCTGCTCTTTTACCTTATTGCCATGCTCCTTAAGATAATCGGCAAAGCCAAGGACAATAAGTAAGTTAAGACTGCGGGAACCGTCTTTATCGTTATAGGAATTATATTTGCAGCGCCTCTTGTTCTTTTCGCTGGATATGCCATATTTACTGCCTCGTTTATTAAAGCTGAGCTGCCGGAATAACAGCTGATATCTCACACGGTTATATAGTCCTTGATGTTACTAAACTTGGCATCGCCTATGCCTGATACATTCTTGATGTCTTCTATGGAAGTAAAGCTGTTATCCTCTCGGTAAGTTATGATGGCATTAGCAGTAACCTCTCCTATGCCCGGGAGAGTCATCAGCTCATCTTTGCCGGCTGTATTGATATTTATCAGAGAACCTCCTGAAACACCTGAGCTTCCCTGATCACCCCATAGATAACTTCCCTCATCTCTTATGATGCCGTCACCCGTGCCTTCTTCACCTGCCGCAGGGATATATACCGAGAAATTCGAATCAATGACATATACAAGGTTGATCCTTGTTATGTCAGCATCAGGTGTAAAGCCTCCTGCCATGTTGACAGCATCGTTTAATATGGAGCCCTTAGAGATCTCATATACTCCGGGTCTGTTTACTTCACCGCAGAGATAGATACTGCAGATCTCAATTGTTTCGCTGGTTTGTGAAGTATCCGGCTCTTTTATAGTTTCCAGACTTTCAGTGGTCTCTAAGACCAGCTCACTGCTCTGTCCTTTTATAGTCGCGATAAACCCTGAGCTGCTGCCTGTGATAACAATTTTATAAAGCATGGACAATAAAG
>CAMHSJ010000015.1 GCA_946187935.1 uncultured Clostridia bacterium
CGCCAGATTTAGGTTCTGGTGGGAGACCGTGCAGGTTCAAGTCCTGTCAGGCGCACCAACTTTCGAGGCTTTTCGTGTTGTTTCTCGGAAAGCCTCTTTTCCTTTATTTTCAAGGGTTTAAGCATCATTCACTATCTTCAATCTCAGTTTTGCCCCAAAAGTCTCATATTGAGGGCAAAATAAGCAAATCTAAGCAATTCGATCCCACAAGACATTTATTCGCAAATATACTGAATTCATTAATACAAACGGAGGTTAAAGGCATACTTGGGGTTTAATGAAAGAAAGGTGTGTGAAGCCTGGTAAGATCGACATTTCTGAACTTAATGTTCCACCTGAACAGGCTGAGTTTGAGACAGCTAAGTATTTTGCTGCTTTAGGGAAGGATATTAATTTTATTCAACCTAGTTCAATTCCAAATCAGCATAGACCGGATATACGAATGGATGGCGTTGAGTGGGAGATTAAAAGTCCACAAGGTGATAGTAAGAGAACGATCGAGAATAATATGCGCAAGGCAATTAAACAGTCACATAATATTATTTTTGATTTAAGACACATGAGAACGCAAGATGATCGGTGTGTTTCGCAATTAATACAGCAATTCAACAAAAGATCACAGCTTAGGCGACTGTTAATAATTAAAAGAAATGGCGAGTTACTATCGTATTTAAAAAAGAATTGATTCTTGGTAGAGTTGTGATATCATTATGTCAAGAGAAGGTCCGACCCACTGCTGCATAGCGGAGGGCCCAGGGCCTTTTTCTTATGCTTTATTAAACAGTCCCATCAGTTCGTTTTGTGCGTTGGTAACTGCAAAACCCTTTTCCTGCATTGATGCTTTCATGAATCTGTCTCCGATCTTGAATCCGATGCAAACGGAGCCTCCCATTATGCCCATTGCAGAAGGATCTTTAAAGTCCGGATCATCGAGCTTGTTCTTCCTGATGATCTCCATGGCAGGCTCTATCACGTCAGCAGATATCAGGCGCCTTTTGCCGTTGCAGTCGAGCAGGAGCTGGGTATCGGAGTATTCATATACATTGGTATAGGTATTGACCGGTGGGTTAGTGGACATGTAAGACGATATGCCCAAGAGCATGACAGGTTCGATCTTAGCGCCGCATGTAAGGCATTTGTCTATCTGATCTAAAGCTCCGCATTGCGGGCATTTCCAGCCGAGTTTTTCTTCAGGCTCGGGAACCTCGGGTTTAGATGCCGTTTCTTTTTCCTGTTCGGGATCTGATGCGGTCTGTTCTATGGGATGTCCGCAGTTAGGACAGAACTTCGCGCCCTTGCTCCTGTATCCGCATTGGCATGTGTATTCTTTTTCGACTGCTTTGCCGCAGTTGGGACAGAATTTGCCAAAAGGTCCCGCATATCCGCACTCACAGACATAACCTGATGCTTCAGTGACCTCCCGTATAAGGACAAGATCTGTTATCTGTCCGTTAGGCGCGGTCAGTTCGAGATTGAGTTTTTCTTCTCCGTACCAAAGGCAGCTTACGGTATAAAGAGTGCTGCTTCCGTCAGACAGATCAGTGTTATTCATCTGTATCTTGAGTTCTTCGCCGGGGTGCCGCTTGTAGTTTAAGAACGCAAAACCCATCATGCTGTTAGATTCAAACGCAGGGCCTGTCTCAACTACGCCATAGCTGCAGCTGAGTTTGGCATTGGCGAAGCTGATCTCAAGACTGGAATGTATATCCAGTACGGCGGTGCATGATGCATCACTGCTCTTCCATGTGCCTGCAAGCATTTTTCGGAACTTGAATTGTGGATCTTGAACCTGCATATCCGTGACCTCCGATGGCTTTATGCTTTGATTTTAAATCAAAAAACTGAATTGCCGTGGAGTATAATTGAAAAAGGTGAAGGTTTATTTGAGTAAAGGGTTAACTATGAACGCAAGAGAATACCTGAATATACTGCACACTGCAGAGAAACTTAAGGATACGCCTCGTCACTGCACCACTTCCAACGGAAGAACTGAAAGCGTGGCGGAGCACAGCTGGCGCGTATCCCTTATGGCACGATTGTTAAAGCATGAGTTCCCTGATGTTGATATGGACAAGGTAACTGATATGTGCCTTATACATGATCTGGGAGAATGCTTTACAGGTGATGTCCCCACGTTCAGTAAGACCGATGCTGACAGAAGCCTTGAAGATGATCTGTTGGAGCAGTGGATAAGTTCGCTTCCGGAAGAGGTCTCTTCTGATCTTAAGAGTCTTTTTGCTGAAATGAACGCGCAGGAAACCAAAGAAGCCAGGATCTATAAAGCCCTGGATAAGCTTGAGGCATTGATCCAGCATAATGAGTCGCCGCTGTACACCTGGTCAGAGAACGAATTTGAACTGAACAAGCATTATGCGTTTGACAGCGTCAGATTCTCGGAATGGCTTACGGAGCTGAGGGAAGAGATCCTTAAAGATACTTGCGAGAAGACTGCTGATGCCGTTTATCTTTCCAAGCATTGTGATGTTTTTTACGTGGAAGATAAGAATGTTGTCCTGGTGCACTGGAAAAAGTATTGTGAACTTGATCAATACAGGACGCCGCTTCTATACGCGCTGGAGGTGATAAGAAGTCATCCAGGCTGTAATTATGCGGCAGATACCAGGGATGGATTTGAAGATAATCCGCTTGATACCAAATGGGTTGCAGAGTTCTTTATGCCCAAGGCAAAAGAATACGGATGCAAGATCATATACTTCATAATCGATAAGGATAATCAGCTGAAAGAAGAACTTGAAGGTCAGGAGAAGGATTCTTCAGATCTTCTGGAGTTCAGATATATCTACGGCATGGACCAGATCACCTGATCAGCATGGAGGTTATATGAAACGCATTTCCAAATACAACAGCTGCGGCAGAGATAACGAGAAACTGTTTAACATGGGTTTTCACCCCGTGATGCTGTATATCTTTCCGACAGCATGGCTGATATCACTTCCTTTCAACTTTGTTGTTGACAGCATAGTGCTCCTGATTGGTTTTAAGATCTTTGGCAAGGAGAAGGTGTGGCTTAACTGGAGAAGATCGATCCTTTTGAGCTGGATATTCGGATACATTGCAGATCTTATCGCTTCCTTTTTCCTTATGGGGTGTGAGTTTGCTGCAGGAAGATTCAAAACAGGGATCATTGGCAATGCATTTAGCGGCGTGATCCCGTTCCTCCTGACTCTTGTATCCGTCCTTATAGCAGGCGTACTGATATATGTTTTTAATATCAAGATCGCCCTTCGGAAAACGGAACTCGATCAGAAGACCAGGCAGAAAGTCGCGCTTCTCATGGCTCTCGTCACCATGCCGTACATGTTCTTTATGCCTTTGACTTTTTAAAACTCAGAAGGGGTTAACCAAATGAACAAGGATTGGTCAGAAAAGAATAAGACACTTCAGACTGAACTTAGGAAAAGAGATACTTTTGATCAGGGCATAAGTACTCTTATAGACCTGAGAAGCGGCCTGATGGATACCATCGATTCCTGGAAGGGTCACCTTACAGCAGATGACTATTGCGCGATCCCATATATTAATGCTAAGGGTTATCACAGCAAGACCATCGCTTATTCGCTCTGGCATATATTCAGGATCGAAGACATAGTCGCACATACTCTGATCAAGGGTGATGAACAGGTGCTCTTTACAGGCGGTTATCAGAAGAGGACCGGATCACCTCTTATTACTACGGCAAATGAGCTTAAAAAGGAACAGATCGCTGATTTCTCCAGGCAGCTTGATATCGATGAACTCTATAATTATATTCACGAAGTAAAACTGAAGACTGAAGAGATACTGACGGGGCTGTCATTTGATGATATGAAGACTAAGGTCTCTGATGAGCGCAGGGCACAACTTGAAAGTCTCGGCGTCGTAAGCCCTGATGAAGATGCCATATGGCTTATCGATTACTGGTGCGGCAAGGATGTAAGAGGGCTTATACAGATGCCCTTTTCGAGACACTGGATAATGCATATAGAGGCGTGCATCAGGATACTGGGCAAGCTTAAGATCCCGGGGCTTGATGATGGCGGCAAGCATATGGAGCTGATCAAAGGGTCAGACTGGAAGGCCTGTTTTGAAAAAGAGAGGGGTCTTTATACGGCAAAGACAAGCGTGCCCGGTGCCATAAAGCTTTTCGAGATCGGTAAGGATGTGTTTGAAGAGCTTAAGTCTGATAAGATACCTGATGAAGACAAATACCGCCTGATCCACGATAAAGGCAGGATGCTCTATATGGATATAGATGACCGCTGCGGACCGCCATATACTGTCGTCCTTGATGACGATTACAAAGACCTGTGCCCCTGGACCGGTCTTCCTGAGAGCACATTTGTCTGGCCCGAAGAATTGACTGATGCGGCGGTGGAACTCTTCCCCTCCCAGGAGAAAAACAGGGAGCAGAGACGGAAGAAAAGGGAAGAGAGAAACAAAAAGAAAGATCAATGATCTTTCGGGCAAAATGCCTGAAAACACTGCATTGCAACCGTTGGTTGACAAAGTTCAAGGTGCGGTTGGTGGTTATGTAAAGCAGGTTCCTGCTACTCTTAAGCCATCAAACCGTGGAGGTGATACGAATGACGATAGCTGACAGGATCCAGTCCCTGAGAAAGTCAAAGGGAATGAGCCAGGAAGAACTGGCAGATGCGGCAGGGGTTTCCCGCCAGGCAGTATCCAAGTGGGAGAGTGAACAGTCGACCCCTGATCTTGACAAGGTGATAATCTTAAGCGAGATCTTCGATGTAACAACAGATTATCTGTTAAGAGGCATAGAACCCGCAGAGAGTAATGACCATAAGACGATGGCGGATGTGGTCGACTCCAAGCTGCTTACAGAGAAGAACAGCAAACGCGCCAAGAGCATCCTTAAATGGGTCCTTATAGGTCTCGGTGCTCTTCTGGCGATCGATTTTGTCTCGATGCTGATCTATTTCCTGATCAACGGCTTCCCGGGTTAAAAAACCAATAACAAAGCAATATCTGATCTCAAGATTGTCAGGTGAGGCCCGACTTAAGTATCAATGCGCCCATTTAGGAGGAAAACATGAGTAAGATCAAACAGTTTATAAAGAACATAAGCCCTTTAAATAACAGGACTGACATGCCCGTGATGCTCTATGTCGTCAAGGTCGTCCTGATATTCTGGTTTATAAAACTGGCAGCGGAACTGGCAGGTGAGGGCGTTGTCATGGGAGTTCTCTTTGCCACAGGCAGGAACCCTCTTAATGGTGAGATGTTCGATCCTGACACGATGACGCTGGTAATGTATTACGGCTATATACTCCTTATCGGAGTAATGCTGCTTTACTGGAAACTGTTCCAGAAGAAGACTCTCTCACAGCTCGGTTTCACCAAAAAGGCAGGGACTTATCTTATTGGGGTGTCAGCCGGCATAGTCCTTACAGCAGTTTCAGTCAGCGCGGTCATGCTTACAGGCTCACTTACTTATAACGGCGTATTCGAAAAGATCAACACCACATACATTATTCTTATGCTGGGCGGTTTCATCTGCCAGGGCGCTATGGAAGAAATACTCTGCAGAGGCATTGCTCTTAACCTTCTCAAGGAAAGGCTCCCCGTCCCTTTTGCAGTGATGATCAGCACGGCCCTGTTTGTGATACCTCATCTTTCAAATATGTCCGAAGCAGAGGGTGCGATCGCCGTTTTTGCAGTCATAGACCTGATCCTGATATCACTCATCTTCTCTTATGTTACGCTCCGCTTTAAGAACCTCTGGGTTGCCTGCGGACTTCACTCGATCTGGAATTTCATACTGTTCAATATCTTAGGACTTAACCTTAGCGGCAATGACACACTTACATCTGCTGTCTTCGATATCCGTTCAGCAGGAAGCAACATAATGAACGGCGGAGTCTACGGCATAGAAGCAAGCGCGGTAACGGCAGCCGTCCTGGCAGTTTCTCTGGGCGTTTGCTTTGTATTGTCCCGCAAAAGAAAAGAAGTTCCTGCGTTAAAGGCTCTGGCAGAATAAGGCATGCTATAATCAGGTAGTTTAACTGTTTCTCATGAAAGGGTGAGCTTGTATGTACGTCAGAGCGGTAAGCAATATAGACAACACGATATTCCCGTCCATGGTGTATGCCACGGTCAATTCCGGCTGGTATTCGAAGTATATCGTCTACAACAAATGGAAGAAGACTTTCGAACTTGTGGACTACATGGATAAGATCAAAGATGACAAGAGGAACGTCAGGATCTTTACCATACAATCTGATACCAACGGATTTGAGGAATACGGCAAGGCTAAGCTCCTGAAGCTGAAAGCATACTGCAGTGAGCACGGTCTTGATATGCCGGACGTAAACGTACTTAACGGATATCCTGATGTCTGCGGGAATCATGCTTTTATCTGCGACATGATGTCTGCAAGGTCAGTTCCTGCGGATAAGTATGATATAGCTCTAAGAGACCTTCCTGATGCGGGTGAGTGGCATTATATCAGCACTCCTGATGAAGCAAAGGAATTCATGAACCTTTTCGCCGGGTTTCACGATTCTCTTCTTGTTAAGGTCACATATGAAGAATCAAGAGACGGCACTAAGAAGGCGACATGCGTATTCGATAATTCAGGGTGGTTCGGCATAGCGGAATTGTGTTTTGAAGGTGTCACATGCCTTAAGATCGTACCTGCAGGTGAGAGCTACATGAACGATATATTGTCTGCTTCTCTGATCGTCTCCGAAGACGGCGTGTTCTGGGCAGATGACTATATGGAGCAGCCTGACATGTCTTACGGAGGATGCCTTATCAGTGCTCTTTCACTTAAGTGGAGAAAGATAAAAGAAATCTGATAAAATGGACTCATCTTATTACGAAGGGGGAAAGATAAAGTATGAAGATGAAGAAAGTTTTAGCGCTTGTATTGTGCTCGGCAATTGCTTTTTCTGCGATCGCTTGTTCAAAGGACAGCAAGAGGAGGCACTCAGATGACGACGACGATGACACCGAGGAATCATTAACGATCGAGTCTGATGACGGTGAGGGTTCAGAGGAGTCTGATCTTAAGCCTGCTGAAGATACGGCAGAGACGACTGAGAACACAGATGATCTGATCTGGCTCATAGACACATCAGATAAGGCTTCTATACATGCAGCCATCGATGCAATGTATTATTCGTTCCCGATAGTTGGCGATACCTTTGAAGATGCCAAGAGCAGACTGATAGATGCAACGGGACAGAACATCCTCGCATCGACCTTATGGGGCAGATATGATATTGAATTTGCATACGATTATGCGAGTACGGACGGCGAGGATTCCGTCTTAGTCGACGGCAGGGACATCGTCTTAGAGATCACTTATAACGGTTACGAGATCGATTCCTCAGGAGACATTCAGAATCCTGTAATTACCGACTATACGATCCTCGAGTGGCAGAATAACCAGAACTACACATCGGGCAATATCGACTTCCATATCTACGATGAAGACAGGGCAGTAGAGCTCTATAACGACATAGTCACTTACTGCGACGGTGCTTACGGTCTTGCAGGCGAAGCAAATGACACGTACGATGAGAACCTTAACAGATATCATCACTGGCTGCAGTATGGTGAGAACAGCATCTACGACACATCCTTAAGCATCTACCTTGACGATCATACGGATGATGATCCGTCACTCGGATACTATGAGATCCTGGTAACCATCAATAATCCGGATTACATCTTTAATTGATAGCCAAGGGCTGTTCACGTTTTTGTTGACGAAAATGCAGATTTCGTCAACAGATCGTGAATAAACGGATAGTATTCACGATTTGGGTGCGGAAATCGTTATTTTGTGAACAAAACTGCAACCATTATTAAAGGCTCCGGGTTTAATCCCCTGAGCCTTTAATTGTATTATCAGCAGTCCTGATGTCATCTGATCATTATCTGGAACTCAGGATGCTCGTTAATGGCATCATCGCCCGGGATAATGGTAACGGTGTAATGATCAGGCTCAAGATCGACATTATATGTGACCATGCGGACCGCATCTTCAGGGAATTCGGCATTGATTATATTGCTCCCGGAATCACCGTCAATCCTTATCGTATAGCTGCCTTCAGCATTTATGAGCGTTGCTGCCACTGTAGCGCTTCGGCTTTCTTCCACATCAAAATCTATCATGGAACATTCCTTGTCATCTTCTGTTACCACATAACTGAAGGTAGTGTTAAGGATCATGCTGTGAGAAAACTTGACAGCAGTGAAGGCAATGCCCGATATGAGCATTACGGCTGATAAGATGCCTGCATAAAGGAATCTTATCTTTTTGTGTCCTTTGGGGTCTACGAGCATGACGCCGAGCGTGATGATGACAGGGCATAAGAATCCTAATATCAGGTAGATGCCGAAGACAGCGGAATAGTCAGCATTAGAAGCTGCAGCCATCGTGGCTTCGTTCTGCCCGGACAGGTATGTCATTGATATGGATATAAGATTGTTCGTAAAGTGCATCAGCATCGCTAGAAGGATATTGTTCTTCTTTACCAGGACAAAGCTGAACAGCATTCCGATGAACATCGTTGGCAGGAAACGCAGGACTGTCACATGGAATAATCCGAAGAACAATCCCATGATGAGTACTATGACCCAGTCATGCTTAAGGCTCCTGAAATTGCTCAAGATTGCTCCTCTGTTGATCGCCTCTTCGCAAACAGCAGGCATCAGAGCGACTATCAGAACTGCGAGAGGATAGTTGAGATTGCCGTAGATGAAATCCGTAAGGGGGGTGATCTCAGCAACGCTTGAGGGCAGGACCATTGCAGTGAAGCACAAAAGGAGCACCGAGACAGGGAAGGAGCCTATGACGATGAGGATGCATCCTATGAACTCAGATACCTTTATCTTCTTTACAGGGAATACTTCTCTTATCTTGACCTTGCGTATCAGACAGAAGACGATCGCGATTATCAGAAGACCAATTTCTGTGATTATAAGTCCGGGTATTCCAAGCTTGATCTGAAGCGGAGATGCGACAAATATCAGGAATGCCAGCACTGCTCCAAACAGAGCAATACCCATCCAAGGGCGCAGTCTGCCCTGTTCACTTATCTTTTCCATAAGTAAATCCTCCTAAAATTTGTAGAATTGTTTTTTGTTTGTTATTCGTGAAGCTGACGTTCTTTTTTAAGCTTTTTGATGTTTGCGTAAGCCTTGACCGCAGCTATGAATGATGCGATGCACAGAGAAAAACATATGACTGTGCATATTATGTTCAGAGTCATGAACCTGCCCTGAGCTTTAGCTGCAATTATCACGACAGAGAGATTAAGAAGGCCGGCCAGCAGTGTAAAGATGATCAGGAAGACCAGATATCCTGCCATGACTTTCTGATAGTTGATCTTGGAGTCAATGTCGGAATATAGTTCTATCCCGTCAGGATAGTCTTCCTTAAGCGCTCTTGTATATACCCAGCATGTTCCGGGGTAGTTAAGATAGCAGACGACATTTATTCCCATTTCTTCCAGGAACTTAAAGTACTTTATGTTGTCATCACTGCCTGATGAACCTTTAAGGAAAATGGATTTGTAGATGTATCTGTCGGGTTCTGTTTCTTCGAAATCAAATCTGAGCCTGCCTGCATGCTTAAGAGAGTATCCGTGCTGTGCCATCTCATTGATCCAGGCCTGCTCTTTCTCAAGCTGCCAGATAAAGAACACTTTGTAAAATGATCTCAGCATATCAGTTTCCTCCCAATAACCTGTTGCCGTTATCTACAAGCTCTGAGAGTCTTGACAGTTCTTCCTTGAGGACTGTCTTGCCGCTGTTTGTTATAACGTATTCTTTTTTGCGGCTCTCAGGGTTTTCCGGCAGGGCATCTATCCATCCTTTGTCCACGAGTGAATTAAGCGCACCGTAAAGCGTGCCTGCGGCGAGCTTTACGCGGCCGTTTGAAAGCTTCTCAACATTCTGGATTATTCCGTATCCGTGAAGCGGCTTCTGAAGCGAGAGCATTATGTAGAAGACTGCTTCTGTCAATGCTGTCTGTGGCATGTTATCTATCCTCCTTCTATATCGGCTACCGATATATCGTAGCTCGAGTATATCGTCTCCCGATATAGTTGTCAAGTGCCTGCTGATGATCTTTGGGGTATAATCTTAAACATGAGAAAGATCTTTGCCTGGGAACCATGGTTCTTTATAGTCTTTGGACTATTTCATATCCACAGGATATGGGGTCTTTTTGACAGGCAAGGTTATGCGTCTTTCTGGACAGGTATAATGGAAAACAAGGGGTGGCCGTACTTTTCCATAATGGGAGTCCTGGCGTCTTTGTGTTTGCTCGGCATCGTCACATTCATCAGGCAGAGAGGGCAAAACTACTGGTGGAGATGGATTTATCTCTGTGGCGGAGGATATCTTCTTTTCGATCTTTTTGCTATAGCAACTGGTCTTGGCTTTTGGCAAGTGCTCCTTGATAAGATGTTTGATACCCGATCTCCTTACTGGAACCTTATCTGGGGATTTTTCATCTTAATGGGAACAGCGGTGTTCATATTGGGAATAAGCCTTTTAAGGCGCAGGAGGGCAGATGGATAACGCGTTAAGATTTACAAGTTCTATCCTTACGGGCAGTGTCCAGATGACAGCGGCTTTTCTTATATATGCCGTACTTGCTTTTCTGATGTGGAAAAGCTCCCGCAAGAGCGGCAAGGCTGAAGGCGCGGGAATAGCGATGCTGATATCTGCCATCCCGGGACTTGTCATGGCGCTTCTCCCCATCGGTATGTGGGCGGTAGCGTTTGTGAGAATGAGCAGTCAGATCCGTGAAGGCGTATTTGAGTATGCGGATTTTATGAGCAGGAATTCTTTCCTGTACGACTTTCCTTCGCTTCTTGCTATGGCTGCCGTATTTGTGTTTCCCATCTTCAGCGTGACCTCTATAGTGTGCGGCGGTCTGTTTATCATAAAGAAGGCAAGCAAGGCATTGGGGATACTGTCTTTAGTACTCGGAGTATTGTCTCTCGGATTCTTCGGACTCTTGAGCCTTATTGCCATAGCATTAAGGTTTGGTTAAAGGAGTTATCTATGGACATAAGAAGATTTGCCCAAAGCGATGCCGCGGCAGTATCTGATCTTATCAGAAAGACGGTCAAGATCTCTAACAGCAGGGATTACCCGCCTGAGGTAATAGAATTATTGGATAAGACGGAAACTCCTGAACATGTGCTTGAGAGGGCTTCATGGACGCATTTTTATGTGGCGGAAGAAGACGGCAGAATAATAGCCTGCGGAGCGATAGGACCTTTCTGGGGCAGGGAGGATGAGAGCTCTCTTTTTACCATATTCGTTGACCCTGAATATCAGGGAAGGGGCATAGGAAGATCTGTTGTCTTAACGCTCGAAAAGGATGAGTTCTTCCTTCGCGCAAAAAGGATAGAGATACCTGCCTCCATCACGGGTGTGCCTTTCTACAGAAAGCTCGGCTATGACTATAAGAACGGCATAAAAGAACCGGATGAGGAACATATCATCCGGCTCGAGAAGATAAGGGAAGTATAAAGATCAGTAGATCGTTTTGTTCTCATCACCGGCGAAAGCTTCAAATGCTCTTATCGTCTCATCGCGGTCCATAGGGGTCAGATCGAGAACGTCATCTTTGTTATTACCCTTGATGAAGTCATAGATATAATCGTCTCTGAATCCTATTGCGGCAGCATCTTCTTTGGTATTGCCGAAATAGACTTTTTTGATGTTGGCCCATATCGCGGCAGACAGGCACATGGGGCAGGGATAGCACGAGGTGTAGAGTTCGCAGCCTGTAAGATCATATGAGCCGATGTTATTGCAGGCATCCCTTATTGCAGAGATCTCGGCATGCGCGGTGGGATCGTTGCTCTTAAGGACCATGTTCTTGCCCATGCCGATGATGAGCCCGTCCTTTACGATGCAGGCACCGAAGGGACCGCCTTCTTTGGTCTTCAGGTTATCTTCGGAAAGCTCTTTTGCGATCTTCATGTATTCGTTCATGCCTTTGCCTCCTTTTGCTGTGCTGCCTTTATTCTATACCATTGTCAGATGAACCTGAAACGCTTGTAATGATTATTTGACATATCTAAAAGAACAGAATATCCTCTTAACGTGCATTTAATAATATTCATGTAGGGAGATATGAGATATGGGAATAGCGATAATCATATTTGTTTTGGCTACGGTTCCAGCAATAGTCCTGTTTACCATGACAAGAAAGCTCGATAAGAAGGAGAAGGAATCTCCGGGACTGTTAGTGTCTATCATGCTGATGGAGATACCGTTCCTTATTGCCACCATTATCGCTGAGGGCCTTTTGCAGAGCGCACTCTCGTTTACAACGGGCGGAGATATGAATAACATCATATTCGTTGCACTTTACTGCTTCCTCATAATAGGTCCTGCAGAAGAGATCTTCAAGCTCCTGGGCGCCAAGATCCCGACATGGAGAAGCCGCGAATTCAACTGTAAGTTTGACGGTATCGTTTACTGCACCACATCTGCTCTGACGTTTGCTTTCATCGAGAACATCATGTATGTCCTTACCGCAAACGGAGCTCTTGTTACAGCCATAATGAGAGCTGTCTGCTGTTTCCCGGGACACTTTATGTACGGCGTTATCATGGGCGTTTTCTACAGCAGGGCAAAGATAGCAGACAACTTCGGACTCAAGAAAAAGAAGAACTTGAATCTCTTCCTTGCAGTCCTTATACCTGCTCTTATCCACGGACTCTACGATACATTGTGCTTCTCAATGACTCCTCTTTATACGTTATATGATCATGCTAAGGGCAGCCAGAAGGATGTGTTCATGGTTGAGATACTGGCAATGTTCCTCCTGCTGATATTAGTCATCATAGGAACATACATCACACTGTTCATCACTGTTATAAAGCAGTCCAAGTCTGATTATTACTTTGCTCCTGCATACAAGAAACCGCAGAAGAAAAAGATCGTAAACGAGAATCCTGACGGTCTTGAATGACAGTTTTCTTTTTTGTAATGTTACGGAGAAGTTAACAAAAAGAATAGATTTATAAAACTCTGTCAGCAAACCTCATTTATCTTTGTTGCGCGTGATAACATAGCATTATATTAATGCGCACGCGAGGCAAGGTTGATCTATGAGACAGTTTCAGTTTAAAGTCGAAGACGGGAACGGATTCCGGAGGGAACTGTTCAAATTTAAGCAGTGGCTTGGCTCTAATATTGTTTCAAACGTATTGTTCCAGATCTATACCGAGATGCTGGACAGAGAGCCTTTTGAGGCAGTCTGCAGGATAATAGAAGAGGAGATGCCTGACAGTTACTATGTAGGCTGCTCATCTAACGGCTGCATAATGAACGGTGATTTCTGCCCTGGCACCATAGTGGTCGTGTGCACTGTTTTCGAGTACCAGTCAACAAGCATTAAGGTCCTTGCCAAAGAACTCACTTCCGAGACTCAGTTTGAAGTTGCTGATTATCTTAAGGATGTGACAGACGAATGCCGGTGGGTCAAGGCTGTCAGCATGATGCTCACGATCCGCGGCATGTCGATGACGGGCTTCTGTGACCGCCTGAGCGACATAAGACCTGACATCATGGTCTTCGGAGGCGGCGCATTCAGTGTGGACATCAATGAAGACAAAGCTTTCGTATATTCCAAGGAAGGCGGATATATGGAGCACGGAGTCGTCTTCGTGTTGCTGGGCGGCGAGGATTTCAATGTGAGCGCCACATATGTCACAGGCTGGAAGCCTCTGGGAAGAGAGCTCGAAGTGACATCTTCCGAAGGTGATATCTTAAGGCTGCTCAACAACAAGCCTGCTTTTGACATCTACTATCATTATCTGCACATACATAACGATGAGAGTTTTTTCTATAACACGTTGGAATTCCCGTTCCTCTATGAGCACCACGGGATAGATATCCTAAGGGCGCCCATATCGGGCAATCCTGACGGTTCCCTGACCATGACTGCCGACATCGATATGAACGTAAAGGCCAAGATCGCATACGGCGATCCGTGGACCATACTCAATTCGATCAGGGAGAAGAGCCTTGAGATCTACGATTTTGCTCCTGAGGCCATATGTGTATACTCATGCGCTGCCAGGAGAACATACTGGGGCAATGATGAAGTCGGCAAGGAAACACTGCAGTTTCAGAGTATCGCTCCGACATCGGGATTCTATACTTCAGGTGAATTCTTAAGAACGGGCCGTTTCGTAAACCAGCATAACGTAACACTTGTCATAGCTGCCATGCGCGAAGGCCCGAAGCGTGATCTTCCTGCCATCGAACACCAGGAGGAGCAGCTTTCAGGCAAGATATCGATGATCAACCGTCTCGCGACATTTATCAATGCCACGACGGAAGAACTTGTCCAGTCTACTGACAGGCTTGCGCTTATGGCCATAACTGACGGTCTTACAGGTCTGTTTAACCGTACCGAGATCCAGCGCAGGATCATTGATAAGATGAATACCTGTGACAGCTCGGGCATCTTCCTTGTAATGATAGACATAGACAACTTCAAGAAGGTCAATGACACGTACGGACATGATGAAGGCGATAACGTAATCAGAGCTTTATCAAGACTGATCCTTCAGATATTCCACAGTGAAAGCATCGATTCCGGCAGATGGGGCGGGGAAGAGTTCATGATGCTCTTTAAGGATACGGATTATGAATATGTTTACAGTATTGCAGAGAAGCTCAGGACGGGCTTTTCTGAAGAGCTTTTCGAGAAGGCCGGTCCGCAGACTGTCAGCATCGGTATCACTAACGCATTAGAAGGCGAGAGCGCGGATGCAGTCTGCTCACGTGTAGATAAGGCTCTCTATGCGGCCAAGACGACCGGAAAGAACAAGATAATCAAGCTGTAAACTGATCCCTCGCCTTTTTATTAATACTGTATTTAGAGCTTGTTTTGTAGTATCATAAGCAAGGTTATTTTGAATGATTCAGGAGATTTTACAATGAAGGAACTAATGCTGGGAAACAAAGCTGTCGCAAGAGGGCTTTATGAGGCAGGTGTCTGTGTTGCAAGCTCTTATCCGGGAACTCCGAGTACGGAGACGACCGAAGAGGCTGCCAAGTTCGAAGAGATCTACTGCGAGTGGGCACCTAATGAGAAGGTTGCAATGGAGACTGCATACGGTGCATCCAGAGCAGGCAAGAGATCTTACTGCGCGATGAAGCACGTGGGACTTAACGTTGCAGCAGATCCGCTTTTTACCATCAGCTATACAGGCGTAAACGCCGGTATGGTTATCCTGGTAGCTGACGATCCGGGAATGCATTCCTCACAGAACGAGCAGGATTCAAGACACTATGCCATAGCTGCCAAGATGCCGATGCTCGAGCCCTCAGACTCACAGGAGGCAAAGGATTTCATAAAGCTTGCATATGATATGTCTGAGCAGTTCGACGTTCCCGTACTCTTCAAGATGTGCACGAGAGTCGCTCACTCACAGTCTGTCGTAGAACTCGGCGAGAGAACTGAAGTTCCCGTCAAGGAATACGTTAAGGATGCCGGCAAGTATGTCATGGTGCCTGCCAACGCCAAGAAGCGTCACCCCATTGTTGAAGAGCGCACATTAAAGCTCATAGAGTTTGCTGAGACTTCTCCCATTAACCGCATAGAAGACGGCTCTGACAAGTCCATGGGCATTATCACATCCTCGACTTCATATCAGTATGTCAAGGAAGTGTTCGGCGATAAGTACCCTGTACTTAAGATCGGACTTATCAATCCGCTCCCTGTTAAGAAGATAAAGGACTTCGCAGCTTCCGTTGATAAGCTCGCAGTCGTAGAAGAGCTCGATCCCATCATCGAGAACCACTGCAAGGCATTAGGCCTTGAGGTTACGGGCAAGGATATCCTTCCCTTGATCGATGAGTTCTCACAGGGCCTTATAGCAAAGGCTCTGGGCGAACCTGAAGCTCCTTCCTGCAAGGGTATAGCAGGTCTTCCCGGAAGACCTCCGGCAATGTGTGCAGGCTGCCCTCACAGAGGCATGTTCTATGTATTATCCAAGAACAAGATCACAGTGCTTGGCGACATCGGATGCTACACATTAGGCGCTACGCCTCCTCTCTGCGCTATCGATACCACAGAGTGCATGGGTGCATCCATAAGCTCTCTGCATGGCTTTAACAAGGCTTTAGGCGCTTCTTCTGAGAAGAACACGGTTGCAGTCATCGGCGATTCCACATTCATGCACTCAGGCATGACAGGACTTGCCAATATCGCATACAACCAGACGAATTCAACGGTCATCATCCTCGACAACTCTATAACGGGCATGACAGGCCATCAGCAGAATCCTACAACAGGCTTTAACTTAAGAGGCGACCCGGCAGGCAAGATCGATCTTGAAGCGCTCGTCCGCTCCATGGGCATTAACAGGGTAAGGGTAGTAGATCCTTATAACCTCGCCGAGGCAGAGCAGGCCGTCAAGGAAGAACTCCAGGCAGAGGAGCCTTCTGTCATCATCTCAAGAAGACCCTGCGCTCTTCTTAAGAACGTTAAGCGTCAGCCGGCCATCAAGGTCAACCCTGATAGGTGCAAGTCATGCAAGGCCTGCATGAAGCTCGGCTGCCCCGCTATCTCCTTTAAGGACGGACATGCTAAGGTCGATGCCACACAGTGCTTCGGCTGTAAGGTGTGCAGCGAGCTTTGCAAGTTCGGTGCTTTCGAGACGATGGAAGGAGAGACGATCAAATGGTAACAAGTGTAATGATAGTAGGCGTAGGCGGACAGGGGTCGCTTCTCGCCAGCAAGATATTAGGTAAGGCAGCAATGGACAAGGGATACGATGTAAAGGTCTCTGAAGTCCACGGCATGAGCCAGAGAGGCGGATCGGTCGTAACTTACGTCAGGTTCGGAGACAAGGTCAATTCCCCCATAATCGACAAGGGAGGCGCTGACTACATCATCTCTTTCGAGCTTCTCGAAGCTGCAAGATATGTTGAGTTCTTAAAGCCCGGCGGACAGATCGTAACGAGCTCGCAGCAGATCGACCCGATGCCCGTTATCGCAGGCACGGCAGAGTATCCTACAGGTCTTATCGAGAAGATGGAAGAAGCAGGCGCCAAGGTAGATGCCATAGATGCGCTTTCTCTTGCCGAGCAGGCAGGATCTTCCAAGGCTTCCAATATCGTCCTTATGGGAAGATTCTCGAAATACATTACTGACATCAGCAGGGAAGAGTGGGACAAGGTCATCGAGACAACTGTGCCGCCCAAGTTCCTTGAGATGAACAAGAAGGCATTCGAACTCGGAGTTAATGCATGACGCCCGACATCAATGAAGTAAGAGAGTTCTTTAAGGGCGACAAGTACGCGACAGAAGCGACGGGCATCGTCATTGAAAGTGTAGAGAAGGGACACAGCGTAGTATCGCTCGAACCGGACGGAAGGCATCTTAATGCCGTCGGCGGTCTCATGGGAGCGGTCTATTACACGATGGCGGATTTTGCCTTTGCGGTCGCAGAAAACAGCATTCAGCCTTCAGACACAGTTGCTGTGACGCAGGCCGTATCCATGAATTTCTTAAGATCGTGGCCCGGCGGAAAGGTAACATGCAGGGCAGACATCGTAAAGGACGGCAGGTCTATATGTCTTTACGAGGTAAAATGCTTTGACAAGGACGGCAAAGAGCTAGCGCTTGTCATAGTTAATGGGTTTAAAACAACAATCAGAAAATAAAGGAGGATCGGTTAATGATCTGGAATGAAGCAAAAGAATGTATGTCCAGAGACGAGATCGAAGCGCTTCAGAGCGCAAGGCTCGTTAAGGTAGTAAACCGCGTTTACCATAACGTCGAATACTACCGCAAGAAGATGCAGGAGATAGGTCTCGAACCCGGTGACATTAAGGGGATAGAGGATCTTGATAAGCTTCCTTACACAACATATGCAGACTTAAGGGATACATATCCTTTTGGCCTTGCGGCAGTACCCAGATCAGAGATGGTGCGCGTGCACGCATCTTCCGGTACGACGGGCAAACCCAAGATAGCTGTGTACACAAGACGCGACATAGATATCTGGGCTGAGTGCGTAGCGAGATGCCTTTCAATGGCAGGCATTACAAGAGACGATATAATCCAGGTCGGATACGGCTACGGTCTCTTTACGGGCGGCCTCGGTGCACACTACGGCGCTGAGTACTTAGGCGCTCTGGTCCTCCCTATGTCTACAGGCAATACTCAGAAGCTCATCGACATGATGATCGACTGTGATGTTACATCGATCGCCTGCACTCCTTCTTATCTCCTTCATGTTGCAGAGGATCTCGAGAAGGCAGGACTGGTAGATAAGATCAAGCTCAAGAGCGCTATCTGCGGCGCTGAGCCCTGGACAAACGAGATGCGCGATCAGATGGAAGCAAGGCTCCACATCAAGGCATATGACATCTACGGTCTTACCGAGATGATGGGTCCGGGTGTTGCGTGCGACTGCGAATACCACAAGGGTCTTCATATCTGGGAGGATCACTTCCTGCCCGAGATCATCGATCCTGCTACGCAGAAGCAGCTCCCCAAGGGTTCTGACGGTGAGCTCGTTATCACAAACCTCACCAAGGAAGGCATGCCTCTTATCCGTTACAGGACCAAGGATCTTACTTCAATCGAGTACGACAAGTGCGAGTGCGGACGTACGATGGCACGTATCCAGCGCTTCAGGGGCAGATCCGATGACATGCTCATCATCAAGGGCGTTAATGTATTCCCGTCCCAGGTCGAGGCAGCTCTTCTTACGATCGACGGCACAACGCCCCACTACATGCTCGTCGTTGACCGCGTAGGCAACAGCGATACTTTAGAGGTTCAGGTCGAAGTTGCAGAGAGCGCATTTACAGACGAGATGCAGAGCTTGGAGAAGCTTTCCAAGGCTGTTCACGATAAGCTCAAGACTGCTATAGGACTTAATGCCAAGGTCAAGCTCGTGGAACCTAACGGCCTCGAGCACTTCGACGGCAAGTCCAAGCACGTTATAGACAAGCGTAAGCTCTATCAGTAATAAAGGAGGCAGTGATCCATGCTTATTAAACAGTTAACGGTCTTTATGGAAAACAGGGAAGGAAGACTCGACGAAGTCCTCAAGACACTTGCTAACGGCGGTATAGACATCTTATCCGTAAGCATTGCTGATACGACGGATTACGGCGTCTTAAGAGCTATTACAAGAGAACCTGAGAGAGCGAAGCAGATCCTCACTGACGCTTCCTTTACAGCAAGACTTAATGACATCATCGCTGTAGTGGTGCCTGACGCAGTCGGAAGCCTTGCCAAGGTCGTTGCGATGATCCATGCGGCTAACATCAACATCAAGTATGTATATGGTCTTTCCATTGACGGAGAGGGTGCTCCTATCGCCATCAAGACTGATGACGATGCCAAGGCAGCTGCCATACTTGAAGCTGCAGGCGTAAAGACATTATCAGACAGCGAGATCTGATACTGGATCTATTATTTCAAACTTAAAGGTCACTGCTTATGCGGTGACCTTTTTAATTCCATAAACTGCTCCATAATCGGCAGTGATTTATGGAGCGATTTATGGAACTCCATAATCTGTTCCATAATTAGCAGTGGATTATGGAGCATAGTATGGAGTAGTTTGAAACATCAAGAATTAAGGCCGGCATTTGCCGGCCTTAACTTATCAGTTAGCGTCTTCTGCGTTCTCAGGAAGACTGTAGCGCTTCTCGACCGTGACTGTCTCATCGTAGCATGAGAAGATGCCGTCGATCTTATCCTTATCAGGCTTAGGCGAGATAAGGCTTACTACAGGGATCAGAACGAGTCCCAAGATCATCGTGAAAGCACCTGCATTGATAGGTGACTTAATGTAGTGCAGGAACATGTTGGATACTGTGACTCCGACACCGGATGCAAAGCATACCCAGACTGAGAGCTTTGTTGTCTTCTTCCAGTAGAGACCATAGAGGAAAGGTGCGAGGAAAGAACCGGCAAGCGCACCCCATGAATAACCCATGAGCTGAGCGATGAACGTAGGAGGGTTAAGAGCGAGGAGTACTGATACGACGATAAAGAATACGAGCAGAAGTCTCATTGTAAGGAGATTTCTCTTCTCGATCTTCTTCTTATCCTGTTCCTTCTTGTCGCTCATAAGAGCGATGAGGTCGAGCGTTACTGTAGAACTTGAAGTGAGGACAAGTGATGACAGTGTTGACATTGAAGCTGAAAGAACAAGAACGATAACGATACCTACGAGAAGGACATTCAGGTTCTCGAGCATTGTCGGGATGATGGTATCGTACTTGACTGAGCCGTCGTCTCCATAGATGGGAGCATCCTTATAGAGTCTTGCAAAGCCGCCTAAGAAGTAGCATCCGCCTGCTACTACGATGGCAAATACAGTTGAGATGACTGTGCCGGCCTTGATGGACTTC
This sequence comes from uncultured Clostridia bacterium, assembly GCA_946187935.1. Classification (GTDB taxonomy): domain Bacteria; phylum Bacillota; class Clostridia; order Saccharofermentanales; family Saccharofermentanaceae; genus Saccharofermentans. The sequence goes on from CAMHSJ010000015.1 coordinate 20,398, forward strand.
TCGTCCTTTATCGCATAGAACTTGCCGACCATCTGGGGAAGGCCCCATGTGCCTAATGAGGTAAGGATGATTACGCCAAGAAGGTTAAGGGGATCAGGTCCGAAGAATGAGACGAAAGCGCCCTGCATTCCGGGTGAGACGGGATTGTCGGATACCTGCTCTGAGAGAGTCGTAAGAGCAGTGATGAATCCGCCGTTGGACTTGATGACCGAGATTATGACTGCCGTTATGCCGAAGAGCATTATGATGCCCTGTACGAAGTCATTTACGACAGTTGCCATGTAACCGCCGAGGATAACATAGACACATGTGAGAGCTGCCATGACGATGATGCAGATCTTGTAGTCTATATTGAATGCCATGTTGAACAGTCTGGACAGACCGTTATAAACGGATGAAGTGTAGGGGATAAGGAAGACAAATGAGATAAGGGCAGCAGCTATCCTTAAAGGTGTGCTGTCAAATCTCTTGCCGAAGAAGTCAGGCATGGTCTTCGAATCCAGGTGCTTGGTCATGACCCTTGTTCTTCTTCCCAGGACTATCCAGGCAAGAAGTGAGCCAATGACGGCATTTCCGATACCTATCCAAGTGGATGAGATACCGTATTTCCATCCGAACTGTCCCGCGTAGCCGATAAAGACTACCGCGGAGAAGTAACTTGTTCCGAAGCCGAAAGCCGTAAGCCAGGGACCTGCTGTTCTGCCGCCGAGGACAAAGCCGTCGACACTGTTAGCCTTCTTTCTGGTCATGACGCCGATAAGGATCATGACGGCAAAGAAGACTACGAGAAAAATGATCTTTACTAACATTTATAAACCACCCTCAATTAATTATTGAATCAGGATTGATTCTCTTGTTCAACGAGTCTGTCGGCGCCGTATCTCTTGCGCAGGACAGGTTTCTCGATCTTACCTGTAGCGTTCCTGGGAACGTCAGCCAAGATTATCTTCTTAGGTCTCTTGTACCTGGGAAGCTGAGTGCAGAACTTCTCGAGTTCTTCTACTGTGCAGCCGCTTCCGGGAAGAGCTTCTACGATAGCGCCGGTGATCTCGCCGAGTCTCTTGTCGGGAAGACCTATTACGGCAACGTCCTTGACCTTTGGATATTCCTGCAGGAAGTTCTCGATCTCAACGGGGTAGATGTTCTCACCGCCGGATACGATAACGTCCTTCTTACGGTCAACTAAGAAGTAGAAGCCGTCTTCGTCCTTTCTGGCCATATCGCCCGTAAAGAGCCATCCGTCGCGGATCGTTTCTGCCGTAGCTTCAGGATTGTGGTAGTACTCGAGCATGACGCCGGGGCCCTTTACGCAGAGCTCACCGACTTCGCCGTCAGGTACAATGTTGCCTTCTTCGTCAACGATCTTGCACTCCCAACGGTAACCGGGAACGCCAATGGCACCGACCTTATGCGTATTCTCAAGTCCGAGGTGAACGCAGCCGGGGCCGGTGGATTCGGACAAGCCGTAGTTTGTATCGTACTGATGGTTAGGGAAGTAGTCCTTCCAGTGGCGGATCAGTGACGGAGGTACGGGCTGCGCACCGATATGCATGAGCCTCCACTTGGAGAGGTCGTAGTCAGAGAGCTTGAGCTCGCCGCTGTCCAAAGCGTCAAGGATGTCCTGAGCCCACGGTACCAGGAGCCATACGATGGAGCACTGTTCATCAGAAGCAGCCTTAAGGATGACCTCAGGCTTGGCGCCTTTGAGAAGGACAGCTTTGCTGCATGTCCAGAGAGATCCCATCCAGTGGAATTTAGCGCCTGTGTGATAAAGAGGCGGGATGCAGAGGAAGCAGTCGTCCTTTGTCGTCTTGTGGTGGACCGCTTCCATCTCGGCAGCCTGTGTAAGGCTTCTGTGCGGGTGAAGGATAGCCTTGGGGAATCCTGTTGTGCCCGAAGAGAAATAGATGGCAGCATAGTCTTCTTCAGTAAGCTTTATGCCGGGCGCCGTGCTCGGGTAGTCAGCTACCATGTCCCAGTAGGATTCTGCAAACTGAGGGCAGCTGCCTTCACCTACATAGATAAGAAGGCGTCCCTGTGAGATTGCATCAGCATTTGTGTTGAGACGGTCGATGAACTCAGGTCCGAAAAGAAGGACAGAGACATCAGCCAGATCAGCGCAGTAAGCGATCTCGTTTGCCGTATATCTGAAATTGAAGGGAACGGCGATCGCGCCGGCCTTTAAGATACCGAAATAAATCGGAAGCCATTCAAGGCAATTGAACATAAGGATAGCAACTCTGTCACCCTTAACGATGCCGCGGTCCAAGAGCATGTTTGCCACACGGTTTGCCTTCTCGTCAAATACCTGCCATGTGATCTGTCTTCTGTACGGCCTGTGGCTTGTCTGCTGGACAAGGTCGTACTCTTTGAAAGAATACTTCCTGGTGTCTTCTGTCGTAGGGTTAAGCTCGACAAGAGCAACCTCTTTGCCGCACTCACGTGCGTTGCGCTCCAATAATTCTGTAACGGGCATAGTTAGTCTCCTATATTAAAATAAATAATAGACTAAAGAATAATATCACCTATAACCCGTCAGGTCAAAACAAATTAAGACTCAGCTGATGCTTAATGGAAGCTTCTCGAATTCTTCCAAAGGTACGGGTTTGGAGAACAGATAGCCCTGGAATAGAGTGCATCCCATTTCCTTGAGCATGAGGAGCTGCTCTTTGGTCTCGACGCCTTCAGTGATCTGATCCATCTTAAGGGCCTTGGCCATGTTGATGATGCTCCTTAAGATGATGGTGGATTTATCGTAATTGGATGTCTTCTGGAGGAATACCATATCGATCTTAAGTACGTCAATAGGCATGTCCTTAAGCATGTTAAGAGATGAGAAGCCGCTGCCGAAATCGTCCATCTCGACCAGGAATCCGGCATCTCTTAACCTGTTTAAGACATTAATATTCTCAGTGGCATCGTTCATGACTGAAGACTCGGTGATCTCCAAATGGAGCATGGAGGGAGAGATCCCATACTTATCCACGAGGTTTGTGATCACCTGATAGATATCCATGAAATAGAAATCCTTGGGTGAGATGTTGATGGAAAGATACATATTCCTTCCTTCACTCTTCCACTTCTTCAGGATCTTGCATGCGCTCTCCCAGACATGGCAGTCGACCTGAGAGATAAGACCGTTTCGCTCTAATACGGGAATGAACCTGGCGGGCGCTAAAAGTCCCTCTACAGGGTGCTTCCATCTGACAAGGACTTCGCCGCCTTCGAGGATGCCTTCGCTGTTATACTGAGGCTGGATGTAAGGGATGATCTCATCAGAACGGATCGCCTGGTCAAGTTCTGAGATGATCTTCTGCTCCCAGAGCCTTTCTTCTCTTAATTTATCGTCATATACGACTACCATCTTGTTCATGTCGTGCTTGATGCTCGAGATTGCGAGCTTGCAGCGGTCGATCATGGCATTTACAGACATCTTGGTGTCACCCTTGACTTCGAGCACGCCGACATGGAAAACGATGGGTCTGCTGATATTGCTGGTCGCATCGGTCTTGGACTGGATCACTTGACTCAGTTTGGAGAGGTCAACATCTTCCTTCCTGGCCAGGATTGCGAAGACATCAGCGTTCCATCTGCAGTAGATGGAATCCTTGTGCGCAAGTTCAGAGATGTTGTTGGCAATGATGATCAGGAGCTGGTCTGCATTGTTCCTGCCGTAGACTTCGTTTATGAACTTGAAGTCATTGATGTCTGCGACGATCATGTAGTATGAATTGTTGGGGTGGCTGGCCAGTTCGTCGCCTGCGAGTTCTATGAAATTGACCTTGTTGTTCAGTTTGGTAAGCTCGTCGTGAGTAGCTGCCCAGCGGCGCTTCTCACTCTTCTTGATCTCTTCGGTGTTGTCATGGATATTAAAGAACGAACCGATACTGAGCGTCTTCTCGTCGGTCATGATGCGGTGGGTGATGTTAATGTATCTGGGCTCATTCCCGCGGTCCGTAAAACGCGCCGAGATCGTGAAATCCGCCGTGATGTCGCATCCGCCGGTAATCTCAAGGAGCTTGTCGGTGCAGCTGTCAGGATTCTTGTCTTCGATCTCCAGGATCTTAAATGTTGCATCATTTGCATAGATGGCATTGACTTCCGAATCGTAGAAGATAATGCCGTCATCGTGGTGCTCGACTACAGAATCTGCAAGGAATCTTCTGACGAACTTCGGCTTGTAGATATTGGTCAGAAAGTAGACGATGTAGCAGCAGATGACATAGCTTACGAGCGATCTGTCGACCGTATGTCTCTTGGAGATAAGGAAGTACAAGCTGACGATGATGCAGATCGAAAAGGCTGCTGCCATCATCCAGAATTTCTCCCTGTAGGCCTTCGAGATATTAAGGCACTTTTTGATGAGGAACCCGATAGAAAGACACAGGATGACTATAAGAACGGTAAACATAACATATCTGCCGGTCTTGGGGTTCATGACATACATGTCTGCCTGAGGCTTCATACCGGGCGGGGGCGGATTTAAGACAGAACTCTTTGTAAGTTCAAATACATGTCCCAGGAAGGGGTTTAGCATTACTGATATTATCGAAAGTCCAAGGAGAGTGTTTATCAGGGTCTGCAGGAAAGTGCCTCTGAATCTCTGCTCACAATAATCCATAGTGAAGACAAAGATGTTGTAAGTAAGGACATTCATGCCGATGAGGAAAATGTAATATCCGATGTATGCAGTAAGTTCGATCGTAGACATTATGGCGATAAGATTGCCGCCAATAGGGATAAGGCCTGACAAAAGAAGCCTTATGACGCTCGTATATACATGTCCCACATGCTTCTTGCGCTGGCTGTAAGCATATATGATCAGGACTAACTGAACAACAAAGAAAAATAAAAGTTCGAAGACCGGACTTACCATTATCTGCACCCACCCAATTGAGTTATCACGATTTTAGCATTTAATAATTAAGAAATGTGCGATGTAACCCAATTGTTTTATTTTAATTATCACTTTGTTTACAAGTGAATGCCCGATTTGAATATTCAGCGCCATGCAATATAATGTTTTCATAACAAATAACTATCAAGGGGAGATCATCATGGAAATAGTTACACCTAATATCCCGGCATCATTAGAAGAACTCAAGGCTTTGCCTTATGCTTCGCTGTCCGAGCCTGAATACGGCGCGGCGCTGTTTGTCATAGCCATGATGAACTATAAGGACAACAGGGATCAGGCGGTCAGCATGCTCGAATTCCTTAAGGGTCCCGGGGGTGTTTCCGAGTTCGAGAAGCAGTTCCTCAAGGACCGCCTCGAAGGCAAAGATCATGTGGTCCGCTCTTTTTTCGCAGGAACGTCTCCCGATAACGATTACACGCCGTCAATGCCTTATACCATATCGCTTGCAAGACGTGATGACACCTTGTCTGAAGGCCGCATCAGCGTGTTTATGAATTCCAGCGGAGCTGACAGTCCCAGATATATAAGAATGAGGCTCAAGCCTTCGTCAGGCCAGTGGTTTATCGAAGAACAGTTTATCCTCTCTGATATCAGGATCCCCAAGTCTATGGATGAGTGGGCATGAAACAGGAAAGACCATATCCCAAGGTTCAGATAAGCCGTAAGGCGGCATTGGCGGTAAAGGGCGGACACCCATGGGTATTTGCTGATGAGGTCACGTCTGATGACATTGCCGCGGGAAGCATAGTGGACTGTTTCGAGGGCTCTTCCTGGCAGGGCAGCGCTTTTTTTAATCCCAATTCCAAGATCGCTCTAAGGATTTTTTCCAGGAACAGCAACGATAAGTTCGACTATGAGTTCTGGAGAAGAAGAGTGCAGTATGCCGTGAGTTACAGAAAGACCGTCATGCCGGGTGATGATTTTAAGTGTACGCGGCTCATACACGGGGAAGCAGACCAGATGCCGGGACTTACAGTAGACAGGTTTGAAGATATCTTATCTGTCGAGATCGCATGCTACGGCATGGAGCTGATAAAAGATATGGTCTATAAGGCACTTATAGAAGTCCTGACTGACATGGGTCAGGACATAAAGGGTATATACGAGAGGAACGAACTTCAGCTCAGGACCAAGGAAGGTCTTGGCCTTTATAAAGGCTGGTATGAAGGGTTTAGCAGTCCTTCATCAGGCATTACCGGGATCACAGAGAATAGTATCAGGTACAAGGTCGATGTTGAATCCGGCCAGAAGACGGGATTCTTCTTAGATCAGAAATATAACCGTCAGGCTGCAGCGAGGATAGCAGAAGGCAAGACTGTGCTCGACTGCTTTACCCACACAGGATCGTTCGGTCTTAACTGCGCATATAACGGCGCTAAACATGTTACGAGCGTTGATATATCATCTTCTGCCATCGAGATGGCCAAGGTCAACTGTGCTCTTAACGGGCTTGAAGACAAGGTTGATTATCTCGTCTGTGACGTGTTTGAACTGCTTACAAAACTCTATGAGCAGGGGGACAGAAGATACGACTATATAATCCTTGATCCTCCGGCATTTACCAAGTCAAGAGATACCGTAAGATCGGCAGAAAAGGGGTATAAGGAGATAAATCTGAAGGCCATGAAGCTTCTGCCCAGAGGCGGGTATCTTGCCACATGCTCATGCTCTCATTTCATGACGGATGAACTCTTCGTTAAGATGCTGAAGTCAGCTGCCAGGGATGCGGGTGTTTTCTTAAGGCAGATCGAAGCAAGGACGCAGGCACCTGACCATCCGATCCTTTGGGGAGTGCCCGAGACCTCATATCTCAAGTTCTATATTTTCCAGGTGGTTTAAGCTGACTTAAGTCTGTAAAGATAAATGGGTTCTTCCAATACGTCTCCCGTGTAATCCCTGAAGACGAAAGTGGTATAGTCAACGATCTCGTATCTGTCCCAGTACTGCTCATAATCGTCGTGGTATGCGATTATGAAGTCGAATTCTCCGTTCGCGATCATACGCCCTTGCTCCTGACGGATGACTGGCCATGTCTCTTCGATGTTCAGGTAGCAGAAGTAAGGTGTGTTGGGAAGTGTTTCTGATGCGAGATAATAACCCGAATCCATTACATCGTAAGTCAGGATCTTGGCGTCGGGAACCTCGTTTATGATGGCGGCATATTTATACTGCGGATAGTCCTGCTTGGAATACTTGAGCATATACATGTTCTTGCCGGTGATGATAAACATTACGGAAAGGACTGAATACGTCAGGATGACCAATACAGGAGCAAGTCTTCCCCTGTTCTTAAAGACCTTGCCCACATACATAGCGGCTTTGATGAGAACGATCAGCGCAAAAGGTGCAAGATACATCGTGATATAGCCATAGTAGTAAACGATATGAGGCTTGGTGAAGACTCCTGCAAGACAGCAGAATAACGACAGAAAACTCAGTGCGAGCACATTGTCCCTTGACTTATCCTTAACAAGGAAAGGCCCGATGACTATAAAGAGCATTATAAAGCCGTAGGAAGGGAACAGGAGTATGGATCCTAACATGTCAAATACTATAGAAACGAACACTCCGATCACAGGGACATCGAAGATGCCTGTACCGTAGATCTCATTCCAGTCATATTCGCTGTAGAGGAAGATGTTGTTGTAGAAGTATGCAGTCCAAAGATCTGTCAGGGCGCCGTTCACCGCGAAGTAGATAAGGACAGGGATGGTAACTAACACGATGCCTGTGACAAACATTCCTATCCTCTTAAGAAGCCTTACCCATGTCTTAGGCTTTATCGTAAAGAGCAGCATATAAAGGCAGATCCCTATAACTGCGCCAAGGAAAGTGTATTTGATCCAGAAGAGAATGCCTGCGAGAATACCTATGATGAGACTGTCCTTTTCGCCCGGCAGCCTGTCCTTATCACCGTTCTCAGCAGCTGTCTTTGCTGTTCTTAAGGTGATGTACATGATGACCGTCAGGATAGGGAAACAGAGCTCTTCAGCACAGTCGCCATAGTTGATCATCTTGACTGTGTAGATGGCAGAAAGAAGAGCAGGCACTGCTGCTATCGCGTACTTCGGAGGATCTATATAGAGCTTGACCGTCTTATAGCAGAAGAAAGCAAAAACGGTACCCATGAATACCTCAAGAAACCATACTCCCAGAAATGACTTCGAGGATATGAGTGCGCATATTGCATGAGCCATGTAGAGTATGGGACCTTTTTGCTCATAAAGGTCGCGGTAGGGAACAAGACCGTTGATTATGCCTCTTCCCATGGTGAAGAATACATTGGCATCGTCCCAGTAATTAAAGGCGTAAAGAGGAGACGAGCAGGTAATGAACAACATGATGAATGCTGTCGTTACGAACAGGATGATCTTCTCTTTAAGCGTTAGTCTGTAATTCATGTGTTAATTATACCTTAATAAATTATTTGCTCAAATCACTTTGAATAAATGTTATACTCAAAACATCCCAGATAACAGGAGGCATCTTTATGAAGATCTATAAGACCAAAAACGGAAGTATCGTAGTTAAGCCTTATGACATCCCCTGCACAGGCGGACATATGGAGGAATTAGTCCCCAATACCACAGATGCCGCAGGCGAGAAACATGTTCCCGTTATCTCGGTTAGCGGCAGCGAAGTGACTGTAGCCGTAGGTGAGGTTGAGCACCCCATGCTCGACAATCACTTCATTACATTTATCCTTCTTGAGACGGATCTCGGATATACGGTAAGAAACCTCGCTCCCGGCAGCAAGCCTTCTGCAGTATTTGCCCTTTCAGAAGGCGAGAAGGTCATCGCAGCATACGAGTACTGCAATCTCCACGGACTTTGGAAGGCTGAAGCCTGATAAGTGACGGAGAAGGCCCCAAAACAAGATAACAAAGTCTCGTTCCCGCTCAGATCTCTTAAGCGTGATGCGAGGAGCAATCTTAAAGCCCACTACCTGGTGTTTGTAGTGGTCTGTCTTATTGCTGTCCTTATATCAGCGGAATTCGTTACGTCTGACAACATCATAGGAGTATCGACAGACAGCCTTACATCGGGATTTACGGCTTCTGATATCAGGATAGAGAGCGCTTCGAGGAACTTTATCGGAACAGTTTATTCCTGGTTTGATCAGAAGACTCATGAAGAAGACAGTGACAGCGCAGTGTTCGGCAGATCGAAGGGCACTCTTAACGCCGTGTTCGATTATGTAGGCAACAACTCCTTCCTGACGCATGCCTATAACACCTTCGACCGCATATTCGGGTCGGAACATATAACGGAGACTGTTCTGGCCGTAATAGGCGCCGCTGCCGCAGTCGTGTTCTGGTTCTTTATCCAGAACACCTATATCGTCATAAGCAGGCGCATAATCCTGGAGGGCAGGATCTATAAGAAAGTGCCTTTCAGCAGATACCTGTATCTTGTGAGGGTCAGGCGTCTTGCCAAGACAGCTGTCACCATGGCGATATGGACAGCTGCAAACACGCTTGGCCTTGTCCTGATTGTCACTGCACCCATTGTGTTCTATGGACTTTTCCTTATCCCTTATATCGTCTGCGAGAATCCTGACATCGACACATTCGATGCAGTAAAGCTCTCCTGGCGCATGATGCGCGGCAACAAGATGAAGCTCTTCTTAACAGACTTAAGTCTTGTCGGCTGGTATCTCCTTGGCCTTGTCACCCTTGGTGCCACAAATGTCTTCTATGCAAATCCTTACAGGCTGACGATCTATTCAGAATTCTATGCTCTGGTAAGAAAGAACTATATCTCTAAGAAGTCAGAAGGCTATGAATTGCTGTCTGATAAGTACCTGTTCGTCAGATGTTCACCGAATCAGCTCATGGAAGCTTATTCTGATGTTTACGAAGAACTGGGGAAGCCTGAATACAAGCTGGATGGCCTGAGCGGAAAGAAGAGATTCTTCGCAGACAAACTGGGAGTTGTCCTCTGGAATACCAAGGACGAGATCGCTTACGAAGAGAAAGAGAGCAGGCGCGTCAAGCTCCTCGGTTACCAGGACGAGGCTGAAGGCAGATCCTATCCTGCGAGACTTTATAACATCCCAAATGTAAGAAAGCGTCCCGCGCTCGATCACATCCACTACATGAGACATTATTCGCTCCTGTCTCTTGTTGTCATGTTCTTTACGTTCTCGGGATTCGGATGGGTATGGGAACTTATCTACTACTACATCCAGCAGGGCAGGCTTATAAACCGGGGAGTGCTCCACGGACCCTGGCTTCCGATATACGGCGTCGGAGGATTGGTCGTGCTGATATTCCTCCACCCCGTGCGCAAGAGGCCGGTCATATTCTTCTGGTCGTGCATGATCTTGTGCGGCACGGTCGAATATTTTGCCGGGTTGGCTCTCGAGATGATATACCACGAGAAGTGGTGGGATTATTCAGGATATTTCCTTAACATTCACGGCAGGGTGTGCGCTGAAGGACTGCTCGTCTTTGGAGTCTGCGGTCTGGCATTTATCTATGTCTTAGCGCCTCTTCTTGACGACCGTGTAAGGAAATGGAACAAAGCCGTTCTCACGCCTGTTGCAGTCATCCTGTCTGCGGTATTTGTTTTCGATATGGTCTATTCCAGGATCTATCCCAATACTGGTTCCGGAATAACAGGCGATTTCGATAAAGGTGCGGAGACCGTTGCAGCCGAGACCGTCATTTCTTCAGACGGTCAGTCCTTGCCTTCTCAATAAATGCCTTGAACGCATCCTGATATCTTGTGTGTCTGGCGGTAGGGAATGCCATGATGAGTCTCCCGGCGCCGAAGTGTCTGTGACGTGTAAGATCTTCCATCAATTTGCTCCTTAAGGCATAAAGCTCATTAACGTGATCTTCTGTCGCATCCCTGATCTCGGCTTTGGCAAGTGAAGCCTGAACCGCACTTTCCTGGACTTTAACGGTCGCCTTGTATGCACTGCCGCCGACTTTGTCCGTAAGATAATCAGAACCTTCATGGATAGCGGAAGATATCTCATCGATCCTTTTGAGCTTCTTGTTTATGCCTATCATGGTAAATACTGTAGCTGTAAGATCAGCGATAAAAATCACATAGAATACGGCAAGAAGGATAATGCCCGCGCCTCTTGCGATCAGCCCGTGTGTAGGCTCTATTGCGAGCAGGGGGTGGACTATCTCGATAACAAACAGTATCCCCAGACCCCAGAGTATCGAGAACTCCAGGCAGATATAGCCGCCGAGATTAAGAGGCAGGGATGAATAATCCCACCATCTTGCATGGAAGAGCTTGTCTAATGCCCATCCGGCTATGAGCTCTATCGCAGTAGCGAAAAGGGTGCCGCCAAGGAAAATGAAAAATAGCCTTAAAGACTGTGAACTTATCCCGGCTTCATCAAGCTTGCTGTTTATGATGTTGGTGATAGCTATGACGCCTGCCATGCCGACTCCGTAAACAGGGCATATGGGGCCGTTAAGAAAACCGCGGTTAACGATCTGTCCTTTGCAGACCGCATGATAGAGGACCTCTATTACCCAGCCTATGAAGGCATATTCCAGAAAAAACCAAAGTATCTGATAGAACGTGAGTCCAAACAAAAGATCACCTGCTTTATTAGATTTAGATAATGCTACATCAAAGAAGGCGCTTTTGCCACGGCAATGTGCTCCTTGTATTTCTCATTTGCTCATGTTATTTTTTAAAACTGAAATTAGTAAGGGGTGAATATATATGGAAAAGAAACCTTTTGTAACACTTGAGCAGATAGAGAAGATCGCAGGCAAGTACCCTACGCCGTTTCATATCTACGATGAAGCAGGCATCAGGAAGAACTGTGAAAACGTAAAGAAAGCTTTCTCATGGAACAAGGGCTTCCGTGAGTACTTTGCAGTCAAGGCAACTCCGAACCCTTATATCTTAAGGATAATGAACGACTATGATTTCGGTTTTGACTGTTCATCAGAAGCTGAGCTCGTCTTATCAGATGCAGTCGGTGCGGACGGTATGCACATCATGTTCTCGAGCAACGAGACTCCTGCAAGGGAATATGCTCTTGCCGCAAATCTCGGCGCCATCATAAATCTCGATGACATAACCCACATTGATTTCCTTGAAGGCATTATAGGAGACAAGTTCCCTGAGATCATGTCCTGCAGATATAATCCGGGCGGAGTCATCAAGATGAGCAACGGCATAATGGACAATCCGGGTGATGCCAAGTTCGGCATGACGGAAGAACAGCTTTTCGAGGCATATAGAAGGCTCAAGGAACATGGCGTAAAGAAGTTCGGCATCCATGCATTCATAGCGAGCAACACTGTAACAAACGAGTACTATCCCATGCTCGCAGGACAGCTCTTCGAACTCATAGTAAAGATCAAGGATAAGCTCGGCATCGATTTTGCTTTTGTAAATCTCTCTGGCGGCGTAGGCGTTGCTTACAGACCTGACCAGACGCCTAATGATATCTTTGCCATAGGCGAAGGCGTAAGACAGGCCTTCGAGAAGATAATGGTACCTGCTGGAATGCAGGATGCGGCTATCTACTGTGAGATGGGCAGGTTCATGTTGGCTCCCTACGGCGCTCTTGTTACCAAAGCTGTACATGAGAAGCACACATACAAGGAATACATAGGCGTTGATGCCTGCGCAGCAAACCTTATGCGTCCTGCAATTTATGGCGCTTACCACCACATCACAGTCTTAGGCAAGGAAAATGAACCCGAAGATCATAAGTACGATATCGTCGGATCTCTCTGTGAGAACAACGACAAATTTGCGATAGACAGGATGCTCCCTGAGATAAAGAAGGGTGACTATCTGTTCATACACGATGCCGGAGCTCACGGCTTTTCGATGGGCTATAACTATAACGGAAGGCTCAGGTCGGCTGAACTCCTTCTTAAGGAGAACGGTGAAGTCCAGCTCATCAGAAGGGCAGAGACTTTAAACGACTACTTCGCGACATTCGATGGAACGGAGTTTAAGGACAAGCTGATCAGCGAGTGATCAGTCAAGTTCTTCTTTTGTATCAACGATATTCTTGACCCATTTATACTTCCTGTAGTGAATGAACACTGCAGGAAGTTTTATTATCTCGTCGAGATTGAGTATGAAATAGACCGCCATCACGGGCCACTTGAATACAAATGCGGCAAGTGCGCCGACGGGAACGATAAAAGCCCACATCGTCACCGTATCGCAGATAAAACCAAACCTAGTGTCTCCTCCGGCTGCGAAAAGACCTGCAATGACAGTGGCGTTGATCGATCTTCCCACGATGTAGTAGCTGCACATCAGGAGCATTATGAACATATAGTGCTCAGCCTCAGGCGTAAGGTTCAAAAGCATTACGATGAACGGACTGCTCGCCGCTGCGATAAGGCCTAATATGATGCCCGATACGATCGTTAGGCGGAGTATCCTGGCGCCGTACTCTCTGGCTCTTTCAAGCCTTCCCGCGCCAAGTTCGTTGCCGACTACGATCGAGCCGCCTGAACCTAAGGCGTAGCAGAAGCAGGATACGAGATCCTTGACTACCGTTACTATCGAGTTGGCTGCAACAACGTCGCCGCCCAGGTGCCCTAAGATGACTGATATCATGGTAAACCCAAATCCCCAGAAGATCTGGTTCAGAAGGAAGGGAGCAGAGTGCTTGCTGAAGAGCTTTCTTGCTTCGAGTGAAGTGTTCAGGATGTTACTGACCTTTAGCCTTACGGTCTTGTATCTGTAAGAGAAGTATAAGCATGTGCCAAAGCCTGCGATGTTGGAGATGGTCGTTGCCAGGGCGGCTCCTGATGCACCCATGACCGGCAGTCCGAACAGCCCGAATATGAAGATGGCATTGAGCGCGATGTTGAGAAGTACGGTAACAGTACTTGCGATCGTGCACTGCTTTACGAGCCCCACATTCTTCAGGATCGATTCGTATATCATCGTAAAGCCCATGAAGATATAGGCAGGTGAAACTATCCTGAGGTAAGGCACTCCCTCATCTATTATCCCGGGAACGTCGGTGTATACCCTCATCACGCCTTCGGGGAGCGCGAGAGCGCAGAAGAAAAAGACAAAGACAACAGGTATGGTAAGCCTTATCACATAGCCGAAGAGCTTCTCTATGGACTCCTTGTCACCCTTGCCCCAGTACTGGGCGGCGAACATGGAAGATCCTGCGCTCAAGGCGAACATAAACAGATTCAAAACGAACATAGCCTGTGTTGCCAGGGACACGGCAGACATCGCATCCTGGTCTAAGGCTGCCAGCATGACCGTGTCTGACAGCGGTACAAGGGCAAACATGAAGAACTGCAGAGTCATCGGCAGTATCAGTGAAACAAGCTTATTTGTAAAAGATCTGTCTTCTGAAAATTTCATAGACTGATATTAACATGCTTAATGTTATAATTATTTGTGATTTGTGTTAATTATCGGAGGAAATCGCTAATGACGGCATGGAAAACAGGTATTAAGGCTATAGAGGTGCATTATGCCTGAAGAATATCTGTCCAGGTTCAAAGAGATATTAGCAGTCCTTCCGCCTGACAAGAAGAAGGCTCTTCATGCCAAGCTCAAGACTCTTCCTGAAGATGACAGGAACGGGTTTATAAAAGATTTCGTTTTATCTTACGAGAACAGGAATAAGAAGAAAAAGGAAGATAAGCCTCAAGAGAAGAAGCCTGAAGTCAGACAAGAGTTTAAAAAGCCTTCTAAACCTGCAGTTAAAGTTGAGACTAAAGCAGATGAAAGCTCCGAAAGCGAGATGGGGCAGCATAATACATATGTCATCCTCGCGCTTGTTTCCATTATCTGCGTAGGTATCCTTATAGGCGTTGCCATAAAGAACAGAAACGATATAGCTGATCTGGTAAGCGCTATAGAAGGTGAGAGCGCCATCTCATCTGATGCTTCAGGCATTACGGGTGATGAGAGCGCAGCTCTTGCTGCAGCAGAAGCGATAGCGCAGACTGAGATGACGACTAACGCTCCGACACCGACGCCGACACCTTCTCCCGTTCCTCTTGCAGATGACCATCCCGATCTAACGGGACTTGTGGTCGTATTAGATCCCGGCCATCAGGAAGAAACTGACTATGGAATGGAACTCTTAGATCCCGATTCGACCATAACAAAGTACAGATGCACATCTGGCGCCATCGGAGTTGCAGCCAATGTAAAAGAGTACGAACTGACCCTTCAGATCGCTCTTATCACCAAAGCTTATCTTGAAGAATGCGGCGCCAGCGTGGTAATAACCCGTGAGAGTAACAATGTTACACTGTCTAATCAGGAGAGGGCGAACCTGGCGATCGCTTCAGATCCTGATGTGTTCATAAGGATACACTGTGACGGCGCACCTGATTCATCTTGCCAGGGAGTAAAGGTTTATGTTCCCGAGAGCGGATCTTATACATCCACTTCCGGAAGAATGGCAGATACTCTGGGAAACCTTGTCGCAGAGGCAAGGGGGACAGAATATCTGGGATGCCAGGCAACGGGTCTTTACACAGGCCTTAACTATGCTGATTCGATAAGATCATTCCAGCTTGTTGCAGGATTCATCAGCAACAGCGAAGACGAGAAGGAATTAACTGAAGAAGATACACAATTAGCGATCGCAGGCGCTATAGCAAAGTTCTGCGAAACGATCAAATAAAGGAGGAGCAAAAATGGCAGAATTAAGCAAGCAGGATCTTGAGGCGTTATCGAAGCTTAAGAGCGTTGACGAAGCCGATCATGAGTTCTCGAGGACCGAGGAGATCAAGAACGAGTTCAAGGCTGTCAAGGAAGTCGAGGAGATGAAGGGCAGGGTGGAAGCGATGTCCATGACTCTTCATGCAATGTGGCTCTTGCTCAAGGACAAGGGTGTTACCAATGAGCAGTTAGACGAAGCAGTTAGTACTGTCATCGAACTCGAGAAGAGAAAGAACTTCAAGACTGTTATCCCTTGTCCCGGCTGCGGCAAGCAGATGCAGAAGTCTGAGAGTAATCCGTTCCTCTATAAGTGTGTTTACTGCGGCGCAGAAGACTTCTCCAATCCTTACCGCAAGTACGACAGTATTGACATCACTGCTCCCATAGAAGAACCCGTTAAGACGGAAGAAGAGATCAATGCAGATGAGCTCAAGGCTGCAGAAGAGATCATCAACAGTTCCTATGAGCCTTACGATGTCTCCAAGGACTTGAATTTTGAGGAAGAGGATCTATAATTAACTCTACCTCGATTTGGGGATGTACCGGTTTCGACGGGGTCGGAAAAACCGGGGAAGCGGGTGGAGGATCCTCGTTGGCCTCCTAAATAAACGAGGGCTAGCAAGTAATTGCTGATTCAACTGAGCTCGTAGCAGCCTAAGGCTACCGTAACCCTGACGATCTGTAATCAGGGATTACGTACAACGCAGACCTTGCCCGGGAGAGGTTAAAAGGGATGTCCCTCCGCCAAAGCTTTGAGACGGATGAGCGACATTAATCTATGAAGCTACCGGAACCGACACTTGTCAGCAGGTCACGCGGGAATGGGAATAATTCAACTACTGACTGCACCCGGAGAAGCCCGATGGCTCTGATTTCGGACATGGGTTCAACTCCCATCATCTCCACCAACGGCATAAAGATACCGCTTGATCTGCAAGGGTCGGGCGGTATTTTTGTAATGGTATAAATGGATTGTCAGTAAGATAAATAAACAGGATAATAGACTAAGACAAATCGGGATTTGTAGGAATATTCATTTCTCTTATAAACAGGCACCGAGGTGCGAGGAGGTAAATAACATGGATATGAAGCAGGCAATGAAAGAACGTCATATGGTTCGAAAGTACACTGATGAACCTATTCCGGAGGATATCGTAGAAAAGTTGAATCATCGGGTAAGAGAGAATAATGAGCAGTATGGACTATCTATCAAATTGATGACCAATGATGATAGTGCTGTTCCCGGTGTGATCAAACTGATCCTCGCTAAGGGGGTCAACAATTTCTTTATCATGGCCGGGCCTGATGGTGCAGATGAACTGTGTGGATACTGTGGAGCTGATCTGATGCTTTACGCACAGACGCTGGGACTGAATACATGGTGGGTCGGCGGAACCTATAACCGAAAAGGAGCACAGGAAAAAATCGAAGGTGCAAAGCCCGTAGGAATCATCGCTGTTGGTTATGGCCAGACACAAGGTGTTCCACATAAGACAAAGACAGCAGAACAGGTCAGTTCATACGACGGAGAAGCACCACAGTGGTTTAAGAACGGCATTGAAGCAGCACTCTTGGCACCTACCGCACTGGCAAAACAGGCATTCACCATCAAAGGTAAAGGAAATAAGGTATCTATCTCCTGCGATAACGGCATCTTTACCGGTGTGGATACAGGTCTTGTGAAATACCACTTTGAGCTGGGAGCGGGAAAAGACAGCTTTGAATGGGTATGATTCCTAAGGGTGAGCATTACAGAAGTGTTTTTCTGGCTGAAAAA
>CAMHSJ010000016.1 GCA_946187935.1 uncultured Clostridia bacterium
CCATGATTTCTAGTGCCACAAACTAGCGCTCTAACCAGCTGAACTAATCCCACCACGTTTCAAACGCTTTGAAATTATATAGGTTTGCGAATTTTAAGTCAAGACATATTATCAAGCTGGTGGTAAAATACATAGGATTTACAAAGAAAGCGGTGTTTATGATGAAATCAGAATCTTACATTACCCTGCCCAAGGGCTTTAAGGCTAACGGTGTTTCGGCCGGAATGAAGATAAGTGACCGGGCAAACTACAATCCTGAAATGCCTAGGAATTCATATCTGGATGTAGGCATGGTCTTATCGGATACTCCCTGCAATGTTGCAGGAGTCTATACAAAGAACCTGGTAAAGGGGCATTCCCTCGTAAGATCTATAGACATAATCGAGAGCGGCAATAAAGTCAGGGGCATAATAGTCAACAGCAAGAATGCCAATGCCGCAGTCGGCAAGGTTGGAATAGAAGACGCAGAAGCTGTTGCTGCCAAAGCTGCCGAACTTATAGATTGCAGACCTTCTGAGATCCTTACCGCATCAACCGGCGTCATAGGAACAAGGCTTCCCGTTGATAAGATCACAAGCGCCATCCCCGAACTCGTATCGGGCCTTACTTCTGATGCAGAAGGCGCTCACGATTCGGAATTTGCCATGATGACCACAGATACGGTTCCCAAGGAAGTATCTGCAACAATTACTTTAAGCGAAGGCCACACGATCACCATAGCAGGTCAGGCCAAAGGATCAGGCATGATCCACCCTAACCTTGCCACCATGATCGGCATCTTCACGACTGATGCAGACATCAAAGCTCCCCTTCTTAAGAGCATGCTCAAAGACGCAGTAAAATACACATTTAACCGCGTAAGCGTCGACGGTGACACTTCGGTATGCGATATGGTAATAGTCCTGGCAAACGGAGAGTCAGGAGTCACCATAGAAGAAGGAAGCGAAGATGCTTTTATCTTTGCCGAGGCATTAAGAGGACTCTGCGAAGACATAGCAAGGATGCTCGCTTCAGACGGTGAAGGCGCAACCAAATTCGTAGAGGTTGAAGTCTACGGCGCCAAGACTGAGAAAGATGCTTATCTCATCGCATCTTCGGTAGCCAAATCTCCTTTGTGCAAGACTGCATTTTTCGGTATGGATGCTAACTGCGGCAGGATCCTTACCGCGGCAGGTTACTCAGGAGCAGATTTTGACCCTGAGAAGATTGACATCAAATTAAGCGGCCTCCTTGTCTATCAGGACGGCATCGCAACGGACTTCGACGAGGAAGAAGCTGACAGGCTGCTTCATGAACACGACATCAAGGTTGAGATCATACTCAAGGAAGGCAACTGCTACGACAGGATGTTCACATGTGACTTCTCTTACAAGTATGTCGAGATAAACGGAAGTTACAGGACATAACCTTCTATTCCATACTTGTTCCGCAAAAAGACCTTTGTGCGGAACAGAACCGGAACAAGAACGCGTTATTCCAGATCCGTTCCAGATAATTTAAAAATCCGGAACAAAAAAGGTGCAGCTCAATAACGAACTGCACCTTTGATCTAAGCTTTGATAAGTATTACTCTTCTGTCTTGTCTTCTGCCTTCTCTTCAGCTTCCTCTGCTGCAGGCTCTTCAGCCGGCTTGGGCTCAACCTTAACAGCCTTGGATGCAAGGTACTCAACAGTCTTTCTTGCACGGATGGAATCCTTTAAGTATTCACTGTCCTCACCGATGGACTCCTTAACCTTGTCAACTTCGATGCCATAAGACTTAGCGATCGTCTCGAGCTCTTCGTTGTAATCCTCATCAGTAACTTCAGGGTTGATCTTCTCTGTGATCTTCTCGATAACGAGTGAAGACTTGACTCTTACTCTTGCCATAGGCTCCAAGCCCTTCTTGAAGTCTTCCATTGTCTGGCCTGTGTACTGGAGATACATGTCAAGACCAATGCCCTGCTGCTGCATACGCATAGCCTGATCGTCAGCCATCTGATCAACCTCAGACTCGATCATGGAATCAGGGATCTCGATAGTGCAGTTATCGCATACGGCTCTTACTGTCTCGTTCTCGAAGCCTGCCTTGTTGTTCTTGGCAACCTGCTCTTCCTTCTCCTTGCGGATGTTAGCCTTGAGCTCATCTAATGTATCGAACTCGGAAACGTCCTTAGCGAACTCATCGTCAAGCTCGGGAACGATCTCTGCCTTGATGGCATGGATCTTAACATTGAATGTGGCATCAGCGCCCTTGAGGTCTTCAGAGTGGTAATCCTCAGGGAACTTGACTTCGATAGTGAACTCCTCACCTTCGCTGTGTCCTGCAACCTGCTCCTCGAAACCGGGGATGAAAGAGTGAGAACCGAGCTTGAGGTTGTAGCCTTCGCCCTTGCCGCCTTCAAAAGCAACGCCGTCCTTGAAGCCCTCGTAGTCGATGACTACTGTATCGCCTTCCTGTGCGGGTCTGTCAGATACTTCTTCAAGAGAAGCATTTCTCTTCTGCATCCTCTCGAGCTCCTGATCTACTTCCTCATCGGAAACGACTGCATCAGCGAAAGGTACTTCAACACCCTCATACTGGCCGAGCTCAAACTCAGGCTTAACATAGACTTCGATAGTATACTTAACACCGTTCTCATCTATGGACTGAACATCCATCATAGGTCTTGATACGACCTTGAGATCGTGCTCCTTGACTGCCTCAGGATACTGTGTGTTTGCGATCTCGTTAATAGCATCCTCGTAAAGAACGCCCTCACCATAGTACTGGCAAACGAGCTGATAAGGAACCTTGCCCTTACGGAAGCCGGGAACCTGGAAGTGGTTCTTGTTCTTCTGGTATGAAGTCTTGAGTGCAGCGTTGAATTCTTCCTTTGTTGCCTCAAGGCTGATCACTACCTGTGAGTGTTCTTTCTTCTCGATCGTGGATGCCATAATATTTCCTCCAAATTAATAATAACTAATTAAACCGAGTTAGAATTGTAGCACAGCGGAGGCTGTCTTTGCAATCTAAAACGCGAATTTCTTATATTTTTATTATAGGACCGTCACCTGAACGCCCTTAAGGATATCAAGAGTCTCCTCATGACGCTTGGGGTCAAATGATGCGGTAAGCTTTGAATCAACGATTATCTCAGCCTCGGGAGCAGCCGCCTTGGCGATCACCGCATTTGAGATAACGCAGATATTGGATACAAGGCCGCAGACTTCTATGGCCGAGAGGTCTTTTGCCTGTGAATTAAGATACTCTGCAAGCTCCAGGCTTCCGAATGCAGGCTTTTCAAAAGCCCTGCAGTCTTCCAAAGCGTCCTTAAGACAGTCTGCAAGAGCAAAACCCTCACTTCCCTTGATGCAGTGCGGTACGGGAAGATTCTTGCCCTCCTGGGTGTTCATGTAGTCTTCAGTGTGAGTGTCTAATGTGTAGACCACCTCATCACCATTGTCCTTATACTCTTTGATGCGCTCTATGATGCCCGGCAGGATATCAGATGCTCCTTCAAAGCCCAAAGCACCGTCTATAAAGTCTTTCTGGCAGTCTACGACAACAAGGATCTTTCTCATGACAAAACCTCCCGTATGAGAAAGGCTGCCGCACTTGCGACAGCCCTCTTATGGCGCGCCTGGCAGAGCTCGAATCCACAACCTTCTGATCCGTAGTCAGATGCTCTATCCAGTTGAGCTACAGGCGCATTTTGCATTGGTCTCCCAATAGCCTATAAATAATATAACTTGAATTATGCCTTGTCAACTGCGAAAATAGATGCGCTTAGACCAAGAGGAGATACTTATGCCTTATTACGATCCTGATGATCAGCTTATAACTTCTCTGCCGCTCATGAACGTAAGAGAGATGGGCGGAATGCCGCTTGAAGGTGGCAGGCTTTTCGCGAATGGCAGGTTCTTAAGATCAGCCTCACCGTCTGAACTGAAATCCGGAAGCGAAGTTAAGGCCGTTATAGATTACGGCGTTGGCGTGGTAATAGACCTCAGATCGGAAGCTGAGCTCAATAAACAAGGCAATCCCTTCAAGGATGACCCTGATGTTGAATTTTACTCAATACCTTTGTTCCTCGGTGATCCGGGAAGCATAGATGACAAGACCATGATCTACCTTAAGACACATACCATGGGCGACTTCTACATCAATGTCACAGAAGAACTCAAGAGCGGCATTGCCGAGGTGATGAGAGTCTTTATAACTACTGACAAGCTGGTGTTGTTTCACTGCGCCCACGGCAAGGACAGGACAGGGATCATAGCTGCCCTTTTGTATCTTTTATCAGGTGCAGGAAGAGATGACATCGTCCTCAATTACAAGGTCAGCTACGGATATCTTAAAGACTTTCTTGACCCGCTGATAGCAAAAGCTCCTGATGCGCTCAAACACACATTAAGATCCGATGCTTCCAACATGGAGCAGCTCTTAGATCACATCGAAAACAAGTATGGGGATGTAAGGGGTTATCTTGATTCAGCAGGCCTTAGCAGAGAAGAACAGGACCTGCTGCTCATCAAGTGTCTGACGCCATAACGAGCTGGATCTTGGAGATATTTCCGTAATCGTCAAACTCGGGGATCATCTGATACGTCTCACCGCCCTCATCAAAGGAGTAGACAAAACCGTATTCGTCGATCACGGGATAGATCAGGAGCAGTTCTGCCATATTCATTCCGACAGTTATATCCCGATTGAAAGAGTAGATATTATCAGTAGAGATATCGTACAGACGGATCGATGTAAGCGTTCCTTCCCACTCGGCGGGATCACCGTTACGGTATTCGGCATCAAACCTTAAGAGCAGGCCGTTATAGCTGACTAAGACCTTATAGATGTTATGCTCTTTGCCGTCATCATCAACTGTCACTTCGCTCGGGTCTTCAGGGCTTATCGTATACAGAGCCTCACCTAATATGGCTTCGACCGAATCACCCGTATAGAAGGATCCGCATACTAACGCCTTCTCGCCTGCCGCATAAAGATAGACCGGCTCAGCGGAATTAACGGGGATAACGTCATACAGGCAGAAAGAACCATTATTGTCCACCATAAGATCAACTGAATGCGGTACGACAGACGTGCCGTCGGAATCAATGGTCTCAGGGATAACATACGATATGAGCATCGGAGCAAGACATGTTATCTCATAGTCTTCGGTCATGCTCTTAACCCTGAGGTTATAGTAGTCGATTATGTATTCAGCCTTGGCATTAATAACGGAATCGATATAGATGTCAGATGAATAAGTGGGGCTCAATATGGCACAGAGTGCATCAGTATTGCCTTCTGCGATCATGGAAAAATAATGTGAGATGAAATCATATGTAAGGATGGTGTCCGTGATGTAGCTTCCTGCAAGACTGTAAGTACCGTCTTCGCCCTTTTGAAGGACGAAGTTACAGTCTGCCAGATCCTTGGAGCGGTCATTTGAATAGCAGAGCGTTATGACATCAAGATCACCATAGCTGTCAAATCCCTTGATGGACTCGCTATAACTTGTAACGCCTTCAAAGTATTCTGATGCAGCTTCCCCGCTCAGGATCCTGAACGAATCGACCTCGCCGTGCTTGATGCTCACAGAGCGCAGTATTGAAACATATTCGGAAAAAGCCGTATAAGTTACGTTATCAAGCTGGGATTTGGGGATCTGCGAATAACAGTCGGCAACTGAGGATTCGCTCTGTACCGCCTCTGTAACGAGTCTGGCAAGTTCCTGCTCGCCGAGTTTCTTCTCAGGGGCTATCTGCCCAATGGATCTTAAGACATCGCATGAGGCAATTGCCGTAAGGGTTATTACGGCGATCAAAACAACAGCAAACCTCTTAAGTCTTGACTTCATCAGCTGTTTTCCTTTGCTTTCCTTAACTTGACTGCCTCAAAGACGACAACACCTGCAGCAACAGCCGCATTAAGGCTGTTTACGTGACCATACATCGGAATATTGACGGTAAAGTCGCAGCACTTCCTCACGCCTTCCCTCATGCCGTCTCCTTCGCTGCCTATGACTATGACGAGGTTTCCCGTGTAATCTGCTTCATCGTATCTCGATGAACCGTCCATATCAGTGCCGCAGACCCAGAAACCCTCTTTCTCTTTAAGAGTCCTTAATGTCTGCGCAAGGTTTGTGACCCTTGCAACGGGTACATACTCGACTGCGCCTGCAGATGCCTTGGCTACCATGGAATCTAATGCGATCGATCTTCTCTCAGGGATTATGATGCCGTCAACACCGCAGCAGTCGGCGATCCTTAAGATGGAACCGAGGTTGTATGCGTCCTTGAGCTCGTCTAATGCGATGAGCAAAGGACTGTGGCCCTTCCGCCTTGCATTCTCGATGATATCATTCAGATCGGCATAATCGTGCGAAGCACAGGATGCTATGACGCCCTGATGGTTGTGAGTATTTGAAAGCTTGTCAAGGACATTACGCGGAGCTCTCGTAACGACTATACCCTGCTTGTTTGCCATATCCAGTATCTTGGCAAGAGCAGGTTCCAGCCGCCCCCTTCCTTCAGGCTTGAGGATCCAGATCTTATTGATGGTCCTGCCGGAGGTCAAAGCCTCCGTTACGGCGTTTCTGCCCTCTATCTTATCGCTGTTCACTGCTGCCTCCGTCAGTTATCTCAAAACTCTTGAGTATAAGATACTCCATCCTCTGTTCCTGATTATCCAGGAAAAGGAAACCTATAAGTGCTTCAAAACCCGTGGCATACAGATAATCCACATGAGATGCATTCTTGGATACTGCATGAGGATTCGAGTTCTTGCCCCTTCTGAAGTAATCCTCTTCTTCCTCGGTAAGCTCGCCCATAAGTTTCCTTATCGAGTTTGCCTGTGCCTGGGCGCTTACATAATGCACTGTATCCTTATGCAGTTTGTTGTTGTTCCCCGCACCGTGTGTCGATGCATGGCACCTGGCATACAGTTCGTAGACCGAATCCCCGATATAGGCCAATACCAGCGGGGATACCTCACGTATATCTGTTGCGATGAGCGGCTTTATCATCAGATCTTCTCAACCTGAGGGCCGTTCGGCGTGTCCTTGACGGAATATCCCTTTGACTTGAGCTCATCTCTGATGCGGTCAGCCTCGGCATAGTTCTTATCCTTCTTGGCCTGAGTCCTTGCTTCGACAAGGTCCATTATCTCAGAGGGGATGCCTTCATCCTCATCCTTGAAAAGAACAATGCCCAAAGTATCCGTAAGTTCCAAGAGCTTTTTCTTAGCCGTGTTTAATGCAGCCTTGGAGACCTTGCCCGAACCTGCCAACGTATTTGTTGCCTTAACGAGCTCGAATATGTCAGTGATCGCATCTGCGGTATTAAGATCGTCATCCATGTGGAGAACAAATCTGTCGCCTGCTTCATCAGCTGCCTTTACAAGGAGGCCGTCATTCTCGCCGCCGTCTTCTTTAAGATTTGCGGAAGACAGGAGGAAATCAACATTATTAACGCAGTTAGAGATCCTCTCAAGGCTTGTCTTGGCAGACTCCAGGAGCTCATCAGAGAAGTTGATCGGGCTTCTGTAGTGACCCTGCAGCATGAAGAATCTGATGACGTTATAGGGATAGTGCTTAACGATGTCCCTGATAGTGAAGAAGTTGCCAAGAGACTTACTCATCTTCTCTCCGTCAACATTGACAAAAGCGTTATGTACCCAGAAGTTTGCAAGAGGGCAGCTGTTGGCAGCTTCGCTCTGTGCTATCTCATTCTCGTGGTGCGGGAAGATAAGATCCTGTCCGCCGCCGTGGATGTCAATAGTATCACCCAAGTGCTTCTTGATCATGGCAGAGCACTCGATGTGCCAGCCGGGTCTTCCGTCGCCCCAGGGGGATTCCCAGTAGGGTTCGCCTTCCTTCTTGAACTTCCATACGGCAAAGTCACCTGGGTTGCGCTTGCCCTCATAAGATGCCTTGCGCTCACCGCCGCCTGCCTCGAGTTCATCAAGGTTATAGTGTGACAGCTTTCCGTAATCAGGCTTCTGGGAGATATCGAAATAAACGCCGTCACCTTCGATGACGTAAGCATAGCCGTTGTCCATCATATGGCTTACGAGATCTATGATCGCATCAATTGAATGTGTAGCCCTGGGCTGGACTGCCTGGCGCTTGATGTTAAGGCCGTCAGCATCCGTATAGTATTCAGCGATGAACCTGTCAGCGAGCTCTGAGACCTTGATGCCCTCTTCATTCGCACGGTTTATCATCTTATCGTCTATGTCAGTGAAGTTCTGTACGAAAGTAACATTGTAGCCCCTATACTCCAGGTACCTTCTCAGTGTATCGAAAGTAATGAACGGTCTGGCATTGCCAAGATGGAAGTAGTTATAGACCGTAGGCCCGCAGGCATACATCTTTACTTCATTAGGCTCGATAGACTTGAATTCTTCCTTGGTTCTTGTGAGTGTGTTGTAAAGCTTAAGCATTATATTTATCTCCTGATCATTGGATTATTGTTTACTCTTTAATTCGGCAAGTTCGCTCTCAAGCGCCTTGACCTTCTCTGTCAGCTCGTTAATAGTACAACAGAGTCCCCTGAGTTCGTTCTCAACGGGATCTTCCGCATCTGTATGGTCAAGTTCAACTGCGTGAGAAACTGTCTTAACACCGTCTATCTTAACGATCTTGCCGGGCACGCCAACGACTGTTGCACCCTCGGGAACATCGTGCAGGATAACAGCATTTGCTCCGATGTTGGCATTACTGCCTATAGTGATGTTGCCAAGGAGCTTGGCGCCGGTTCCGATCAGGACATTATCACCTATCGTTGGATGACGTTTGGTATGCTTGGCATGACCGCGTCCGCCAAGAGTTACACCGTGGTAGATGGTACAGTCATCACCGATCACGGATGTTTCACCGATCACGATGCCTGCGCCGTGGTCGATAAACAGACCTTTGCCGATCTGTGCGCCCGGATGGATCTCTACGCCAGTCCTGAATTTACCCTTCTCTGATATCCATCTGGCAAGGCCTGTCCACTTGAGCTTGAAAAAGAAGTGACTTAAACGGTAATAGACCAATGCGTGGAAACCAGGATATAACAAAATAACACCTGCCACAGAGCGCGCGGCAGGATCACGGGAAGCAATCTGTTTTGCATCATAGATCAATCCCATGCTTTTTAAATTGTTACTCCATTCTTATAAACACCCGAGCGAGGCTCTGATTGACACCCTAGTTCTCCAGGGCGGTGCCCTGCGCCTGACTTCAATCTTCCAACTTACAAGGCTTGATTTCCACCAAACGGTCCAGGCTCCATATTATGTCATGTAGGTCCAATTTAGAGACACTCATCTCAGGATGCCTATATTATAAATTAAAAGCTCCGATATGCCAACTCAGACATTTTTTAGAATGCTTCAGCGTTCTTGATCAGTCTGTTTCCGGCAAGTGCCACGCACAAGACCTTGGAAGCACCGGCTTTATAGAGTGCAAGAGCTGCTTCATGCATGGTAAAACCTGTTGTCGCAACATCGTCTATGAGGATAACCGTAAGTCCTTCTATATCCCAAGAACCTGAGACTTCAAACGCTTCTTCGATGTTCTTCATGCGTTCGTACCTGTCCCTGGTCTCCGTCTGTCTGCCTGTGTGCCTGTTTCTTATAAGGCAGTCAGTTACCATGGGAAGCTTCAGCATTCCGGCTACAGGGACCGACATTTCTTCAGCCTGATTAAAGCCTCGCTGATCTTTCCTGGCATCTGATAAAGGCACGGGCACCACAAGGTCGGCGCTGATCTTTTCGCATCTTAATATCTCGGACAGGATTATCCCCATGAGGCGTGCGAGGTCTTTTTGCATGGAAAACTTTATCGCCGGAATGACATGAGTGATGAGATCGACATATGGTATCGCGATAAAGAGAGCCTGTGAGGCAATAATGTCGCCCGGCAAAGGCTCGGATAAGCAAAGCTGCCATCTGTTTTCAGGCTTGTACGGCCTTATGGACGACAGGCATTTGCCGCAGACATGGATCCGGCTCTCTTCGTTAAAGTACTCCCTGTACCTGTTGCTGATATAAGACATCCTGTCTTCCGCATCAGAAACCCTGCCGCAGACGGCACATCTGTAAGGCAGCATCAGCCTTACGGTCTGAGACAGAAAAGCCTTCATCAAAGCCCCCTCTTGATATCTGTTATGTGAAGGAGTCCTCTTAAAGTCGTATTCCTCATGTCGTCAGCGCCGGATCTTATGAACCTTGCAAGACATCCGCCCGAATCGATGATGATGACTTTCTTCTTGCCTCTTGTAACGGCTGTGTAGAGGAGCCTTCTCCTGTAAAGGAGGGCATTCATCTTGCCAAGAGCTATTATTACCGTATCAAACTCACATCCCTGAGCCTTATGGACCGTGACCGCATATGCAAGATCGACTTCCTCCAAGGTCTTGTTCTTATATCTGACGAATTTGCCGTCATCGAATTCAACCGTCATTGAGCCTTCGATGGGATCGACACTGTAGACTTTGCCGATCTCACCGTTGAAAACGCCCTTCCTGGCCTCACCTGATATCGGATCGAGCCATTCTGCGGAATAGTCGTTCTTGGTCTGCATTACGCGGTCTCCCTTGGCAAACCTGAGCCTGCCCCTTCTTACACAGGTGGTGCCCTCTTCAACGATCAGATCCTGCATCATGGTGTTGAGCTTAACAGTTCCAAGCTCTACGTTATCCTTCTTGGTTGGAGTAAGACACACATAATCTGTGCCCGAGAACTTTGAAGTAAGCCCAAGACACATATCAAGTGCCTGACCGTCCGTCTCGGCCTTCAATATCACAAATTCATTGTCATCAGATACAGGCATCTGCCCTTCAAGGATCCTGTAGGCGTTGGTAGCTATAGCGCTTCCCTCCGACTGCCTGTGGACCTTGCTGAGCTTTACTGACGGTATGGACCTGCACGAGAGAAGATCCGTCAGCACATTGCCGCAGCCGACAGGCGGAAGCTGGTCGGGATCGCCGATCAGTATCAACGTTGCCTCATCCTTAACTGCATCAAGGAGCTTGCTGAACAAAACGGTATCGACCATGCTCATCTCATCTACGATCACTACCCTGCTGTCTATGGGATTCTGCCTGTTTCTCGTAAAGACCATCTGATCGGGATCATCCGATACCGCATTTACTTCAAGAAGGCGGTGTATGGTCATGGCATCTTCGCCCGTAGCCTCCGAGAGACGCTTGGCCGCTCTTCCCGTAGGTGCAGCCAGGGAGCATGAGATATCCCTGGAATGGAAATACTCTGACAATATGCCCATTATCGTCGTCTTGCCCGTTCCGGGACCACCCGTTACGACACAGATGTGGCTTGCGATACAAAGATAAAGCGCATCGAGCTGGTGTTCATCCAAGGATATGCCGCTCCTTCCGGCTATCTGATTCATTATGTCATCGCATTTATCCCTTAAAGGCACCTTGACCCTGCGCGAGAGAAATTCCTCTGCCCTGCGTTTTATGAGCGCCTCCGACTTGAACAGTTCATAATATGCAAATCTTGCGTCATCAAGATCCGCGCTGCAGCCCGAGCATTTGTCACCTTCAAACCTGTAGCAGACTATGTCTTTTGAATCAGAGGCAAGACTAACGGCACTTGAAAAGACACTAAGGAGCTCATCTGTTCGGGTCTTGTCAAAAGACGACCTGTTCATGAGGCTCAGGGTCTTATTAAGCACTTCATCCCTTGTAAAACATGTGCTGCCTGTATCGTAAGACAACTCTCTTACCGCTGCGGCAATGGCATACTGTGCTCTTTGCTCCGACACTTTCTCAAGCTCCTGGTCGTGAGCTATCCTGTCTGCTGTCTCAAAACCCGCAATATGCCTTCTTATAAGCTCATAAGGAGCCTTCTTGATCTCTTCGGCATCACTAAGGCCCATGTCAAAGCAAAGCTCGATCTGATTCATGGACAGTCCGAGGAGCCTGAGCTTTAACCCAAGAAAATAGTAATCTTCCGCAAGGACTATCTTATCGCAGACTTTCCTCGCGGTCTCCTTGGAAAGCCCTTTGACATTAGCTGCGCAGCCGTCCGGATCTTCAGACAGGACCTTGATGACATCAGATGAATAAAGATCAGCCAAAGCCTGTGAAACCGCCTTGCCGAAACCTTCAAAACTCTCTTCGAGGTATCTTGCTATGAGCGGGCGGTCAGCATCTTCACCGGCCTCCTGCTTGATAGATCTGAGCTTTATCTGAGGCTTGTTGTTCCATATGCTGACAACGCCTGAAATACGGTATGTCATGCCCTCTGTTATATCAACGCCTGACTTGCCCGCACAGACTATGCCCGTATCAGTAAGAAATGACACAAATCCGCTCGAGGTCCTCGCACAAAAGATACGCTCTGCCGTAACCAGGCAGAGCTCTATCTTTTCTCCTGAATCATCAATGGAAAGACTTATCAGTCTTCCTGTGTCACTGTCGTAATCCATATGGTATTACTGTCAGATACCTGCCTTGTTTTTTAACAGGTCTGTCTTATCTGTCTTCTCCCAGGGAAGATCGATGTCAGTCCTTCCGAAATGGCCATAGCTGGCAGTACCTGAATATATTGGTCTTCTAAGGTCAAGATCCCTTATGATCGCAGCAGGCCTGAGGTCAAATGTCTCAGTTACGATGGAAGCGATCTTCTCATCAGGGATAACGCCTGTTCCGAATGTATCGACTGATACCGATACAGGCTTTGCAACGCCTATCGCATAAGCTACCTGGACCTCGCACTCTCTTGCAAGTCCCGCAGCAACGATATTCTTGGCAACATATCTCATCATGTAGCATGCGGATCTGTCTACCTTCGTAGGATCCTTGCCGGAGAAAGCTCCGCCGCCGTGACGTGCGAAACCGCCGTAAGTATCGACTATGATCTTGCGTCCTGTAAGTCCCGCATCACCCTGGGGTCCGCCTACAACGAACCTGCCCGTGGGATTAACGAAGATCTTGGTATCCTCATCGATGAGCTCGTTGGGGATCACGGGCTTAATGACATTCTCGATAACGAACTCGGTAAGTTCATCAAGACCTATATCCGCGCTGTGCTGTGTTGAGACAACGACTGTGTCAATTCTCTTGACAGCAGAGCCCTCATATTCGACCGTTATCTGGCTCTTGCCGTCAGGTCTGAGGAACGGTCCGAGGCCGCTCTTCCTGACCTCAGTAAGCCTTCTTGCTACCTTATGAGCGAGACTTACCGGCATAGGCATGAGCTCAGGCGTATCGTCACAGGCATAACCGAACATCATGCCCTGGTCTCCTGCTCCGGTATCAAGTTCGCTCGTATCACCATGCTTGGATTCATAGGACTTATCGACACCCATCGCGATATCGGGAGACTGCTCGTCTATCGAAGTGATGACAGCGCATGAGTTATAGTCAAATCCCACTTCGCTGGAATCGTAGCCTATCTCCTTAAGGGTGGATCTTACGATCGAAGGGATATCGGCATATGCGGTAGTCGATATCTCGCCCATGACCATTACCATTCCCGTGGTGGCGCATGTCTCGCATGCTACCCTTGCTTTGGGGTCTTCAGCAAGCAATGCGTCGAGAACTGAATCTGATACCGCATCACACACCTTGTCGGGATGACCCTCTGTTACTGACTCTGATGTAAAGAGCCACTTGCCTTGTCTGTTTCTCATAATGTTTTCCTTTCCGTTCAATGCCATCTCGAAAAGAAAGACCTTCCCCTGTCGGAGAAGGCCGTTATTAACGTTCTCATCTTCCAGGTTTCCCTGCCGGATTTGGCACCGCTGCGTTACCGCGGTTGCCGGGCTTTCTGCGGGCCGGATCCCTAAAGCCACTCTTGATAAGCAATGAACTATAAATTGTCTGTAGTAAGATGATATACAAAAACGCTCTTGTTGTAAATGGCTAATTGTCCAAGCGTCCAAATTAAAAGTAACTACATATCTGCAAGCCTTCCAAGCCCCTTTGATTTGTCGGTTTTTGTATGATTTTGTCGCATTTTTTCTCGTTTTTAGCCGCTACAATTTAAGTAAGACGGAGGTACAAACAAGTGGCATTTACAATCAGGATCTTCGAGAAGGATGAATACATCTATTCGCTTCTCAAATACAGGCTAGGCGTTATCTATCCGGATGCATATATCGTAAATCCGATGACAGGAGATAACCCGGACATCTCAGGCGGGATAAGTGATCACACGATCACATTCTACGACCAGAGATACATAAACGCCGAAGATATCGGCGAGGATACGGCATTTCCCCTTATGGATCCAACAGGGACTATCAACTGCAGGAAGATGATCAGCTCGATAGACGGAGCCAGCAGGGACGGCAGACTGATAACCAGGCTCAGCAACAAAGGCATGCTTACAGCACTCATACCCTTTGTGCCGCTGGATGTAAGAGAAGACTACATTAGCAGGTTCAAAGCCGATGAGATGCCGGGGACCGCGCATGCCCTAAGGCTGGATTATACAGACGGCCTCAGATCGTCTCCCGAATCCATATCGGGAGTAAAGGGCAACATGACAGAACTTCTTCAGGCTGCAACTTCAAGAAAGTTCATGCCCGAAGATATCCTAAATTACTGCGCTTTGGACAATATGGGGTTTCTTACTCCCGGCACGTGCAGCGGCATAGACGACATAATGGACACGGATCCTAATGTGCTCATAAGGCTGGCTGATTCCTTATCCAGGCTCGTTCACGTCAGGGAGAACAGCATTTCCGCACTTCTTGTTATAGAAGGCATCAGGAGCAGCACCATTTCCCGTATAACCGCCTCCTGCGACAGGGTGGTCATCCTCTGCCCAAAGATCAGATCTGACAGTTACAAGGAACTGAAAGATACTATCGAACGGAACATGCTCTCAGGCACGGCAGATATTATCCGGATCGATTCTTACAGAGAGGACAGAAGCTATGAACAGATCATGTGACACTGAGAAGATCAGAGAGCAGATGACCTACTATGTCCTCAATGCCATAAGGACGCAGTCAGATCCGACTGACGATAAGCTCAAAGAGATAATAGCTGATGTCGTCAGTTCACAGACAGCTTCTTACAAGCTGACCTTGGATGAGAAGAGAGAACTTGCCAGGAGCGTGTTCAATTCCTTAAGAAGGCTCGACGTGATAGAGCCCCTGATGGAAGACCCTAACATAACGGAGATAATGGTCAACGGTCCCGACAAGATATTCTACGAGAGAGCGGGCAAGCTCTACAGATCTGATATCAGGTTCAAGGACGATGAAACATTAAGGACAGTGATATCCTGCTTTTTCGCCAATCAGAACAGGCCCCTCAACGAGGCAAACCCGATATCAGACCTAAGACTGCCGGACGGCTCGAGAGCAAATGCTGTCCTGCCTCCCATCGCAAATGAGACGACCATTACCATTAGGAAGTTCACAGGCATCTCTCACGACATCGTCAGCCTGATAAGACAAGGCTTTATAAGTGAAGAGGGTGCAAGATTCTTAAGCGCCTGCGTCAAGAACAAGAAATCGATATTTCTCTCAGGCGGTACAGGTTCGGGCAAGACGACTTTTTTGAACTGCCTTTCTTCGTTTATTCCCAAGGACGAGCGTGTCATCACGATAGAGGATTCGGCCGAACTGAACCTTCAGGGCATAGACAATCTGGTGCGCATGGAAGCCAGGCTCCCCGGACCTGACGGCAGCGGAGAAGTCAACATCGGACAGATGATAAGAGCATCTCTTAGAATGCGCCCTGACAGGATCATTGTAGGCGAAGTCAGAGGAAGTGAGAGTGCCGACATGATGCACGCCCTAAATACCGGACACCCCGGATCCATGTGCACAGGGCATGCCAATTCCTGTTTCGAGATGTTAGAGCGTCTTACGGGAATGGTAATGGCAGGCTCATCACTTCCCTACAACGCGATAGTTACCCAGATCTCGATGGGGATAGACATAATCCTTCACATCACCAGAAACCGCGAAGGAAGAAGATATATAGACGAGATATGCCATGTCCTGAGTTCCAGAGGACCTGACTACAATCTCGAGACCTTATATAAAAACGAAGGAGGTGAGTACCTTGAACGCGTCTGCAGCAACGACAAGCTCCGGGAGATCCTTGTTTACAGAGCTTAATGACAAACAAAAGAAGAGACTGTCCCAGTCTGCGGTGTATGTATTGAAAGGCATATGGGCTTATCCCCTGTTCGTGACGATTCTTTACCTGATGTCAGGGATGTTCATTGCATCAGGAAAGATCAGGCTCATCCTGTCAGTTGCGCTCGGGATTTTCCCCTGGCATGCCGTAATGAAGAAACTCTATCAGAGGATACACAGACACTTAAGGACACAGCTTCTTGTAATGCTTCAGGTAATGTGCACTTCGGTATCGAGCGGCTATTCCATCGAAAGATCACTCTCGTTGATAAGACCTGTCATCGAGCACACATTCGGCAAGCGCTGCGTTCTGATAAAACCTCTTATCAATCTTGAGAACGATCTTAAGATGCACGTAGGTCTTGAGAAGGCTCTTAACTCATTTGCATCTCAGATAAACTTTCCCGAGACGCTCCCCGTATTCCATGCTCTGGCGATATCAGGAGAGATAGGGAACAACACTCTTGCGATCCTAAGGAGCTCATGCCAGATGCTCTCAGAGATGAATGCCGTTCAAAACGACATACAGGCTTCAAATGCCGGCAAGAACGCTGAAGCCGCAATGCTCTGTGCAATGCCGTTTGCTATAACATTTGCATTAAACAGGATGAGCTCCGAATACTTAGAGCTTGCCAGGACCACAAAGACAGGCTCTACTCTTCTCGCTGCAGCTTTTGCCATCTGCATAATAGCAGCTGCCATGCTGTTTAAATACATGTCTCACGATACTTCAAGGAACTTGAAGGCCGTTGCGAGCTTAGGCTACGACGATTCGGTCAAAGTCTCTTCCAAGTATCCCCTGACATCTATAGTAATTAAGATCATGCCCCAGAGCTTTATTGCCTCAAGACATGAACTGTTTAACGAACTGTCCGTAAACCCCGCTCTCGCGTACGAACAATATCTCAAGAAGACGCTTTTGGTATCCCTGGCTATCCTTCTGTTATCTGCTGCTATCCTGACTCAGTTAGGAAAGAACCCCGTACTGTCATTCATCCCCGCAGCAGCTGCAGTCATTTTATGCTCAAGAGAAGCACACTCACAAGCCCAGACCAAAAGAGAAGATCTGATGCAGGATATCCCGCTGTTCATGTGTCTCATCTCAACATTATTAGAAGCAGGAATGCAGCTTCCAAAGGCGATCGAGATATGTTCAAAAGCATTTGGAGACAACAAGGAGCTCTCTCTTGAGATCAAGAACATCAGAGCCATGATGCTTTCAGGGATATCCGCATCAGATGCTGTTGAAAGGTTCTCTTTAAGGATCCAGATACCTGAAGCCCAGGCCGCGCTCCTGCTCGTAGCAAGATACGGAAGGCTCGGAACATCTGAAGTATTGAACCTTCTTGGGCTCCAGGCTTCAGCCTGCTGGAACCTGTGCCGCAATGCGGCAAGGAAGAAACAGGAACGCGAGGCCCTTGGACTTCTTCTCCCGATGACGCTTGATTTCATCAGCGTACTCATCGTGGCAACAACACCGGCGATCATTTCACTTGGACTATAAAGAAAGGAGGTAAAAGATGAGGAAGGAACATAAGCATGAACGCAAAGGCATGGGAACCGTAGAGATCGTCATAATAATAGCGGTCCTTGTCTCGCTGGCCCTGCTCTTCAGAGGCGGGCTTACAAGTTATGGCAGCAAAGTAATGGATTTCTGCTTCGACGATTCCAAGATCTCGGCAGCATTCAACTGACACACTAAGGAATAAAGCACATGTTGATCAAGAGAGGACCTTACGGGCATTTTGCTGTCGAGAAGACAGACTCGCCCGATGATATTTTCGAATATGCAAGTGAGATGATAGCAAGAGACCCTGACGGTTTCTTTCTTCCCTGCTCGGTAGATACCAATCCGCAGGGAACATATATCAGTTTTGATTTTTCGGGACTTACCGCGGTCGATGATTTTGTTCCCATTAAAGATAAAAAGACTGCAACCCTCGGGAACAGAAAACAAAGCCGCGAAGACAAGCTCCGCAAAAATCTGGGACTTCTCTTACAGTCATTTGCTGACGATCTTGACATATTGCTTAACCTTTCGAATATCGTCCTTGACGGAAGATATATCTTTACGGATGCCGCCGGAGAAGTGCTTAAGATATGCTATCTCCCCATTAAAGCTCAAAACAGCGTACCGGAATTACGCTCGCTTGGAAACGATAGACTGGAAAGACTTCTAAACCGGCCCTTCTTCGGCGGGATCCTTACAGAAGACGAGAAACAGGAACTGATCTACGCAGTTGGAACCAACGATGAGAAGCTGTATCTTGAATGCATAGACGGTATCTTGAAAGAGGAGACTGAATCCCCAAGAAAGATCAGGATCAGTTCAGAGATCATATACGCGGCAGCAGGACTCATTCTCTGTCCCCTGCTCTATAAAGCAGCAGGCATATTGCCGTCTGTTCTCTCGCTGTCAGTTACGGTGCTGTCGCTTATAAGACTCTTTAGATCACAAAGATCTGATGACAGGGACAGGGTTGAAGCAAAGACTAAGAAAGCCTCCGAAGAACGTAAAGAGATCCTTTTCTCGAGCAATGAAACATCCGGATATTCAGCCCCGGGTTTTGCGAGCCTAAGGCTCATCTCACCTTCTCAAGGCATTAAGGATTCATATTCTATCCTTCTGGATAAGGTTGCCATAGGTTCTGATGTATTCTTATCGGATATCGTTCTTGAAGACCCTGAAGTAAGTCCCATACACGCTCTTATCTTCAGATCAGGCAACGGCTACTATATCAGCAGCTGTACTAACAGCGGCAAAACATTTGTCGAGAACAAAAGGATCCCCTCAGGCTTAAAACAGGAGATCAAGCCCGGACAGAAGATAACGATAGGCAGTATCGAATTCAGGTTTGAATCCGGTCTCTGACAGCAGGCTGATCATCAAACTCGACCCACGAAGCTCCATTATCAAAAGAATGACTGTACATGGAATACCTGTTTAAAGTGTTTTCTTCAGAGTATGCTTCCAGGTCTTTTTTCAGATACTCTCTTACGGGGAAGCTGTCTATATCAGGATATGCCAGGTAAATATACACGATCGAACAGTTTTCCGTATCTATGAGTGCATATTCATAGGTGTTCTTGAAACCGTCTATGGTTATATATGAAGGATAGTAATAAGACTCTTCATCGTACAGGACGTCATTTGTGAATTGCTCATCATCAGATTTCAAAGTAATGGACAGGCCCTGAAGACGCGTAACTTCCCTTTCAAACTCCTCTGCCCCATAATTGCAGCGCAGGATGATACGTGCGTCGGTGTCAAACAGGGACGAACTGAGGATCGCTTCGTAGTCCGCATCATCAGCATTCAGTTCATCGGGAAACAAAGAAAGATTACTGTCCAGATCGCCATGGAAAACCTCTGCGATATAGGCCTTATTGTATTTATCCGCGCCTTCAGCGTGGTATGACGGATCACTGCCGCTGCACCCTGCCAGAGTCATAAGGAGCATGCCGATTACGATAGCGAGGATCTTTCTTAACTTATTCATCTTCACCTGCTCTAAAGCGGTCAAGTCTTGCCTTCTGGGCATCCGTTCCATAGAGCTCAATAAGATGCATCCTTGCCTGGGCTCTTCTGAGCTTATATGTGTTGTCCTTAACGTTCTGATAGCCTTCAGGCTGGACCTTTTCCTTTTCGAGGCTTTCTTTTGCTTCAGACATTGCTTCAAAGATCCACTTGATCTGGATCTCGTCAGGCCACTCGGCAGAATTGCAGACTATAAGAGCCATCTCGCCGTTGATCTCGGCGTAACCTTCAGAGACAACAAAGTGCTTCACTTCGTCATCGACCCTGACCGTAGCAAGACCGGGAGCAAGCGCAAAGACCAGAGGCGAATGACCATGCATTATGCCGATCTGTCCGTCTGCAGAAGGAATGGTCACTACCGTCACCTTACCTTCGTAGAAGTTGCGGTAAGGAGTAACCACAATGAGATTGATCTTGTTGGAACCATTCTCAGCCATCAGGGATTCATATCCTTATAAGCCTTAAGCACATCGTCCAGACCGCCCTTCATGAAGAAGCACTGCTCCGGAATGTGATCAAGAGAACCTGAGATAAGTTCTCCGAAAGCCTTTATCGTTTCCTTGAGAGGAACATATCTCGGTTCAAAACCCGTTGAATCAGCAGTTACGAAGAAAGGCTGCGAGAGGTATCTTTGTACCTTTCTTGCCCTTGCGACCGTAAGCCTGTCGCTCTCTGAAAGTTCCTCCATGCCGAGGATGGCAATGATGTCCTGAAGCTCCTTATATCTCTGGAGCATTTCCTGGACCTTACGTGCAACGTGGTAGTGTTCAGGTCCGACTACGTCTTCCATAAGGATCCTTGAAGAGGATTCAAGAGGATCGACTGCCGGGTAGATACCAAGTTCTACGACCGCACGCGAGAGAACGATATTAGCATCGAGGTGCGCAAACGTCGTTGCAGGAGCAGGGTCCGTGATATCGTCCGCAGGAACATATACGGCCTGGATAGACGTTATGGAACCGTTCTTAGTGGAAGTGATCCTCTCCTGGAGGTCACCTACTTCGTTTGCAAGAGTAGGCTGGTAACCAACGGCTGAAGGTATCCTTCCGAGGAGGGCCGAAACCTCCGAACCTGCCTGTACGAACCTGTAGATATTATCGATGAAGAGAAGCACATCCTTCTTCTTCTCGTCTCTTAAGTACTCAGCCATAGTAAGGCCGGTAAGAGGAGCTCTCATCCTGGCGCCTGATGTCTCGTTCATCTGGCCGAATACCATGATGGTCTTATCTAAAACGCCTGATTCCTTCATCTCGCCCCACAGGTCGTTGCCTTCCCTGGAACGCTCGCCTACACCTGTGAATACGGAATAACCGCCGTGCTCGCTTGCGATGTTGCGGATGAGCTCGAGGATAAGGACAGTCTTGCCTACGCCCGCACCTCCGAAAAGACCGATCTTACCGCCTCTTGAGAAAGGCACGAGAAGGTCTATGACCTTGATTCCCGTCTCAAGGACCGATTCTGTCGGGTACTGTTCTGTATATGAAGGTGCCTTGCGGTGGATAGGCCAGTGATCGTCTGCTTCGACTTCGCCCAGGCCGTCTATAGGTCTTCCCAATGCATCGAATAATCTTCCCGTGATCTTCTCACCTACAGGAACCTTGACCGAAGAGCCTAAAGACTCGCAGTTAAGGCCTCTCATAAGACCTTCCGTAGCATTGAAGGAAACGCATCTTACAACGCCGTTTCCGCGCTGCTGGAGGACCTCGCAGAATACATCGCTGTCAGAATATGAAACGCCGTCCTTACCGGCCAATATCCTGATGGCGTCGTTGATCTTGGGGAGCTCTCCCCTGTCAAACTCACAGTCGATGACCGGTCCTATGATCTGAATAACCTTGCCGATAGCCATGTTATTTCCCCTTTTACATATTATTTGCCTGCTCGGCACCGTTGACGATCTCAGTAAGCTCAGTCGTGATACGCGCCTGTCTTGCACGGTTGCTCATGAGCTCTAACTGCTTCATCATCTCTTCCGCATTGTCATTTGCATTCTGCATTGCGGTAAGCCTTGCAGTCTGTTCACTTGCGTACGACTCCACCATGGCGCCGTAGCACAGAGCATTTGTATAAGTATCGATCAGGTAATCGAGTACAGCATCCGAGTCAGGCATATACTCGATCTCCATGCCTTTTGTACTTGCCATTCCGGCATCGCTAATATTGCCCGGCAGGATCTGCGATACCGACCTTAAGTCGATCGGAAGCAGTCTTACTGCCATCGGCACCATCTTGATGGATGACTCCATCTTCGTATAGAGCAGATAGATAAGATCGTAGTCCTTATTAAGGAATTTCTGTCTTATTATGGAGCTTACGTTCCTCGCATCGTAGAATGTCGGTTCAGAGATAGGGAAAGCGAACTCCCTGTTTACGTTGAACCCCGACCTTATGAGCTTCTCTCTTGCGAGCTTTCCGAAAACATTGAGCTCGTAAGATGTGTGGATATTCTTACGGGTATTCTCCAGGATCTTGCCTCTTATGTGATCTTCCGTGATCTTGACCATGTTGTTGTTATAAGCGCCGGCCAGACCCTGGTCACCTGATAAGACATAATAACCGATCTTCCACGTCTCGCCTTCTGTCTTCTGTGTCACATCGAAGAACGGATTGTGCACTTCAGAAGAGTGGTTTCTTATCTCCTGCATGCTCTCAACGCATAACGAGAAGAAAGGATACATGGATTCATGGAGCATAAGAGATCTGCGCATCTTCGCAGAACTGACCAGCTGCATGGCATTAGTCATCTGACTTATGTCATTAACGCTCTTTATTCTCTTTTTGATCGCGTTAATATTATCCATCTGACCTAACCTTCAGGTTTAATTCTCTTCCTTGGAATACTCGGGATGGGCAACAAGGAATGTTTCATGGAAGTCACTGTAGGCATACTCGATACGCTCTTTGATGCCGTCAGTCAGTGTCTCACCGGTCATAAGATCATCCATAATGTCAGGGTGGGATGTCCTTACGAACGTAATGAAGTCTTCCGTGTACTCATCGATATCTTCCCTGGCAAGGAAATTGAGCTTGTCCGTTGTGGCAACATAAAGAAGGATTACCTGTTCTTCCATTGACCATGGTGAGAACTGCTCCTGCTTTAAGACCTCATTGAGGATAACGCCTCTCTTGATCTGGAGCTGGGTATTCTCATCGAGGTCGGAACCGAACTGGGCAAAAGATGCCATCTCACGCGCCTGCGCAAGAGATATTCTCAAAGGTCCTCCAACTTTCTTCATAGCCTTTGTCTGGGCAGCACCGCCTACACGGGATACTGAAAGACCTACATTGATGGCAGGTCTCTGACCAGAGAAGAAGAGCTCGGGAGCCAGATAGATCTGACCGTCCGTAATGGAGATAACGTTTGTCGGGATATATGCCGAGATATCGTTACCCAATGTCTCAACGATAGGAAGCGCCGTTATGGATCCGCCGCCCATCTTGTCTGAGAGCTTGGCAGCTCTTTCGAGTAGTCTTGAATGCAGATAGAAGACATCACCCGGGTAAGCTTCTCTTCCCGGCGGACGTCTTAAGAGCAGTGAGATAGCTCTGTATGCCTGTGCATGCTTACTTAAGTCATCGTAAACGATAAGAACGTCCCTGTGATAGTCATACATGAACTTCTCGGCGATAGCGCAGGCCGAGAAAGGCGCGATATACTGCATGGCTGCGGAATCAGAAGCCGATGCTGCAACGATGACCGTATAGTCCATGGCACCATGCTTGCTCAGGATGTTTGCCGTGGAAACGATATTACTCATCTTCTGGCCGATCGCAACATAAACGCAGAGCACGTCCTTGCCGGCCTGATTAATGATGGTATCCAAAGCTATAGCTGTCTTACCTGTCTGACGGTCACCTATGATGAGCTCTCGCTGTCCTCTTCCTATCGGAGTCAGGGCATCGATCGCCGTAATCCCCGTCATAAGAGGCCTGTTAACAGGAGATCTGTCTACGATAGAAGGAGCAGGAGACTCTACAGGTCTTGTCTCCGTATATCTGATGAGGCCCTTGCCGTCGATCGGGCGGCCCAGGGAGTCTACTACCCTGCCTAACATGCCCATGCCGACAGGAACTGATACCGTTGTCATGGTACGCTTACATGTCATACCGTCAGTAACTGTCTCTTCACCTGTAAGAAGTACTACGCCTACCTTGACTTTCTCGAGGTTCATGGCGATGCCCGTAGCACCGGACTGGAAAGTTATGAGCTCTGAGAGCATGCAGTTCTTTAATCCGGTTACGGTAGCGACACCATCGCTTACGGAAGTAACCGTACCGATCTCATCGATGATGTTCTCGATCTTGAAGCTGGCTTCAAGCCTTGCATTGAAGTCTTCTTCTGACAGATTGGAGATCTCAACGCTGTCGATACTCGATGTCGGAGCTTCGGTGTACTTGGAAAGGGCATCCTTGAGGCTCTTTGTGACCGACTCTTTTGAGAAATCCTCACTGATCTCATCTTCAGAAGAGATATCACGTGTTCTCTTCATGAAGTTGCTTATTCTTCCGAGCTGACCGTTTACGGAGTAATCGTAACGGTTGCCTCCGAAGTAGATAACAAAACCGCCTATTATCTCCGGCTTCTCCTCAATGACAAGACGGTAGTTTGTGATATCGTTCATCGCGGCAAACTTGGCTGCGATGACCTCCATCTTCTCACTCGAGATATCACCCGCTGATTCTACGCGGAGCAGCGGGCCCTTGGACTTAGGCTTTTTGTCCTTGATTGGCTCACTCACTCTTCTTCACCTCTAGATTGATGATCTCTTCTGTGTTCCTTGCAGCTCTCGATCTGAGATCCTTCTCAGGAACAGAGTCCCCTATTACCTTCTGTGCGATCTGAACTGCAAGATCCGTTATGTCGTCCTTCATCTCCTCGAGGGCAACTCTTCTCATTCTTGCAATATCTTCTTCTGCACGGTTTGTTATCTCAGTTGACTCTTCTATCGCCGCATTGATTATGAGATCTGACTGCTTGGAAGCATTTTCCCTTGCTTCCTCCATTATGGTTGTAGCCTGTCTTCTGGCATCGTCAATGGTCTCCTTGGACTGTGCGACTACCTTATCAGCCTCTTCCTTGGACTTGGCTGCAGCATCGAGCTCAGCATTAAGGGCATCCTGACGCGCCTTCATCATCTTGAGGATAGGCTTGAACAAGAGCTTCTTTATTATGATGTATGCGATCAGCACATTTATGATCGTAAATACGGCAGTTACCGCATATCCCGCGAACTGATCAGGAGAGAATAAAGAAGACTCCGAAGATGTTGCAGCAACTTCCTCAGCCGCTGCCATGATTCTAATTCCTTCTAAATACATAAGACATTCCCTTCATCAGAAAGTAAAGATGAGAAGAAGCGCTACGACCAGCGCATAGATAACGACTGACTCGATAAATACGATAGTGGTAAGAAGGAGTGTCTGGATCTTACCGAAGATCTCGGGCTGTCTTGAACCGGCATTAAGAGCATTGCTAGCTGCATTACCCATTGCAAGAGCGCCGCCAAGAGCGCCGAGTCCTATTGCAAGACCTGCACCGATCGCAGCAAATGCCTTAGGCTCTATACTGCCTGCTGCAAGTACCTCAGGTGCTTTTGCAATGATAGGCATAGCTGCCATTAATAAGTTTGTCATGTTAGATCCTCCTGATATGTAAATAATCGTTTTAAACTTTATGCTGTTGCTTCTGCGGTCTTCGCGTCAGCCGTGTCTTTTTTCTTCTTTTCCTTCTTGGGTTTGGCAAAGTGTTCAGGGTGCTCCTCGTACTCGTGCGCAACCTCACATATCTCACCGATATAGCTCATCGTCAGATATGAGAATACGACAGCCTGCAAAAGACCGTCCGCCAAGTCGAACCAAAGTCCGAACACAGCGGGAAGCAGGACAGGAACTATTATGGAGAGGAACTCCATGAATACAAATGCTCCGAAAACGTTACCGAAAAGTCGGAGTGCCAGGGATATAGGCTTGATAATGAAGTCTAATATCTTAAACGGCAGCATTGCCTTCATAGGAGT
The DNA here is from genome assembly GCA_946187935.1 of uncultured Clostridia bacterium. Classification (GTDB taxonomy): domain Bacteria; phylum Bacillota; class Clostridia; order Saccharofermentanales; family Saccharofermentanaceae; genus Saccharofermentans. The sequence goes on from CAMHSJ010000016.1 coordinate 25,635, forward strand.
CGTAAGGGATAACCAGAATCCCTTGAACCCCACCATCCTGATCGAGATGTAGATAACATAGATGATCGCGGTGATCGCAAGAGCTGCCGGGAATGCGATATTCTTGGCAGGCGGAGCGATCTTAAAGACAGAGATGACATTGCAGCCTGCAATGACAAGACCAAACGTTCCTATCATGGGGATGACACGTTCAGCTTCCTCACGCTTCATTCCGAAACTCATGCATGCACCGATCATGATGTCGATGAGCATGTAAAGAGCTGTCTGGCGCTTGGTGGGCCTGACACCGTCCTTGCCGACCATTGACCTTGTGAGGATTATGACCAAAAGGACTGCGATCCACGTAACGATAATGGCGTCGGTAAGAACAAACGGGATGTTGCCGATGTTGAAGAAAGTATGCTGCCACTGCATGATGCCTTCTCTGATCTCCGTTCCGATATCGCCGATCTTCCATTCTTCAACGAACTTCTGACCGAATGCGTACAGAAACTCCGACATCCATGAGCTAATAACCAAAGAGGCGCTATTCATAATTATCCTCCAAACTGTACTAATTTGGATTTTACGCCTAATTAATGAAATATCCTATAACCGTTTGCACAAAAAAATCCCGAAAATCAGGCAATTTTCGGACTTTGTCTGACTTTGACCTTTATTTGAAATTCACTTCTTCCAAAGAAGATATATCTCCTACCCTGACCGCATGTCTTCCGCCTGCGAATTCCTCTGCAAAATAAGTATCTATCATCGCAAGAGCAACACTTGAACCTACGACCCTGCCGCCCATGGCGATAATGTTGGCATTGTTATGCTGTCTGGACATCCTGGCCGTATACTCGTCGTGGCAGAGGGCACATCTTATGCCCTTGAACTTATTGCAGACCATCGAGATGCCGATCCCAGTGCCGCAGATGGCCACGCCCCTGTCAGCCTTGCCTGTCATTACGTCTGTTGCAACCTTCTTGCCTGCTTCGACATACGAAAAGGACTCTGTAGAGGATACGGCTCCGCCGTCTATTACCTCAAGACCCATTTCCTCTAAATGCTTCTTTACTGTCATCCTCAGATCGTAGCCTGCGTGATCTGATGCTATCGATACAACCATTCTTTACTCCTCAAATATTAAATATCGTGTTTGATGTGCTTAAACTTCTTCTCACCCGAAGCATAAGGGGCAACGATATCGCCGTTGCCGTAGAGCTTGTACTTGTACGAGACAAGTCCTTCAAGGCCTACAGGGCCTCTTGCGTGGATCTTTGATGTGGAGATCCCTACCTCAGCTCCAAAGCCGTATCTGAAGCCGTCAGCAAATCTGGTGGAACAGTTAACGAGAACGCTTCCCGAGTCTACTTCTGCCATGAACTGATCACGGGCAGAAGCATCTTCCGTGATTATCGCGTCCGTATGACCTGAGCCGTAGCGGTTGATGTGCTCTATGGCTTCGTCTATTCCTGATACGAGCTTAATGGAGACCTTCATGTCGAGATACTCATGATGCCACTCTTCCTGCAAGATGGCGCCAAAAGTCTTGCTTATGTACTCGTCACCATAGATCTCAACGCCTAACGAACGGAGTTTATCTACTATATCAACGAGAACGGTATCCTTAAGATCTTCATCGACAAGGATAGTCTCCGTGGCATTACATACGGACACATACTGCGTCTTGGCATCGATAAGCACCTTAAGAGCCTTATCAGGATCACAGGCCTTATGCACATAAGTATGGCAGACACCATCTGCATGTCCCATTACGGCGATGTTGGTGTTTCTCATTATGTACTGAACAAAGCTGTTGGAACCGCGGGGGATTATAAGATCGATATATTCATCCAAAGACAGCATCTCGCTGATCTCGGATCTTGAAGTCAGGAGATTGAGCCAGCCTTCAGGCATTCCGGCATCAAGTCCTGCATTGTAGATAATATCAGCCAGGACCTTATTGGTATTGGCTGCTTCGCTTCCGCCCTTAAGGAAGACGGCATTGCCGCTCTTAAGACAGAGTGATGCGATCTGGATAAGGGCATCAGGCCTGCTCTCGAAGATTACGCCGATAACGCCGATGGGGCATGTTACCCTGTAAAGCTCAAGACCGTCATCAAGACTGGTGTGCAAAGTCACCTTGCCGACAGGGTCATCTAATGAGATAAGGCTTAAAATACCGGATACGGAATCAGAGAGCTTCTCTTCGCCAAACTTGAGCCTCTTAAGAAGCGGCTTATCAAGATCGTCCTCAACGGCCTTGGTAAGATCCTTGCCGTTCGCTTCGAAGATCAGATCCTTGTTAGCCTCTAAAGAATCAGCTATTGCCTTAAGCGCCTTATCCTTATCCTCACGCGAGAGGACAGCTGTCTTAAAGGACGCCTTTCTGGCGAGCATAGCCTGCTGAAGTATCTCAGACATAGTAAGTCTCCTTGGAAGTTTTATAGAATTATACAACAGTTGCAAGGAATGAGAAATGAACAAAAATGTTCATAATGTGCAAAACTCTGTCGATAACTTAAAAACAAGCATTTATGTCTACAATACCCCTCAAACGCAGCAAACAAGGGATTTGCAATTTTTATTACAAACTTTTTACAAAACTATTGCAAAGGTTTGACAAACCTGTTCAAGTCAATGTTTTATGGCTTTTTAGCGTTTGACTACATATGTTCGTTTTATAGTGTCCGCCACCCGCGCACAGGTATATAAAGATTTTCACCTATATCCTGTCTTTTGTAATATAATCTCATCATGAAAATAATAACCACTACTTTGTTCGGTCTCGAGACTCCCGTAAGAGAGGATCTTGAGGCAATAGGTTTTAAAAAAGATCAGATCACCGTATCTGACGGTGTTGTAACGCTCGATGCAGGCGAAGACTGGCCAATAGAGGTCGCCAGAGTAAACATGTGGGTAAGACGCGGCGAGCGCGTTCTTCTGGAGATCGGCGAGTTTAGAGCAGAAGACTTTGACAGCTTTTTCGATAATACAAAAGCTCTTCCCTGGAATGACTTTATCCCTGAGGGCTACAGTTACGTGGTGAACGGCTTTTCGAGAAAATCCAAGCTCTTCGGCGTCCCTGCCCTGCAGTCTCTTGCCAAGAAAGCTATAGCAAGGAGCATCCTGACATCAAGGCACATGCCTGAAGACGGGATCGTATACGAGGACGCTGACAGGGGTACGGTGAAGATCCAGTTCGGCATAGTAAACGATGTGTGCCGCTTCATGATCGACACCTCCGGCGACGGACTTCACAAGAGAGGCTACCGTCCCCTGACCCACGAAGCGCCCATAAGAGAGACTCTGGCATCGGGAATGGTAAGTCTTGCAAGATACTCTGCCTTTGGCAACGAAGCGCTCACAGACCCCTTCTGCGGCTCAGGAACGATAGTTATAGAAGCTGCCCTCATGGCTCTGAACATCGCTCCCGGCAAACAGAGGCATTTCGCATACGAAGACCTTCCTTATATCGGAAAAGAAATGAGAAGAGCAGCTCTTAAAGAAGCCTTGGATATGGAAGACCTTACTCCGATGGATGACTGTTTCTTCTATGGCTCTGACATAGACCCCAAGGCCGTAGCCTCGGCAAAGCGCAATGCAGAAGCAGCAGGCGTGGAAGACTTTGTAAAGTTCACCATATCCGACGCAAGGCGCATGACAACAGATAACCTCGTTAAATATACAGGTTTTGACAGGCAGCTCATCCTGACCAATCCCCCTTACGGAGGAAGGCTCATGACCCCCGAAGAAGCAGATGATATCTACCGCCTTATTGCAAGGCTATATCTTACGAGAAACGGCAAGTGCCAAAAAGGCATAAGGCTCTCTGTCATTACCCCTGACGATAACTTCGAAGCTGCGACAGATCACAAGGCAGACAAAAGGGTCAAGCTCTATAACGGCAACATCTTATGCCATCTTGCCAACTACTATAAGCTGGATAAAGCCCAGGGTAACAGATAATGGTAACAAGACACTTAAGCTGCTTTGACCCTGTTAAGATCGCAAGATCAGGCCAGGCATTCAGGTTTCAGGTAATAGACCAAGACCACGTGGAACTTGTCGCCAAAGGCAGATATCTTCAGATCGCAAGGCTCTCTGAAGATGAATTTGCATTCAGTGCAACAGAAGAAGAATTCCACACAATATGGGCTGATTACTTCGATCTTGACAGGGATTACCAGTCATTATCCAAGCGGATAGACAAACATGACGATTACCTTAAAGAAGCAGAAAGATTCGGCAGAGGCATCAGGATCTTAAAGCAGGATGTCTTCGAGACAACCATCAGTTACATCATCTCCCAGAGAAGGTCCATTCCTTCGATAACAACTTCTGTTGAACGCATATCGGGCTTGACCGGAAAAGTTATTAAGGCGCCGAAGTTAAACAAGCCATTCGTAAGGCCGCTCAAGGAAAAATACTATGCCTTCCCCACCCCGGATGAACTAAGCAGATTAACAGTCGAAGATATCACTAAAACTGGCGTAGGCTACAGAGCACCCTATATAGCTGAAGCGGCCAGAGGCTTCACATCAGGAAAACTCAGCGAAAAGGCCCTAGATGACCTCAGCGACGAAGACCTCTACAAAGCCCTAACCTCGATGTACGGCGTAGGAGCCAAGGTCGCCAACTGCATCATGCTCTTCGCATTTGCAAGAACCAACAGGTTCCCCATTGATGTCTGGATCCAGAGGATACTGGACAGATACTATAAAGGCAGTTTCAAGACTGAACTCTACCCTGACACCGCAGGCATAATGCAGCAGTTCATGTTCTACTACGAGAGGAACGGGCAGACAGATTGATCCGATAAGCACAAAAACAAAAACCGAAGACCATACGATCTTCGGTTTATTAATTGGTGCGGCCGACGAGACTTGAACTCGTACGAAGTTACTCACACGCCCCTCAAACGTGCGCGTCTGCCAATTCCGCCACGGCCGCATTTGTCTTAGGCTCGATAATTATACTTATAAGGCAGAGCGGTGTCAAGTCTTATAGAAAAATAAAAACCAACAATGAGAAAGGCCCGGCAAATGCCGGACCCTCCCCATCACTATTAGTTCACCCTTTGAGGTTACTTAACATCATATCTCCACTTACGGTAGAAGACTGTTGCTACGAATGCGCTTGCCATCATCATCATGATGAGTGCTGCTACTGTGTAAGCAGATGTACCTTCACCTGTTGCAGTAACTGCAGTGTTGGTATTCGTATTTGTCTTCTGGTTATAAGTAGGATCAGCCTTGTCGACCATTACGATCTTGGAGCCCTGCATCTCTACAGTTCCAACCCAAACGGAACCATCATCTCTTACAGTGAAGATGATAGCCTCAGCTGTAAGGTATGCTTCAGGAGTTACAGTTTCCTTAAGCTCGTAAGTACCGGGCATCAAGCCTCTTATGATCGAAGGCCATGTAGAGATAGTTACGAATGAGATCGACTTGTTGCCGTTAGAAAGAACAGCCTTAACAGCAGCTCCATTCTGTGTAACAACGCAGCCTGAAAGATCGAATCCGTCAATGCTCGTTATTGTGAGCGTTGCCTGAGGGATCTCATTACCTGCTACATCCTGCTTGCTTATAGTAACATTTGCAGGAGTTACAGGCTCGTAATCAACGATAACAAAGTTCAAGTTATTGCCATCGACTCTTGCGCTGCCTGTAGCAGAAGTGATAGTACCGTTACTGCCTACCGTGATAGTCGTATCAGGCTTGATCGGCTTATATCCTGTAGGTGTTGATGACTCAACGAGAGTATACGTGCCTGCAGGAAGCTCGATCGTCTCAGGTGTATCACCGTGTGTCCATGTGCCTACTGTGTTGCCATTCTCATCCTTGATGATGATCGATGTACCAGGGAGATTCTCCAGTGTGGTGATATCGTCCTTAGTAAACGTAATAGGATGCTTGATATCTGTAGGTGTAGGATTAGGAGATGTTGTCACCTTCTGGTAAGCGTCAGTAAGCTGAACCGTTACAGTGTCATTCTCCCTGATCGCATCTGATATTGCTGTTGTTTTACTGCTTGAAGCAACGAGAACATATGTTGATGTATGTCCGTCTAATATTTCTGTAACAGTAAACTTCTCGCCTGTAACAAGACCGGTAAATGTGTATGTATACTTACCGTTTCCTACAGACTTCCACTGACCATCAGCTGTACCGACATTGGCAAACTTAAGCTCAGGAGCTGTAAGTACTGTTCCGTTATCGCCATTGATCGTGAATGTGATCGTCTCTAAGCTGTTAAGATCAGTACCGCTGATGCTCTTCTCGATCACAAGTGCACCTGTAGGTGTAGGCTTAACCTTATAAGCATTTGTAAGAGTTACAGAAGCTGCTGAACCATTAGTTATCGAATCAGATCCGCTTGTATGAGTCTGATCATTATCAACAACAAAGCCTGAAGGCAATGCAGGTGCATCCTCTGTAACTTCGTAAGTACCATCAGGCAAGTTATTGATTACAACCGCCGTACCGGGTGTAACAGGAACTGCAACTGCTGTGTCATATTCAGCGCCGTTAACATCGTAATACTTATCTGTAGTTGTGTTATGTACATAGAAATCAACTACAGTGTTGTTAAGTGCAGGGCAACCAGATACTACCTTGTTTAATGTAAGAGAACCGGAAGGTCCTACAGGTGCATTATAGTCATAAGTATTTGTAACTGTTGCTTCAGCTGTCGTACCCTCGGCTATCGTACCAGTAGCTCCTGAATAGGAAGCCGTAAAGTGTTCAGGAATATTAGTCTCTGTAACAGTGTAATTAACAGTTGCAGGGATACCTGTAAACTCAACATACTGTCCTGCTGTAAGAGGTACATTTACCGTTGTATCAGTAGAACTCAATACTGTTGCATTACCGCCACTTACTGCATAAGAACCTGTAAGTGTTGTGCCGGCAGGTACAGTGAATTCAACTCTCACATTAAATGTTGCTCCTGCAGGTGCCGCATCAGAACCCTGAGCAGTAACTACTGTCTTTGTTATCTTTAATGCACCTGTGGGCACTGGAGTTGTAGTAGGCTGCAGATAGTTTGCAATTGTCTCTATATTGCCTGAAGCAGTGATCGTGCCCGTAATAGCAGGTACAGCTCTGTATCCTGTTACAGCCGTCTCAGTGATCGTATAGCCGATTCCTACAGGCAGGTTGTTAAGAACAGCCTTTTGACCAACCTTAAGATCGACAGACCATGTCTGAGTTGACTGGCTAACGGTTCCAGGTATGAAGTTAGGATCTGCTACAGCATTTGTAATAGGAGCATCAAAGACAACAGTAAATGTGAATGAATCTGTTGCCGGAATAGTTTCACTGCCTGTATCCTGTGTCTTCTCGATCGTTAAGCTGCCATAATTTGTAAGAGTTGAAGTCTTGTACAGGTTCTTAAGAGTAACATCCCTTGACTCACCTGCTGTCAGATTATTTACCTCGCAAGACCTGACTGAATTGGGATCATAACCGCAGTTAGCAGGCATATAATCCTCAACCTCAGTAACAGTATACTTCTGAACGGGAAGTCCTGCTAACAGAACACCATTTGAATCGTTGGAAGTAACACTAATGTCAATAGGAGACGAAGAAGTCGTTCCATTTGCTCCATAGTACAGATTATCAGCACCCTTAACATGGAACGTGAACGTTCTTGCGCTGATATTCGTTCCATCGAGCTTAGCCTCCTTGAAGAGTACGATAGAACATGTAGGTGTAGCAGTATTCTGTGTAAAGGCATCGAACATAGCGATCAGAGTGTTGCCGCTTGAAGGTGTATTGTAAACACTCTCGTTTGTATTTGAATCTACAACGCCTGTTACTGCTCCGGAATCTACTGTTACTGTACCATCGTTAGCGATCGTAAATACGATGTCTGTAGCGGCAGAATATGTTCCTGTTGCTGTTGCTGTAGGAACCGTCTTCTCGTGCAGCGTGTATGTTCCGGGTTCAAGTCCGCTTATCGTGCTCTTTGAGTCTCCGGATGTGAATGTAAGTACATTACCTGAAGCTGATACGCTTGTTGCTCCGCCTGTTACCTGGGAAGCTGCAAATGTTGTGCCTGTAGGTCCTGTAAGTGTAAGGACTGCGCCTTCTACTTCACTTCCGCCTACTGTGATCTTACTGATATCTACACTTACTGTAGGTGTAGCCGAGTTCTGCGTAAAATCATCGAACATAGCGATCAGCGTGTTGCCGCCTGTAGGTGTATTGTAAACGTTCTCATCTGTAGTTGCATTTACGACGCCTGATGTTGCTCCTGTAACACTTGTTACTGCACCATTGGTGATCGTGAATGTAATGTCAGTTGCTACTGAGTAGCTGCCTGTTGCTGTGTCTGCAGGCTTTGTCTTCTCATGCAATGTGTATGTTCCGTTTGCAAGTCCGCTGATGCTGCTGGATGTTGTTCCGGATGTGAATGTAAGTACATTGCCTGAAGCTGATACATCTGTTGCTCCGCCAGATACCTGGGAAGCCGCAAATGTTGTGCCTGTAGGTCCTGTAAGTGTGAGGACTGCGCCGGCTACTTCATTTCCACCTAATGTGAACTTGCTGATGTCTACTGTTGTTGTAATTGGAGTGAAATCATCTACCATGCGGAATAACGCATTATTATTGCCTGTTGCTTCAGTATAAGTATTATCACTATTAGCTGTTATGTTTGTACCGGTTATCTTACCGCCGGAGATCGTAAACTCAATATCGGTTGCATAGTCGTATGTTCCTTCAGTAGAAGTTGGCAGACCTGTCTCCTTCAAAAGGTACGTACCATCTTCAAGTCCGCTGATAGTACTTGCTGTTGAACCGGATTCAAATACCAAGCTTGAACCATCAGAAACAAAAGTACCGCCGCCTGTAAGCTGGCTCTGCGTGAATGATGCAGGAGTTGTGCCATCTGCAAGCGTTCCAGTAAGTGTAAGTGTAGCGCCTGATACTTCTTCATATCCTGTGCCAGCGATCCTTACCTTGCTGATATCAACAGGTTCAGACGAGTTCGTTGTGTATGTGTTGTTGATCTTAACGAACGGCTGACCACGATCGATGGTTACAACACGGGTGCCGCTTCCTGTTGTCTTGAGATCATAACCTGCACGGTCTGCACCAACTTCAGTAACAGTAAGTTCAACACCAGCCTGAAGTCCTGTGATCACCAAACGGCCTGTACCGTAGGAATTGTCAGAAGAAGCAGCTGTTGTAAGTGTTACTTCAGTGTATGTTGTAGACTTATTACCATGCTCATCGTAGTAATAAGTCGTGTTTCCTTCTGTGCTCGTTACAGTAAACTTGTAATCTGCGCTGAAAGCTGCTGTGCAGTCACCTTCTACCTTCTTATCAATAGCAAGACCTGTTTCATCGATCCTGTTGTAGAAAGTACCCAAGTCATACTGAACACCTGACATATCAACCCAATTAGCAGTCTCATCATTGTAGATCGTCTGATTAAGCAGATCGTCTCCTGTCTGGGCAAGGTACTTAACTGCATACTTAAAGTTTCCATAGTAGTCAACAGTTACTCTGAGCTGAATGTAGATCCTTCCGACAGAATTATGGATACCCGGAACGGTTGGGGAATCATTCTCGTGGATTATGAAATAGAACGTGTTGCTATTTGTCTGACCCTGAGCATAGGGGCGTGAAACAAAGTAGTGCCTCTGAGCATCCGTCAGACCCCAATAGTTATCGCAATAGAAAGTCAGCTTCGGGAAGATAACAGATCCGTCTGATCTGACATCAACGTTCTGTGCAGTACCGTAATTATATGACTGCCTTCCATTACCGTTACCAAGCCAGAAATAAGGATTAGTATTATCCCACTGAGTAGAATTAGAAAGAGTAACTTCCTGCATTTCGAAGCTGTAGTCGCCCTCGTTGATCAAAACTGTAGCATTAGGCTCAACAGCATTCTTAACACCATACTGGTTTGTAAATCCCTTGGTAAGAGCAAAGTGCATCTGGCCCTTGGTATCTGTACTGCCTGAATTATAGAGGAAGTGGAGCTCAGCCTTTGTCGTAACCTTGTTATTGGCAATGATCCAGCCTGAGGACTGTTCTTCAAGTAATACTTCAGAAGCTTTAGGACAGAGCATAACACCGCCGACATCGTAGATGTTTACGGTCTTGGTGGTCATGAAGTTCCAGATAATGCTCTGGTTATAGTACTTCTCAACATTCTCTGCTTTTACGGTACCGAAATCACCGCCGTTAGTTGCAGTTGATGCATTCATGTCAGTTATTATCTTCGTAGAAGGATCGCCCTCTTCGTAGATAGTTAACTTAGGCTCTTTGATCTGGATGTCGTCATCCTGGGGGAAATTGAAAACAACAACAGTCGAAGGGAACTTATGGATCCTTAATCCGCTGTTCCTGATAGCCTGTAACATGTTATCGGTTACATTAATATAAACTACCTTATTAGCAAAAGCAGTATCATTAAGGTAGATACCGTAATAGTTATTATAGTCGGGAGCCGTATTAGGACCGGAAGGACCACCAAACCAATAGCAGTTATCACCATCCGGATTAAGAACAAATTCACTGGTGGGAGCAGCTTTCGCGTTGATATCGTTTGAACGTCCAGTAGCTCCTGCAATACGGTTTATCAAACGATCGACATTGGTGCTGGCGTTGTCATTAATAGACTGCATAAACACAGTTTCAGAAGCAGTCCAAGTAGGATCGTAAAAAGTGGAATCAAAAATAAAATTGCCTCTGTTAGTACCACTAAGTGTAGGATTTGATGAAAAACCTGCACCGAAGACTTCAGCAGGAGCTTCAAAATAGATAGAAGTCGCACGGGTATGACCTAAACGGACCCTGTAAGAAGACCTGTCTGTGGCATTCGCAGGACCAAGTCCCTTTCCGATTATGAAGTTAGCTGTTGAATTAAGGTAATCTACGTCGTTGTTGGTAGTTCCCTGCTCAAAATAGTTAACGGCAAATGTCGTCTCGGAGTGCAGCGTCTGGTTCAGCTCGTTAGCAACAATACCGTAATCCACAGCACCTCCAAGGATCGTGGCATAGTTTACGACTGATGCTGAATCGATCTTGGATGGAAGCGTGGCCTCCGCTGCGTTTACGACAGACTTGGCTGTTCCATTCGGGAAAATGATGTTCTGCGCAACTATTGAGGTAACAATTGCAGCAGCAACTAGCCCTAAAGCCTTCTTTCTGGTGAATCGTTTAAACATACTTATCCCCCATAATAAATAGTGATTACCATA
>CAMHSJ010000017.1 GCA_946187935.1 uncultured Clostridia bacterium
TATGTTAACAATATATCTTTGATGAACTCTGACAAAGTAATCAGGCAGTTCTTTAATCACGTCATCCAAACTACAGCGTCTCAGAAAGAAATCTTTTTTATTATTATAGAAGTGATATTCTATGTAATGCTTATCACTGCTAATGAATGAAATATCATCAATATCGACCTCCTCACTGCGATCGATCAGTTGTAAAACAGTTTTCTTTTTTCTTGGAACGCTTATCGCAGCACAGATACACTCGTATAACTCCAACTTGAATGTTGTTTCCTGTTTTACGAGATATCTGATTGCATTATACCTGTATCCCTCTCTTGTAAAATCATAATAATTGGTCGCAAAGGCAATCTTGGCTTCGGGAAAGATCTCGTAGATCCTCTTAGCAGTATCAAAACCCGTCAGCCCTTCCATATCATAATCAAGTATAAAAAGCGCGTAGTCTCTCAGCGACCCGCTCATTTGTAGCAGTTCTTCACCTGATTCGAACAGGTCACAACATGATTCGATTCCGTGTTCGGTCATGAATTCTCCAATCAATGACTTCTCATACTCAAGGAACTCTTTGCTATCATCACATAACGCTATATACATCATTTTCCCAAAACCACTTTGCTAATTATTATCCCTATATCTTGATTTATACCCTCTTAAGTCCCGAGGAATTGACGAGCATGTTCTTGCGCATGCCGTCAAAGTCTATGGTGACCAATGCGTCTCCGCCTGCCATCTCGACCCTTAAGACCTTGCCCTCGCCGAATCTGGGATGAGAGACCATCATGCCCTCGGTTACTTCATCTGCGGTAAGGGCGCCTTCCACCTTCTTGGGTTTTCTGTCAAACTGCGAAGCGAGTGATGCGCTTATGGTCTTTCTGGATTCCTCACGCCTGGGTGAAACATCTTCGGTCTTCTCTATCTTCCTCTCTCTTCCCATCGGGTAAAGAAGCTCTTTGTTGATCTCAGATATGAACCTTGAAGGTCTGTTGCACTGTGTGTTACCGAAGAGGAGTCTCTGTCTTGCGAGAACGATAAAGAGATTCTTCTTCGCCCTGGTTATCGCAACATACATGAGACGGCGTTCCTCTTCTATCTCGGATTCGCTCTCCATAGCGCGGTATCCCGGGAAGACGCCCTCTTCGCAGCCTACCAGGAATACTGCACCGAACTCCAGACCCTTGGCGGAGTGTATCGTCATGAGCTTGACGAAATCGTCAGTCTCATCGAAGTTGTCGCCCTCTGTTACCAGTGCCGCATTCTCAAGATATATGCGCAGGATCCCTTCGGTCGTATCAGCAGTAGATGTGTCTATGAACTCATCTCCGCCCTCGGAAGGTTCACCTCTGTGTTCCTTGTCGAACTCAGCTGCTTCAGACAGAAGTTCCTTGAGGTTCTCGACCCTGTCAACGATCTCGCCTTTCTTCTCACGCTGCTCTACTATCTCATCGATGACGCCTGATTCGTTCTCGACATAGTCTACAAAATGCATGAAGTCCATGTCGCCGGTGATGAGCGCATCTCTCATTCTCTCGATCAGTTCAGTGAAATCGAACAAACGGTTAGCAGATCTGGCAAGATCCGGATAGCTGTCCGCATTACGCGCCACGGTAAACATATCAATGCCCTGATCTATCGAGATCTGACGGATCTTATCCACGGTAGTATCGCCGATACCGCGCTTGGGGACATTGATCACCCTCTCGAATGAGATGTTATCAGAAGTGTCGTTGATGAGCCTCAAGTAGCAGAGAATGTCCTTGATCTCCTTACGGTCGTAGAACCTGAGACCGCCGTAGACCTTGAACGGGATGCCGAAAGATGAGAGCGTGGATTCAAGACTACGCGACAGGGCATTCATGCGGTAAAGAACGGCGCAGTCCTTGTAACTGAACTTGCCCTTCACCACTACCATCTTGATAGTCTGTGCAACGAACCTCGCTTCGTCCTGTCCTGAATCGGAGTTCATGAGGATTATCCTGTCGCCCTTGGATCCTGATGTCCTCAGGGTCTTGGACTTCCTCTTTGTGTTATGAGCTATAACGCAGTTGGCGGCATCGAGTATCGTCTGTGTCGATCTGTAGTTCTCTTCGAGCTTTATGACCTTGCAGCCCGGGAAGTCCTTCTCAAACGATAAGATGAGCTTGACATCAGCGCCTCTGAAAGAGTAGATCGACTGGTCGTCATCACCTACCACGCAGATGTTCTTATGCATTCCGGCCAAAAGCATCACGGCCTCGTACTGAGGCGTGTTGGTATCCTGATACTCATCGACCATTATGTATCTGAAACGGTCCTGATAACTCGAGAGTATCTCGGGATCGTTCTTGAGCAGCCTTACCATGTTGACAAGGATGTCGTCAAAGTCCATCGCGTTATTGGCAGACAGTTTCTCCATATACCTCTTGTAGACCTTGGCGCAAGAGGACAGGAAATAATCTCCGCCTGCAAATCTGGTGAAGCTGTCAACATTCATGAGCTTGTTCTTGGCCTTGGAGATCTCGCTTAATATCGCCCTCGGCTTAAACCTGCTCTCGGGAATGCCCAGCTCCTTCATGGAATCCCTTATGAGCTTGAGCTGGTCGTCAGAATCAACGATCATGAAATTTGATGTAAAGCCTATGGACTCTGCATGTCTTCTAAGGAGCTTGGCAAAGATGCTGTGGAAAGTGCCGCACCAGATATATCTGGCTTCATCACCCACAAGTGCCTCGATCCTCTCACGCATCTCGTTGGCAGCCTTGTTGGTAAATGTGATCGCAAGGATAGACGAAGGCCTTACGTTATGCTGCCTCATCATGTAAGCAATCCTGTATGTAATGACACGGGTCTTGCCTGAGCCTGCGCCTGCAAGGATAAGAAGAGGTCCGTTAAGGTGGGTTACCGCCGCCCTCTGTTCATCGTTGAGTCCGTCTAACAGAGCAGATGCATCCGTCACATAGGAAGCACCGGCTCCGTATATCGATTCCATCTCCGAGAAGAACTCGCTCTCGCTGTCGTTATGGTCTGCCATCAAACACTCCGGGTATTATAGATTTCTTAAAATTACTATCAGAGATTATAGCAATTTTTAACATCATTTAACTCAATAACCGAGATCGTCATTTACGAGGATAACGCTTATCCTTCCCGGATGCCTGGAATAACGTGTTATAAGTATCTGGCAGCATATGGTGTCAGGAGACTTGCAGTTAAAGCATGTCCCTTTTTTCGAGCATGGCGTGTCGAGTCCGAAACGCTGTGCATTGATCGGTGCCGCAACAGTTCTGGCACGCTTCATGGCAGAATCGATGTCACTGCACACCTTATTCATGCCGACGACGAAGATGACATGCTTCGGGCCCTGGGCTATAGCTGACACCCTGTTGGAGTTGCCGTCGATGTTTACGAGGATGCCGTCATCGGTCATGGCATTACAGCTGGCAAGGAAGAAATCCGCATCGTAAGCCATGAGCATAGCCTGCCTTTTGTCTTCGTATTTATCGCGGTCAATAAAGACGTAATTACCCTCCTTAAGTGCAGCAGACAGGCCGATCTCGTGCACGCTCATGCCGCCGCCCATTGAGACAGAGCTGCCTTCGGGTATAAGATCCAAAGCTGTCTTAAGTGCTTCTTCCCTGCTTGCTGCATAGTAGCCTTCCATGTTGCGTGACTTGAGACCTTCTATCGTCTTCTGTGCCAGGAGTTCATTGCGCTTTTTTATGTTCTCGTTCATGGTATTACCTCACTTGTTATTTATCCTTATAAATTCTAACACGACTGAGGCTTTATCTCTTATGTTTATCGGGTGTTTTTGAGGTTTTTATGTCAGGCCTGATTTGTCGGTTTTTGTATGATTTTGTCTCATTTTTCATTCATTTTCGCGGGTATCATCTTAAGTAACAGATCTTTAAGTCAAGGCAACAATGCATTGACGACACGCATTATACGTATTATCATTTAGGAGGAAGTAAATGAAAGTTTCTGAGATGAAGAGACTTCTTAAGAAGAACGGATGTTATTTCGTCAGGCATCTTCGAGGACATGAAGACTGGTACTCACCGGTTACGCATCGGCATTTTCTTATTCCAAGACATGATTCCCATGAACTGGGTACGGGAATAGAGAATGCCATAAGAAAACAGGCAGGTTTGTAAACTATGAATAACAAAGAAAACCATCCATCTACCTATGTTTATCCGGCCATATTCACTCCTGAGCCGGAGGGAGGTTATTACATCCACTTCCCTGACATTGAGAATTGCTTTACTTGCGGTGATACAGTCGAAGAAGGCATGATCATGGCAAAAGACGCGCTCGCGCTTATGGTCTACACAAATTATGAAGAGACAGGCGAACCTGCCCCTTTAAGCACTCCGATAAAATCTCTTAAACTGGCAAAAAACGAATTTGCATCATATGTCATCTGCAATACGGCAGAATGCAGGAGAAAGTTCGGCACCAAGGCTGTTAAGAAGACTCTGACCATACCGGAATGGCTTAACTACGAAGCCGAGAAGGCGCACATTAACTTTTCCAAGGTCTTACAGGAAGCATTGAAAGAGAAGCTCAATGTGAACTGACCTTTTATCAGGCATAAGATTTATTTGCACATAATCTTAAGAAATATATAATTATCCTATGCCTGATTACAGAGATTCAAACAAGTCATCCAAGTTCTTTACGCTTACGGGATCGCAGACCATCCTTTTGGGCTTTCTTATGCTGATCCTAATGGGAACGCTGCTTCTCATGCTGCCCATCGCGACCAAGGACAGGAGCTGCGTCGGGTTTACCGATGCTTTCTTCACCGCGACATCCGCCAGCTGCGTTACAGGTCTTATCGTAAAAGACACACAGAGCTCATGGTCTCTCTTTGGGCAGGTGGTAATACTTATACTCATACAGATCGGCGGAATGGGCGTCGTCACCATAACAACACTACTGTCCGCACTGACAGGAAGAAAGATCGGACTTCTTACCCGTTCAACCATGCAGGAAGCAGTATCCGCCCCCAACCTCGGCGGCATCGTAAGGCACATGAACTTCATAATCAAGGGGACCATATTGTTCGAGCTTACGGGAGCTCTTCTCATGGCTCCTGTATTCATTAAAGCTGCTGGTCCCGTCAAAGGCATCTGGTATTCCCTGTTCAGCTCGATATCGGCATTCTGCAATGCAGGCTTCGACCTTAACGGTTCATACGGATCTTTTTCATCCATGATGCCCTATGCCGATAATCCCGTCATAGTGCTTACGTTATTTGCTCTGATCCTTACGGGCGGTCTCGGCTTTATCACATGGAAGGATATAAGGGATCACGGCCTGAAGTTCAGATACTACAGCACCCAGAGCAAGCTGATAATCGTGTGCGAGATAATACTCATCTCCGTACCCTTCATGCTCCTGTTCTTCCTGGAATACGGAGACCTTCCTATGAAGCAGCGCGTTCTCGCTTCGATTTTCCAGGCCATCACGCCGAGAACTGCGGGCTTTAACACCACTGACTATAACAACTTCTCAGATGCGGGCATCGCCATGACGATAGTACTGATGCTGATAGGCGGCGCTCCGGGTTCTACCGCGGGAGGCATGAAGATCACGACAGTCGCCATCCTTCTCATTGCAACATTATCTGCATTCAGACGCGAAAAGTCTCCGTCCGTGTTCAAGCGCAGGATCCCCTTGGACATCGTTCAGTCTGCTGTTGCAGTATTTACTCTTGATCTGTCTCTGGCACTGACAGGCGCCATGCTGATAAGCAGGATAGAGAGCCTGCCCATAAGGGCTACACTTTTCGAGAGCGCATCTGCGGTTGCTACCGTAGGCTTATCCTTAGGGATCACTTCAGGTATCAGCACGATATCAAAATACCTGCTCATAGTACTGATGTTCGTAGGCAGGGTCGGCGGACTTACGCTCGTATTTGCCGCCATATCAAGGAAGAGAAGCACGACGGGAGAATATCCCAAAGACCATATAGCGATCGGCTAAGAAAGGACATGTTATGAAGAGCATTTTGGTTGTTGGCGCAGGAAGATTCGGTATCCATCTCATCAGGCAGCTCCACAAGGGCGGCGACGAGATCCTCGCAGTGGACATCTCCGAAGAAAGGCTCGAGCATGTTCTTGATTATGTTACCAGCTCACTCATAGGCGATGCCACGGATGAGGATTTTGTGCGTTCCATAGGCGTATCCAATTTCGATGTCTGCATCGTAGCCATAGGTGATAATTTCCAGTCATCTCTCGAGACGACTTCTCTGCTTAAAGAATGCGGAGCCAAGTTCGTCGTAGCAAGAGCATCAAGAGAAGTCCACGAGAAGTTCCTCTTAAGGAACGGCGCAGATGCAGTCATCTTCCCTGAGAAGCAGATGGCTGAGTGGACTGCGATAAGATTCTCCTCGACCAATATCTTAGACTATATCGAAGTTCCCGGAGAGTACTCGATCTTCGAGATCGCAGTGCCCAAGCATTGGGTCGGCAAGTCTCTCCTGGAATTAAAGATCCGCCAGAATACTCACCTTAACGTAGTCGCAGTGAGAAAGACCGGCGGAGAATTAAACTTTGATGTTGATCCTGAAACTGTATTTGAAGAAGGAAGCTCCCTGATGATCCTCGGCAGAGACAAGGATATCAAGAAGCACCTTCACTTAAATTACTGATATCAAGCGATCTCGATATCACCTGTACCCAGATCGATCTTAAAGATCCTTGAAGCATCCTGGTTGTGACCGGGATAGTCAACGTCGCCTGTTATGGTGTCAAGATCGTAGTCGTAATCATTCTCGTTAATGAGATCACAATCCACATCACCTGTGGTTATCTTGACATCGATATCAGAAGCTTCAAAACGGTCTGCACTAAGATCACCCGTTACTGCTGTGATCTTTACCGTATCAGCTGTAACGTCGCTGATCTTGATGTCACCTGTCGTGATATCTACTGTAAGAGAAGAGATATCCTTATAACCCTTAAGGTCCAGATCACCTGTCGTGATATCGATCATTGCTTCCTTAACGCTTGTACCCTCAAGTGAAACATCACCTGTGCTGATCTTAACATCGAGCTTGACCACATCGAGATCCGTCCTGGTGGATACATCACCTGTATCGATATCAAGTATTGCAGAATAAAGCACAGTACCCTCAGGGATATAAACGACAACATCAGGCTCAGTATTTATATTTAAACCAACGTTGAAATTAAGGTTTAAGCCTTCCTGATGTGCAACTATCTTGAGGACTCCGTCTTCGACCTTGATGTCATGTGTAAGCTTCTCGTTCTCGTTATAGTCAACTCTGAAAGAAGAATCATCTGACTTCCTGAACTCGATGTCCTCAGCAACGAGGTTTACATCAAGAGAAGTGATCTCTTCTGTAAACTCTGCTGTCTTCCTCTCTGTATTGAGTTTTGCAGTTGAATTTGCAGTGAATACGTTCCATGCCTTGCCACTTGCGAAAAATGCTACGAAGCAGATGATCAGTCCTGCTACGATCAAAGCTCCTGCTGTAATAAGTATGATTAATGTCGGTTTGCTCATTTTATTTCTCCTTATATCACTTCTTGATAAATAATCTCTTGATCCACTTTACGAACGCCTTCATAAGCTTGAAGAGTCCGATGCATGCCCACTTAACGGGAATAACGAGCGCGAGTCCCAATCCTACGCCAAGTACGCCCATGCCTATGATGCCCAGTGTATTGAGGCCGCCTGAGGTATAAAGACCCGTAAGCGCCATTACTATCATCGCAAGGCCTCCTATGACAAGGCCGACTATCGTCGCGATAAGCGAGATAACGAGTGACCAGAGCGTTACATAGATACTGAAGAGCACTGCGATAACCGAGATAAGGGCCGGTACCCAGATGGGGAAAAGCAATATGATCATTACGATCTCCCATGTCTCTATCGACTGCTTCTTGCGGTTCACCTTAGCCTTAACGAGCTTGGTGATAGGCGTATCGAGTAAGATCTCGCTTGCGATCTCTTCAGGTGTTCCGATGTCCTTGATGGCATCTTCTTCACTCAGTCCGTCCTCTGTACGGTCATCGATAGCTTCTTCATAGAAGGAAAGGGCTTTGGTTATATCTTCTTCGCTAAGGCCTTCTAATCTTGCCTTAACATCATCTAAGAATTCCTGTCTGTTCATGCCGATTTTCCCTCCCTGGTAACGTACTCATACACATCCATCACTTCCTGCCATTCGTTGACAAAATCGTCAATCCGTTTGACCCCCTCTTTGGTAATGTGGTAGTACTTCCTGAGCCTGCCGTTATGTTCGACCGAATTAACGGTCAGGAGTTTTCCTTCTTCGAGTCTCTTTAAGATAGGGTAAAGTGTTGACTCTGATATCTTTATATAAGGCGAAGTATCCTTGATGATCTTGTATCCGTAAGAGTCTTCATATTTGATAGCGGAAAGCACACAAACATCAAGTAATCCCCTTTTAAGCTGTATATCCACTTGAATACCTCCTTTCGTGTAATACTGCTCTATGCGATATACTATGCCATACGAGGTATTATGTGTCAAGAGGTATTTTTTGAGATTTTTATCACCAACAAAAAAGAGCAGGATCAGAGTTCTGCTCCGGAGTTTGTTGTTAGGAATGTTATAAGATCAGGCTATTTCAACCCTGCAGGTAAACAGGCACCCGTCCGTCTCACCTTCCAGACCTTCGCCTGAAGTGGTAATGAACAGAGTATCTTCTGATATAAAGCAGCAGGAGGTTACATTAACTGCCGGCACGTTTACTACAGACAGAAGCCCGCCTGTCTTGCCGTCCCTGTGCTCTATCCTGGCTCCGCCCCATACCGCGGCCCAGAGATCGCCTCTTTTATCGATGCAAAGACCGTCCGGGACTCCGCCTTCTGTGGTAAACAGGACCTTTCTGTCTTCTATGTTTCCGCAATCAGAATAATTAAAGACATAGACTGCGTAATCCAAGCTGTCAGCAAAATAGAACTTATCTCCGTTCCATGCCATGCCGTTGGATATACCTGTATCAGGGATAAGAACTCTAAGGTCTCCGTCAAACAGATAGAGATTTCCTCCCTCATGCTCATCACTCATAGACGAGCTGCCGATAAAGAGCCTTCCGCGAGGATCAGCCTTGCAGTCGTTGCATCTCTGCCAGGGCTCAAAATACGGAGTAAGGTCAAATACTTGGGACATGCCATCGTCTGCAAACCTGTAAATCCCTTTGGTGCCGCAGATCATATAAGAGCCGTCCTCCATAGGAACCGCGCTTCCTATCTGCTCCCTGCAGTCAAATGATGCCATAGTCTCTTTATCTATCCTGTAGAACATTCCCTTAAGGATATCGACAAATGAGATAATACCGGTCTTAGGATCAAAGAACGGTGACTCAGCCAGTAAGTATTTTGTTCTGTCAAACAGCTTTGCAGTGTATTCTTTCATCAGTTTATTACGGTAAATACGAGCCTGTTATCCTCAATGGAAAGAGTTCCGTTCTCGCCGTCCTTCTCTGCTACCATAAGGTCTTCTGAGCAGCCCTTTATCATGGCGCCTTCAAGAGAATACCCTGCCCTGCTATTTACATCATAGACTACGACGAACATGACAGATTCTTCCGTTTCTTCGCTTATGAGAGCCGTAGCGCAGAGTTCAGGCGTGCCGTCCTGATCGATATCGCACTTATACAGGCTGACAAGATCGGCTCCTATGTATCCCATTCCCTCTTCGAGATAATCCTTAAGGGGCTGAAATTCTGTCTCATCAACAGACTGGGAAGCCGTCATTTCAGTTTCGGATTCTGACCCTATGACTTTTTCTATTTCTTCAGCAACGCCGGGTATCTGCTGACTTCCAATGCGCGGCCTTATATGTACGGAACAGTAGTAATTATCATCCCCTTCGGGATATTCATCAGAAGAAAACAGAAAGAGTTCAGTCTCGTCTTCAGTCTTTCCGCAGTCAGCGCACCTTCTCTTTTGTTTGCATGAAGCAAGAGGGATAACTGCGATGAGCAAAACAAGTATTACCGCTATAGTCTTATTCTTCATGGCTTTCTCCTAACATGTCTTTTATGGTCTTATTATACTTTTCGCCCATTAGGATTTTGCGGTATTTATTAGTTAATGGGGACTGCTGATATTTCTAACGCTTTAAGATTCAATAAAACCTTCAATGTATAGTGAACACTTTCGTTGAATATTTATACTCCAAGACTCTATATTCAATAAATCATTCAACATACTGTGTTCGGTTCTGTTGAATATTTAAGCTAACAACTTAACCCGCTGATCCCTCAGTCCATCTCAGGGAAACGCTTATGAAGCTCGATTATGGGGAACAAGACTATTATGAACGCCACAAAAGCAATGAGCGTTCCTTTGTACATCCCCTCTGTCAAAGTGCAGGCATAGACTGCAAGCTGCGCCGGTATATAAAGGAATACGCCAAGCTTCTTATGCTTAAAGATCATTATCATGAGGCCTGTGATTATCACCGCATGTGCCAGGACGACAACAGGCCAGGGTGCGGCATTTTCGGAATATATGCCTCTTATGACCTTCAGTGTTTTTGTTACGATGTTCAAAACAGATAAAGCTGCGATGATCCACATTGCAAAGAGAGCCTTGCTGTCCCAGAACTTCATGGCATTCCCTCCCGGCAGTTTATCTCATTGCCGCGAAAACAACTTCCGCAGCATAGACGAGGACCATGATGATCCCTTCAACTCTTGTAACCTTGCGTCTTGTTATCGCCAAAAGGAATGCAAGGACTGTAACCGTACCCAGGATGATGAGGTCAAACACGCTTGCCGCATTTACGGCGATCGGATTGATAGCTGATGAAACACCGCCGATAAGGAGGATATTGAAGAGGTTAGAACCTACGACATTTCCCATAGCAAGATCAGTCTCTCCCTTAGCTGCAGCAACAAGTCCTGTAACAAGTTCGGGAAGTGATGTGCCCAACGCAACTACGGTAAGGCCTATCAAAGTCTCTGTCATGCCGAATGTCCTTGCTATGTTCTGAGCACTGTAAACTACTGCCTCGCCGCCCGCAATGATCAGAGCCGCGCCAAATACTATGAATACGATGCACTTCCAAAGAGCGAGGTCTTTCTTGTTTTCTTCCTCAGGTGCAGGGTGTTTTTTGGCATCTGTAATAAGGAGTACAAGATATACGATAAGTATAACGATGAAGATTATTCCGAACAGTCTTGTGATCTCACCGACCTGATCGCTCATGGCGGCTTTAAAGAGTTCGCCTTTAAAGATCACGGGTGCGCCTGCCATACCAAGAAGGAGCAGCGTTACTGCCACTACGAAAGGGAAGTCTCTTTTGATAACATCCTTGTTTACGGGTATCGGATGGAAGATCGCAGTAAAGCCTAATACCATCAGGAGATTAAACACATTTGAACCGACGATATTGGAGAGGGCGATCTCGTTAGCGCCTTTGACAGCCGCAGCAGTACTTACTGCAAGCTCAGGAAGAGAGGTGCCGAGCGCTACGATCGTCAGTCCTATGATAAGGCTTGGAACCTTAAAACGTCTTGCCAGACCGGAGCTGCCGTCAACAAAGATGTCGGCGCCCTTGATAAGACCGAAGAATCCAGCTACGAGTATTACAAAAAACAATACCAGTTTCATATCCTGCCCTCCTCTTTCCGCAAATATTTTATAGAATTTTCAAAGAAAGGCAAGATTGAATGACAGATCAGTGTAGTAAATCGCCTCAAATAGTCATCAGATCAGCATTATCAGTCATGAATGACAAAACAGTGTACCAAAATACCATGATCACTCACAGAAACAGCACCGCACAAAACTATCAGCCGGTCTTCTCGTCGATTATCAGATTACACCGGTTCTCCATCACGGGTATGACTTCATCAAGTGTCATGTCACCTGCAAAGTACGGCTGTATCTCCTCGAACATGACTATCAGAACATCAGGATCGCAGTATGAAGCAGGGAGAGCCTGATCCAGCGCGTCGATATAGATGTCCGCAACATCCTCATTCATAGGCTTAGGCGGAGTATCCCACTGATCGAACGGCTTATAGTTTCTGACATATTCATTATGTCTTTCGATCGCATCTTGGGTGTTGCTCCTTAAGACTTCCCTGTTTACCGCAGTTCCCAAGCTGCCGCTGCCAACCAGGCGCTGAACATCGTCCGAGAGAAGGACTTTAATAAACTCCCATGCGGCATCTTTATCAGGGCAGCTTCCCGTAATGCCGGCAGAACACGTTATAACAAGCCTCGGCAATGTGCCTTCTGCTGAAGGAAGTCCCATAACGCCGACATTATCATACGCTGACAGCTGCCCCCAATACACATCTTCCTGATAAAATGCATCAGTACAATCGGCTCCTGTCAGAGTGGTGGCATTTACCGGCCTGTCCTTACAGAATTCCGCGAGCTGCCTGAACTCATCGTTATCAAGAGTTATATGTCCTTTGCCGTCCTTGAACGAGTCATACATATTCTCGAAGAGCAAAAGGAAATACTGCGTCCTGCCGTTTTCAACGGACAAGGGATCGACCCCGCCGCAGACTGTTTCAACAAAATCCCTGTACTGCTCAAATGTCGGTGCCGGTATCTCGCCATCAGTCTTTGACGCATCGTAGACGAGCCCCTCAAGATATACGCCAAACGGGATCTGGTATCTGTTGCTGCCAAGTATCTGGGGAAAGTAAAGAGAGCTGTCCAGCTCTGTTATATAGTCTGTCAGGTCGATCAGACATTCGCCGCTTTCAAGTCCCGGAAAACTGCTGCCGTTTAATATGATGTCAGGGCCGTCACCAGCTATAAGGTCCACTATCAGTCTGTTGCTCATCTCAGCCTCACGCTGTTTTGTGTCATGAACAAAATCTGCTGACTTGATGTACTCATATGAATTCCTGAAACTGTTCTCATAATCCCTCTGGATGTCGTATCTCGGATCCATCTTGATGAAGGCATCTCCGTCCGACTGATTGTAGAGGAAGATCGCTTCCGATGTCGCATTATCTATTCCTCCTACAAGAGATGCGGCAGTGAGGATCATCTTGCCCGCGTTGGGATTACTCTCGCTCTTCTTAAGATCGTACATTAACATCCTCGAGCTTCCGTGTCCTGTCGATGTAACTCCGACAAGGATCATCTCATCATCATCAACATACACCGGACATGTATCCTTGACTTCAAATCTGTTGACATTGCAGTTGTCATAGTTGATGAATTCCGAGAAACAGCAAGTATCCGGATCAAATCTGTAGAAGGCATATCCGTCAGAATAGCAAAGAGAAGAACCGGCCTGCAAAAGTCTTCCTTTTATAAATTGTTCATTCTCGACTTGGGTCACTTCGGAAGATTCAAGATCCACCAAAAAATATATATCTGAATTAGAAGCATCGTAACCTGTAACAAGCAGCTTATCTTCAGAACACTTAAAGAGGTCAATGGCAAATACGAGCCCTGTCTTTGACAGATCCGCTGAAATATCAGTCTGTGTAACGCTCAGATCAGTTCCTATATCGAAGACCTTGATATCACCATCTGCCCATGCCAGTGCATAGAGCCTGACAAGGCCGCTTTCTAAGGGCTCGACCCTTTGGATGTTATAGTTCCAGTCCAGCTCATCAGACAGACCGTCCACCTCTTCCCATTCACCGAAAGAAGCAGAAGCTGTATCTATCTTTGACATGAGCCAACTCTGGTGACCGTTAGGATCAAACCTGTTGTCCAGGCAATAGATATCGCTGTCCTTTATGAAGAACAACTTATTGCTCGAATACCCGTTATCAGTAAGCTCATCCTGAACCTGCTTAAGATCCATGCTCATCTTGGCATTACCTTCGGTATCGTACAGGACCAGCTTATGGACTTCGTTGTCAGGATCGTTCCCGTAAAACAGATCCTCATCTATAAGCAGCTGCTCACTGTCAGCATAGATCAGACCGCCGTATGTCGCAAGACCGCTGCCCCACCCGTCAAAACCTGACTCAAGTTCATACCTTGAAGATCCGAACCAGAGCGAATCCTCTGTTATGTATTCGGGTTCTCTTGAAGACAGCCCTTTGCCCTTACTGCAGGCAAACATGGACAGGCTTACTGATATCAAAAGCACGACAGCACAGAGTTTTCTTCTCATGACAACACCCCCTGACAGCATCAGATTAGCATTGTCATGTGTAGTTCCTGTGTCATGTGACAAGGGGACATGCCTTTTGTCACATCGGTTCGTAAGCTTCGTTTATAAGATAAGGATTTACTCGGGTCTGTAGCCCGGTTTGACATATAGTGCGGGATTGCCTTCGATCTGCTTATCCCAGACTTCACTCTTCCAGTCTTCCTTGGCTACTTCGGCAATGCTCACTGACACGGCCGAGATATCACATCCCATGGACTGTGCAACAACATCTGCAATTCGCTCGGCACAGGCCTTCTTGACCTCTTCTGTTCTTCCCGGATAACACTTGATCTCTATATGCGGCATAACTATTTCCTCCTGAATGTAACAGCTTGATTATACACTGCCTAAGCCCGGTTAGTGTATAATCTTATCATCATGCTATAGGGGGATCCGTTATGAAGAGATCATTAGTTGTTACCGCAGCCGTATCAATGATACTGGCATTAACTCTCACATCATGCAGCACATTGCTTCGTACATCTTCCAGAAGGAACAGCCGTGATGACGACGATGATGAGGAAGAATCTGATTACATCAGCGAATTCCTTGATTTCTGCGAAGACGACCTTGATGCAGCGATAGTAAGGCAGAAGAAATACTACGGCATCATGAGGGGCACAACATCATCTTCCGATATAGATAACGGCATGGCATCAAGGCTTGATGAAGATACTGCCATGGATCTTATTTTCGCGAACGGAAGAACCAGAGGAGACCGCCCGGTCCCTGACGGGTTTGAGCAGGCCGGAGCATATACCAAGATCACCGATGACGGATATGGCCTCATGACTGCCACCCTTATCGAATTCGAAGACGAGGATGACGCATTTGAATTCCTTGATACCGCAGCAGACTTCTATTCTGACATCGCATCAGGCGATGCGTTCAACTGCTCATATGTTGAACAGGATGATCTGGTAGTCGCAACCACCATGCCCTACGGAACGACTTACTCCGAGATCGCCTTTTTCGCGAAGGATAATTATGTGCTCATGATCGCAAATGCATACGACAGCAACACGTTCTACGCATTTGAGGAAACGGATGAAATAGCTGATTTCTTCGGCTTCGATGCGCCGTCTTCATACAAGCCGGAATAAGATCAGGCGAACAGTCCCCTTGCCATAGCGAAGAATACGCTTGCCATACCCTGAAGGATAAAGAAGCCGACTATTATCCCGATTATTATCAGAGGTATCAGATATGCCCATGACGGTACATCGCAGAACACCTTGCCTGTCTGACCGTTGACTGCGATGGGACGCACCTTGCCCTTGTATGTGTATCTGGCAAGATATACGGGCGCTAAGATGTATTTGAATGTCACATTATCAAATTCAGTAGAGAGCTTAACACTGTCGACTTTATCGCCGTGATGGGCTCTCTTCTCCATATTGCCGATGTCTCTTTTAAGCCTTTTTACCATAAGCTCTCTGGCCCTGTCCCAGGCTTCGTTAAGGCCGACAGTATATCTCTCGGCGACAAAACCCGCAAGATACTCGGGCTGGTAAGGCTTGAGCTTAGTAAAATCGAATTCAGACACCTTGGAAATATGAGGATGCTTTATCTTATCCGTTCCGAAAACGATCTCATCGTCAATAAACTGGCTGTGGAAACCCTTGTACTTCTTGTATGTGTAATAAGTGTCGCCGTCTGAATCCGTATGCTCGAAACCGATCTTGGCAACATAAGAAGATGACGTGTCGCTGTCAAAAGTCCAGTACGGCAGATAAAGGCCGATGAGGCCTTCTACCTTAAGATCCGTCTTAAGCTTGCCCGGCACAAAACGGCGGGTCTTGATGAATCCTTCTATATTCTTCAGCGCGATCTCCTTGCTGATGCCGAAAGGTACGACTCCGCCCGGCGCCATGACATTCTCGTCGCCGTCAACAGGCATTACGCTCGTGGAGCCGCAGAACGGACAATTTCCTGATGTCTGAGCCTCATCGTATAATGCCTTGCCGCCGCAGTTGGCACACACGATGAGTTTCTTTGCCGTGCCCCAGTTAAGGCTTGCCCTCTGCTTTGCAGATTCGAAATCTATCTCCTCTATGACCTGCTCGGCTTCAGGCTGGGGAAGGTCCTTGGTAAGGCCGCAGAAAGGACATGCGAGCTTTAATGTGGCGGGATCGTATTCGATCGTGGCGCCGCATCCCGGACATTTAACGTCCGTGTTCTTTACTGTTACCTCTTCTACGACTCTAACATTCTCAGACATGATACTTCTCCGGATCAGAACTCAACTGTTACGGGAGACTCTGTAAATGAACTGAAAACAGCCTTGGCATTCTTCATGTAGAAGACTTCGGTATTGCCGTCGTCTTCATCGTACATAGCCCTTAAAGTAGGATAGTTATCGAGCATGTCTTCTCTTGCTGCTCTGTTGTCATCTTCTGTCAGTTCACACTCTACTCTCAGCCACTTGCCGTCCTTAAAAGCACAGATCTCAGCCTTGGGATTGATGTGAAGCTGCTTTGAAACATCCTTGACCTTGCCTGTCTGGATATAGAGCTTGCCTTCGAATTCGTTTATTGTCCCGAAAGGCCTTACCCTCGGCTGACCGCCATCCATCGTAGCAAGATAGTAAGTGCCGCATTCCTTAAGAAAATCCAATACTCTCTGCATAGAATATGCCTCCAAAAAAGAATCTGTCAGGACAATGATATCACAAACAGCCCAGATCGCTCAGGCAGCCGATATATATGCCTTCATTGGTCATGCCGGGCTCACTGCGCATGTGCATGGCGTGATCAGTCTTGACAGTTACATTGATACCGTTAACGGAAGTGATGGCTTCGATACGCTGACAGAGTCTTTCTGCGAAAGCAGTCAGTTCCTCACGTGTCTTGCCCTGGATCAGCACTGCAAAATACGAATCCTTTGTTCTCGCGATCATGCCTTCATTCGAGACTATATCTTCGATCTCATCAGCCATGGCCTCGAGAAGAGCATTTGATATTTCCCTGCCATATGACTCAAGGATCCTCTTATAATTATTGTTTCTCAGAATGATAAGACCGAAATCTTTACCCTTGGCAGTAAACTGGTTGGAATAATCCATGATCGTTTCAATAAGCGAATAGATATTTCCTGCTCCGGTAACATCATCCGCCTTAACAGAATCAGCATCGATACCCAGGGTCTTACTGGCCTCATCGATATCAATGATATAACCCATGAGTCCTACGATCTCTCCGTCACGGTAGATCGGGATCTTGGATGTCGCCGTGTTATGGACCACGCCGTCTATCACACACTGACATGACTCGACATAATAGGTCTTGCCTTCCATGATGACCTCTTTCTCGGCCCTGTTATATCCTCGTTCACTAATGTGCCACGGCATCTCCTCGCCGCGCTTGCCAATGATATCAGAGACAGAATCAAGATGAAAATACTTAATGAAAGAATCACTTGCTCCGACATACCTGAGGTCTTTGTCCTTCCAGAAGAACTTGATACTCGAATTCCAGATGATGTTGTGCCAGAGCAGCGAGAACTCGTCCCGGCTTTGATGATCGATCTCTGATCTTCCGTTTTCGATCAGCGTAGCGGCAGAATTAACAGACATAGGCTTAACGCAGTACAGGTACTGCTCACCCGTGGAACCGGGCAGCATCAGTATTGTCACAGTGCCCCAACGGAAGTTGCCGTCCTCTGTCTTAAACCTGAATGCTTCCTCTATAAACCCCGGGGACCTTGCCAGCCTATCAGCCACTGTAGTCGAATCCATAAACTCGATGTATCTTGGTCTGTCATCCGGATGGATAGCATTGTTTGCCATGATCATCGTGGAACGTTTCATATCCATTTTCTCGGGGCCTTCGAACAGTCTGAACTTTCCCAAGACAGGAGTTACACGCTGTTCTTTGGTATCGAACAAAAGCACGACTGCAAACAGACTGTTTAGTTCTCTAAGCTTGATATCCAACTGTTCCTTTTTATCAGTCAGATCATCCAAAGACATATTGGAAACTGTTGCTTTTATGATATAGCTGCCGCCATACTCTGCGACCGTACGCGTCTTCAGGCAGAAATACTGACCGTTAGCCGTATAGTAGAAAGTCTCCTGCTTATTGCTCTTCTCCGTAATCTCCGCAAATTTACGGAACTTAAACAAGAGAGGCGAGCCCTGAACGTAGAGCCTTCTGTCGACTTTGGACAGATCCGGCAGATCATCAAATACCTGGAGCTTAAAATCATCGTTCATGAACAGGGTCTTGAAGTTCTCTCCGTCATCCAGGATCAGTTCGAGAGGAGTATCAGTGCTCCTGACGTGAGATTCTGCTGCATCATAGAAATGATTCCACCTGCGTTCTTCGGTACTTATCCCCTTTGCCTGCATATTCGCAAAAGCATCTTCTATGGGCAAAGGTTTGCCGTAAAAGTAACCCTGAAGTCTGCCGCAGCCGATCTCTTTGAGAAATAAAACTTCCTCTTCTGTCTCAACCCCCTCTGCGAGCGTCATGATGTTTATGTCCTTGGCCATCGTGATAAGCGACTTCATGATCGCCTTGGATCTGGGATTCATCGATGACAGGAAAGACATGTCCATCTTCATCATGTCGAGCTCGAAGTCCTTAAGCAGATTAAGTGAAGAATAACCGCTTCCGAAATCATCCATCCAGACTGCGTATCCGCAGCTTCTGAAACCTTTGATAACATCCTGCATAAAATCGCCGTCAGTTATCATCATGCTCTCGGTGATCTCTATGTGCAGGTAGTCGCGCGGGATGTCGTACTTACTGACGGCCGCTTCGACCACTTCGAGCATATCCAGTGTAAGGAAATCAAGTCTCGAGAAATTGATGGAGACAGGGACCATATCCATGTTCTGAGCAAGGCGGTCATAAATGTCGCTGCAGACCTTCTCGACCATGAATACATCAAGTTTATAGATCAATTCGCTCTCTTCAAGAGCGCTTATAAAGGCTGCAGGATTAAGAAACCCCAGTTCGGGGTCGTCCCATCTGGCCAGTGACTCAAAACCGCAGAGTTCACCGGTAAGTGAACGGATCACAGGCTGGTAGTAAACCTTTATCCATTCATTCCTGACCGCTTCATCGATCCTTGATGCGATTCTGTTCCCCTGCATGGCAGATCCTCATTATCTTTAGAAAGAGCCCGGACCTTAGTAAATGGTCCATACATGTTTAGTATAACATACACGGACCCATAAATGATAAATCTGCTTTACTTCTTCACTTTCCTGACAGTTCCGCTGCCGCCGTCGACCGTTACGAGATCACCTGTCTTAAGGACAGTCGTCGCATTTCCGCAGCCGACTACTGCGGGTATGCCGAATTCCCTTGCAACGATCGCAGCGTGTGATAATGGTGCTCCTATATCTGTAACTATTGCGGCAACCTTCGGGAATACAGGCGTCCATCCTACGTTGGTCGCCAAAGTGACAAGGATCTCGCCTTTTTGAATCTCATCTATCGAGCTTACGTCTTTGACCACGCGGACTCTTGCGGTAACTCTTCCCGAAGCTCCCGCGAAGCCTTTTACATCAAAGTCCGTCTTCATATCCTCAGATGAATAGTCCCCGCAATAGAAGTCAAAGCGCTTGTCATCATCTGCCATCCACTTATCAGGATCAAAGCGCCCAAGTATCACCGCAGGGAACTGAGGATACTCAAGATATCTTTTGTAATTTGCTCTTCTTGACGGGATCAGATCAAGGCAGCTCTTATCCCCTTTAAGAAGGCTTATCACTTCATCTGCGCCCAACATGAACACATCGCCCTCTATCCCCGTGACCTTGCCTGTCTTTAGCAGGAATTCACGGTAAACGCAGAAGATATAAACACCCTTGCTCCTTATATTCTCACGGAACTGATTGGCATGGATGAACTTTGCCATCTGCTTATCGATCCACTTAGACTTGCCCGGGAAGCGGGATTTAAACTCAGACAGCGCCTCTTCGTACTGCCTTGCCTGCTGCTCTCTCATGGCTCCGAGGTCAGCATCAGATTCCTTATACTGCCTTATGCGCTCATCAACAAAGGACGGATCCTCATATGGCCTCGGCTCCATAAGTTCCATCTCGTTGATGCATCTGTGTCCGCACTCCCTTATATAGTCTTCCCTGCTCATCGACCCGTTTATAACGTCTTCTATGAGAAGGACAGGCTTCATGCTGTCTAACGTTCCCAAAGACCCTCCCAGGAGCCTTGCCGCCATCTCCTGTCCTGCGATCTTTGTAAGTTTCCCCCTGAGCGAAAAGAGCGGCACCATAGCCGCACCTGAGCATGTCATGATCGAAGCAAGACCATCGTTAAGGCTCGGAATAAACCTGTCATTCCACATGCTCAAAAGAGATGCCTCATCTTCTTTGGTCCTGACTTCCTCAATTAGTTTTTTGGAAATGATTTCAAGATCATCCACCATCTTCTGCTTCTGTTTTCTTGTGAGCTTGCTCTTATTCTTCGGGAAGATGATCCTTCTGACATTAGATAAGAATTCCTTCCTGCTGACAGGTGAGATCGGCATATCAAGGCCATCGGGGATATTGCCGACAAGATCTTTTATCGCATCAAACGCTTCTTTTCTGGTCTTGCCGAATGATACGAGTATAGACATCATGACAGTGATATTCATGTATGCCTGACCGCAAACATTATCGAGCCAGCTTGGAAGACCTAACATTTCGTTTATCTTGACCAGGACGCTGTATGTAGCAGGAGACAAGGGCTTCATGAAGATCTCCCCGACATTGGTCTTGGTCAGGAGCTTATACCCTGCCCTGCTGCCGTTGATATCGTAGTGATCCATGTCATATCCCCTGAGCGTTGTTACGGGTCTTGCCTGGAGGATATATACCCTTCCTTCTGATATGGCCCATTCGATATCCATGGGCATTTTATAAAGCTTTTTTATCTTGGCGACATAACCCGCGAGCATTTTGGCATAAGGCCTCATCTCATCAGGTCCTTCGAACTCATACTTGACTGCATTGATCTTGAACTCAATGGCGTTGGAAGCTCCTGATACGAGCAGTTCTCCCTCGCCTTTTACATAGTTTCCGATATAGTATTCATCTCTTCCCGAGATCGGGTCAGACGTAAAGATCACTCCCGCAAACTGAGGCTTAACAAATATCTGGATAACGACTGCTATGCCGTCTTTGCCGTCACTGATACTGTCTTTATACTCTCTCACCCTGCTGCTGTCAGCAGATGAAATGACATGTCTTACAGCCTCTAATATGCCGCCGGCCTTGACATCTGTCACCGTCTCATACTGCCCTGCAAACGACGCGTTATCTCCATCCTCCGATAAAGCCGATGACCTTACCGCATAAGTGCACGCTGTACTTAAGCTGCCGCTCAGCCTGATGATCTCTTCTTCGGCATCTTCTCTTATGCTTCCCCCGTCAAAAGCAGAAGATATTACTGCGTATCCTTCAGGTACGTTAAGTTTTGCCGAGCTGAGCATCAGATCCAGCGAGAAAGCTTTGCCTCCTATCTTGCCTTTTTGTTCTTGCGGCACTTTCCCGAGTTCAAAAATATATCTCATCATTCCCCTCCCAACAGGAGATCGACTCTCATGCTGATCACATTCCTTAAGACTTCATCGTCATCCAGGTCGATCCCGAATCCCTTCTTGATCTCATCTTTCCTATATATCATCAGCTGCATCATAGTTGAGAGTTCATATGCTATAAGCCTGCATTCTTCATCAGTCTTCCTGCCTTTATAGTGCATGGACACCAGGCCGCTCGAAAAAGAAGGCTCTGACAGGTCACGCCTGAACAGGACAAAAGACGTGATCACCTTAGTGAAATTGTAGTTTTCTATAAGACATTTGCTGACTATGAAGTGGAGTTTCTTGAGCTTGTCTTTGGGCGTCATGTCTGAATCAACGATGCCCTTAACATTTTCCTTGTCCAGGAAATGAAGATACTCTTTCTCAAAGGTCTTGTGGAGCAGTTCTTCTCTTGAACCGAAGCAGTAATTGATCATGGAAGCCTTTACGCCTGCTCTGTCTGCTATCTGCCTTGAGGTAACTGACAGCGGATCATCAGTTTCTTCCATAAGGGACATGGCAGCTCTTAAGAGCTTGTCTTTGGTAATGCCCAGTTTCTCGTCTTTATTCATATATAAAACCCCGTGCCGCAGCATTATTGAACGCGTTCAATAATATGTTACCATCAGCCTCCCCACTCTGCAAGACGAAAATCGTACTTCCCGGATACGATTTATATTGAAATCCGCCCCGGGTAATGTAAAATATAATTGTTATATATGGCTACCCCCGTACCATAACTATGGTGCGGGGTCTTTTAAAGGAATAAGGAGGAAAAGGAAATGCCTGATTTTTTAACAGTGCCCGTAATCATTGCGATCATCGTAGCTGTTTTTTTACTCGTAGTGCTGATCTCCAGCTACGTAAAGGCACCGCCGGATAAGGCGTACATCATCTCAGGTCTTCGCAAGAACCCGAAGATCCTGATCGGTAGAGCAGGACTCAAGATCCCGTTTTTCGAGAGGAAGGACGAACTGCTCGTAAAGCAGATCAGCATCGACATCAAGACTGACGGCTATGTACCTACGGCAGACTTCATCGGTGTAAACATCGATGCAGTTGCAAAGGTAAGAGTCATGAGCGAGGGAGAAGGCGTAAGGCTCGCCATGAAGAACTTCCTCAACATGAAGGAACAGCAGATCGCCGAGTCTCTCGTAGATTCCCTGCAGGGTAACATGAGAGAGATCATCGGTACGATCACCCTCAAGGATCTGTGCAACGACAGAAAGAAGTTCGGTGACGAGGTACAGCAGAAAGCCCAGGAGGACATGAAGCGTCTCGGTATCGAGATCATCTCCTGCAACGTTCAGCACGTAACCGATGAGAAGGACCTCATCAATGCTTTAGGTCAGGACAACATGGCCAAGATCCAGAAGGATGCAAGCATTGCCAAGGCTCAGGCAGACAGAGACGTCGCCATTGCGCAGGCTCAGGCAGAGAAGGAAGCTAACGATGCCAAGGTCTTGGCTGACACTGAGATCGCCGTAAAGCAGAATGAACTCTCCATCAGAAAGGCAGAGCTCAAGACTGTAGAAGACACCAAGAAGGCTGAAGCTGATGCTGCTTATGAGATCCAGAAGGAAGCACAGCGTAAGACGATCGAGGTAACAAAGACCAACGCTGACATCGCACGTCAGGAGAAGGAAGTCGACCTCAAGAGGAAGGAAGCAGAAGTTAAAGAGCAGGCTCTCGACGCTGAAGTCAAGAAGAAGGCAGAAGCTGAGAAGTTTGCTAAGCAGCAGGCTGCTGATGCCGAGCTCTATGAGAGACAGCGAAATGCCGAAGCTGAGAAGTTCGAACTCGAGAAGAAGGCCGAGGCCAGAAAGGTCCAGGCTGAGGCAGAGCTTTTCGCAAAGGCTCAGGAAGCTGAAGGTATCCGCAAGGTCGGTGAAGCTGAGGCTGCGGCGATCGCCGCAAAGGGTTTAGCAGAAGCTGAGGCTCTCGAGAAGAAGGCAGAAGCAATGAAGAAGTACGGTCAGGCAGCCATGATGGAAATGATCGTTAAGGCACTTCCTGAAATGGCAGCAGAGATCGCAAAGCCTCTGTCAACGATCGACAAGGTTACCATCATCGACTCAGGCAACGGTTCTGAGACAGGCGTAGGTTCGATGGGTTCTTATGTACCCCAGGTCCTCGCCAAGACGATCGAGTCTGTAAAAGAGACCACAGGTATCGACATCAGAGAGATCATGAAGGCTGAGACATATGATGCCAAGGTCAACAAGAACATAACAGTCAGCGGACTTGATAATCTTCAGACACTGAACGTTGCTTCAGGTGATGTCATATCAAACGAAGCACCTCAGGTTCCCGAAGCACCTGCCGAGGCTGACAGCGAAGAGTAAACTGATCTAATCTGAAACAGCAGGGTGACCCACTTAGTGGATCACCCTGTTTTAGTTTCATCAAAAAGTTCCATAATACTTGGCAGCTTTTGTTGAATTCTTTTCGAAAAAGACGATTATTCAATACAGAGTGCCATGCAGCTGGGAATGAATATTGGAATCTTAAGCTTCTGCCGGCACATATTCATAATAAAGTGCCCGCATACTTGAATGCTTATGTTGAATCTTAGCTCACATGTACCGTAACTATCTCAGGATAGTTATTGATCCTTACGGGCAGTACGCTGTTGCCCAGTCCACGGCTCAATATGAGAGTCATTCCGTCCATGTCATGCATCCCTTCATAGAGCTTGGGTAAGAATTCAAACTCAGGAGATACAAGTCCGCCAACGCCGGGGAGGATGATCTGTCCGCCGTGATAATGACCGGTCAGAACGAGATCAGCGCCATGACCAAGATACACAGTCCAGTACTGCGGTTCGTGCGCCAGGAGGATAACAGGCTTGGTATCATCAAAGTATTCATAAGAATCAAAATACTTAAGTGATCTGTCTGCGATTCCGGCTAAGACATATTCACCCATATCGCGCTTATCGTCATCGAGGAATATAACGCCAAGTTCCTTCATCCTGTCCATGAAACTGTTAAGCTTATCACCTTTAAGATATTCTTCATGGTTGCCTGTTACATAGTAGACAGGAGCTATCTTGACTGCGCCTTCCACGAAGTCTTCTGCGATGGAGTAGTTCGTGTGCGTCATGTCGACTATGTCGCCTGTAATAACGATGATGTCAGGATCCTGAGCCTTGATCCTGTCAAGCAGGTACTTCTGGTCAAATCCGAAGAACTGGTTATGCAGATCCGAGATCTGGACTATGGTAATGTCTTCATCAAGGCCAAGATCAACATCATATTCACTAACGGTCAGATAGTAGTTCTGATATAAGCAGAAACCATATAAGACAAGGTGTATCACAAGGAAGACAGGAACGATCTTAAACTTGGGCTTCTTAGTCTTGTGACGGAATATCTGCATTCCAAGAAACGCACCGATGGAACCTCCAATGACAGCCCAGAAGATCAGAGCCTTCTCAGAGATCCTGCGCCTGCCCTTTTTGGCAAATGATTTATCCAGGCCATAAAGAGTAAAAGCGATGATATTAAATATGAGCGTCCAATATACCAGCAGCATCTTCAGATAAGCCTCTCCATCTTGCAGTTCTCTATTCCCGTAGACCAGAAATCCTTAAGGGGGATATTCCTTACCTGGCATATAATGCTAAGGTTCATGGCGCCGTGTCCGACTATGAGGATGTTCTTGCCCTCTGATACCAAAGGTCTTATCTCATCAAGGAAACTGCCGGTTCTGTTAAAGAGCTCATCAAAACTCTCACCGCCCTCAACGGGAACTTTGTAGTTCTCGGGATCTTTAAATAAGACATTGACAGGACAGTCGGGAATATCAAAACTCCTGGCAGTTCCTTCGTATATGCCGAAAGCCATTTCCTTCAGTCTGTCATCAGTAATGACAGGGATATCCCTGCCCGAAGAGAAGATCCTGGCAGTCTCAAGAGCACGGATAAGCGGTGAGCAATATATGAGGTCAAGATCGATATCCGCATATCTTAATGCGGCAGCTCTTGCCATCTGTCTTCCCGTCTCGTTAAGAGGTATGTCGGTCCTGCCCTGGAGCTTCCGCTCGTCGTTCCAGTCAGTCCTTCCGTGTCTCATTATGTAAAGCATGTTAAGAATTATAACACGCACCACGGACTTATAGAAAAAGCATCCGGGTGCGTGATCGATCTATTCCATACACAGCTCCATAATTAGCATATGATTATGGAGCAAACTATGGAACAGCATCAATAAATCAATTTCTCTTAGCTCCGCAGTTGGTGCAGAAGTTTCCTGTCACTCCGTGGCTTCCGCAGAACGGGCAATCCCACGTATCAGGCACAGGAGGCACGACAGGCTGCGGTTCATAAACCTTATCAACAGCACTTACAGGTACCGGCTGCGGTGCAGGTGCGGGCTGGGGCTTTGGAGCTTGATAGGCCGGTTCAAAGCCATCTGCGCCTTTGCCGGCATTAACCTTGTTCATAGCTCCTGCGCCGACACATCCTATAATGATGAGCGCTATGGCGATCAGAGATGCGATTCCGAAGATAAGGATGACTGTGCCTATGGCATCAAGAACAGACTTAACTACCATCTCAAACAGTTCATCTTCAAAATCCACGGCAGAACTGCTCGCTTTGACGATACCCCATAAGATGCTCCAGAAAACAAGGAATCCTGTCTCTGTTACGGTTCCTGCGATACCTGTTGCTCTGATGGGTCTGAACTTGTTCTTGTGGATGATGATAAGGACAACTATTAAGATAAGATTGATGATGCCCGTAACGATCATGGTGGCGATGTTATTTCTTCTCACCCTGGAAATACCGAGATACTCATAAGCGCCATTCTCTTCCGTAATATCCTCGATCTCGGAAAAAGAGTTGTTGATCTCTTCGAAAAGCTGCTCTTTTGCCTCAAGGAAATCTTCCCTGGAATACTCATAACCTAAGTCTTCAAGCTCATCGAAGTATTCTTCACCGTATTCATCAAAGATCTCGTCAAATCTGTCTTCATCTATCTTGATGTCTCCGTCAAGGAGAACTCCCAGGACTTCGTCCATCGAGTAATCGATCATCTCATCAGCAAACTCATTTCCCGTTTCCAGGTCATAAGCTTCCCTGAGAGTCTGTTCATCGACGGTTCCTGTGACAGGGACTGCCTGGTTTACGATGTATTGCTTGAACCTCTCAGATATCTCATCGTGGATAGCGTCCTTGATGTCTTCAGACATTATGGTCTTCTTGAGAAACTCGCTGCTGTATAACGTATTATGCAAAACAACGGAATTGGTAAACGTACCGATCGTAACCACCATTATGACCGCGAACACGATCCTGAGCGCGGTGGCAATTCCGCTTTCCTTTATGACTCCATTCTTCATAACAGGTCCCCTCCTAAGCAAAATGCATCTCTAATACAATGTCATATATCTTTAACACATGCCTAAAAAAACGGCGGCCGGATCACCGGTCGCCGTAATCATCAGATAACTGTTTCAGATATCAGAACTTACCTGCCTTGGCAGCCTCTTCGATGGAAACTGCAGTAGATACTGTCATACCAACCATCGGGTTGTTGCCGGCACCGATGAGACCCATCATCTCAACGTGAGCAGGAACTGAAGAAGAACCTGCGAACTGAGCGTCAGAGTGCATACGGCCCATTGTATCTGTCATACCGTAAGAAGCAGGACCTGCAGCCATGTTATCAGGGTGAAGTGTACGGCCTGTACCACCGCCTGAAGCAACTGAGAAGTACTTCTTGCCTGCCTCGAGGCGCTCCTTCTTGTATGTACCTGCAACAGGGTGCTGGAATCTTGTAGGGTTGGTGGAGTTACCTGTGATGGAAACGTCAACGTTCTCCTTCCACATGATGGCAACGCCTTCCTGAACATCGTTAGCACCGTAGCAGTTAACCTTTGCTCTCGGGTTGGAAGGATCCTTTGAGTAGCATGTACGTGAAACTTCCTTGAGCTCGCCTGTCTTGTAATCGTACTCTGTCTCAACGTGTGTGAAGCCGTTGATCCTGGAGATGATCTGAGCAGCGTCCTTGCCGAGACCGTTAAGGATAACTCTTAAGGGCTTCTGTCTGACCTTGTTAGCCTTCTCAGCGATACCGATAGCGCCCTCAGCAGCTGCGAATGACTCGTGGCCTGCCAAGAATGCGAAGCACTCTGTATCCTCTTCGAGGAGCATCTTGCCGAGGTTGCCGTGACCCAAACCAACCTTACGTCTGTCAGCAACGGAACCGGGGATGCAGAAAGCCTGAAGGCCGATACCGATAGCTGCAGCAGCATCGGAAGCCTTGCGGCAGTTCTTCTTGATAGCGATAGCAGCGCCTACTGTGTAAGCCCACTTAGCGTTCTCGAAGCAGATAGGCTGGATGCCTTCGATAAGGTGATAGATATCAAGACCTGCTGCTTCTGTTATCTCTTTACACTCTTCGATGGATGAGATGCCATACTCCTTGAGACAAGCAAGGATCTGGGGTTCTCTTCTCTCATATGATTCAAATAATGCCATAGTTAATTGCCCTCCTGATTACTCTTTGCGCGGGTCGATGAATCTGACTGCGTCTGCTACACGGCCATACTGACCGGAAGCCTTGTTAAGTGCTTCCTTAACATCGTCGCCCTTCTTGATGAAGTCCATCATCTTACCGAAGTTAACGTACTTGTAACCGATGATCTCGTCATTCTCATCAAGAGCCAGATCTGTGATATAACCGTCTGTGAGCTCAAGGTAACGGGGACCCTTGTCGAGTGTACCGTATGTTGTACCAACCATTGAACGAGCGCCCTTACCAAGGTCCTCAAGACCTGCACCGATCTGAAGTCCGTCCTCAGAGAAAGCACTCTGTGTACGTCCGTAAACGATCTGGAGGAAGAGCTCTCTCATAGCTGTGTTGATAGCGTCGCAAACAAGGTCGGTATTGAGAGCTTCAAGGATCGTAAGACCCGGAAGGATCTCAGCTGCCATAGCTGCAGAATGTGTCATACCTGAGCAGCCAATAGTCTCTACAAGAGCTTCCTGGATAACGCCGTTCTTAACGTTAAGTGAGAGCTTGCAGGTACCCTGCTGAGGTGCGCACCAGCCAATACCGTGTGTATAGCCGGAGATATCCTTGACCTCCTTGGCCTTTACCCAGTTAGCTTCTTCCGGGATCGGAGCGGCGCCGTGCTTGGCACCCTGAGCTACCGGACACATGTTTTTGACTTCAGTTGAATAGATCATGATCATGTCCTCCTTTATTTGGCATATATCCCTGCATAACAAACAGAAATACAGCCTTTTGCCATAAGTGTTATAAACTTATCACATTAGATACTTATATTCAAATGCTAATCGTACACAAAACTAATGGTTTTATATCGTCGTTTTCGCGAAAAACATGTCATACGGGGAGTTCAAAAGGCAACTCAAACAGATCGTCTATGAAA
Organism: uncultured Clostridia bacterium; assembly: GCA_946187935.1. GTDB lineage: Bacteria > Bacillota > Clostridia > Saccharofermentanales > Saccharofermentanaceae > Saccharofermentans. The sequence continues at coordinate 29,062 of CAMHSJ010000017.1, forward strand.
GAGCTCTCTGCCCTGTCGTTAAGATCCTTCTGTTTCAGCCATATTTCATAGGCTTCCTTGAGACTGCCCGTCATCTCTGTGTTATGGTGGGCATATGCCTGACGGATATTTCCTCCGGGGCTGACCTCTATGCAGCCGGTAAGCCTGCCTTCCTGCCTGACCAGCACTATGGTGCAGTTATTATTCCTGATGCTGCCTGAATAGCTGCCGACACAATTAGACAGAAGATTGCCGGCATCTATCAGTTCATAAGTATCTGCGGGCAGGAAGAACTCGCAGCCGTTGATATCGGCCTTAAGCTCTATCTGCTTGTCAGTATAGTCAAAGGCAACATTCTGCTGCCTTAACTTGCGCCAGTCAAAAGCCATCCGGTCGTGTATCTCAAGAAGCGATCCCGTAAGCGGGATCTCAAAGTCATGCTGAAGATATGCCGTATACATCCCTATGCTGTCGTAGAGTATGCTTCTTCTGCCCTTGGACGGAATAAGAAACTTCGAAGCTGCCGCTTCTCCCCTGTTCTTTATGACATCCCTAAAGAAAGCCCTCGCCTTCTTCATCTTCTCTTCATGACAGCTGTGACCGCAGGATATGACCCTCATGCCACCGTTGCCCAGAGCCGCGTTGAATATGATGTTCTGGTCGGTAAAGCCCAGATATCTCATGAAAGAAACCTTGCCAATCATGTCAGTGTCGTTCATTATGCGCCTGAAAGACCTTGTATTCTTCATCTTGAGGTTCAAAGCCATCTTCTCATAAATATCAGAAGGACTCATATCCGCTGTAATGCCTCTTACGGCCATGCGGAAAGCAGGCACGAATCTGGTCTCTGTAAGAGCAAACGGATACCTCATGGCAAATGCATACTTATTAAAATCGCCGCCAAACTCCTCATTCAGGATGCGCTTTACAAAGCTCTTGCCCAGGATCTGCTTATACTTCCTGACATGACGGTCACACCGCTTGCCTGCAAGAAGGGCAGTCGCATTTACAAGCCTCGGCATGGGCCAATACTGAAAACGCCCGCCCTTTGCTGACGTAAGGGGCTTAAAGAAATATGTAAAGCCACTCCTGCGGTTAATGGTGATCCTGTAGGATGTGATATTAAACTGCATCCTGGCGCCTTCCTTATAAAGTACGCGCACTAATTCATCACCTGTCTCCTCGTACTTTCCGATACGGAGCGCAGGACTTACGGTATTGATGGTTATCCTGATGAAGTCTTCATCATCTTCTATCCTGACACGGTTAACGTATTCCACAGGTCTGTTGACTACGTGGTCTGATCCGTATCCGCCCATAAGGATATCCAGACAGCCGTCGTGCCTGTAGGAATACTTGTTCTTCTTACGGGAATTCCTGACACGAAAGGTCTCGGTCTCATCTCTTATATAAAGATGCTCCGATTCATCAAACCGGTACATATAATAAGATTTATCCGCTTCTTCGCGTTCGGGATCAAAGTTGGAGAGCTCCAAAACAGCTAATATCCGCTGAAGGTCAAGGGGCGTAAGGACTTCCTTCCCGGCAAAGATCCCGGGCACAGCAACATAGATCGTCTTCCTGTTATCAAATGTCTTAACCATAACGCCCCTCCTGTTTCTTATGTACCTAAATAACTGTCACGCCCTGCCCGAAAGTTAACCCCTTTTTTGTGTAACAATGTTACACCGCCTTTATTTATTGCATTTCGGGATATGCACCTTCTGTCGTATAATAGGGTTGTCACTTATTAAGGAGCGTCAGGAACAGGTCATGGAAAAAGCAAAAAGGCTCATACCGCTGCTCATGCTGACCTTCGTTTTTGCCGGGATCACAGGTTTTATCTACGAGGAGATCTGCGGGTTCATAAACGAGGGTGAGTTTTTCAAGCGCGGCACCACGTACGGACCGTGGATCCCGATCTACGGAGTGGGGGCGATCCTGATCTTTTCCGCAGTTATAAAGATCAGGAATAAGCCCTGGCTCGTGTTTATCGTAAGCGCCCTTCTGTGCGGCGCTCTTGAGCTTTCGGCCGGCTTTATCCTTGATAAGTGCTTTGGCATAAGGCTCTGGGACTATTCTGCCGTTATCCTCAACTGGGGAAACGTGGGCGGTTATATCTGCATAAGATCCGTGATCACATGGGGCCTCATGGGGCTTTTCTTTATCAGCGTCATGCTCCCTATTTTCGAAAAGTTTGGCTCAAAGCACCCAAAAGCCTTTAATGTGGTATCATACACATCATTCGGGCTGTTCATGCTCGATGTGATCTTAAGCTTTACACTAAACAGCCCGATAAAGTAACCGGAGGGGCATCATGGAAAAACAGACACTTAAAGACAGGATACCTATGCTGATGCTCGTCTTCGCCTTCGGCGGGGGCTTCGGTTTCATCTACGAAGAGATATTCTACCGCTTCGATCTCGGCGAATGGGTCAAGCGCGGCACGACATTCGGTCCGTGGATCCCCATATACGGCTTTGGCGGAATACTGATATTAGCCCTCACATACAAGGTCAGGAAGAATCCTTTCCTCGTGTTCCTTATAGCGTCCGTCGTATCAGGCGTGCAGGAATACGCCACAGGCTATGTGTTCCTTCATTTCTTCGGCAAGAGGCTCTGGGACTACAACACCGAGATCCTAAACTGGGGCAATGTCGACGGTTTCATCTGCGCGAGATCTGTCATATTCTTCGGAATATCGGGCGTTTTCCTGAGATTTATCGTGATGCCTCTTTTCGAGAAGCTCGAAAAGAAAATGAACAAAAAGGCGTGGCTTATCCTCTGCTATGTCCCTGCCTCGCTTTTCGCGCTTGATATCTTAGTGAGTATGGTGCTTCGCCTTACGGGAGTTATCGCTTAAGACCGTGAAGCCCTTCTGATGACTTCTTCGGGTATTCCCTTATAGAGTTCGCACAGCCTTTCAAACTGCTTTATTATGTCAGTCGTCATGCCTTTGCGGATCCAGTCTATCGCCTGGCCGAATGCAAGGCATGTGTGGTAGTGGATCAGGAGCTGCTTATCGCCTTCAGTAATATCGATACCGCGGCATAGTGTCTCAAAGTATTCCGTTATTACATGCTCGCTAATCTTAAAGAAATACTGGTTGAAGATATCCCTGTTATTGGAGTTATAAAGGTGCATGACGGCCTTTTTGTGGCTGATGGTAAACTCGAGCGCCTTTAATATCGCATCTTCGATATTGCCGAAGGTGTGGTTCTCCGAGATTATCTTCTCAGTCTCCTCCAAGATGATGCTCTCTATGAGCGAAGGCAGATCCTGATAGTGATAATAGAACGTGTTCCTGTTTACACCGCTCTCATCAACTATGTCCTTAACGGTGATCTGCGATAAGGGCCTCTGCTCAAGAAGCGTTAGAAAAGTATCTTTTATCATCAGTTCTTTTGAAGTGCTCATGGATAGATTTTAACACAAAAAGAGGGGCGGCTTACGGGCAATGCCCACCGTCCCTCTGAAGGGGTAGAAAAAAGCTTATCTATCAGGCAAATCCTTTTTCTTCCATGAAGTCATGAAGACTTCTTCTGCCCTGCTCTTCTTCCTTTCCTCTGACCATAAACAGGAGAATCGTGAGGATGGTCGAAACGATCAGGATGCCTGTAAGCACTGCGATGCACTTGCCGCAGCTCTCACCGCCGCCTATAGTGCTCCTGAAAGCAGTTACGGTGTAAGTGAACGGCATGAACCTGTTAAGACCCTGAGCCAAAGGTCCTGAGATCTCAAGAGGATATGTTCCCGCGGAGCCTGCAAGCTGGAGCACCATGAATACCAGCATCAGGAAGCTTCCAACCTTGCCCATGAGGACATTGAACAAGTACATCAGAGACATGAATGCCATTGATGCGAGGCAGGCAATGCCTATTGTTCCCATAAATCTTGCAGGATCAAATCCGAGCCTTACATGGAGGATAAGCACGAGGATAACTGCCTGAAGAGCTGCCATGGGATAGAGGACAGTTGCCTTGCTGAGCCACCAGGCAAAACCGTTTGTAAGATTATCGTGCTTTGTCAGAGGATACATCAGGCAGAATGCCAGAGATGCTACCCATAGACCGACTGACATCATGTAAGCTGCCATGGCATGACCGTTATCTGAAACTTCAGTAATGCGTGTTTCCTGTGTCTCAACAGGAGCTGCCATCATGGCGGCATTAGCCTCATCCATAGATGTGGAAGATATCTCATCTGCACCGCTTACAAGGCCGTCGTGAAGCTCGGCTGTACCGTCTGAGAGTTCAGGCAGCGAACTTACGAGTTCAGTCGTTCCGTCAGAGAGCCTTGTTGTTCCGTCTGCGAGCTCTGCTGCACCATTGTTTAAGGCAGCTGCTCCATCAGAGAGCGCTAATGCACCGTCAGAAAGCGTCTGATTGTTGCCCACCAGAGTATCTGCTCCGGATGTGAGCTCAGAGCTGCCGGATCTAAGCTGATCTGTTCCGCTGCTAAGAGCTTCTGTACCTTCAGCAAGTGCCTGGGCGCCCTGATCAACCCGGCCGATGCCCTGAGCAAGAGCTGCCGAACCGGTTGAGACACTCTGTGCGCCTGAAGCGACCTGGGATGCTCCGGCTGCTACGCTTGAAGCGCCATTTGAAAGATCGTTTGCGCCCTGCGAAAGAGCCTCGGCTCCTGATGCCGCAGCGCTCAGCCCTTGCGCAAGTGCAGGAGCAGAAGCGTCAAGTGCAGCTGCACCGTTGGCAAGCTGTACTGAACCGTCCACAAGCGCCTGGGAAGCATCGTTAAGTGTTCCAAGACCATTTGTAACGCTTGCCGAGCCTGCTGCGAGCGTTGGAAGATTTGTATTGATCGAAGCAATGCCGCCGTCGATCTGAGCATAGCCTGCTTCAAGACTTGCCGTGTACTGTGCAAGCTGCATCCAGTAAGGATCGCCTGTCTGTGCCATGGTCTGAGCAAAACCATTGATCTGCGTAATGCTGGCCGAGACATTCTGTGAACCTGAAGCAAGAGATGAACTTGCCGCGCTAAGCTGGTTGAGTCCGTCTGTAACCTGCGTGGAACCCATGTATGCCTGTGATACGCCTGCAGTGTATGTGCCGATACCGTCACGAAGATCTGCTGCGCCAGTATCAAGAGCCTGAGCTCCGCTTACAAGCTGAGGAACATTGCTCTCGATAGTATCAAGTCCGTCTTTAAGGTTCTCGGCGCCTGCTGCAAGAACTGTTGCTCCCTGTGACAGTGCCTGTGTACCATCGGCAAGGCTGCTGCTTCCCTGTGCAAGTGAAGCCGTTCCGTTCTGAAGCGTTGTTGCTCCCTCTGCAAGCTGAGCAGTGCCTCCGGCAAGAGCTGATGCGCCGTCGTTAAGATCGTCAGCGCCGCTCGATACCTTTAAGATCGCTGCATCAAGTCTTCTGATGCCGCCGTCGATCTCTGCAGTACCGTCAAGATAAGTATTAAGACCGTTATAAAGATCGTATGCTCCGTGCGAGAGGGTGTCAGTACCGTCTCTTAATTCCTGAGCGCCATTATCGAGTTCACAAGCGCCGTCATTAAGCTCATCAACACCTTCCGTTAACCTCTCCTCTCCGTCTAAGAGCTGGTAAGCTCCGTCTGCCGCATCGTACATGCCGTCAGAAACTTCACCGAACGAGTCGAACATGGCCTCTGTATAAGTCTGTGACACCTTCTGATCAAGGCTCATCTCGATCTTTGTCATAGCCGACTCTGAGAGCTTCATAGCTACATAGTTGGTGGCAGGATTGGTCTCATAGAGAAGCTGCATCTTCTCAGGATCAGATGTTGTTACCGTTGAAGCCTTGTATGAGAAGTCCTCGGGAATAGTAACTACCATGTAGTATTTGCCGTCCCTTAAACCCTGCTCTGCCTCAGACTGGTCAACAAATGCGAAATCCAAGGAACCGTCTTCTTTAAGCTTATCGACCAGATCGTTGCCTATCTCGAGGTCTTCGCCGTTATATTCAGCGCCCTTATCGAGATTTACGACTGCTACCGGAAGCTTATCGAGCTCCCCGTACGGATCCCACATCGATGCCAGGAAGAATCCCGCATAGATCGAAGGGATCAAGATGATCGCTGCTATTACCACTATCAAAAGCGGATTATGAAGCAGTCTTTTCCATTCCTCTCTTACCATAGTTTTGTACCCCTTTTGTTTGTTATTGGCTTTATCGTAGTCCTCACCAAAAACAGCCTCAATAGACAGAAACCGCGCCGTGTCTGAAAACAGGACTATTTTGTTTCTTTTATGTATAATGAGGGCATGAACAGGGGTTATAGACAACTGACAACGCATTTTACATCAGTCCTCGTACTGACCGCTCTTGCTGCTATATTGTTTACTTCATGCAGTTCTGATAAGAGCGGATACGAAGCTCTTGGCATGAAGTTTTATAAACTGAAGGACATATCAGGCTACAGTTTTCTTGAGGACTACAGCGGCACTGATAATGCTTATCTGTGCATTATCGAAGATACGTCTGAGACTGAACTGACGATCCCTTCTCAAGTTGACGGCATTTCGGTCGTAGCAGTCTCTACCAGAGGAGCCGGCAGCGGGTCTTTGGAAAAGCTGACATTTTCAGAAGGCATCCTTTATATCGAAAACGGCTTTGACCGGTTCAGCGCCTTAAAAGAGATAAACTTTCCTTCTACTCTCAAGAAGATAAGCAATTCGTTTAACTACCTAGACTCAATAGAGTCAGCAGACATACCTGAAAACACTGAAGTTATTTCCTCATTCGAGAACTGCCCTAACCTTCCTTTGGCAGAAGGACCCATAGAGCCTCCTGCTGAAGAATGGGGCAATGATCTGTTTAACGAAGCAGTGTCAGGGCTGATAGATTCAGGAGATGTAAGCGAGAGCGCGATAGATGCTTCCGATCTTTTCGAGTTTGATGATGACGGAAACATCGTATTCGGCTCAGCTGAGGCTAAGGTAAGGCTCACCTCTGCATCGCCTGATATCACAGGCAAGGTCATATGGGGATGCTACAGCATCTTCAGCCGGGAAGTATCAGTCCTCGAAAAGAGTCCCAATGATACTGATGAGAGCACTCCGAGATTCACGCCTGTTGGGGTAAGCGGAGATGCTCCCTTTGCATCATCTGTTACGGAAGCAGATTATTTTATCGTCTACACCGGTCTTATCTCACGTGTCGAATCCGAGTTCTACGATAACGGTCACGACCGCAACACCATGACTACGATAGTCATGGTCATCGACTGCAACACAAGAGAAGTCATCCACATCGAGAATATAGGCAGTGACCGCCCGGGCATCGTAACCTCCGACACTACAGGCGCGGTCATGACTGATGACGCCACCGCCTACATGACAAGGATCTGTTCCTGATACTTAAGATCAGCTTACCTTTGTAAAGGTGTAGTCACCATCCTCGTTTACATAGACAGGCATGCCGCCGTTATAGACAGTCGTATCATCATTAACTGTCCAGGTTCCGGTATCGAGTTTATATGTCTCTTCTACAAAC
>CAMHSJ010000018.1 GCA_946187935.1 uncultured Clostridia bacterium
TTTCAAAACAGAAAACTGCCAACAAGCTCTTGATTTTTGTTAGCAGGTTTTTATGCCTTGAGCTGCCGTCTTTTTTGCCTTGTCGGAGATAATTAGGTAAAACCGGCTGTCTTACCGAAAAAACTCCGAATTTCGGTAAAAACTCTGAAAATCATCGGATTTCACCTAAAAACTACAGAACACCTTCCGCCCCTAAACCATCAGGATTTGATAGAATAGGTGTGTAATAAAATAGAGAGGTCAAAGATATGTTAGAGAAGAGCATCGATCAGTTTACAAGTGAACTCAGTTCAGGCGCACCCGTGCCCGGCGGCGGCGGCGCGAGCGCTTTGGCAGGCGCATTGTCAGCCTCGCTTGCGTCAATGGTCGGCAACCTTACTTCAGGCAAGAAGAAATATGCAGAATATCAGGAAGAGATCGAGCAGATAATAGATAAGTCGGTCTCTCTTTCCAAGGAGTTTGAAGCTCTCATTGAGAAGGATGCTGAGGTCTTCGAGCCCCTTTCAAAGGCATATGGGATCCCCAAGGATGATCCCGGCAGGGATGAGCTCCTTGAGAAGTGTCTTATGGATGCTGCTTCTGCCCCCAGGCAGATGGTGGCCAGGTCAGAAGAAGCAGCCCTTATACTTGAGAGGCTCGCTGACATCGGTTCAAGACTTGCCATAAGTGATGTGGGCACGGCAGCAGCTCTGTGCAGTGCAGCAGCTAAGGGCGCCGCCATGAATGTATATATCAACACCAAGCTGCTAAAAGACAGAGAAACAGCAGATAAGATCAACGCGGAAGTGGACATTAAGGTCTCTAATATCACCCGCATCTGTGATGAAGTCTACTCCAAAGTCGAGCTTGGCCTTAAGGAAAGAAAGCAGGCATAAATATGATGAGACTATCAGGCAAAGAAGTATCCGATAATATCGTAACAATGTTACAACCCCTTATAAATAAGCTTTCTGAGGCCGGCCACACTCCGACATTGGGAGTGTTAAGAGTAGGCGCAAGAGAGGATGACCTGTCTTACGAGAGGGGTCTTGTGAAGAAATTTGACAAGGCAGGAGCCGGCGTTAAGATCTTCGAGCTCCCGGCTGACTGCACCCAGGAAGATCTGGATGCCACATTTGATCAGATGAATAACAGCAGTGACATTCACGGCATCCTGGTCTTCAGACCCTTGCCCAAACATTTATCTGACAGCCACATCATAGAGACGATAGACCCGGGCAAGGATTCCGACTTTATGGACATCAGGAACATGGCAGGTGTATTTGCCGGCAAAAAAGATGCCGCTGCGCCCTGCACGGCTGAGGCGGTAATGGAGATCATCCACCACTACGGAATTGAGACCAGGGGCAAGAAGGCTGTCGTCTTAGGCAGGAGCCTTGTAATAGGCAAACCGGTCAGCATGCTCCTTATAACAGACAATGCGACAGTTACCGTATGCCACACCAAGACTCAGGACATCAAGGCTGAATGCAGGAATGCGGACATAATAGTTGCATGCTGCGGTGTTGCCAAGATGGTCACGAAGGACTTCGTCCGCGAAGGACAGGTCATCCTTGATGTCGGCATGAACGTTGACGGGGACGGCAGGCTCTGCGGCGACGTCGACTACGATGCCGTATCTGAAACGGTTGAAGCCATAACTCCTGTCCCGGGAGGCGTTGGAACTGTAACAACGGCAGTGCTCTTAAGACATGTCGCACTGAACTGCGCGAAGATGCATGGCTAAACAGGACACCAACAAATGCAAAGCCGCCGATAAGTGCGGCGGATGTAAATACGCAGGCTGCTCTTATACGGAGCAGCTTGTTAAAAAGCAGGAATACATAAGATCGCTCCTGCCAAAGACGATAAGCATTGAGCCGGTCATCCCGTCTGATCAGATGTTCTTTTACAGGAACAAAGTCCACTCATCCTTTAAGCGCATCAAGAACGGCCGCATAATCTGCGGTCCGTACGAGGCAGGTTCACACAGGATCATAGAAGTCGGCACATGCCTCATCGAAAACGAGATCGCCGGCAGGATAATCCGTGACTGCGCAGGGATCGCGGCAAGGCTTAAGATCAGTATCTATAACGAAGTAACGGGTCACGGCGAACTCAGAAGAGTCCTTGTGAGGACAGCTGAGACCACAGGCGAAGTCATGGTGGTGTTAGTGATCGGATGCAAGTACTTTAAGAGCAAGAATGCTTTTATAAGAGAACTCCTTAAGATCCATCCCGAGATCACGACCATACTTATCAGCGTGCATACAAGGCACAATTCCATGATCCTGGGTGATACCATCCGGAAAGAATATGGCCCCGGATACATCACTGACAAGGTGTTAGGCAACACATTCAGGCTTTCGCCCCACTCGTTCTTCCAGGTAAACAGGAGCACATCCGAAAAGCTCTATTCAACGGCGGTAAGGCTGGCAGATGTTTCGCGCGAAGAAGAGGTACTGGATTGTTATTCAGGGATCGGGACGATTACCTTAGCCTTTGCGAAATTCGCCCGCCACGTGACAGGTGTTGAGAACAACAAGGAAGCCGTCATGGATGCGGTCAGGAATAAGAAGATCAACAATGTCAAGAACTGTGATTTCATACTTGCGGATGCAACTGAATACATGGTCCAAAGAGCAGAGGAGAATGCCAGTGTCGATACGGTGATATTAGACCCTACAAGACTCGGCACAACGCCTGAGTTCATAAGGGCATGTGGCAGGTTAAGCCCCAAAAAGATCATATACATCTCCTGCGGCCCCGAGACGCTCGCAAGGGATATCAGGCTTTTCGCAAAAGAAGGGTACAAAGCAACAACTGCTGTCCCTGTTGATATGTTCCCGTGGACAGAACACCTAGAGTGCGTAGTGTGCATGCGCAGAACGGATAAAGCTCCGTCAGGATCGTTGTCTTAATGCCGCGGTGGTAAAATAGGACCAAGCACCGGACAGAGGAGGGAAAGCAGTATGTGTAAGTATTATCAGGTATCGACGATCAATGCTCTGGCACAGGGCTTTTCCAAGTCTGTGATCAAGGTGGAGGAACTATTAAGGCATGGAGATCTGGGGCTTGGAACGTTTGAAGATGTTGATGGTGAAATGATCGTCTTAGACGGAAAATGCTACCGGGCTCAAAAGAGCGGTGACGTTACCCTCGCAGAGAATGACAGAGGCGTTCCTTTTGCCGCTGTCTGCAATTTCCGTTCTATGAGAAAGGAGGATCCGGGCAGGGTCGAAACGATCGAACAGCTGAAGGAATGGCTGATGCTCAGGATCGAAGAAGATTTCGGGCTTAACTCCATGTATGCAGTTCGGATCGACGGGGAGTTTGCGAAGATAGTTGCCAGGTCGGCATCAGGGACAAAAGCACATCATGTTACGCTCAAAGATGCGCTCAGCGTCACCCAGAATGTCTTTTCCTTCGAAAACATTACGGGGACTCTCGTGTGTGTTTATTATCCCGACTACCTGGAAGGGATCAATGCTGCGGGGTGGCACCTTCATTTCATCTCTGAAGACAAAAAGCATGGCGGTCATGTATTTGATATCAGCATGATCAAAGGGGAAGCGGCCTTCTGCAAACTTACAAGTGTGGAGGTGCGCATTCCGGACACGCCGGCGTTTGATACTTATGATCTGAGATCCGCATCGAAGGATGATATCAGGAGCGTTGAACAGTAAAATGAAAGCCGTTGTTGATGAGAATATGGAAGAATCATATAAGAGGATAATCAAGATAAGCAGGATCATACAATACACCACGGCCGTTGCCATGGCGTTGTTTGGCCTGTTTGCTTTGGGAGGGATAGGCATTGCAGTCTATCCATACGATGCTGAAATGATCGTAAGCTTTCACAGATCTCTCATAGACAGCGTCAATCTTCTTCCCTCAGATCTTATCCGCAGCTTTATGGGAGAGGATCATCTAAGGCTGCAGGTCATCCTTACGGGGGTCTTCATTTTCCTCTTTGGCATCCTGCTCGTTTATCTTATCCATGAATACAGGAAGATCTTTAAGAAGATAACTAGTTCCCGCTCTCCGTTCACGCGTGAGACGAGCGGTGATTTCAGGAAGCTGTCTAATAAGGCACTTCTTATCTGTCTGTTCAGCACGCTCCTCGGACTGGCGTTATTCCTGCTTTTAAGGCTTTTCGCGTATATATTTGAATACGGCGCATATCTTCAGGACAAAGCCGATGAGACGAGCCGCATCCAGGAGGAGATGATAATGTCTCTAGCGGAGATCACGGAAAACAAATCAGAGCAGACGGGCAAGCATGTCAGAAGGGTTGCCGAGTATTCGCTCCTCATGGCCGAAGAGATGGGCATAGACGAAGATGAGGCCAAGATGATACGCCTTGCTTCTACAATGCACGATATAGGAAAACTGCTCATTCCCGACAGCATTCTCGAAAAGCCCGCCAGGCTCACGGATGAGGAATTTGCCGTGATCAAAAAGCACCCGGGATACGGAGGAGATCTTTTAAATAACGTTGAAGGCGATGTCATGCGCATGGCAAGGACAGTTGCCTTAGAGCACCATGAACGTCCTGACGGCAGAGGTTATCCTGAAGGTAAGAAGGGCAACAGCCTCAGCATAGAAGGCCGCATCGTTGCGGTAGCGGATGTCTATGATGCGCTTACCAGCAACAGAAGCTACAAGAAGGCTTGGGATGAGAAAGATGCCTATGAAGAGATAGTTAAGGGCAGGGGCACTCAGTTTGATGAAGGCGTCATAGATGCTTTTATCAAGGCCTATCCCAAGATAAATGCCGTTAGGGAGAAGCTTCAGGAATAATAGAAGCTTAATGACATAGCGAGGCTGGTATGCATTCGATCTTTATTTCCAGTACCTTTAGGGACATGCAGAAAGAGAGGGACATCATCAGGGAGACGGTCCTGCCAAGACTTGATGCTTTTGCCAGAAGCAACGGCGATACTATAAGAATCGAAGACCTGAGATGGGGAATAGACACGTCAAAAGATGACAGCAGCGTGAATATCTTAAACGTTTGCTTCGATGCTATCCTTGATACCAATCCGCTCATGATCGCGCTGATAGGAGACCGATACGGAACAACGGTAGATACGGGAGCCATAAAGACATCCATGTTAAACCGTAAAGAACGCATTTCTGAATACAAAGAAAGCAGCATCACTGAACTGGAACTTGATTATGCATTGGCGCTGAATCCTTCACAGATCCCGTGCCTGTTCTTTTTCAGGAAGATCGTTATCCCTGACTCACTCGAAAAGGATCATCCCGAGGTCTGGAGCATTTACCACGAGGGTGATGAAGACGCATTAAACAGAGCTTCGTGTTTAAAAGAACGGATCAGGGAGCTCTATCCAAACCGCGTGTTCGAGTATGCTGTCTCCTGGGATCCTGTAAAAAGAGAACTTACAGGATGGGATGACTTTGCTGATCTGGCAGAACAGAAGATAAAGAATGTCCTGAAAACAAATCTGGAATATAGTGAGAGCAGCAGGAAAAACGAGTTTGATCTGGCAAGATCAAACTTCGCTTATTCATTTCAGCAGGATTCACTCCCCATCACAACTGATCAGGAGTTTACGAATAACGGCCGCCAGCTGCGGTATCTGATGAGCAGGAAATGGTGTGACCGTTTAACAGGATACTATATCCAGTCTGGCGATCAGTTTGAATCTTCGATCCTCATGGCATCGGTCGCACACGAATGGATAAGAGAAGGCGTTCAGGTGATACCGTTTGACTGCGGAGTTTCAAGGGATGCTCATGATTTCTTTTTCTTCGTTAAATATATCTGTCACGAGCTCTCATGCTTTTTGGGAAAGCAAGACGATTTTATGAAGCTCTATGAGACAGTCTACAAGACAGAATATGAAGACGGCTCGGATTGCGATGAGATAATGGAATACTGGCTTGATATGTATGAAGCCGAAGGTGGGGAAGACCTGATAGTTATAGTCCGCAACTGGCAGCTGACAGATTACGGGGATATTCAGTACTGGTACCCGAACAAGGAACATCCCGGCAAGATACATTGGGTCTTCAGCAGTACTGAAGGTATTACGTGGGATGGGGAGCGCATCTATTTCAACCGCAATATCATGAATGGAGACAAAGGCTTTTTCGATCCGTCATTTGTGATAGACAGCTATATGCAAAAGAACCATAAACAGCTTGCTGATCCTGTTAAGGATTGCATCATTGAAAAAGCAAAGGGAAAACCACTGTCTTATCTTATGACTATATTAGACAGGTTTATGAGGATGAATGAAGCGGATTATAAGACCATCAATTCTTATGGCGGAGACGGTAATGCGATAAACAAGTATCAGGATGAACTGATATCAGGGCTTCCTGATGACAGGAACAAAGTGATCAACGTGGTGGTGGATAACCTTATGGAAGAGCTTGGAAGATCATTCGTTTCCAGTATATTATCCATAGCGTGTGCAGTTCCTTATCCCATATCTTCCGGATATCTGATGCATCTTTTGGAGAAACATGGCATTAAGTGGAATCAAATGGATTATTCGATCTTAAAGAACCGGCTGGCAGGTGTATTGCAGGACAATATAGAAGATGCTCTGTTCATTAAGGATGCAGTTTACAAGGAGTATTGGAGGATAAATAACCGTGAACAGGTAAGCATGCTGGAGAAAGAACTCCTCGATGAAGCGATACCATATTTAAGCAGCGGAATAGAAGAAAGATACGCATCACACTATTACAGGCATGATCTTGAAAAGAGTGGGAGATCTGAAGAATCTGATGAATACTCTCAGTATGTTATTCCTTCAATTACTGGATATTACACAGGTCAGCTTGATTCTTGCAGCATCCGTCTGCTGTCTGATGGAACAGACGATGAAAAGGCCGAAGAGATTATCCATTTCTGTTTTCTGGAACTTGGAGCAAGCAGGGAACTTAAAAGGTTTAATTCAGGGTTAAATGACGGGTATTTTGAGGAAGCACAAGACAGAATGACAGATGTTTTTTCTCATTGCAGCAACAGCAATGCGTCTCATATCATTTCGGAGCTTATAGACTATTATAACGAGTGCGTGATCAGTCACTTCCGGGAAAGAGAAAACAAAGCGAAGGAAACGATATCTGACATATTCAATTCTTTTGGAAACAGCATTGAAGAAGAGCTCAAAGATGAGCTTTTGCAGCTTGACATTTTAGAGGTCTGATGATGAAACGCGGAATATCTTTGATGAGATAAAGGATGTATTGAAGTCCAGTTCTCTTCCTGCTGATATCCTCAAGATCGACAAGTCTTTTATCGACAAGATGGACGAGAGCAGATCCTCAAGGCGGTATGTTTCCGCGATCATATCAATAGGACATATAATGGGCTTTAAAGTCATCTCCGAAGGCGCTGAGAAGGCTTCGCAGATCGACACTCTGAAGGATATCGGCTGTGACTATGTTCAGGGTTTCGTATGGGGCAAGCCACTTACCGCAGAGGACGCCGCAAAGCTCGTAGAAGCAACAGTTTAAGACTTGCAGCAGACTCTGTTGCGTCCTGTTTCCTTGGCAGTATAAAGAAGCTCGTCAGCTGCGCTTATATTTTCTTCGATGCTCCTTTTAGGATCGAAAAGACTGCATCCGAAACTCAGCGTGCACTTTATGGTATTGCCGTCAGCTTCGATCTCTGAATCCATGAGCTTTAATCTTATCTCTTCAGCTTTTGCAGCAGCTCCTTCAAGAGGCGTATCGCGCATTACCATTACGAATTCTTCGCCGCCCCATCTGTAGATACTGTCATTGTCAGAGCAGCAGGATTCCAGAAGGTTAGCAGTAAAGCGCAAAACATCGTCGCCGGCGTTATGTCCGTAGGTGTCATTGACGCGCTTGAACTTATCTATGTCGCAGATGAAAAGTGACATTGTCTTGCCTGATCCCGGGATGAGATAATCCTTAAACTTTTTACTGAAATCGTAGTAGAATCCCATCCTGTTCTTAAGAAGCGTCAGCCTGTCGTGATGTGAATCCTCGAGGAATGTCTCAGACTCTAGTGCGATGCCGCACACAAGAGCTGCCAAAGAGAGCTTCTTGGGATCAAGCTCTTCGTCGAATCCGAGATCGTTATTCTTGTTTATGAGCTGCAGAGCACCGATGAAGCTGCCGTTGATGTCGGCTACCGGGAGAACGAGAACGGATCTGGTGGTGTAGCCGGTCTTGATATCTATCTCGCGGTTGAAATCAGGATCGGAATAAGGATCGTTCGTTATGAGGGTTGAATGATTTCTTAAGGCCTTGCCTACGAGTCCCGAGTCATCAGGTATGACTATCTTGTCTACGCCCGTGGCAGACATGGTCCAGAGCTGATGCTTTCTCTTGTCCCAGTTCCAGAAACTTGCCCTGTCGGCATCGACTATTGCCTTGCCGAGTTCCGTAAGATATGAGAACAGAAGATTGTGATCTGCACTTTTGTTCATGTACATATCCTTATAGAGGGAATCTGAGATGTCTAAGATCTGGGCAAGAAGTGCGGAGTCGTCTTCAAGCAAAGCTACTCCCGTATCAAGAGGGGCAGGAAGGGCTCCTGTGTCCCCGAGCACTTCAAGGATCTTGTCTTCGTCATCCATGTGCATAAGGAAGACATGTACCCCCTTGGAAGTGTATCCGCTGATGATGTCCTTTACATCCTCGCAGTAAAGATGCACGGCGCTCTTGTATGCGCTGACTTCCATGTAAAGATATGTGCCTTCGGTAATGTATTCCCTGTAGGGTTCTATGATGCCGGTATCACCTGTGTAAACGACATTTTTGCCTTCCACTTTAAGGCGGTAACCGAAGCACTTTCCGGCGAGCTCAGCTGTGTGCGTGGTAGGGATCGATCCAAGAAACCAGTCTTTGCCGAGCTTATCTGCGGTGATCAGTTCATACCAGTCGTCGCTGCAGCCCTCGATGTTTCTTAAAAGATAGCGCAGATCTGATATTACTTCTTCTGACGCGGCTGCAACCGTGATGGGTTTCTTGAGCAAAAAATAGACCAGGTCTATAAGCATCCCTATGCCGCTGACATGATCGCCGTGAGTGTGGGTAACAAGGATATAGATGTGTTCATAACCGGACAGATCGCGGTTATTGAGCTTCTGAAAGGCGCTCATCGAACAGTCGATTATGACAAGGTCATTGCCGTCAACAAAATATGCACTGGTGTGCTGGTCAGTAAATGCAGATCCCCTGCCTAAAAATGTCAGCATCGTTCCTACTCCTTGTAACCGGAAACTGAAGCCTTACGCCACAAGTCGATTATACCATAGCGTTACGCAATTAATCTTGGTGGTTGCTATTCTGCCGCGAAACGATTAAAATTTTCTTGACCGTTTAATAATTGACAAAGATACGGGCGAAAAATACAATCTTCTATATATTGTTGTAACAACGAAAGGGGTCAAGCCATGAGTGCTATCGAGAAAACATTTGCAGGCGGAGAGATTATCATCAAAGAGGGTGATTCAGGTAATACTTTCTTCCAGCTCTTAGAAGGAAAGGCTAAAGTATTTAAGAACTACGGACAGGACGATCAGGTCGAGATCGCTACCCTTGATCAGGGTCAGTATTTCGGCGAGATGGCTGTCATCGAGACATATCCCAGGAGCACTACGGTGATCGCAGACGGCGATGCCAAGGTCCTTGAGATCGCTGCTGAGGAGCTGGGCGATTACTTTACGCAGAACCCGGACAAGATCATCGAGATCATGAGACTTCTTGCTACCAGGATCAAGACGATGGCTGACGACTACAAGGAAGTCAAGAAGATGTTAGACAGCATTCACAAGTCTGATTCCAGCAGCGCATATGACGGATTCTTCAAGATGATGCAGAAGCAGTCCATCTTTGTTGCCCCCAAGAGCATGAGACTCGAGAAACCGAGTGTTGAAGAGCTCCTTAAGGCAGGTCAGCTCGTAGCTCAGCAGAGCGGCAGCGCTGAGGAATTCCCTTACGGAACTGTTATGTACAAAGAGGGTGAAGTCGGCAACTGCATGTACATCGTTCACGAGGGCGAGGTTAACGTTTATAAGAATTACGGCGCAGCTGACGAGATCAAGCTGGATAGCGTTAAGCCTATCGCATGCTTCGGTGAATTAGGACTTCTGTCAGGTGAGCCCCGTGAGGCTACGGCAGCAGTAGAAGTCAGCGGCACAAAGATCGAGGCGATCAGACCTGAGGATCTCGAGAGCATCTTCAAGACAAGTCCCGAGAAGATCGAGATGATCTTAAAGAACTTATCTTACCGCTTAAGAGTCATCACTTACGATTACTTCAAGGCCTGCAAAGAGATATTGGAAGCTTCACAGAATTGATAAAACAATTGTCCGGAGCCCAAAGCTCCGGACTTTTTAATTGGGAGGGATAGAAAATGGTAAAGTGTGGTAAGTGCGGGACTGAGAATCCTGACGGTTCGATCCGCTGCGTAGCCTGCGGACGGGAATTAAGTGATCAGGGCGAAGACTATAAGACAATAGCCATCCTCGCTCTGGTATTCGGCATCGTAGGGTTCTTCGTCAATCCGTTTTGTTTGATCAGCGTCGCTGCCATCGTTCTCGGCATCATAGGCAATGTCTATAGTGTGAACAATAAGAGCATGGCTATGGCCGGCTGGATACTCGGCATATGCTCGGGTGTATTCCAGATGGTCATCGATTTCTTCTGCACATTCGGTCTGGGCATCTTTTGCTAAGCGCTCAAAACAAACGTTATCTTCCGGGGCTTTTGGCTGCGTCGGCACTTCTTTTGACAGGCATAGTCCTGTTTTTTGTGCTGCGCCAAATCCCTATAGAGACGATAGTAAAGAGCGGGCGCTGCTACTTTTCGACGCACTTTAATATGTATTGCCCGGGATGCGGCGGCACGAGAGCGGTATCTGCGCTTGTCAGAGGAGACATAATAGATTCGATACTGAGCAATCCCATACCCGTATATGCGCTTGTTTTTCTGCTGCGCATGTGGGCAGCTCTCCTATATAACACGGTAAGGAGCAAGGGCAAGAAGATAAGAGTCCTTTATGATTGGGAAGCCTGGGGGATACTGGCAGTGGTCCTGGGGCATTTCATATTAAGAAACATTTTGCTGGTCTTATTCCATATAGATTATCTGGGCGATTTTATCTGACCGCTGAAGGGAGTGTGTGACATGAAAAAGATCCTTATTACAGGCGGAACGGTCTTTGTAAGCAAGTTCCTGGCTGGGTTTTTCTCGGGCGAAGGATATGACGTCTGTGTACTTAACAGAGCCACAAAAGAGCAGGTCCCCGGCGTGACTCTCATCAAGTCTGACAGGCACGATATCAAAGATAAGCTTAAAGGTATAAGGTTTGACTGCGTAATAGATGTTACGGCCTATGACAGTGATGATGTAAATGATCTTATATCTGCATTAGATGGGTTTGACCAGTATGTGATGATAAGCTCGAGCGCTGTCTATCCTGAGACGGAGACGCAGCCGTTCAAAGAAGATGCCTTGCTTGGAGAGAACGTCTTCTGGGGCAGATACGGGACAGATAAGATAGCTGCTGAGAAAGCTCTTGCAGCTAAGGTCCCTGATGCATATATCCTGAGACCTCCTTATCTTTATGGACCCATGAATAACGTCTACAGGGAAGCATTTGTCTTTGACTGTGCTATGGGAAACAGGAAGTTTTTCCTGCCGGGGAACGGAAACATGAAGCTTCAGTTCTTCCATGTAAGAGATCTGTGCCGCATGATCCAAAAGATCATCGAGACTAAGCCTTCATGCCATATCTTCAACGTCGGAAATACCGAAGCCGTAACGGTAAGGGAATGGGTCAGCTTGTGCTATGGCGCACTTGGAAAGGATCCTGAATTCGTAAGTGTTCCGAAGGATATCCCTCAGAGAAGCTACTTCAGTTTTTATGACTACGAATACTTCCTGGACGTAACGCGCCAGAATGAGATCCTGGATCACTTGACGGATCTTAAGGAAGGCCTTGCGGAGTGCTTTGAATGGTATAAGACAAACAGCGGTGAAGTTAAGAAGAAACCTCTGCTCAAATATATAGACGAAGATCTATATAACATGGGGGTCAGGTGATCAGATCTTCTTAACGTCTCCTCTGTCGGTAACTATCTCATAGCCTATCGATCCCATCCTTCTGCTCAGGCACTGACGGCACTGAGCACTTTCTTCACCTGTGCAGATCTTGTTGTCGTACAGGGCGTATTTCTCGCGCACTTCAGTAGGTGAGAGGTTGGGCATGATGACATTGGCACCAGAAAGGATGCCTTTTTCACGCCCTATGGCATCAGTCGTTCCAAGCGCTGTCGTAGCGGGCAGAAGGACATTTGGAAGGATCAGCCTTATCACTGACAAAAGGAATAATGTGAGCTCGGTACTGCCGTTCTCTTCATCTTTGAACGGTGTGTCCTTGTGCGTGATGAAGGGGCCGATCCCGCACATGGCAGGACGGAACTCCTCTAAGAACTTGAGGTCCTTGGCAATGTGGCGGGCAGTCTGGAATGGTGATCCGACCATGAAGCCGCATCCTGTCTGATACCCGATCTTCTTGAGGTCTTCGAGGCACTTCATGCGCGTGTCAAATGACTGATATGAAGGGTGGAGCATTCCGTAGTGCTCCTTATCCGCAGTCTCATGTCTTAGGAGGTATCTGTCAGCTCCTGCTTCGAACAGACGCTTATAGCTTTCATAGGATCTCTCTCCCAGAGAAAGCGTAACGGCGCAGTCAGGGTATCTTCTCTTGATCTCCCTTATCAGAGCTTCAAGTCTCTCATCCGTGTAGTAGGCATCTTCGCCGCCCTGAAGCACGAATGTGCGGTAGCCCAGATCATATCCTTCATCGCAGCATGAGAGGATCTGCTCTTCATCCAGTCTGTATCTTTCCGCATTGTGATTGCTCTTCCTGATGCCGCAGTAGAGGCAGTCGTTCCTGCAGTAGCTACTGATCTCGATAAGACCTCTTACGAACACTTTATTGCCGTAGATCTTCTGTCTTACCGAGACAGCTTCAGATCTTATGAGCTCAGTGATCCCGGGAGTCCTGTTTGTTATCAGGAACTCATATTCGTCAACGCTGAGCGAGTGCTTGTTTATCAGTTTTTCTGCTGTCTGTTTGATATCCATATCTACCGTCAAAGCCATTTCTTGTGCTTAAAGAATACCAGGCTTACTACGACTATCAGGATGCTTACCGCTATGACTACAGGGTAAGCCGGCTTCATCTGAAGCTCAGGCATATAGACGAAGTTCATGCCGTACCAGCCCGTGATGAGCGTAAGAGGCATGAAGATACTCGTAATAACCGTGAGCACAGTCATTATCCTGTTCTGTCTTAAGTCGAGCTGTGTCTGGTAAAGATCCCTTATCTGCGTTGTGTAGTCAGACAGGGAAGAAGTCATGTCGTACAGTGTCTGGACCCTCTGGCATACCAGGTGGAAATATCTCTCGTTGTTCTCGCGGAAGAATTCGTTCTCGTTCTCCTCTAATTCCTGGCTCAGGTCTATTAACTGCGCGTAGTGGATCCTCAGATCTCTTAAGTCGTTTCTTATCGTGCTCAGATCCTTGATGGACTCATCAGCTTCGCCCTTAAGGATATCCGCTTCCATGGCATCTAACCTGGCGTCGTACTTTTCGATGATCTGGTAATCCCTGTGGATAATGCTCTCTAAGAAATCGTATAAGAATTTCTCGAGGCAGGGGTTGATGTATTTTTTTGTCCTGGCGATGTTGTCTATTATCCTTGAGGCAAAGCCCTCATCGTCTATGAAGACAACGCCCTTCTCGTCCAAGGCAAATGCGAACTTGTGGTTGAGACCTGAAAGGTTCTTGCGGCTCGGGATCGAAAAGGTTCCCGTCAAAGAGTCTATGTTGACCTCGGCTTTTGTGCTGGTGATATCATCAAGGCTGATGTCCCACTCGATCCCCATATTGAACTTCCTGTTGGAATCGATCCATTCTTCAGAGCCGATAACGGCAATATACTGAAAGGGAATATTCTCGAAAGAATCAGGCTCGAATTCTTCGATCCTTTCGCCTATCTTGTAGTACATGTCAGCCTCCGCGCAAGCTTTTTGTTTACTTATTGTCTCTTTAGTGTTAAAACCGTAGTTATTCTATCGTGAGCAGTATTGAAGGTCAAATCTTTGAGGAGGGAATAATGGAACGCGGTGTATCCGGATCCAGGGATAAGATAATCGTAAGGACGAGTATTATCGGCATCATGGCAAATCTCCTTCTGGCCGGCTTTAAAGCGGCCGTAGGCGTGATCACGGGATCCATCGCCATTGTCCTCGACGCCGTAAACAACACATCAGACGTGGCATCATCTCTTATCACGATCATAGGCACCAAGCTCGCAGGCAAGGATCCGGACAGGAAGCATCCCTATGGACATGGCAGAGCGGAGTACTTAAGCGCGCTGGTCATCTCAGGCATCATCCTCTATGCGGGCATCACGGCGCTCATCGAATCGGTAAAGAAGATAATCGATCCTGTAACCCCGGAGTATAATATGGCTTCACTGATCATCGTGGGCGTTGCCATCCTTGTTAAGATATTCCTCGGCACTTTCGTAAAGAGAACAGGCATCAAGGTCAATTCTGATTCACTTGTGAATTCAGGCAAGGATGCACTCCTGGATGCCGGTATCTCAGCATCCACCTTAGTTGCGGCGGTCATCTTCCTCGTGTGGCATCTTCCGCTCGAAGCATGGCTCGGCGCGGTTATCTCTCTCATCATCATCAAGTCCGGCGTCGACATGATAAGGGAGACCATTTCGCAGCTTTTGGGACAGAGAGTCGAAGCGGACCTGATAATGAAGATAAAATCCACGGTAAATGCATTCCCTGAAGTAAATGGCGCGTATGATCTTGTGCTCAACAACTATGGCCCTGATACATATAACGGTTCCATACATATCGAAGTCTCTGACAAGCTCACTGCGTCTGAGATCGACACGCTCACAAGAAGCATAGAAGGCAAGGTCTATGAGGAATGCGGTATCATCCTGACTGCGGTAGGGATCTACTCGACCGCGCCCGATGACAGCAAGGCCTCATTGATGCTCACTGCGATAAAGGAAAGGGTCTTAAAGATAGAACACGTTATCCAGATACACGGTTTCTATGTGAGTGATTCTGATCACACGATAAGACTTGATGCAGTCATCAGTTTTGATGCCAAAGACAGAAAGGCCGTTATCTCTGAGATCTGTGATGCGGTCAGGGAGATGTATCCTGAATATACGCCTCTGGTATTCCCTGATATCGATTTTTCCGATACCTGATCAGTTCTTATCCAGGTTGTCTGCGCCGAAACTTAAAGGAAGCAATTCCCCTAATGTGTACGTCTTGTAGTCCGTCTCGCTTTTCGCGAGTATTACCGTAAGATCGCTTCCCGAAAACTCTGACAAGACCTGTCTGCAGACGCCGCAGGGCGGGCAGTACTGAAGCCCTCCTGCCGAAGCTCCGCCTGCTATTGCTATCGCTTCAAAGTCCTTATGGCCTTCGCTTACGGCTTTTGATACTGCGCATCGCTCGGCACAAATGGAAGGGCCGAATGCACTGTTCTCGATATTGCATCCCGCAAAGATCTGACCGTCAGATGTGAGGATGGCAGCGCCTACGCGGAACCTGGAATAAGGTGCGTAGCTTCTCTTCCTCATATCTATGGCAGCCTTGATGAGTTCAGTCAGATTATCCATATTCATTCCTTCCTTTGAACCTTTATATGCTAATAATAACAGATATACGCGTTTTGCTTAATTATAAAGCAATATTGACATGCTTATGTGCTATAATGCAGCCGTAACAAGATAAGGAGCGCAAACATGCCACTGCCTAAAGACCCTAACATGCTCTTAAGCTATGTCAACACTCAGCTTCGGGACAACTATGAAAGCCTCGCGGAGCTCTGCAGCTCCCTGGGAGTAAAAGAAGATGACATCATCGGCACACTTAAAGGTGCGGGTTTTATCTACGACAGCGGCCTTAACCGCTTTATTGGTTCAAACTGATCACAAAAAGGAGATTTATCTATGAAACGCAGACCGGTAGTACTTATGGTCCTTGACGGATTTGGTCTTTCAGACATCAAGGAATACAATGCCGTTTATATGGCCAAGACCCCTGTTATCGATAAGCTCGAGGCAGAGTGCCCCTTCGTAAAGGGTTATGCTTCAGGACTTGCTGTAGGACTTCCTGACGGACAGATGGGAAACTCTGAGGTAGGCCACATGAACATCGGTTCGGGCAGGGTCATCTACCAGGATCTCACTCTCATCACAAAGTATATAGAGGACGGAGTCTTCTTTAAGAATGAGGAACTCCTCAGGGCTATCGATAACTGCAAGAAGAATGATTCCGACCTTCACGTATGGGGGCTTCTCTCAGACGGCGGCGTTCACTCACATATCACACATCTTTATGCGATCTTAGAGCTCTGCAAGAAAGAGAACTTCGACAGAGTCTATGTTCACCCCTTCTTTGACGGCCGTGACACACCTCCGGCATCAGGCAAGGGATATCTCCAGGCTCTCGTAGATGAGATGGCCAAGATCGGCGTAGGCAAGGTCGCATCACTTTCCGGCCGTTACTATGCAATGGACAGAGACAACAACTGGGACCGTATCCAGTTAGCATACGATTCTCTCGTAAAGGGTGAGGGCGTAAAGGCAACTGATCCCGTACAGGCCATGCAGGATTCATACGATAAGGAAGTCTACGATGAGTTTGTCCTTCCTACAGTAATAACTGATGAGGCAGGCAATGCTTTAAGCGTAGTAAAGCCTAATGACTCTGTCATCTTCTTTAACTTCCGTCCTGACAGGGCAAGAGAGATAACCAAGGCATTCTGCTACAGCGACGAAGATATTCAAGCAGCTGACGGCGATGCTTCCGACTCCAAGAGCATCAAGAGCCTCGTAAGAGCAAACGGCTTCATGCCTCTTACCTATGTATGCTTCAAGGACTACGAGGAGACGATCCCCAACAAGTTCGTAGCATTCAAGAAGGAAGAGATCGTAAACACATTAGGCCAGTATCTCGCAGACAACGGCTTAAAGCAGCTCAGGATCGCAGAGACAGAGAAGTATGCACATGTTACATTCTTCTTCAACGGCGGTATCGAGGAACCCAACAAGGATGAGGACCGTACGCTCGTTCCTTCTCCCGCAGTCGCAACATACGACCTCAAGCCTGAGATGAGCGCACCTGAAGTTTCAGCCAAGCTCGATGCAGCTATCTGCTCTGACAAGTATGATGTTGTCATCATCAACTTCGCTAACCCTGACATGGTCGGACACACGGGTGTTCTTGAAGCTGCCATCAAGGCCGTTGAGAGGATCGACGAGTGTGTCGGAGGCGCTGTAGAGGCCGTTAAGAAGATGAACGGCGTTCTCTTCATCTGCGCTGACCACGGCAACGCCGAGCAGATGCTCAACTATGAGACAAAGCAGCCTCATACTGCACATACGACAAATCCGGTTCCTTTCATCCTTTATAACTACGATCCGGAATACACATTAAGAGAGGGCGGCAGGCTCTGCGACATCGCGCCTACGCTCCTTGAGATCATGGGCCTTCCCCAGCCTGCCGAAATGACAGGCGAGTCTCTTCTCATCAAGAAGTAATAACCTTACGAAAGCATGCCCGGCGTTTGCGCCGGGCTTGTTTTGTAAGATGAGTGGTAATATATAATCACCAAGGCAGAAAGAGGACAACGGGGCAATGGCGCCACTATTCAGCATTACCATAACCTGCTATAACTATGCGCGTTTTATGCCGCGTTGTCTTGAAGCGATCAAGAGGCAGAACTTCAAGGATTACGAAGTGATCCTCTGTGATGACTGCTCGACTGATAATACCGTCGAAGTCGTAAACAAGTTTATCGCTGATAATCCTGAGATGGATATCACTCTCCTTGTAAACGAGAAGAATCTGGGCGTTTTGGGAACGCGCAACAGGATGCTGGATAGCGCCAGGGGCAAGTACATCATGTTCTGTGATTCAGATGACTGGATGGATGACAACTGTCTTGAGGTCCTGGCTAGATATACTGATGACGACCCCGACAGGATAATCGCCCAGTTCAGGGATGTCGATCAGGACGGCAAGCTCGTTCAGGTCCAGGATCTTCCCGAGCATCCGAATAAGTGGATCTGCGGGGTCCACCACGGTTCTGTCTACAGAAGGCAGATATTTGTTGATAACAACATAAAGTTTGAGAGAAGATATCCGGATGATGTCTATATCAATGTCCTTTTCAATAAGCATTGCAGCAAGGTGACATTTGTCCACGAGACCATTTTCAACTGGTATGTCCACACGGATTCCCAGTCGAGGACACCAAAGGCCGATTCACCGTGGATAGGTCACAGGCTCCTTGATTCGGCAGCATCCTACATAATGCCCGTCATGAACGAACATCTGACAGGCGATAAGGCAGGCGAGAGGGAATATCTGGAACTGATGCTCATCAAGATCTACTGCCTGTCGATATACAGCGTCCAGGGGCTTCCCCTCAAGACTCTTCTCGGAGAATACAAAAGCTGCCGTAAGATCATGAATGAGATAGATCCTGATTATCTGTCCAACCGTTTCCTTAAAAGATCAGTCGAGTCGCCCATGCGCGATTATGCGACAAAGATAGTAAGGATGACTTCGGCATTTGAGAAACTCCATCTGATAAAGCCTGCACTTGTATGTTATTTCCTGATATCCAAGGTGCACTATTTTGATATGTAGGTGAGATATGCCAAAAGATAAGAAATTGTACATATTTTCTTGCGTGATGCTCGCCATGTCCTTTGCCTTAGGGCTTGTCAATGACAGGTTAAAGAGCAGCGTCTTCGGCCACCTGGTCAATGCCGTATATATCCTGTTCCTGCTCAGTTTTATGGCAGGGGCATATTTCTATAACCAAAGGAAGCATAAGATACATATCACTATAGAACTCCTCATAACGGAGTTTACGGGTGCCATGTTCTTCACGATGGAATTTCTGTTCAACGGCAATCCCCGCCAGAATATCGTTGTCGGAACGGCAAGCTTTGTCCTTATGTGGGCGGCTTTCTTTATTACATTCATCAAGCAGTACAAGGAAGTATTCCCCGTTATCGGAAAGTGGCTTTCCGGAAGTCTTTCCAAGCACATTTTGCTCTGGGTGATCCTCATAGTCTATGCCGTTATGTTCAGCGCGAATTATAAGGTATGGTTCAGAGGGGATTCTTTTACCTATTTCTCGGCAGCATCTCTTAATCTGGATGCCTGGGACAATACGATGAATACTGTCTATGCTTTCATGATGGGCGGACATCTTACCTACAGCTATAACATGATCGTGAATATCTTCATGCTGCCTTTAAGAGGCTTTGGTGTCAGTGAAGAGATATCTATCAGGATCGCCAATCTGGTCATGTCAGAGATAACTATAGCGCTCTTCTATGCGGTCACGGTAAGACTCTTCAGGAACTTAAGCGCTTTCTCAAGAGCCATGCTAACGGCGGCATTTACATTCTCACCGCTGTTTTGGGGTATCTCTTATCTTGCAAGCTCGGACTTTGCTCTTCTTTGCTTCTTTACGCTGTTCATATTCGCTTATCTTTATGACCTTAAGATAATGAAGCTGACAGCGCTGACGGGACTGTGCTTTACAAAAGAAACGGCAGTCCTTTTGCCCTTCGGTTTCTTTATAGGCGGTCTTATCTTTGCGATGAGATCCTCCAAAGAACTTAAGCCGTCAGAGAGGCTGCGCAAGTATGCAAACGAGAACATAGAGATCATAACGGCCATCCTGGTGTTCACGTCTGCCATGATCATAGGGCAGCGCGGCTGGATACATGACTTCCATAATATCCTCAAGGAATACATACTGGGCGAGGAGATAGAACATCTTCCGGACATCGTTATCCCGGGCCATTACCAGCTGTTTAAGCTCAATTCGCTGTTTACCGCACACTTCATGTGGGTCGTAACTGCCCTGATAGTCATCTATCTGATATTCGTCCTCGTCAAGAAACCTGTAAGGAGCAGCAAGGCAAATGCGCTCCTGATCAGTCTTCTGTTCTCGGGAGTCTTATACTATGCGTTTGAACTCGTATATTTCAACTACGTGCACTACAGATATTCACAGTACAATCTGCTCATCATGATGCTCCTTCTGGGATTCATGCTCGATGAGATGGTCTCAAACAACCTGATCAAGAACCTGGTCCCCGTCATAGTCGCATCGCTGTTCCTTACTGAGTGTTATTTCACGGTGGATCCTGTAACGCGCAGGACCTGGAATACATTTGACAGCGGCAACGGCGAAGCTGTAACGATGCAGATGTATTTCTACCAGGTCAAGAACGGCATAGGCTATATAGAAGGCGACCGCAACACCGTGGTATGCACCGCATTCCTGAACGACGGCATGGACCATAACAGGGAGATCATAGGACTCCAGAGATGCGTCGAAGAAGGATTAAGAGAGATAGGTTACGACGATTCGAAAGTCCTGGTCCTCGATTCTTACGGAGAGTTTGTCTCACTGACCTGTCTGGGACTGCTTGGATTCCCCGAGCGTCATTCATTTAACTGGAATCCGGAACTTGCCAGGATCAGGATAAAGTATAAAGATGTCACGGGAGATCTCATAGGTGATGAAGAGCTCCCCGGATATGACATCAATATCTTGGAGAGCACCCATTACGACAAGATCTGTGAGGAATCACTTGAAGAAGAGAGTCTGTATAACGAGGTCTACTATCTTGACGTGGCGATAAACCCCAATGACAAGGATCTGTATCTTGAAGGGCGTGAGATCATCAGCACAAGAGTCATTACCGACGGCATCTGGCAGATCAGACTCCTGAGGCTGAAGCCTGCGGAGGCTTGATTTGAAAGACAGACTTCTTTTTGCCTTTTCGATAACGGCCTTTGCGGCATCTCTTCTGTGCGGCCTCATGCAGGCGTTTATCGTATGTGATGTTTTCTTCATCTTATCGGTGCTCCTCTATCTGGCGGCCAGTTGTTTTTACATAAGAAGACCACACCGTATTAAGACAGACTTCCAGATGCTTTCCGTCACTTTGCTCTTTTTTCTGTTCTGGGCAGAGCAGCTGATCTTCTGCAGGAGCCCGATAATCGACTATCCTGCAGGCATTACGGCAGGATGCTGTTTTGCAGTATCTGCTTTCCTTATTCTTTCTTCCTGCGGGAAGAGAGTTGCAGGAAGGATAAGAGAGCTCTTGCTGCCCAACATAAGAAAACTCCTGCCTTTAGCAGCTGCTGCCGCAGTTACGGCGAGTCTTTACATATCCCGTTTCGGCTTATGGTTTAAAGGTGACAGCGATACCTATCTGAGGAGCTTTGTCTCCAACTGGGACACATGGGATCTTACGCCCAATACATTCGGAGCATTTATGCTCGCAGGTCACATCACGGGAGCCTACAATTTCCTTTTGTATCTGATCTCTTATCCGCTGAGGGCATTTGGCGTCAGTTACGGGATGTGCGTAAGGATCACCGGTGTTTTTATGATGATCATAATGCTTACTGCTTTTTATGCGGTGATCCTCAGGATAACCCCCAAGACAGGCGAAGTTAAATCGGCCATACTGCTGATACTTCTTGCTGTTTCCCCGTCTTTCTTCGGAACATCTTATCTGATGGATTCGGATCTTCCCCAGACTGTCTTTCTCATGCTGTTCCTCATGGCATACTGCTACGAGCTGAAGGTGTTCGAATACCTGTTTGCAGCGGCACTTTGCTTTACAAAGGAAACAGCGATCATCCTTCTTCTGGGAATATATGTCGGAGGCTGGGTCTTCAAGATCAGAAATGACAGGAGCAAAGGACTTCTGAAGAAGACGTTCGACTATTTCATGGATGGTTCATGCTACACGTTCGCGGCAGGTCTGTTCATTGTCCCTTTGATCTTAGGCAAGGACGGATGGTCGAAAACGTTAAAGGGCATGATCAAGTCTGTTCTCGGGATGAGCGGTGACAAGATACCGACGCCTGATCATGTGGATAAGACCGCATATAAGATCGTAAAGCTCGGAGGCTTATTCGTATCACATTACAACTGGATCATAACGCTCATCATCCTGGCGGGGATCGTTTGGCTATTGATCCTAAGAGGAGACAAGAAGGGGAGTAATCCCGCCCTTTCCAGATTCCTGCCTGCTCTTACTGGTTGTTTTGTAATGTTTGTCCTGTTCACCGTATTCTATTTTACTTATCCGCACTACAGGTATTACAGGAGCGGATATCTGCTCCTTGTCCTGTATCTTGCGGTCATTATGGAGCAGATAAGACTTAAGGAAGTGATAAAAGATGCCGCGCTTACAGCCGTTAGCATAATGGTCGCGGCCGAATGCTTCCAGACGACGGATCCGCTCACGAGGGCAGTCTTTCCCAAGGTCGACTGCGGAAACGGGTCTGAGGTAACGATGACCAGATACTTCTATGGCGGCGAATATTACAGATACGGTTTTGTTGAGGACGAGACTCAGGTCAACAGACTTCTTTTAAGCGACGGATTCGAACACAACCTGGCAGTCTCAGGACTTCAGGCTGTTTTCGAGGATGCCTTCAAATATATAGATCCTGATGAAAGAACGCTGATTGTGTTGGATCCCGCAGGCGGCGAGCTGGCTACCACAACGATGGAGCTCTTCGGCACGAGAAGATATGAGGAGTATTTCTGGGATGAAGACGGCGCCTTGCTTAACCACGACGGCATCGGCGTACCTGTTACGTTTGCTTCAGGCTGGACCCCTGCTGATGCCACTGAAGGTCAGACGGATCTTCCGATATTCATGGAGGACTATGACAGGACCTGTTCTATTGAACAAAACTTTGACAGAATATACTATATAGACATGCCGTTCAATGACACATACCAAGACTCTTATCTGGATGGCAGGGATATCATTGAATCAGTAAAGATCTGTGAGGGAATATGGGAGATAGATCTTATAAGACTCAGATGAAGACAGACAGGGATCACAGCAGGCTCGTGACCATAGGTCTTGCAGTCATTCCTGCAGTATTTGTCTGGTTTATCTTTACGGCATTGATCCATGGAGCCGGACCTCTTACGGGGCAGCTGTTTTTCGGTGATACCCACGATACGTTCATGGATTTTTATAACTGCCTTCACAGCGTGGCCGGCAGGGACCCTTATAATGAGATCAACAAGGTCCAGTATCCGCCGCTGTGCGAGCTGATATTCTATGTTGCCGGCAAACTTGCGCCGCGGGGATATGACTTTGCTAATTCCTACTATCTCAGGGAAGTTCAGAGCATTACGCTGACATTTGTATTATTCATCTTTGTTCCCATCATCCTTTCTGTTTATGCAATAGAAGACATGTCATCCCTGACGGCGGGCAGGAAGAGGCTTCTGGTCTTATCAGTCCTTTTGTCTTCGCCGTTCCTCTATTCGTTTGAGAGAGGAAATATAATCCTTTACAGCCTTGCATTTACTTTGCTGTTCATATCTCTGAGAAACAGTGAGAGCAAGGTAAAGCGCGAGATAGCTCTCATCTGTCTTGCACTCGCATTCGCGATAAAGATATATCCTGCAGCTTTCGGCGTTCTCCTTCTGAGGGAAAAGAAGATCAAAGAGGCAGTAAGATGCGCCTTATATGCTTTGGCGCTGTTCTTCCTGCCGTTCCTTTGCTTCGGCGGTTTCGGCAAGTTCATGCTCATGATCAAATGGCTTACGCTGAGCACGGGCAGTTCAACTGCGGAAGGTCTTGGAGCCAAGATCAATTTTGCAACGGTCATAAGGATCTATATGTCAAAGTTCTTCGGAATGGAAGCAGATATAGCATGGCCGCAGACTGTTGCGGTCATCCTGGCCGTGATCCTCATTGCCTGCAGCATCTTTGTCCGCAGGGAATGGATGAGCGCAGCCATGATAGCGCTCGTTATCTGCGGGATGCCTGCGTTCAGTTATTTCTATGTCGGAGTATTCCTTATCATCCCGTTTGTCATGCTGACGGGCAAAGATGAGTTCGGTAAGGCGGACATTGCAGGCCTTGCCTTATTGCTCTTGGCATTAGCGCCTTATCCTGTCACTTTCAAAGCGCCTGAGAAAAGTTATGACATTACCGTGATGCAGTGTATAACGGGAAGCGTGATGCTGATATTATCAGTCCTTTTGATCGCGGTCTCCTTAAGAGATCTTGCCCTGGTCTTCTCCCGCAAAGAGCTTCTTAAGGATAATGGGAGCAAGGATTGAGCTTACCAGGATAAGAAGGATTACGGGCGTAAAGAACTCGGGCGTTATAAGTCCCAGTGAAAGTCCCTTCTGAGCAGTTATCAATGCAACTTCTCCTCTTGTCATCATGCCGACTCCGATCTTAAGAGAGTCCCTGCCGTTGAACTTTAAGATGCGCGATACAAGGCCGCATCCCGCGATCTTGGCGAGGCACGCAACTAAGACAAATGCTGCGGAGAAGAGAAGGAGCATAGGTCCCATCTCGCTGAAAGAGACCTTAAGACCTATACCTGCGAAGAAAACAGGCGCGAATACCATATATGAACTGACATCGACCTTGCGCTCAACATATTTGGCGTCGTGAAGGTTGCAGAGGACAACGCCCGCGACGTAAGCGCCCGTGATGTCCGCTATTCCGAAATACCTCTCTGCGACATATGCCATGGCAAGGCAGTAGACCAGAGCGGCGATGGGGATGCGCCTCGTGTGTTCATATCTTTTATCGAGCCATTCGAATACCTTATAGACAACAAAGCCTGTCAGTATCGCAAGCGCGAAAAAGGCGATGGCCTTGAACACTATCATCCAGACATTTGTATTCTCATTCTTGGCACTGAGAACAAAGGTGAGAACGATGATGCCTATTACGTCATCTATGATCGCAGCGCTTACTATCGTCGTGCCTATGGTCCCGCTGAGCTTGCCGATCTCTTTTAGTGCGGCAACGGTGATGCTGACTGATGTGGCAGCTATTATCGTTCCTATGAACATGCCCTTGAGCATCTGCTCAGAGCCGAGTTCACCCCAGCCGTAAAAACTCATGAACAGGACCGTTCCCGAGATAATCGGGACAAAGACACCTGCGCAGGCGATTGCCGTTGCTTTGGCGCCTGTCTTCTTGAGCTTGGTCATGTCTGTAGCAAGGCCTGCTTCGAACATGAGCATGACGACTCCTATCTCAGCCATCTGTGAGATGAAATCAGACTGCTTGACAAAGCCTAAGACGGCAGGACCTATGAGAAGGCCTGCAAGTATCTCGCCTACGACCTCAGGCGCATGCAGCTTTCTTGCACATATGCCGAAGACTTTTGCGACAAGGAGAATGATCGCGAGATCTCTTAGAAAAACCAAACTGTCCAAAACAACGCCTCTTTCCTGATATAGTGCCATATAGTTATAACACGCATCAGTCTGTATATGTAAATCAGATTGCACAAAATCTTTTGGAGCTCCGATATGTTATTATAATTAAGATGTTTAGAATATTAGCTTAGGAGATGAGCACGATGCAGGAATTAAAGTATCCGTACGATCCGGATTATATCCTCCGCAAGAAGAAAGCCATAAAGCGTCAGCTCTTAGAGCGCGAAGGCGTTAACTATATCACCAAGAAGATCGCCATACTGGGCGGTTCCACGACCAACGACATCAAGCTCATCTTAGAGCTGTTTCTCCTTGACTATGGCATCAAGCCCGAGTTCTTCGAATCCGAGTACAACAAGTACTATGAGGATGCCTTGTTCGGCAACGAAGAGTTAGATGAGTTTAAGCCTGATATCTGCTTCATACATACCACATCAAGAAATATCCTGACATATCCTGACGTAAACATGAGCAAGGCTCAGGTCGATGCCCTTGCCAGAGACACTTACCAGAGATTTGAAGGCTGCTGGACTGCTCTGTTTAAGCGTTATTCCTGCACTATCATACAGAATAATTTCGAGATGCCTTACTTTAGGCTCCTGGGAAACAGCGACTGCTCTGACATCCACGGCAGGCTCAACTTCATTAACAGGCTCAACGGCATGTTTGCTTCTTTCGCAGAAAGCAATGAATCGTTCTTCATAAACGATATCAACTACATCTCTGCAGAGTACGGCATAAAGAAGTGGGCAGATCCTTCTGACTGGTACCGGTATAAGTACGCTCTGTCTGTTTCCGCGATCCCTGATCTTGCATTCAATCTTGCCAGGATCATCAAGGCTATCTACGGCAGGAACAAGAAGGCCTTTGCCCTCGATATGGATAACACGCTCTGGGGCGGCATAGTAGGTGACGACGGTCCCGAGAACATCAAGATCGGACACGAGGATGCAGAGTCCGAACTCTACACTGAGTTCCAGCAGTACATCAAGGCTCATAAGGATCTGGGGATCCTTCTTACAGTCGCATCCAAGAACGATGAGGAGAATGCACTGGCCGGACTTGCAAGGCCTGACTCGACACTTACCAAAGAGGATTTCCTCGTGATCAAGGCCAACTGGGACAACAAGGACAGGAATATAATGCAGACGGCAAAAGAACTTAACATCGGTGCCGACAGTTTTGTTTTCGTCGATGATAATCCTGCGGAAAGAGCGCTGGTCTTAAACCAGATCCCCGGCATAAGCGTTCCCGAGGTTGGCGAGCCTGAGAGCTATATCGGCATCCTGGACAGGAGCGGCTTTTTCGAAGTGACGAACCTGTCAGGAGACGATCTTAAAAGAGGAGAGATGTATAAGGCTAATATCGAACGTGCGAAATCATCTATGAGTTTCGACAACTACGACGATTATCTCAGATCCCTTGAGATGCATGCCGAGATCAAGCCTTTCTCCCCGATGTATATGTCGAGGATCGCCGAGCTCACCAATAAGAGCAACCAGTTCAACTTAACGACAAGGCGCTGCAGCCAGGCCGAGATAGAGAGCATAGCAGAGGACCCCAAGTTCATCACCAGATACGGAAAGCTCGAAGACAAGTTCGGTGACAACGGCGTTGTTGCGGTAACGTTCGGTCATGAGGAAGATTCACCTGAAGGCAGGATCTTCCATATAGACCTGTGGCTCATGAGCTGCCGTGTGCTTAAGCGCGGCATGGAATGCGCTATGATGGACGAGATCATCGCCGAATGCAAAAAACGCGGAATATCAAAGATTAAAGGCTATTATTATCCGACGGCAAAGAATAAAATGGTTAAGGATTTTTATAAGCAGCAGGGCTTTGAGCTCTTAAGAGAGGACGGCAGGGAAAACACCGAGTGGGGTCTTGATCTTGAGAAGCCCTGCGAGAGCGGCAATATTGCGATAACAGTTAACTGACGGAGGTTTGTTATGACCAGAGAAGAAGTATACGGCAAGCTTAATGAGGTATTCCAGGATGTCTTTGACGATGAAGACATCGAGGTAAATGACGGCACGACATCTGCTGATGTCGATGGCTGGGATTCATTAGAGCACATCAATCTCATCGTTGCTGTCGAGAGGACTTTCGGCATCAAGTTCACGATGGGTGAGACGACAGGCCTTAAGAACGTCGGAGAGATGGTTGATAAGATCATCGCTCATCTGGGTTGACATGCAGGTCCATCACATAGGTTATCTCGTCAAGCGAATAAAGGATTCCGAGGAGGCTTTAAGCCTTCTGGGTTTTACCTGCGAGCGCGCAGCTGAATTCGACCCCATAAGGAATGCGACTCTTTCCTTCTGGGTAAACGGCAGCGAGAGGATCGAACTCGTAGAGCCGGCTGATGATTCGGATCTTAAGCCGCTTCTTAAAAAGTACAAGAATTCGCCCTATCACATCTGCTTTCTGGCTGATAGCTTGGAGCAGGCCAAAGCTGAATTCGAGGCAAAAGGATTTGTCTTGTTTAAGGATATCGAGCTTGCGCCATGTCTTGACGGCAGGCGTGTCGTTTTCCTTATGAGCCCGGGCTGTGGCATTGTTGAGATCGCTGACAAGGAGCCTGTCTGATGTCTCTGGTATCTGCGGCTTTCCTTGGATTTATCCTTCTTGCGGCACTTGTTTACTATGTGATCCCCGGCAAGGCCAGGCAGGTCTGGCTCCTTATCCTGAGCATCGCATTTTGCTGCGCGGGAGGCTTTTATACACTTGTCTTTGTGCTCATATCCGCTGTGACGACATTTACAGGAGGAGCGCTCAGCGCAAAGAAGACAAAACCGGCAATAAGAAATGTTTTCTGCGCCGTTACGGTTATCTTCAATCTGGCGCTTCTTGTTATGGTCAAGTTCTACGGGGTTATGGATCTTATAGCAGACAAGCTTAATTATTTCTTTGCATCAGGCGCGCAGACAAGCACTTTCATGCTCTATGCGGTCCCCGTGGGAATGTCTTTTTATACGCTCCAGATGATCGGTTATGTCTTAGACTGCAGATGGGAGAGGATTGCTCCCGAGAAGAACTTCTTAAAGTATCTTCTGTTCGCAACTTATTTCCCGTATCTGACATCAGGCCCTATGAACACATATGCGGCGCTTTCTGCTGAATTGGATAAGTCAAAGGAAGTGAGGTTCTCTATTACGAGACTCAAGGAAGGTTCCATCAGGATAGCATGGGGTTTTCTTAAGAAGCTCGTTATCGCTGAACGTGCGGCAACACTGGTAAATGCTTCCTATGGCGATCACAAAACATATACCGGCATCTATGTTTTGCTGGGCGTTATAAGTTTTGCAGTCCAGCTATATGCTGATTTCTCAGGGTGCATGGATGTCGTATTGGGAACGTCACATCTTCTTGGGATAGATCTTCCCGAGAACTTCAATTCGCCATATCTTGCGCTTTCCATAAGAGAGTATTGGCAGAGATGGCATATAACGCTCGGCTCGTGGCTCAGGGACTACCTCTTCTATCCAATACTTAAGACGCCGTTGTTCATCAAGATCGGCGACATCTCGCGCAAGGCATTCGGAAAGAAGAAGGGCAAGAAGGTTCCCGTTTATCTTGCGATGCTGGTCCTCTGGTTTGCCGTAGGTTACTGGCACGGCGGCCTGTGGAAGTACATCATAGGATCAGGACTGCTTCATTGTTTCTATATCGTTTCCGGCATGATGGCTGAGCCTCTTTTCGCGAAGATCAGGCCGGTAATAAGGGCGGATAAGGCATACTTTAAGGTCTTCCAGATAGTAAGGACTTTCTTCCTTGTCCTCCTTGGCTTTGTATTCTTCAGGTCGGCAAACTTACCTGATGCCATAGATATGTTCAGGGCGTTAGTAAGAAGCGGCGGCATAGCTTTTGACATTGAGGGTATAATGGGAATGGGCATAAGCCTGCCGGATCTTTATGTACTCGTGCTTGGCGTTATCCTGCTTGCGGCAGTCGATATCTTTAAGTACAGGGAAAAAGAGACTGATGAACCGAGGTCTATATTAGAGCTCATAAACAAGGGCGGAATACTTGCAGGATGGGCAGTATTCGTACTCCTTGTGCTTTTGGTCCTTGTTTTCGGCAAGTATGGTCTGGGTTACGATTCGGGCGCGTTCATCTACGCGAGGATCTGATATACGGGAGGTTTTATATGAACATAGTTTGTCTTGATATGGAAGGTGTTCTGGTACCTGAGATCTGGATCGAGTTTTCCAAGGTAAGCGGTATCCCTGAACTTAAGCGCACCACCAGAGATGAGCCTGATTACGATAAGCTCATGCGCTGGAGACTGGATATCTTAAGAGAGCACGGCTTAGGCTTAAAGGAGATCCAGGATGTCATCTCCAAGATAGATCCTCTTCCGGGCGCTAAGGAATTCCTTGACGAACTGAGGAAGGACATGCAGGTCATCATAATAAGTGATACGTTCACGCAGTTTGCCATGCCTCTCATGGAGAAGCTCGGATACCCCGCGCTCTTCTGCAACT
The DNA here is from genome assembly GCA_946187935.1 of uncultured Clostridia bacterium. GTDB lineage: Bacteria > Bacillota > Clostridia > Saccharofermentanales > Saccharofermentanaceae > Saccharofermentans. The sequence continues at coordinate 29,808 of CAMHSJ010000018.1, forward strand.
CCCTTGTTGTCGGAGAAGACGGCATGATCAGTGATTTCAAGATGAGGATAGAGAATTCCAAGCTCTCAACAGTCAAGGCTCTGCAGTCCATAGGCTTTGATACGATCGCATCAGGCGATTCTTATAACGACCTTGCCATGATCAAGGCATCAAAGGCAGGATTCCTGTTCAGGAGCACGGAGCAGATCATAAAGGACAACCCTGATATCCCTGCGTTTGAAGAGTTTAACGACCTTCTTGCTGCCATCAGATCAGTTCCCGATTCCAACTGATTTGGCATTTACTTTTGAGGTCAAACAATTTATTATTTTAGGGTATTTTATTTAAAGGAGTACGACTATGGAAATTTCACCACTTCAGAAAGCCAGATATGAGTATCAGCCTAAGCTTCCGGGCATGCTCAGGAACGGTATCGCAGACATCTGCGTTAAGGAAGGCGCTGCTACTGCAAGCGTTGCTGACCAGGACAAGATCCAGGCTTTATTCCCCAATACATATGGTAAGCCGGAGATCACCTTCGAGAAGGGTGCCAACACATCTTCTGCTAAGAAGCAGGTTGTAGGCGTTATCCTCTCAGGCGGACAGGCTCCTGGCGGACACAACGTTATCACAGGTCTTTACGATGCTCTTAAAGCAACAGATAAGGACAACGTTCTGCTCGGATTCAAGGGCGGCCCTGACGGACTTCTCAAGAATGATTTCGTAGAGTTCGACGATGCATTCATCGACAGCTACAGAAACACAGGCGGTTTCGACATCATCGGTTCAGGCAGAACAAAGCTCGAGACAGAAGAGCAGTTCGGCATCGTTGCCCAGAACGCCAAGAAGAACGGCCTTACAGCAATAGTCATCATCGGCGGTGACGACTCCAACACTAACGCAGCTACTCTTGCTGAGTACATGGCAGCTAAGGGCACAGGCGTTCAGGTAATCGGATGCCCCAAGACGATCGACGGCGACCTCAAGAACGAGGACATCGAGGCTTCATTCGGTTTCGATACAGCTACAAAGACCTATAGCGAAGTCATCGGCAATATCGAGAGAGATGCTAACTCCGCTAAGAAGTACTGGCACTTTGTTAAGGTAATGGGCAGAAGCGCTTCACACGTTGCCCTTGAGTGCGCACTCGAGACACAGCCTAACATCTGCCTCATCGGTGAGGAAGTCGCAGCTAAGAAGATGTCACTTAGCCAGATCACAAGCTACATCGCAGATTCTGTTGAGAAGAGAGCAGCTAACGGAGACAACTTCGGTGTTGCGATCATCCCTGAGGGTATCGTAGAGTTCGTTCCCGAGTTCTCCGCTCTCATCGCTGAGATCAACGAGCTTTTGGCTGGCGAAGCTACAGAGAAGTTCAACGCGCTTCCTGACTGGCAGGCAAAGTACGACTTCATCAAGGCAGGTCTTACACCTTCCGCATTCGCAGTATTCGATCTTCTCCCCGTAGGCATCCAGCAGCAGCTCTTCTTAGAGCGTGATCCTCACGGCAACGTTCAGGTATCCCTGATCGAATCTGAGAAGCTCTTCTCAGAGCTCGTTAAGAATGAGCTTGCCAAGAGAAAGGCAGCCGGCACATACAAGGGCAAGTTCTCTCCTCTCCACCACTTCTTCGGTTACGAGGGCAGATGCGCATTCCCTTCCAACTTCGATGCAGACTACTGCTATTCATTAGGCTACAATGCATTCATGCTCATCCAGTACGGATACACAGGTTACCTCTCAAAGGTTTCCAACATCAGCAAGCCTGCTGATGAGTGGGTTGCAGGCGGTATGCCTATCACAAAGATGATGAACATGGAGAGAAGAAACGGCGCAGACAAGCCGGTTATCCGCAAGGCTCTCGTTGAGTTAGACGGCAAGCCCTTCAAGTTCTTCGAAGCAAACAGAGATAAGTGGGCTGTTGAGACATGCTTCACATATCCCGGCGCTATCCAGTACTTCGGACCTTCTGAAGTCTGCGACAGGACAACAGTTACACTCGCTCTTGAGCAGGGCTGATATCTGAATCCGATTTAAAATCATCAAGGGGTCTTTTCTGATTTGGAAAGACCCCTTGCTATTGTTTAAGTGCAGTTGTGAACCTGATCGATGATCTATATCAGATCATTAGCTGCCAAGCTCTGCATCACAGAATTCTTTTAGTTTTGGAATATCGTCTGTTATTGTATTCCAGATCGATTCCGTCTCAACATTGTTATAATCGTGGATGATCACATTGCGCAGCCCCCGGATCTGTTTCCACGGTATGCTGCTGCTTGTTGATCTGACATAATCTTCAGACAGCAGTTTAGCCAGTTCCCCTATCTGGGAAAGGTTCATTAAGACAGAATCAATATAGTCAGAGTCTGATTCAAAAACCGACAGCTCTGATCCAAATCTTTCCTTAGTTTTACTGATCTTGTTACAGTGCGACCGGATGTGTTCTATTATCCGTTTGTCCTTCTCTGTTTCTATCATAAAGAATAACCATATCCCTTCTAACGTTTTCAACAAACGACAGATCATTGTTGGCAGAAAGTGCTCTGAAAGTTATCAGATCGATCTTCTTGCCGAGAGCTTCTTCCAAGTCCTGGTATATGCCGGATAATACCAACAGGTTTTTGATGTTCGGAACATCTATCAACAGATCTATATCACTGTCCTCGCTTGCTTCACGGCGGGCATAAGAGCCAAAAACATACAGTGCAGAAATGTCGTATTTCTGCACAACAGGAATGATATGCTGCTTTATTTCATCAAGAGTATAGATCATACCTGTGTTTAAGCCTCCTGCCTGTATTATACATTACAAGGAATAAACACTCAAAAAGAACAGATCTGCCTTGAAATGCGATCCGTTGATCGGCGAAGATCCCGCAGCTTTAATTATGGAATGAATATTTTATTCTGTTTTGATCTTTGGAAGGTTCCAGCCGAAACTTGCTGCAAGATATCTTATGACTACCGTTACGAAGAAACCTGCAAGAAGCGAGGAGGTTCCTGAGCCGGTTACTGTATACCAGGTGTAGGTTACGATGGCTCCCAGGATAGATGCGCAGGCATATACGTGCTTTACGAAGATGACAGGCATCTCGAGCGATAAGACATCGCGGAGGACTCCGCCTCCAACACCTGTTACGACACCTAAGAAGATGACAAGGAACACGCGGCTCATGATGTCAGGTGAAAGACCTGCATGAACGCCGTCGACCGTAAAGGCCGCAAGACCTACCGAGTCGCACCAGAAGAAGATCTTATCGTAGATGTGCTTAGCCCTCTCCGGGATCTGTGTGCCTTTCTTGTTGATCATCCATATGAAACAGAATACTATATTTGCCGTGATGGCGGCAACGATAACGAATATCGGGTTTACGAATGCCTGAGGGGGCGTCTTGCCAATGATGAGATCTCTTATGATTCCGCCGCCTGTTGCGGTAAGGATCGCCAGGATATTTACGCCGAAGATATCCATCTTTTTCCTTATGCCCGTGATAGCGCCGGACACGGCAAAAGCAGCTGTTCCGATGAAGTCCATTATGTAGATAAATACCGTGGTGTCCATAACGCTACTATTGTATTTTTGTTATAATGAAAAAGCAAATCTAAGGAGATAATCATATGGCTTTATTAACTGAATGCGAGCACCTTGTCCAGTACTACGAGACCGATCAGATGGGGGTAGTTCATCACTCCAATTACATCAGGTGGTATGAAGAGGCAAGGACCAAGCTTTTCGAAGATATAGGACTGGGTTACAGAGGTCTTGAAGAGGGCGGCATAATAAGTCCCGTCGTAGGGCTTACCGCCAAGTACAAGACGATGGCCAAGTACTGTGACACGGTCGTGATAAGGGCCAAGATTGTAAAGTACACGGGCGTTAGATTCGACATCGAGTATACGATCTACGATAAGAAGACTCAGGAAGTAAGATGCACAGGAACGAGCGAACACTGCTTTATAAGTCCTGACGGCAAGATCTTATCGCTCAAGAAGAGTTATCCCGAGATACATGCCCAGATGGAACGAAGGATGCAGGAATAAGGAGGTCAAGATGGCAGACATAATCATAGTAGGAGCAGGCCCGGCAGGCCTTTCTGCAGCTATATACGCAAGACGCGCCAACATGGATACAGTCGTTTACGAAGGCGAATCCTACGGCGGACAGATAATCAACACGCCTGAGATAGAGAACTACCCTGCGATCGCCAAGATCTCCGGTTTTGAATGGGCGACAAATCTCTATAACCATGCAACGGGCTTAGGCGCTAAGGTTGAATTTGACAGAGTGACTGCCATAGAGGGAAGTGCAGAAGAGCTCTTCACGGTAAAGCTCGAATCAGGCATGGAGGATACGGCCAAGGCAGTCATCCTTGCGGTAGGCGCATCCAACCGCCATTTGGGAATAGACAGGGAAGAGGAGCTTACGGGCAAGGGAATATCTTACTGTGCCACATGCGACGGCGCTTTCTATAAGGGCAAGACCGTTGCCGTATCAGGCGGCGGCAACACTGCCGTAGAAGATGCGATCTATCTTGCAGGACTTGCAGACAAGGTCTATCTCATTCACAGAAGAAACGAATTCAGGGCTGAAGAGACACTTGTTAAGGCTGCAAGGGAGATGCCCAATATCGAGTTCGTTACCCCTTATGTCGTGACGGAGCTTAAGGGCGAGCCCAAGCTTGCTTCCGTCATTCTGACAAACAGGGAGGACGGCAGCACAAAGGAGTTAGAGATATCCGGCCTCTTCGTAGCGATAGGCCAGGAACCCAAGACAGCTGACTTTAAAGATCTTGTTGCACTGTCAGGCGGTTATATAGAAGCTGGCGAGGATTGCCGTACAAATGTTAAGGGTATCTTTGCTGCAGGCGACGGCAGGACCAAGAAGGTCAGACAGCTTACGACCGCATGTTCTGACGGCGCAGTTGCAGCACTTGCCGCAATAGACTTTATAAAGCTCGGTTAAACTTGTTAATAAAGGGCCGGCGGTGTATCATATCAAAGTTTGAGAAAGACTATTAACAGTTCGGAGGAATATATGTATAAGAATGTTTTCGACACGCTTGAAGAAAGAGGTTACTTCTCACAGGCAACACACAGGGATGAGATCTACGAACTTCTGTCCAAGCCGGGCGTGTCTTTCTATATAGGTTTTGACCCTACGGCTGACAGCCTTCATGTAGGCCACTTCGTTCAGATGATGGTAATGAGCCACATGCAGAAGGCAGGCCACAGACCCATCGCTCTTATGGGCGGCGGCACAGGCATGATCGGCGATCCTTCCGGAAGGACCGACATGCGTCAGATGATGACAGTTGAGACCATAGACCACAACGTCGAGTGCTTCAAGAAGCAGATGGGCAAGGTCGTCGATTTCTCAGACGGCAAGGCGCTCATAGTAAACAACGCAGACTGGCTCAGGAACTTAAACTACATCGAGTTCTTAAGAGAGGTCGGAGCACACTTCTCGGTAAACAAGATGCTCACGGCCGAGTGCTATAAGCAGCGTCTCGAAAAGGGCCTGTCCTTCCTCGAATTCAACTACATGCTCATGCAGGGCTACGATTTCTACTATCTCCACGAGAACTACGGATGCGATCTTGAGTTCGGCGGAGACGACCAGTGGTCAAATATCTTAGCAGGCATGGAGCTCGTACGCCGCAAGAAGGGCGATGCCGTTTACGGGCTTACATTTACTCTTCTTACCAACAGCGAAGGCAAGAAGATGGGCAAGACAGCCAAGGGCGCGGTATGGCTCGATCCCAATAAGACACCTGTATATGACTTCTACCAGTACTGGAGAAACGTTGACGATGCTGATGTTATCAAGTGCATGAAGCTTCTTACATTCATCGAGATGGATGAGATCAACGAATATGCCAAGCTCGAAGGCTCTGCCATTAACGAAGCCAAGAAGCGTCTTGCTTATGAAGTTACAAAGATCATCCATGGCGAGGAGCAGGCAGACATTGCCAAGCGTACCGCTGAAGAGATCTTCGAAAGTGCCGGAAGATCTGAAGACATGAAGACGACCGAGATCACATCTGAAGAGCTTAAGGGCGAACTCCAGCTTGCAGACGTTCTCGTTAAGACAGGCCTTATGAAGTCCAAGGGTGAGGGCAGGAGGATGATCGCCCAGCACGGCGTCTACTTGAACGATGCAGTCGTTGAGGACCAGTTCTATGTCCTTTCCGAATCTGACTTTGATGCCAACGGCGAAGCCATCATCCGCAAGGGCAAGAAGAACTATCACCGCATCAAGATCGCAGGCTGATATAAAGACAGACCGTCAAGGAGTCACTTTGAATTTAAGTGGCTCCTTTTTAGTACCATAGAAAGTGTAATTGTTAGAGAGTAATTAACTCCGAC
>CAMHSJ010000019.1 GCA_946187935.1 uncultured Clostridia bacterium
CGTTGTAGATGTCAGGCTCGTTCTCCTTGGAGAGGTTGATAACCTTAGCATAGCAGCCGCCCTCGAAGTTGAATACGCCGTTGTCATCCCAGCCGTGCTCGTCATCACCGATGAGGAGTCTCTTAGGATCTGTGGAAAGTGTTGTCTTACCTGTACCGGAAAGACCGAAGAAGATTGCTGTGTGCTTACCTTCCATGTCTGTGTTAGCAGAGCAGTGCATTGAAGCGATGCCCTTGAGAGGGAGGTAGTAGTTCATCATGGAGAACATACCCTTCTTCATCTCTCCGCCGTACCATGTGTTGATGATAACCTGCTCACGGGATGTGATGTTGAATGCAGCGCATGTCTCAGAGTTGAGGCCGAGCTCTGCGAAGTTCTCAACCTTAGCCTTGGAAGCGTTGTAAACAACGAAGTCAGGCTCGAAAGAAGCGAGCTCTTCTTCTGTAGGAACGATGAACATGTTCTTTACGAAGTGAGCCTGCCAAGCAACCTCAACGATGAAACGGATAGCCATTCTTGTATCCTTGTTAGCACCGCAGAATGCATCAACAACGAAAAGTCTCTTATTTGAGAGCTCCTTCTTAGCGATGTCCTTAACAACTGCCCATGTCTCTTCAGTCATAGGGTGGTTGTCGTTCTTGTACTCGTCGGATGTCCACCAAACAGTATCCTTGGAGTTCTCATCCATAACGATGTACTTATCTTTAGGGGAACGGCCTGTGAAGATACCTGTCATAACGTTAACAGTATCAAGCTCTGTTACCTGGCCTACTTCGTATCCTGTAAGACCTGCTTTTGTCTCTTCGTCGAAAAGCATCTCATAGGAAGGATTGTAGACGATCTCTGTGGTTCCGGTAATACCGTACTTTGTCAAATCAATGTTTGCCATAGTGATTTCCTCTTTCCTTTTAAAATTAACACATAGATTATAATGCAAAAAGAAATCAATTATTATTGATGTTTTGCGGTATTTAAGGGGTAAAATGGGTAAATCAATCCTAAATAGCAATAAACTCTTATTGAGTTTGTAGAATGATTTTCATTTATTATCGTTAATAAGATTAATGAAAATTGCAGTATAAAACTAAAGCTCAGACAAAGATATTGGAGATCTCATCATCCTGCTGTCTTAATGTGTAATCTTTGTCATTATCAATGAGCTGGAGCATGATATCTGCAAACCTGGGATCAAACTGGGTGCCTCTGCCCTTAACGATCTCATTTCTTACCACATCCTGGGGCAGGGAATCACGGTAGCTCCTCTTGGATGTCATGGCGTCATAGGAATCTGCAACAGCAATGATCCTTGCGATCTCAGGGATATCATCACCCTTAAGGCCTTCCGGATAGCCTTTGCCATCGTATCTTTCGTGATGGTAATGGGCGCCTATGGAGATATAAGAAGCCTGACCTATCTTTTCCAGGATCTTGGAGCCTATTAAAGGGTGCGTCTTGATAATGGCGTATTCTTCATCAGTAAGCTTGCCTTCCTTGTTGATTATGTGGTTTGGTATACCGATCTTGCCGACATCGTGAAGTAGACTTGCCATATAGATCTCACGGCATTCCTTATCGGATTTGCCGTATAACTCAGCTATCATCTCGGAATACTCAGCAACCCTTCTTGAATGCCCGTGAGTATAGTTATCCTTGGCATCTATTGCAGAGGCAAGGGCTGATGCTGTTTGCGTAAGCATTCTTTGCGTGGTCTTGCTCTCCTTAAGGATAAGTTTCTTCTCGACTTCATGCGCTTCCGAGATCTCCTGGTTGGTATTAACGATCTCAATAAGCCTTAAAGCTACGGTCAGTACGGCTATGGCGATATTGGTAAGGGATATTCCGTACGCAAATATCTGGATAAAAAAAGTAAGTATAGGGACTGATGCAACTATCAGAAGAGTACAGAAGATAAGCTTACTGAACTTCTCCCTGTACCGGGTAACCACAGATACTACAAGGATCCAGACAATAAGAGGGATAGTGCCGCTGATAAGATATCCGCCGGACCTTACATATATATTGCTCTCGTCAAAGGTGTAATAAAGACCTGTAAACTGGGAAATAATCAGAAGGATTATGCCTGCAGTAACCAGGAGCTCATTGAGCTTTAATCTTAAGGGAATATTAAATTCTTTAAATTTGGACTTAAAAAAAGCGATAATATACCAGTTAAGTGAAAAGGTTATAAGAAGCGGACAAAGGAAAGTAATGAAATTACAGATCCTGACCATGTAAAAGCCGGTAACGCTCGGATCTCCTCTGTAGATATATGCCAAACGGTCAAAGATCATAAGCAGAGTCGCGCTGATACCCATCGTGAACATGGCGATCTTCTTGGTCTTATCGCCCCTGGAGAAGATTCCGCAGAGGGTAACTGCAAAACAGACCCCTGCAAGGAACAGCATGAAATTAAGTTGATGTTCTCTGATTAGATCGATCATTATCTTTCCTTTGATTGAGTGATATCCTGATTTTATCACTTAGTTTTTAAGATTAATAACACAAAACAGTTAAGGTTCCGAATCAGTATACTTGCGTCGGAAACTCTTTAAGATGAAATAAACCTAATCATAATATAGATTTACATGGACATTCTTGTGATCGGCAAAAAAGAATTCAGTAAGGGTTATTATTACGGAGAACTATTCTGGAACAGCTTCATGACATTTGAAGATTACAAAAGACAGAATCCCGGGGCGGATAAGGCTTCCTTTGAAAAAACTGTGCCTACTAATGCCCGGGACTTCAAGAAGTTTACTGAGCCACTCAGGAATATGGGCAGTATAGATTATGCCATGCTGCCGCTTGACCCCAGGTGGTATGACTACGGTATGAGGACAGTAGATCACTATCTGGATCTAACGGATATCAGATATTTCTCTCCAATGCATCTATGGCAGCAATGGGACTATATAGCTAAGTATTATGAGCACAGACCTGAAGCAGCAGATAAGATGATCGCAGTAAATACCAAGGGACTTAGGATAAGACAGAGCATAGAACTTAACAAGCCTTATTTTATCAATCTCAGGTAATATAATACCCGTTCCCTTAAAGGCCGGAAACGGGTATTGGTGGGGCTGGTGGGACTTGAACCCACACGATTTATGGTCGGCAGATTTTGAGTCTGCTGCGTCTGCCATTCCGCCACAACCCCGTAAAGCAAAGATATTATAGTAAAGTGAATAATTATTGTCAATTTAAGCAATTTTCGTGTTGATTTAAGCCCTGGATAATAATAAAATCCTATCAGCAGATCTTTAAGCGGTCCGGCGAGACCGTAAGGCGCTACATTATAACTGTAATTGCAACTCCTTACCTGTAAGCCGGACTATAGCTTTATTTAGGAAGGAGTTTTTATATGGAACTGGTTCAAAGTCATGTTCTTATGGATGAAGCCTCTATGGAAAGAGCCCTTATCAGGATCGCCCACGAGATAGTAGAACGTAATAGCGGTCTTGAAGATGTCGCCCTCATAGGTATTCAGAAAAGAGGCGTACCTCTTGCATCAAGGATCCGAAAGACTTTAGAAGAGATCGAAGGCGTCAAGATTCCTATGGGGATCCTGGATATCACATTTTACAGAGATGACCTGTCAACATTAAGTGCACATCCGGTAGTCAATGGAACGGATGTGCCTTTTAATGTCAATGACAAGAAGATAGTCCTTGTAGATGATGTTCTTTATACCGGCAGAACAACGAGAGCTGCTATAGAGAACATCTTTGATATGGGCAGACCTCTTAACATCCAGCTTGCGATCCTTATCGACAGGGGACACAGGCAGCTTCCGTTCCGTGCCGATTATGTCGGCAAAAACGTTCCTACAGCGATAACAGAGCATATCGATGTGGAAGTTAAGGAAGTCGACGGCAATGACAGAGTAGTTCTTCTTAAGGAGGCATAAAGAAATGGGACTTAAGAGCAAAGACCTTCTCGGTATGAAGCAGCTTACCGCTGAAGAGATAATGGAGATACTTGATACTGCCAAGACCATGAAGCTGGTAATATCTTCTGCCAACAAAAAGACATCGCATCTTCAGGGCAAGTCAGTAGTAACTCTCTTCTATGAGAATTCCACCAGAACAAGACTTTCATTTGAACTCGCGTCCAAGTACATGGGTTCCGCATCTGCTAATATCTCAACGAGCGGATCTTCAGTAAACAAAGGCGAATCGCTCCTTGATACAGCAAGGACCATAGACATGATGGGCACAGATATCATCATCATGAGACACAACCACTCAGGCGCGCCTCATTTTATCGCTCCTCATCTCAAGGCATCTGTTGTAAACGCAGGAGACGGCATGAACGAGCATCCGACTCAGGCGCTTTTGGACATGCTCACGATGTATGAGAGGTTCGATACATTTGAAGGAAAGAATATAGCTATATGCGGTGATATCTATCACAGCAGGGTAGTAAGATCCAATGCGATAGGTCTTACAAAACTCGGTGCCAATGTAAGCGTATACGGACCTAAGACAATGATGCCCGTAGGCATCGAGAAGATGGGAGTCAGGATCGCTGATTCTGTTGCCGACTGCGTAAGGGATGCTGATGCTGTCATGGGCCTTAGGGTTCAGCTTGAAAGACAGCAGAAGTCACTGTTCCCCTCTATTGCAGAATACTCACACTTCTATGCGATCACACCTGAGATGTTAGCTCTTGCCAAGCCTGATGCATTTCTTATGCACCCCGGTCCGTGCAATCACGGTGTAGAGCTTCCGACAGCAGTCTATGACTGTGATCAGTCAGTCATCAATGAGCAGGTAACAAACGGCGTTGCTGTCAGGATGGCTGTCTTATACCTGCTTATGGCAAGGAGGAACAATCTGTGAAGACTATAATCAAGAATATCAAAGTCCTTGGCAGCAGCGAGGATAAAATCTATATAGCAGAAGGCAAGTTCAGTGCTGCTTTTGATGAATCAGAGGCTGATGAGATAATCGACGGCAAGGGTGCTGCGGCGGTTCCCGGTCTTGTCGACATGCACTGCCATTTAAGAGAACCGGGCGGCGAGTATAAGGAGACTATCGCCACAGGTACGGCAAGCGCTGCCAAGGGCGGATATACATCTGTCTGCCCCATGCCTAATACCAATCCTGTTGCTGATAATGCAGCGGTCATAAGCGGCATCATCAAGAAGGCTAAGGAAGCAGGAAACTGCAGGGTCTATCCCATCGGCGCAGCGACCAAGGACATAAACGGTGAGCTCATATCAGAGATGGGCCTTATGAAGGAAGCAGGCATAGTAGCCGTGTCTGATGACGGCAAGCCGATCAAGAATGCAGGCATTATGCGTAAAGTTATGGAATATGCTTCTGATTTTGACCTTCCCGTACTTAACCACTGTGAAGACAAGAGCCTTTCCGAAGGTTCCATGAATGAAGGCGAAGTTTCAACTTCCATTGGTCTTAGAGGCATCCCCACAGCTGCTGAAGACATCATGATCGCAAGGGACATCATTCTTTCCGAATATCTTGATATCCCGGTTCATATCTGCCATGTCAGCACCAAGGGCGGCATCCGAATGATCAGGGAAGCCAAGGCAAGAGGCGTTAAGGTTACTTGTGAGACATGCCCTCATTACTTCACCATGACAGACAAACTCTGCGAGAACTACGATACCAACTATAAGATGCATCCGCCGCTCAGGTCTGAAGAAGACAGGCTTGCGGTCATCGAAGGCATCAAGGACGGGACAGTAGATGCGATCGCCACGGATAACGCACCTCACCATCAGGATGAGAAGGATTGTGAGTTCCAGGTTGCATTAAATGGAATTTTAGGTTCTGAAACTGCCTTCGCTTTGGGGTATACTTATCTTGTTAAGACAAATGAGATATCTCTGGACAGATTAGTTGAATTAATGTCCAAGGCTCCGTCGGATATCCTTAAGCTCGGCAGAGGCACTTTGGATATCGGCGAAGATGCTGACCTTGCTCTTTTCGACTTGGACCATGAGTTTACTTTCGATAAGAACAAGATGCTTTCCAAGTCGAGGAATACTCCTTACGACGGCTGGAAGCTTTACGGAGAAACAATACTTACGATTATGGGAGGTAAGATAACATATGAAAAACTTCAGTGATGAATTGGTAAGGGCGATCGCAAGATTTGACAACCCTACGGTGATGGGCCTCGATCCCAAGCTCGAATATATTCCTGAATTCATTATCGAGCATGCAGAGTCTCTGTTCCCCGATGAGCCTGAGAAGGCAGCTGCCAAGGCACTCTGGCTCTTTAATAAGGCCCTCATCGATGCAGTGCATGACATAATTCCTGCCATCAAGGTCCAGTTTGCTTACTATGAATTGTATGGTCAGCAGGCTATCAAGACTTTGGCTTTGACGATCAAATATGCTCAGAGCAAGGGAATGATCGTAATAGCTGATGCCAAGCGAAATGACATCGGTTCAACAGCTACTGCTTATGCCCAGAGCATCATTGGCGAGACTCCCATACTCTTAGGCGAGACCAAGGAGATGTTCGGAGCTGACGCTGTTACAGTCAATGCATATCTCGGAATCGACGGCGTTAAGCCTTTTATCGATGTAGCTAAGGAAAAAGGCAGGGGTCTGTTCTGCCTCGTAAGGACATCCAATCCTTCAGCCGGTGATCTTCAGGATCTGGCATTAGAAGATGGCCGCAAGGTTTATGAAGCCGTTGCTGACAAGGTTGAAGAATGGGGTAAGGACCTTATCGGTGAGGAAGGATTCTCCTCAGTAGGTGCTGTCTGCGGCGCAACATATCCCGACCAGGCTGTAGCCTTAAGAGCCATCATGCCTCATGCATTTATCTTAGTTCCCGGTTACGGTGCACAGGGCGCAGGCGCTGACGAAGCAGTAGCTTCCTTTACCAAGGACGGCAAGGGTTCTATCGTCAATGCTTCAAGAAGCCTTATGTGCGCATGGCAGAAGAGAGATGACCTCGATCCGACTGAATTTGCACAGGCTACAAGAGATGAAGCCATTGACATGAAGAATAAGCTTAAAGTCGCTCTTACGATGCGCAAGTACATCTGATAGCCATGGCAGAAAGACAAGAATACGTAACTGCCGTTAAAGAGATTCGGTATCTTTCAGAAGATACCGTTTATGTCGGCATAGAATGTCCTGACATTGCCGACAGAGCCGTGCCGGGACAGTTCGTTAATATCTCATGCGGAAAGTTTCTCAAGAGGCCTTTTGGCATAGCTTCAGTTAATAAAGATAAAGGCATCTTCTACATAGGCGTTAAGATAGTCGGTGATGGAACTAAGAAGATCTCTGAATTTGAGGAAGGCTCAAAAGTTGAAGTCTTAGGTCCTCTTGGTAACGGATTCGACTTTACGGGAGTTGATAAAGCTATACTCGTAAGCGGCGGAACGGGAGTATTTCCCGTTAATTTCGCGGCTGAATATCTCAAAGGAACTGACACCAAGTTTACCGTTGTTCAGGGTTTCAGGGACAGCTCGCAGATAATCTTAAACGATCCTTCTTATGTCCTTACAACCGATAAGGGTGACAGAGGGATCAAGGGCACTTGTATCCAGGGCCTTGATTCTCTTACTCCCGATCAGATAGAAGGTTCTGTCGTTTACTGTGTCGGCCCCATCATCATGATGAAGTTTGTAGGGCAGTGGGCTGAAAGCCATGGCCTTAAGTGCTATGTATCGATGGAGCAGAGGATGGCCTGCGGCATAGGCATCTGTCTTTGCTGCATAGTTAAGGTCAAAGCTGACAACAAAGACGGTTACTATAACAAGAGATGCTGCAAGGACGGCCCTGTCTTTGACTACGAGGAGGTGATCTGGTGAGCCTTCTTAATGTTTCAGTCGGATCAGTAGATCTTAAGAGTCCTCTTATCCTTGCTTCAGGAACATGTAATTTCGGAAGGGAACTGTCTGAGTACTACGATCTCTCTATATTAGGCGGCCTTAGTTCAAAAGGTCTTACGATCAAGCCCAGAGCAGGCAATCCCGGTGTCCGCGTTGCTGAATGCGAAGCAGGAATGCTAAACTGCGTAGGTCTTCAGAATCCCGGTGTCGATTACTTCATAGAAAACGACCTCGATTACATGGCAGGTCTTGATACCGGCCTTATCGTAAATGTTGCAGGTCACAGCCACGACGACTATACGGCTATGGTAAGAAAGCTTGATCCTTATAAGGATAAGATCGATGCGCTTGAGATCAACCTGTCTTGTCCCAATGTTAAGTCAGGCTGTATGTCTATAGGTTCTGATCCTAATGAGATCAAAGCGATCACATCAGATCTCCGGAGCCTTACGGATCTTCCTCTCTGGATAAAGCTTACTCCTAATGTAACTGATGTCAGATCCTGCGCTCTTGCTGCCCAGCAGGGCGGTGCAGATGCAGTGGTCCTGATAAATACGCTTCTCGGAATGGCAATAGACATCAAGACCAGAAGACCTGTACTGACCAATAACACTGGCGGTTATTCAGGTCCTGCAATAAAGCCCGTTGCTCTGAGGATGGTGTCTGAGTGCTACAGAGCACTTGATATTCCCATCATCGGCTGCGGCGGTATCAGCAGCGCCAAAGACGTTATAGAATTCTTCATTGCCGGAGCATCCGCAGTTGAGATCGGAACAGCAAGCCTCATCCATCCCACCGCTCCCGTTAAGATCACAGAGGATCTTGAAGAATACTGCTCTATTAACAATATCGAACTTAAAGAACTTACCGGCACATTACAGCTCTGGTAAAGGAGGATATATGACAGACAAGATAGTTCAAGCCCTTTTCGATACAAAGGCTATCAGGGTAGCACCTGCCGAGACGCCTTTCTGGTACACATCAGGAAGACTCGGACCTTTCTTTATCAACACTCATTTCCTGCTCGAAAACGAGGCTGCCGCAGGCGAAGTCTTAAAGAGGATCGAACAGGCGATATCAAGAGACAGACTTGAAGCTCCTTCCGAGATCTTCGACATGCTCCTTGCATACTATAACAAGGGCGGCACTTTCAAGATGACGATGGACCTTCTTGCCGATATGGCTTCAAAGCTTGATTTTGACTATATCTCAGGCGGTGAGAGAAGAGATTTCTTCTTCTCGATGCTTCCTGCTTATCTTTTGGGCAAGCCGCATCTTACCATCTACAAGGACATGACTTTTACTTATAACGAAGATCTTACAGCTGCGGGCATAGTTCCGTCTGATCTTAAGGGCAAGAAGGCACTTCACATAGCTGATCTTGTAACCGAGGCTTCAAGCTATGAACGTGCCTGGATACCTGTAATAAGAGGCATCGGATCAGATATAACTGACACTCTTGCAGTAGTTGACAGAGACCAGGGAGGACGTGAGGTCCTTAAGAATCTGGGCGTAGAGCTTCAGACGATCACGGTTATCGGCAAGGATATTTTCGATGAAGCTGAAAAGAATGGTACTATAGATTCAGCACAGAAAGAACTTGTACTTAAGTTCCTCAAGTCGCCTTCGGATTATATGGACGAGTTCCTTTCTGATCATCCGGGCTTCATAGATGAACAGATAGCCTTAGGCGGCAAGACAGCTGAGCGCGCAAATCTCGCAATAGAGAAAGGATACGCAAAAAGATGAGCAAAGATCCCTATTCTAACCTTTACGAAGTTACTGAGATCCATGACTTAAGAGATGTCATCAAGAAGAGAGTAAATGAGTTTCCTCAAAATCCCGTTTTCCTTGTAAAGGATAAGAAGGGCGGGGAATATGTTCCTGTTTCTACTGAGAAGTACGACCACGACATCGATTCTCTCGGAACATATTTCCTTAATACAGTCAAAAAGGGCGCCAGGATCGCTATTTTCGCTGAGACAAGATACGAATGGTATGTTTCCTATCTTGCTACGACAAACGGTACAGGATGCGTTGTGCCTCTAGATAAGGAGCTTCCCGTTGACGATGTCCAGAACATGATCGACAGGGCAGAGGTCGATATCCTCCTTTTCTCCAAGTCCAAGCTCGACATAGTTAACAAAGTCTATGGTGCCAAGACCATAAAGCATTATATCTGCATGGATAAGATTGAAGATGACAGGTTCCTTTATTTCTATGACTGCCTTAAGCAGGGAGAAGAGAAACTTGCTGCCGGTGACAAGGTGTTTACTGAAGCTTCGATCGATCCTGAAGAGATGACGATCCTTCTGTTCACATCCGGTACTACAGCAAAGTCAAAGGCAGTTATGCTCTGCCAGAAGAACATCTGCAAGAACCTCATGTCCATGTTCTCGATGCTCTATATCGACAGAAATGACGTATGGCTCTCTGTTCTTCCTCTTCACCATACATATGAATGCACCTGCGGATTCTTAGGCCAGGTCTACAGAGGCACTACCGTTGCAGTATGTGAAGGCTTGAGATACATTGCTCAGAACCTTCAGGAAGCCAAGCCTACATGCATCCTCATGGTTCCTGTTATGCTCGAACTCTTCTACAAGAAGATCATGAAGCAGGTTAATTCTGATCCCAAGACAGCTGCCAAGCTCAAGAAGGGCATTAAGCTCGCAAATACACTGCACCTCAGCAATAAGATGCGCCGCAAGCTCTTTAGCAAGATCCATGAGATCTTTGGCGGCAGGATGAGGCTGATCATATTAGGCGGCGCTCCTGTTAACCCTGAAGTCCTAAAGTTCTTCCAGGACATCGGATTCCAGTGCGTACAGGGATATGGTCTTACGGAGTGCGCTCCTATCCTTGCTCTTAACAGGGATAAGTTCTTCAAGAATGAAGCGGCAGGTCTGCCTCTTCCCGGATGTGATGTTAAGATCCTCGATCCTGACGAAGACGGTATCGGTGAATTCATCTCCAAGGGCGACAATAACTTCATGGGATACTATAACGATCCTGAGAATACCGCACTTGCTCTCGATAAGGACGGATACTATCACACAGGTGACCTGGGATACATCGACAGCGACGGTTTCTGCATCATTACAGGCCGTAAAAAGAATGTTATAATTGCAAAGAACGGCAAGAACGTATTCCCTGAAGAAATAGAATATCTGTTGTCGCTCTCACCCTATGTTGCCGAATCCGTTGTATCAGGTGTTAACGATGAGGCCAAGGATGATATAGTTATAACAGCAACGATCTTCCCCGACTTAGAGGAGATCAAGGCTAAGCTTGGTATCGAAGAAGACCCTTCTGAAGACCAGATAATGGATATCCTCAAGGATGTCGTAGCTTCTACGAATGACAAGCTCGAGAATTACAAGAAGATCAAGAAGACAGTCCTTAGAATGACTGAATTCGAGAAGAACACGTCAAAGAAGATCAAGAGATACTGATTCTCAGACTGACAGATAGCTTGAGTAACACCTCTTGCTCTTGATGACGGGTAAGAGGTGTTTTTATGTTTAATGACAGTGACTGCCTGAAGATATTAGACTGCGCGATGTCAACGACTGCTGATTTTGCTGAAGTCTTCCAGGAAGTAAGAGAATCCAAGTCCGTAAGCATGCTTAACGGACAGGTCATAAGAGCCGGGACTTCATACGATTCAGGTACGGGCATTAGGCTCATCGCAGGTACCAACTGCGTTTATGTCTATTCCAGCGACAACGACATAGATGTACTCTTAAAGCTTGCAAGAGATGCTGCAAGCGCAGTTAAGGGCGGGAACAAGACTCAGATAGAAGAACTTAAAGAGCTCTGCAAAACGAGCAAGGCCAGGGTTCAGATAGACCCCATGACTGTATCCAAGGGTGATTACTATGAATTCTTAAAGCAGGCATCAGATTATGCTTTAGGTTACGATCCTCTCATAACCCAGTTTGCAGGCTCTATCGCTTCAGGCAAGAGGACTTCCAAGGTCATCAATACGCGCGGTGTAAACACAGAAGATACCACCCAGAGGATCAGATTGTCCCTTGAGACCATTGCAACAAAAGACGGCGAGAAGCAGAGCGGCAGAGTTGCTCCCGGCACAATGAGGGGATATGAATTCATTAATGAATATCCTGTGTTAGATAAGACGAAGGAATGCTGTGATACTGCTTTGCGCATGGTAAACGCAGGCTATGCCCCTTCAGGCAAGATGGCTGTAGTCTTGAGCAACGGATTCGGCGGCGTTATCTTCCATGAGGCATGCGGTCATGCTCTTGAAGCAACTTCCGTAGGCATTAAGAACTCATACTTTACAGATATGCTGGGTCAGAAGATCGCATCAAATCTAGTCTCAGCAAGAGACAATGCACATATCGACGGCGAATGGGGATCTTATGCTACTGATGATGAGGGCAATCCGTCATCTGATCTTCTCCTTATTGAGAACGGAATCCTTAAGAACTATCTTGTTGATGAATTGGGATCAAGAAGAATGAACTGCAAGCCCACAGGCTGCTCAAGAAGACAGGATTATTCCTATAGTCCGACATCCAGGATGAGCAATACATATATCTGCAACGGCGAGTCTAATCCCAAGGATATTATCTCTGCTACTGAATACGGCATTTACTGTACTCAGATGGGCGGCGGCTCTGTTGATACTTCAACAGGCGATTTCAATTTTGCGGTAAACGAAGCATTC
Source organism: uncultured Clostridia bacterium (assembly GCA_946187935.1). Classification (GTDB taxonomy): domain Bacteria; phylum Bacillota; class Clostridia; order Saccharofermentanales; family Saccharofermentanaceae; genus Saccharofermentans. The sequence goes on from CAMHSJ010000019.1 coordinate 12,519, forward strand.
ATGATCAGGAACGGCAAGATCGCTGAGCCTGTCAGAGGCGCAACACTCATAGGCAAAGGCCAGGAGATCTTAAAGAACATAGATATGGTCGGAAACGATCTTGAGATGTCAGCCGGCATGTGCGGATCGATGTCAGGCAGCGTTCCTGTTACTGTAGGTCAGCCCACGATAAGAGTATCTTCGATCCTTGTAGGCGGAAGAGAGGCATAATATGGATATCAAGAAAGCAGAAGAGTTCATGACAAAGCTCGTTAAGGCGGGCAAGGAATATGGGTTTGAGGAATGCGAGGCTTCTTTTTCCGCAGCATCTTCCATAAGTATGGATATATTGAAGGGTGAAGTCTCAAACTACGAGAACTCTGCAACGAGCACTTTATCTTTCAGAGGCCTCAAGAACGGTCAGATGGGTTCCTGCAGCACTAACAGATTCGACGATGAATCAATGGAGTTCCTTCTTAAGAGCGCGATGGAAAACTGCGATGTCTTAAATGATGAAGATCCTCAGTTCATTTATTGTGACGAGAACAACAAAGATCTTTACTATTCCCAGACAACTGCTGCTTATGAGAAGAACTCTTACAGCAGTTTTAGGGGGCTCGGTCTTAAGCTCGAGAAGGCTATCCTGGCTTTAGATGACAGGATCGACGCTGTTGATTATCTCTCCATAAGCTGCGGCAGGGGACCTTTCCTCATGATCAATTCCAAGGGCCTTCATTCCTACAGAGATTCAGACGGAATATCTTTATATGCTGCAGCAAGGGCCACAGATGCTGACGGCAGTGTTAAGAGCGGCGGCCACTATTGGGTCGGCAAGGACATAGATGACTTCGACATGGATAAGTTCCTTGACAAGTTTAAGGACAATCTGATAGGCAAGATGGGCGCTAAGTCCTGCAAGTCAGGGGCATATAAGGTCATCTTCAGGAACGAAGCTTTCCAGCAGTTCTTCTCGGCATTCTTCGGCAATTTCCTTGCGACTGTCATGCAGAGAGGCTTATCTCTTTTGGCAGGAAGAGAAGGGGAGAAGATCGCTTCTGATAAACTCACATTAGAAGAAATACCCATGTTCGAAAAGGCTTTGACCAAGATCCCCTTTGACGATGAAGGCGTTCTTACCACACAAAAAGCCATAATAGATAATGGCGTTTTTGCAACGGCACTATACGATCTTAAGTCTGCTAACAAAGCAGGCATCAAGTCAACAGGAAACGGCTTCAGAGCCGGCAGCGCTATCTCTGAGATGCCTACTAACCTTGTTGTAAGAGCAGGGGAGAAGAGCCTTGAAGAACTGATGGGAGAGGCTGGAGACGGGATCATGCTTACGGATCTTTCCGGTCTTCATGCCGGTGTAAACTCAATAAGCGGTGATTTTTCTCTTCTTTGCGAAGGATATCTCATCGAGAACGGTAAGAAGGGAAGACCTGTTGAGCAGATCACCATAGCGGGGAACTTCTATGAGATAATAAAAAACATAATCTGCGTTGGTAATGATATAATAAATATTCCGGCAGGTGAGGGCGAGTTCTTCACTCCGTCGGTATTGGTGTCACAGATAGCAGTATCCGGTGACGCCGAATAAAGAGAAAGAGGGTATCTATTTATGAGTAATTCAGTTGACACGATCTGTCTGCACGGCGGCTACAAGCCCGGCAATGGTGAACCCAGGCAGGTTCCCATCTATCAGAGCACTACTTGGAAGTATGCTACTTCAGAAGACATGGGCAAGCTCTTCGATCTTGAGGCTTCCGGTTATTTCTATACAAGACTCCAGAATCCTACAAACGATTATGTTGCTGCCAAGCTCTGCGAGTTAGAGGGCGGTTTTGCAGGAATGCTTACATGTTCAGGCCAGGCTGCAAATTTCTTTGCAGTGTTTAACATCTGCGAAGCCGGTGATCACTTTATCGCTTCTGCAAATATCTACGGCGGAACATATAACCTCTTCGGCGTTACATTCAAGAAGATGGGTATCGAGTGCACATTCGTAGATCAGAAGCTTCCGTTAGAAGAACTTCAGAAGTATATAAGACCTAATACAAAGTGTGTATTTGGTGAGACAATAACAAATCCTACAGTTGATGTGTTAGACATAGAGAAGTTTGCAAAGCTTGCTCACAATAACGGTATCCCTCTTATTATGGACAACACTTTCGCAACACCCATCAATTGCCGTCCTATAGAATTCGGATGCGATATTGTTACACATTCAACTACAAAGTACATTGACGGTCACGGTTCATCAGTCGGCGGCGCCATTATCGACAGCGGCAATTTCGATTGGATGGCACATGCTGATAAGTTCCCCGGTCTTTGTACTCCGGATGAGTCTTATCACGGCCTTACATATGCTACAAAGTTCGGTAAGGCAGCTTATATCACGAAGGCAACAGCTCAGCTCATGAGAGACTTCGGTTCTATCCAGTCTCCTCAGAATGCTTACTATATCCAGCTTGGGTTAGAGTCACTCGGCGTACGTATGCCCAGAGTATGCTCTAATGCTCAGAAGGTCGCTGAATTCCTTGCATCTGATGACAGGATCGCATGGGTAAAATATCCCGGACTTGAGTCAGACAGCGAGCATGAACTTGCCAAGAAATATTGCCCCAAGGGTACGTGCGGTGTAATGTGCTTCGGCGTAAAGGGCGGCAGGGAACAGTCCATCAAGTTCATGGATTCCCTTCAGTTTGCGACAATAGCAACACACGTTGCTGACTGCAAGACAATGCTCCTGCATCCTGCATCACATACTCACAGACAGCTTACGGACGAGCAGCTCGCAGAAGCAGGAATTCCTGCTGACCTCATCCGTTTCAGCGTTGGTCTTGAGGATCCTGATGACATCATCAATGATATCAAGCAGGCATTGGATAAGATCTGATAATTCTTTTGAGTCAAGAATTCAGCTCCGGGGAATATTCCTGGAGCTGTTTTAATGTTTAAATATTATTTATATTTAGATAACACTTACAATTCTCCACTTTATTAGAATAAAAGTATCTTTTATTTGGGAGGTGAGGACGTATGAACAGAACTATTAAGAAACTAATTTCAACTGTTCTTTCTGCAGCTGTTGCTCTGTCATTAACAGGGTTCCTATCCTTGGACAGTAATGCTGCGACTGACTGCGGATACAGATTGTCAGGCATGGCACATGTTCAGGATCAGGGCGATACGCCGGGTAACTTTGATGCTTCAACAGGTATCCTGACACTCGGAACAAGAGGCTTGAGCAGAAGAGTTGAAGCAATATCCGTCAAGATCGACAGCGCACCTGAAGGGCTTGAAGGCAGCATTCATTATTATGTTCATGTTCAAGACATCGGCTGGATGCCTGATTTTGAAGATTATGCCAATTCAAGGCCATTTAGAGATGGTGAAACAGCAGGTACATCAGGACAATCCAAGCGTCTGGAAGCAATTGTAATGTATCTGGACGGTGATATAAGCGAAGAATACTATGTTGAGTATCAAGTCCACATTCAAGACTATGGTGATATGCAGGGTTTTGTACGTGATGGAACAGTAGCAGGTACTACCGGAGAATCCAAGAGACTGGAAGAAGTTCAGATCCGATTAGTTAAGAAAGATGAATCAAAGGCTAATATGGCTGTTAATTACAGAGTTCACCGTCAGGACTATGGATGGGAAGCTTCATATGCTAAGAATGGCGCTTCTTCCGGTACAACAGGTCAGAGCAAGAGGTTAGAAGGTATTGAGATCTTTCTGAGCGGAACTCAGTATGAAGGTTATATCTCATACAGAACTCACATTCAGGACTATGGCTGGGAAGATGATTGGTCATATGATGGTCAGATGAGCGGAACCCAAGGTCAATCTAAACGATTAGAAGCAATTCAGATTGAATTATCCGGACCGATCGAAGATCATTATGACGTCTACTACCGTGTACACTCTCAGGATTACGGATGGCTCGGATGGGCTAAGAATGGCGCTCCTGCAGGAACTGCGGGTCAAGCTCTCAGACTGGAAGCTATTCAGATAGTGTTAGTAGCAAAGGGAGGATCTGCACCCGGAAGTACATCCGGCGCTTTCAAGCATAATCCAATAGATCTGGATAAGCTTGGAGTTAAGAAACTAGTAGATACAGATTACTTTGGTGTTTCCTGGTACGATGCTCTTGAATATGGCAGAGACAAAGAATATGGAAATGTTTATGCCGGAGCAGACTATCTTGATCTTTATGGTGAGTTTTCCGTAGAGGGCGGTTACCCTTATACGCTCAAATTCTATTATAGTCCTGATTCAGATTTCTCATCTGCTGAATTAGCATCACCATTAGGAAGTGTAACTACCGGCGGTATGGTTGACTGGTGCCTGATCTACAAGAACGGTCAGCCTAAGGTAGTACCGTGGACATCTCCTGAAGGAGAACATGATCCTGAGTATGAAGCTAGTGATTATGCTACCAGGGACAAAAAAGACATTCCAAGCGGATACTATAAGTGCATTATCTATTCCAATTCAGGAACAGCTTTAATCGAAGCAACTTGCTATGTAATGTAAAACTAAGATCATATTGAACTGATCGTAAGAGCCGGTTTCATTAGAAGCCGGCTTTTATTTGTCGGTTTTTGTACGATTTTGTCGAGTTTCTGAGTGAAATTAACTTGTAAAATATTAACAAGAATTGATGCATACAGCTATTATGTATTGACACCATATATGACACCGTTATATTATGAAACAGGAGAAGAAACATGTCCCAATTTGAAAAACTCCTCCAGAGAATCAAATCGCTTGATAAAAACATGCGATTCAAAGAAATAAAAAGATCCTTGAATCATATGGCTATATAATGAATGGATGCGGAGGAAGTCATAAGACGTTCAGAAAACCAGGATGCAATCCAATAACTATACCAATGAATGAACCTATTAAAAGAGTCTATATTCTTCTAGTAAAGGATGTAATTGAAAGTGAGGAGAAAAATGAGCAAAACAATTGAGTATTATCTTTCATTACCATACCGGCTTGAGATCGTTCCGGACATGGAAGAAGGCGGATATGCAGCTTGTTATCCTGATCTTCCTGGATGTATAACCTGTGCAGACACATTGCAGCAAGTTGTTGCTAATGCCGAGGATGCAAAAAGATCATGGCTTGAAGCAGCTATTAAAGATGGCATTGAGATATCAGAGCCTATAGAAGAAGCAGATCTGTCTGAATACTCAGGTCAGTTTAAGTTAAGAATACCAAAGAGTCTTCATAGATCGCTTTCGATCAATGCGAAAAAGGAAGGCATCAGTATGAATCAATACTGTTTATATCTGTTGACCAGAAACGACGCATCACATAATTCAAATAATGTAGCTATCTGAAGATATAATATAAAACAAACAACTGAGCCGGTTTCGTTCGAAGCCGGCTTTATGATTTATATCTGATCTTATGAATCTACTATTATCTGATAATCTCCTCTTCTCAATTCACCAAAATTGTAATTATACCGAATTACCTGCATCAGAAAATAGATCATATGTTGTAGCGTACTTCTTTCTTTCCCTTGATCTTGAGGCTGATCGAAAAGATGAGTCTTGCAAGCAAGAGCACCGTGAAGATGCCAATGCAATCTATGAGAACATCTATGATCGAACCGTCACGTCCTGAGATAAACAGCTGATGATATTCATCGAACAATGCGTTTAAGATCGCATACCATAATGTTATCGTAATGTTCATCTCATTATCTGATCTTAAGATCTTCATGGGGCTTTCTGCATATGAAGTCTTGTCAGAGATCTTGTTGGTTGAATCCATAGCAAGATATGTAAACAGAGTCAGCAAAGCAAACTCACTTATGTGTCCGATCATTCTAAGTATTGCATCTGAATCAAACGCTGTTCCAAATACGTTATTAATTATCAGTAATAATCCGACGGTGAAATTGGAAGATGCTGTTGCATCATCAGAAGACAGCTGGAAGATGAGCAAGACCATTGTGACAGACAAGATCCAATAGACCACAGCCATAATGGTATAGCCAATAGAGTATTCTTTCTTTTTCAGTACTTCATTATTGGACATATTTGCCTTTGATCTGATTCTTCATTGCCCTGTCGATGTCGCGTTTTGCCTGCTTTTCTGCTATTGTATCACGTTTATCGTAATCTTTTTTACCGCGTGCAAGACCGATCTCGAATTTAACCCTGCCATCTTTAAAATAGCATTTTGTCGGTACCAGTGTAAGACCTGAGAGCTTTGTCTTTGAAAAGAGCTTAATGATCTCACTCTTGTGCATGAGGAGTTTTCTTGAACGCATGGGGTCAAGGTTATAGCGGTTCCCCTGTTCAAACGGACTTATGTGCACGCCTATGAGGAACATCTCACCGTCTTTTACCTGGCAGTAAGAATCCTTAAGGTTTACCTTACCGGCTCTTAAGCTCTTTACTTCCGTTCCTGAAAGGACCACGCCGCATTCAAACCTCTCCTCGATAAAGAAATCATGATAGGCTTTACGGTTTTCTGCTATAAGTTTTATACCTTTACTGAGCGGCATGTTTTCAGTTTAACTCCAATGATGGTTTAGCATTAAGGTCCAGGCTGTGCCTTGTTCCATTAATATATTCGAAATAGCCCGCAGAAGCAATCATTGAACCGTTATCGGTACAGAGCTTAAGACTGGGGTAGTAGAGCTTTAACCCCCTCTTCCCTGCTTCTTCATCAAAAGCCTTTCTGAGGAAGGAATTAGCTGATACACCTCCTGCAAGGCATATCTTCTTGATGCCGGTATCCTCTGAAGCCTTTATTGTATTTGTAAGAAGCACTGTTGCTATTGCGTGCTGGTAAGATGCAGCAAAGTCAGCAAGATCAATGTCTATGCCCTTTTGACGGTTCTGGTTGATCATGTTAAGTGCTGCTGTCTTAAGTCCCGAAAAGGAGAAGTCCAAAGTATCCTTCATATGCGTCTTAGGGAAGGTATAGGCATTTATATCACCGCCCTGCCCTGCCTTGTCCATCTTAGGTCCGCCGGGATATCCAAGACCTATGACCCTTGCAATCTTATCTATTGCCTCACCTGCAGCATCGTCTCTGGTGCGGCCTAGGACTTCCATATCCGTATAACCGGAAACCTTTACTATCATTGTGTTTCCTCCGCTTACACAAAGACAAAGAAACGGAGGCTGCAATTCAGGAAAACACAGATAATTGGCAGCTATATGACCTTTCAGATGGTTTACGCCGACAAGAGGTTTTCCGGATGCGGCAGATAATCCTTTTGCGGCAGAAAGACCTACAAGCAGGGCTCCGACGAGTCCCGGTCCGTATGTGACTGCAATTGCGGATATGTCATCAAGAGTGACATCAGCATCGGATAAGGCCTTTTCGATCGTAGGATATATGCTGTCGACATGCATCCGCGAAGCAAGTTCGGGCACGACACCGCCGTATTGCTCATGGAAATCTGCCTGGGACGCTATTACATCACTCAACACTTCCCTGCCGTTTTTGACAACAGAGCACGCGGTTTCATCACAGGAGCTTTCTATACCCAATATCAGTACGTCTTCCATCAGATCTCCACCTTAAAGAATGTATCGAGGAAGTCAGTGACATTCCTTATATATTCGTTTTTGTTAAGTGCGTATTCTTCTAAGTATCCTGCTCCTGAGATCATGGCAGAATCTGTAATGCCCGAATTGAGCCTGTTGCGTTCGTTTATTATCTGAGTGATCTTATCAGCACCAATAAACGTATCGTGACCGCCGTAGATGATAAGGATCGGCATTGGAAGCCTTGCTATCTCTGCAGCGAGATTCACGTTGTCAGAGCTTGAGGAAACCCTAATAGCATAAGGCACCAAAAACTGCGTTATAACGCCTAAGAACTCATTCTGCGCAACAAGAGGCCTAATGTAGTCATCAGATGACTTTGCAGGAGAATCAAATATCATGCCGACGATGTAAGACTTATCAAAATCAAGCTCTCTTATGTTCTCAGGGTAGCTGTTAAGTTCAGCTTCGGTCAAACCTGCATCAGGCAGCTTATCGTAAGCAATGAGCTGCGCCGTGCAGCCTGTTCCAATGCCATAGAGGATAACATCTGTAGTTACAGAGATCTGCTTAACGATTGAGATCGCACCTAATACGTCCTGCCATTCTAGATATCCGTATCCGCAGATATCACCGCCTGAAGTACCTGAGTTTCTGAGGTCGAACATGAAGACATTGTATCCGCTGTCAAGCCATGCCTCGATCATATCGATCATCTCAACGCCGAAGGGCAATCTGTTGGAACCTGAATTGTGAGTTACTATTATCGTTGATATTGGATCCTTGGTCTTAAAAAACCACCCCTGAAGAGCTGTCTGACCGTCAGCAGATTCAAAACTCGTTGTCGAATATGAAGGCAGGATGTTGGAAGGAACATTAGATACCTCTGTCCTGTCGATGTTCATCAAATGGTTGGACGATAAAACCGTAAGAGAGATAAGCACGATAAGTATCGCAGCAAGTATACTGAGGACAAGTGCTGATCTTACGATAAAGGTATTGCCGGTCTTCGCTCTGGTGGTACCTGCGCCTACAAAGCCTCTGCTCATTCAAATGCTCCTTACAGTATCTTCTTCTTCTTCATCAGCACGATGCTGACAACAAGGCTTATCAGAGCAAGAGATAAAAGGAACAGGAAAGGACCAGGTTTATCGGCAAATGCAGCATCCCAAGGCATGGGACAGTTCTGGCCGAAGAAAGATCCGATAATGTCAGGCATTGTAAGACAGATGGTAGCTGCAGCCAAAACCTTCATTATCGTATTCATGTTGTTGTTGATTATAGAAGCGTAAGCATCCATGGTCGCATTAACGATCCTGGAATAGATCTCAGCCATCTCGTGAGCCTGTCTGTACTCGATAACAACGTCCTCGAGGAGATCTTCGTCATCGTCGTAGAGTTTTATGGTCCTGCCTCTCATAAGCTTCTCAAGAACGCCCTCGTTTGACTTGAGTGATGATGAGAAATAGACGAGTGATTTATTGAGTTCGAGCATCTTGTAGAGGTCTTCGTTACTGATCATCTTGGCAAGAGAAGTCTCTGCTACATCGATCGTGTTATCGATAAAACGCAAGAGTCTCAAGTAGTCTCTAGCTGCAGCAGAAAGGATCTGGATCGTAAATCTTGTTCTGAATCCGACTATAAGATCCTTGATCCTGTTCTCGATGAACTGATCAAAGATGGCAGTCTGCTTTATCGATATGGTAACTATATGCTTATCTGCGAGGATGATACCCAAAGGAGATGTCTCATACTTGATTATGTCCTTCTCTCTCTTGGAATACGGGATATCAACGATGATGAGGACGATACCTGTATCTTCATCAAAGTCGATACGCGGCCTCTCTTCTTCATCCAACGGATATCTTAAGAATTCCTGGGGGATGTTAAGTTCAGACTGTACTTTGGCGATCTCGTCCTCTGTCGGGGAATACATGTTGACCCAACAGTCTTCTGAGATCTGCGTCTGTTCCTTGATCTTATATATCGTACGGTTAGCAACTTGTCTTGCTTGTTCAGATGTATAGATCTCAAGCATCTATAGTGCCTCCCGTCAAGAATAAATCCCGTTAATTTTAACACTAACGGGATTCATTTTCTATATTATAATAAAAGGCTTTCAGGGGTTATCCGATCACATATGCGCTCTGAGCTGAATCCGGAACACCGTCATAGCTTGTGGGCATAGCTCCTCCCTTGGGCACCAAAACGATCTGAATGGCTTCAAGCCTTAACGATAAGCCTGATGTACCGCTCATCTGACCATTGCTGGTCCAGCCGAGCCATCCGTAATTCTGGGCATGTACCCTGTAGTAAACATCGTAATGGTTTGCCATCTCACCTGTAAGTCTTATCTTGATGGCTTCAAGCCTTAAAGACTGCCCCTGGGTACCTGCCAGTTCTCCGTCAGATCTCCAGTCCTGCCAGCCGATGTTCTGGACATGCACACAGTACTGGATGCCGCCCTGATAAGGTGCAGTATTGCCTGAGAGATTAAGCTCTATTGCCTCAAGACGCTTGGACTGTCCTGTTGTTCCCGATGTTCTTCCGCCGGGAACCCAAACAGTTTCCCAGCCGTAATCCTGCCTGTGCACTCTGTAACCAACATTTGCTGTCTGCGAAGCATTCTGAGGCACTACTCTTATCTTGATCTCTTCAACGCGCTTGGATTCACCTGTAGTGCCTGCAAGAGCTCCGTCTCTGACCCATCCCTGACCATCGCCGTAGTCCTGGATATGCGCGCAGTATTCTACGCTATAATGCTTGGCAAGTTCACCCGTAAGCCTGATCTCGATGCCTTCAAGTCTTAAGGATCTGCCTCTTGTACCGGCAAATTCACCTGCATTCATCCATGAAGTCCAGCCGATGTTCTGGATATGAACACGGTACTGCATTCCTCCTGAATAACCGGTGTTATTGTTAAAGCCGACCTGAATGGACTCCATCCTGAGGCTTCTTCCTCTGGTTCCGAGCTGAAGAGTTGTGCCGTCAAAAGTCGCATTCTGATCGCCGATATTCTGAACATGAGCGATACCGAATAAAGTACTGCTCGAATAGTTTGCGGGGAAAGGTGTAGGCGTCGCGTTAGCTGATCCCGTTGTATTAGCACCAACTGTATTTGTACCATTCAGGTTAACGCCGTTGCTGCCTAACTGAACCTGGTGGTCAAGACCAATGAACTTGCCGTTTCCGTTAGTCCAGAGCGTAGGCTTAACAAGGTTGTATTTTGCTTCATCCCAGGTCGTCCAATCGTCTTTAAGAAGTCCGCCCGTATCTCCGGAGTTAGGATTAAGGCACCAGAATGTGTAGCTTAAGCCGTACTTGCTGATAAGTTCTGCTTCTGTCCTCATCCACTTCTCGTTATTGCCGCCGTCTAATCTGCCGCCCCACTCACCGATAAGGATCGGAGCGATATTGTCTTCCTTGATGTAGAGCCAGGTATCGTGCAGATAATCATTATAAAGAGAATCCAAGGTGAAGTTTCCGTTATGGAACCAAGGCTGCATGTATACATCAGGACCGTAATCGTGCGGTGAATAGACTATCTGGTCGTTTCTGTCAGCGCTTCCGAAGTTGATCGGATAGTTCCTTACGCCTCTGAGATTGGCGCCCCAGAAAGCATACTGATTGTTATACGCTTCGATACCTTCGATAACTATAAGGAGATTCGGATTAATGTCCAAAACGGCATTGCCTGCCCTCTGCGCGGCTCTCTTCCAGTTATTCTGGTCATTTGAGTTATCCCACTTGGCACCGCCGTGAGGCTCATTCTTAAGGTCTATGGCAATAACAGTATCGTCATTTCTATAATGAGATGCGATCCACTGAAGTGATTCGATCCATTTATCCTCTGAATAAGTGCCGTTATACCAGTATTCGTAGTTATGACCCATGGCATCAGTGTTAAGGCTGTGTATATCAAACATTATCTTGATGCCGTATTCCTTACACTTGGCAACAGCGTGATCCAGGATCTGAAGTGAATTCATGTTTGCCAGATTGCTGTTTGTGCTTCTGTTGATGTTGGCGTTAGGATATACTCCGTTCTTCCAGCTCAGGACAAGTTCTGTCGAGATCGGAAGCCTTATGAGGTTAAAGCCGTGATCAGCAATGGCTTTAAGAGTGTTGTCCATATTGACCTGCCAGCATCCGTCAAAGACATTGGATCCTGTGGCATAGCCAAACCAGTTGACGCCTGTAAGCCTGACTTCGCGGCCTTCAGAATCAACGATCTTGCCGCCGCTGGTATGAAGCCAGTCATCTGAAGCAGAAGCTGCTGATACTTCATATGTACCGATTCCCGCTCTTGTCAAAAGACCAAGTCCAGGGAATTCAAGAACAAAAACCAATGCAAGGATAAACCCTATTGTTTTTAAGAATCTTCTGTTACGCATAACAAACCGCCTTGTCTATTTTATACTCCGCTCGAACCGAAGCCGCCGCCTCGGTCCTCGCCTATTCCGTCTAATGTATCGACTTCTGTAAAAGTGCTGTATTCGACTTTGGCCACTACCATCTGAGCGATCCTGTCTCCTTTTGAGATAAGATATGTGCCGTGTTTTACCCCCTTGTCATTGAGGGTAAAAGGTTTATCCGGCTCACTGTCATCTCTTTGTGAAGCATTGTAGATGATTACGTTAACTTCATCCCTGTAGCCGCAGTCAATGGTTCCGGGTGCGTTAGGCACTCTTAAAGGGGTCTTGAGAGAGATGCCTGATCTGGGTCTGATCTGCACTTCATATCCGTAAGGGATCGCCATCTTGATGCCTGTAGGAACAAGAACTGAGCATCCCGGTTTTACAATAACATCTTCTGCAGCATAGATATCCATTCCGGCATCACCATCGTGTGCATACTTGGGTATAACCGCATCCTCCCTGCATTTTACGATCTTGATATCAGTCATCTTCTTTCTCCGTTAAAACAGTATAGTTATATATCTTGTTGATGTTCATGTATTCAAGAGATTCAGCCTGAGTCTCGCTAAAGACATTCTTGGCAGGGCCGTAGATGGCGCTGCTGCAGTCTAACGGATGAGGAAGAACCTTAAGCTTTATGTTTCTTTCCCTCTTCTGCTCAAGCTCAAATACAGGCTGCCCCTTACAGAACCCGCAGTTTCTCTGGTTCTGGCCCGCTGGACAGAAATCAGACTGCATCCAGGGAATATCCCCTCCCCTGTTGATGATAATGGTCTTATCAGGTCTTGCGCCCGTCCCGATAAGAACAATTGCTTCATCAGGTGAAAGCTCGTGGGAAAGGTACAGACCGTCAGTAAGGTCAAGTGCTGTCTTAAGCGAATCGGGATTATAGATATTGCATGCCCCGCTTATAAAATGCTTAATGCAATAACTCTCCAGATGCTTATTGCCTGACAGGAGTCTGGAGTCTATAACTGAATAGAACGAATCCCCTGCTTCTTCTTTGATCTTGGTAAGGATCTTATCAAATATCTTAGCTGACTTGTCGTGATAGAAATCAGGCATAAATACAGAGAGTCCGGCTTTATTTTCCTTGGCAGCTTTAATGGCCATATCTCTTAGTTTCGGATCGGCCATATCGTAGATGCTGAAGTTATAGATATCTGCTCCGGCCCTGATCTTGGATCCTTTTGCTTTAAGGCACGGATAGGTAAACATCGTAAGAGAAGTTGTTTCAAGCTGTTCGAAAGAAGCACTGTTTACGGTCTCGATATCCCGGGTCTTCTTATAGTGTTTGCCAATTATGGCAAGCTCAAGATCTTCTAAAGCTTTCCTTCTGATACCGTTAATGAGGCTTACAGGACAGCTGTATTCAGAATCGTCAATAAATACTTCGTTTACTTTAAATGGCGTGCTTAGAGTCTTATTAAGCTGATCTTTTATCCTTTCTGTGCTTAACTGTCCTTCATATCCTTCAGGAATTGCTTCACGGCTTTCGGCAAAGATGCCGTAATTGATACCTGATGTAACCATGACATTAAGAGTTATTAAACCATCTTTAATGCTTAGCGAGAAGTTAACGGGAGTCCTCTTAAGATCTTCCTTCTCAAGCTGCGTCTTGTGGCTCATAAGGTATACTGTCTGACCAGGCTTGAGCTTGGCTATCTGATCCGGATGAAGCCCCTTAACGCTTAAGCTTTCAGGAGTCTCATGAATCTTTCCAAGAGGGAAAGAGCAGATCTCTTTCCTGTCATCTCTTATGGAGAGATAGTCCCCCTTATCAGGAAGAACAGAAGATCCTGCCCTTGAGAACGTTACCGTGCCCTTTGACTTATCGAGTCTTGAGATCTTACCGAGCTTTAAGCCGAACTTGCCGGGGTATTCACCTGATAAGAACTTATCGTCCTTAACTCCTGACAGATACTGTGAAGTATAAGATCCTCCCCTGTTGAAATTAACAAGAAGGCTATTCTTGATGTCTTTGATGTCTTCTTTGGTAAGACTGTCATCTGATATGCCGTCTATGAGCTTTCTGTAGCACGTTACAGCTGATCTGACATAAGATGCGTCTCTCATCCTTCCCTCGATCTTAAGAGACGCCACACCAGCATTTATGAGCGATCTTAAGTGATCAGTAACATCTCGGTCCTTGGGAGATAAGAGATGACCGTCTCTTAAGACAAGTCCGTCATTTGAAAGAATATAATCTTCCCTGCATGGCTGAGCACATGTTCCCCTGTTGCCGGATCTTGTACCGCCCTTGTTCATAGCAGAGAAAAGGCAGACGCCTGAAACACATACACAGACAGCGCCATGTGCAAAGACTTCGCATTCCAGACCATATCTTGATGCAAGCCTGACTCTCTTGGCTATCTCATCAGCGCTCAATTCTCTGGGAAGTACGACTCTCTTAGCTCCTAAAAGGGATAATTCCTTAAACTCGTCATCAGCAAACACGTTCATCTGTGTGCTTGCGGTGATCATTACTTCAGGAAAAGCAGAAGAAAGCTTTCTTAAAGCTCCTATATCAGCAACAATAAGTCCGTCGAGCCCTGCTTCTACAACTTCTTCGATATCAGGAAAGAACTCATCAAACTCATCTTCTGTCATTATGGTATTTGCAGTAAGAAACACTTTGGAAGATCTGAGGTGAGCATAGTTAATTCCCTCGATCAACTCTTCGATGCTGAAATTATCGGCATTGATCCTGGCGTTATATCTTGGTAGTCCGCAATAAACGGCATCAGCTCCGCAGTCCACGGCAGCTTTAAGGATCTCAAGACTTCCCGCCGGAGCTAACAGTTCAATCTTTTTCTTCATCTTTTGAGCTGTCCTTTGCGAGGATCTCCATGGGAGTAGGCGTTGACTTCTCCTTGTTCTTTTCCTTATTGACCCTGTCAAGCTGCTGATAGTACATCAGTTCAGTCCTCAGGGCATTATTCTCAGCTCTTAAGGTCAAGAGCCTGTCACAGCATTCGAATAAGGAAAGGATCGCGGTCTTGATGGTAGCGATATAAGGATTTCTGGCTTTTGTCTCCTCGTAGATCTCGTTAGCAAGTTCACCGACCTTGATTATGCGCTCGGGTGATGCATCTTCACTCTTAACAACGTAAGAGATGCCGCCAATGGTGACTCTTGCTTCCTCTTTGACAGGATCAGAATCAATGCTCAAAGGCTTCTTTCTTGAAGCGATCTTCTCTTCTAATGTCTGGGTCTTCTTCTCGGTAACGTTCATTGCCTGAATGGTGCCCTTATATAGCTGCTTATATTCAACGATGGGAGATTTTGACTTAGGGCCGCTCTTACGCTTATAAGAGCCGTCTGAATACTTTCCTAATATGCTGTTGTTCTTTTTCATAGTGACCTTCCTTATTTCCTTGTTCAGTTAATTATAGCATCATATAGGCTGATAAAGACTTCAGGAGCTAATTCTTCTGCCCTGACATTCGGATCAAGACCGAGCTTTGAGTAAGCCCCTTCGACTATTTCTTTCGGATATGCCTTAAGAGAGTTAGTGAGTTTTTTTCTCCTCATCGAAAAGCACGTATCAACAAACCTTACAAACTCTTTGTTCAATGCTTTTGCATCTTCGCTCCTTGTAAGACTGATAACAGCTGATGTAGTTCTGGGAGCCGGAATAAAGCAGCTTCCTTGTACCGTCAGCTCTTCACTATAAACGCCATAGACAGCTGTAAGTACGGCAAGCGGACCGTATTGCTTGGTCTTGGGTGAAGCATCTATCCTTGCTGTTGCTTCTTCTTCGACCATGAATACCATCTTGCGGGCATTAATGCATTCAGCAAACAGTTTCTTCATGATGTCCGTCATGACATAGTAAGGAAGATTGCTGATAACTATATCAAAAGCTTCAGGGTTATAGTCAGTAAGCTTTAAGAAATCACTGTCAATGACCTGCGCGTTGATATCAGGATCTTCCCTTAAGATCTCAGAAAGCCTTTTATCTATCTCGACTGACGTAAGATCGATCTCCATCGCTGACAGAGGCCTTGTAAGAGCACCTATACCGGGACCGATCTCGAGGACTCTGTCTCCCTTCCTGATACCTGCAATTTCTACTATCGAAGCAATTATGTCTTCATCACAAAGGAAATTCTGCCCGAACCTAGATTCAGGCAGAATTCCGTGTGTCTTTAAATATTTGTTTGTTGTCTCTCTGTCCATATTACAGGAAGTAAGCAACACCGCTCTCGAAGATCTTCTGATCCTTAATGCCGGGGATGTTCTTGGTAAGATCAGCTTCGTAACGCTCTGAGTGTCCCATCTTACCCAATACTCTTCCGTCAGGAGACAAGATGCCTTCGATAGCGCAGATGGATCCGTTGGGATTGAACTCAGTAATATCAGACTGCTTGCCGTTAAGATCAACATAGCATGTAGCGATCTGGCCGTTTTCTGCAAGCTTTCTTACGAGCTCTTCGGATGCTGCAAACTTACCTTCACCGTGAGATACGGGGATCTCATAGACTTCGCCGGGCTTAACGCCTGTAAGCCAAGGGCTGTTATTAGACATGATCTTTGTTGCAACATATTTATTCTGATGACGGCCGATGTTGTTAAATGTCAGCGTCGGTGAATCAGATGTCATGTCGCGGATCTCACCGTAAGGAACGAGTCCTAACTTGATAAGAGCCTGGAAACCATTGCAGATACCGAGCATGAGACCATCCCTGTTCTGGAGAAGGTCTGTAACAGCATCACTAAGTCCGGTGTTCCTGAAAGAAGCCGTAATGAACTTGCCTGAACCCTCAGGTTCGTCACCTGCGGAGAATCCGCCCGGGATCATGACGATGTTTGCACCCTTGATCTTAGAAGCAAGTTCTGTAAACGACTCATTGATATCATTTTGGTTTCTGTTCCTGATTACAAATACCTCTGCATCTGCGCCGGCTCTTTCAAATGCTCTTGCCGTATCGATCTCGCAGTTTGTACCAGGGAAAACAGGGATGATGACCTTAGGCTTAGCGCCCTTGAGAACACCGGGAGCAGCCTTAAATGTCTTATCGGTAGTATATTCCTTGATCTCAAACGGCATCTGAGCTTCAGCAGCCTTTGTGGGGAATATCCTCTCGAGCTTGCCCTCATAGCAATCGAGAGCCTCGGCAATGGAGAGTTCCTGACCGTTCCAGCTGAACTTGCCTGAAGCATTTGTCATGCCGACAAACTTGCCGCCTGCCATCTCTACTTTATCGATTGCGTTAGAGTCGTTGGGAATGGCAACTAGTATCGTTCCCATCTTCCTGGAGAAGAGGTCTTCGAAGCTGAGCTTATCTGAGAATTCGAATCCGAGCTCGTTGCCGAAGCACATTGCCGCAACTCTTGAAGCAACACCGCTGGACTTAACGACAGCTGCATTTTCGACCTGTTTTCTGTCCTGAAGTTCCTTAACGGCCTTGAATACTCTTAAGACGTGATCCTTCTTGTAGAATCCCATGCCGTTCCTGGCACATGTGAGCATGTACAGTCTCTGACCTGCGCCCTTGAGCGTTGCTGAGATTATCTTATCTGTTGTAGTCATGCCGACCGCAAAGCTTACGAGCGTCGGAGGAACATGGATGTCATTGAACGAACCGCTCATTGAATCCTTGCCGCCTATTGCTGCTGTGCCGAAATCGAGCTGTGCGCGGTATGCACCGAGAAGCGCAGCAAGAGGCTTGCCCCATGTATCGCTTGCACCCATCCTCTCGAAGTATTCCTGGAAAGTAAGCCTTGCCTTAAGCGGATCTGCGCCCATAGCAAGGAGCTTAAGAAGTGACTCGACTACTGCATGGTAAGAACCTGCAAAAGGGCTCCACTCTGTGTAGAAAGGATCAAAACCGTAAGCCATAACGGAACAATCATTTGTAGTTCCCTTATCAAGAGGTATCTTGGCAGCCATGCCTTCCTCAGGTGAGTTCTGCATCTTGCCGCCGTAAGGCATGAGGACTGTGGCAGCTCCGATAGATGAGTCAAATCTCTGGATAAGTCCCTTCCTTGAACAGCCGTCAAGAGAATTGAGTGTTCCCTTAAGTGAAGCAGCAAAATCATCAGGAGTGATGCCATCTGCAGCCTTATCAAGGTAGATCTCACCTTCAGCGGGCTTTACCATTGCCTCGGTAAACTGGCTTGCGCCATTTGTATCGATGAATGAACGGGGAATGTCGACTATGGTATTGCCGTTCCATACCATCTTCATGGAAGGCTCTGCAGTAACTTCGGCAACTACTGTAGCTTCAAGGTTTTCCTCGGCAGCTGCTGCCATGAACTTATCAAGATCCTGAGGATGGATAACTACAGCCATTCTTTCCTGGGACTCAGAGATAGCGATCTCTGTACCGTCAAGACCGTCATACTTCTTAGGAACGGCATCAAGATTGATCTTAAGGCCGTCAGCAAGTTCGCCTATAGCGACTGAAACACCGCCGGCACCAAAGTCGTTGCATCTAATGATGAGCTTGGTGACTTCAGGCTTTCTGAAGAGTCTCTGAAGCTTTCTTTCCGTAGGAGGATTACCCTTCTGAACCTCAGAACCGCATGTAATAACTGACTTGGTATCGTGAGCCTTGGATGAACCTGTAGCTCCGCCAATGCCGTCACGGCCGGTCCTTCCGCCAAGAAGCACTACGATATCACCTGCAGCAGGTCTCTCGCGAACGATATTGGAAGCGGGAGCTGCACCGACGACTGCGCCGATCTCCATTCTTTTCGCAATATAGCCGGGATGGTAGAGTTCATCTACCTGTCCTGTAGCAAGACCGATCTGGTTTCCGTATGAAGAGTATCCTGCGGCAGCAGTGCGGACGAGCTTCTTCTGTGAGAGCTTGCCCTTGAGAGTAAGTGATACAGGAACCGTAGGATCACCTGCGCCCGTTACTCTCATTGCCTGATATACATAAGATCTGCCGGAGAGCGGATCTCTTATGGCACCGCCCAAGCAAGTAGCAGCGCCGCCGAAAGGCTCGATCTCCGTAGGATGGTTATGAGTCTCGTTCTTGAACATGAAGATATAGTCTTGAGGCTCACCGTCAACTTCGATGCGGATCTTGATGGAACATGCATTGATCTCTTCAGATTCATCGAGATCATCTAATTTGCCGTCCTTTTTAAGCTTCTTGCCAGCAAGAGTAGCTAAATCCATAAGGCAGACGGGCTTTTTTGAGATCCTTTCACCGTAAACATCTTCTCTTACCGAGAGGTAATCAGCATATGTGTTCTTTATCTCGTTAGTAAGCTCGTCGTCGCCGTCAAACTTAACATCAGTAAGCTGAGTTAGGAAGGTCGTGTGGCGGCAGTGATCTGACCAGTATGTATCAAGCACCCTGATCTCAGTTACAGTCGGCTGTCTGCCCTGCTCTTTGAAGAAATCCTGAACGAACTTGATATCTTCGAAGCTCATTGCAAGACCCATGGAAGACCTCAGATCAGAAAGAGCGCTGTCATCCATGTCCGTAAAACCTTCAATTGAAGGAACTGTGGTAGGGATATCGTACTTATCTACAAGAGTCTCAGGCTTGTCAGCTGATGCTTCCCTGCATTCAACGGGGTTAATGAGGAATGTCTTGATCTTGGCCTTGTCCTCTTCCGTAACATCTCCATAGAAAGCAACGATCTTGGCGCACTTAACGATCGGCCTGTCCTTCTGTGTAAGGAACTGGATGCACTGCGCAGCAGAGTCAGCTCTCTGGTCGTACTGACCGGGAAGCGATTCTATGATGAGCACATAAGATGCATCTGACAGATCGACTGTCTCATCAGAAACAGTATCTACAGGCGGTTCGCTGAATACGATGGTCTTAGCCTTATCGTATTCCTCATCGGTAATGCCGGAAACATCGTAACGGTTGATCACGCGGACTCCTGTTATGCCTGAGCACTCGAGGTCATACTTTACGTCATGCAGTATTCCGCCGGCTTCAACATTGAATCCTTCTTTCTTTTCCGATAAGACTCTTCTTACAAGGTCGTTCATTTTTAAGTCCTCCGTTGGGCTTTATTACAGGTTGTCTACGCTCTTGGCGAGCAATTCCGAATTGTACTTGAGGAAACGTTCAAGTCCTGCACTGTCTAAAGAACCGTGGGCAAGCTTTGCCTGGTCGTAGATATGCCTCGCAAGTCTGTCTGCCTCCTGCTTATTGGTTCCTAACGATTCAGCAGCAGAAAGCTTTGTTATCAGCTCTGAATCGGTATTTACTACA
This sequence comes from uncultured Clostridia bacterium, assembly GCA_946187935.1. Lineage (GTDB taxonomy): Bacteria > Bacillota > Clostridia > Saccharofermentanales > Saccharofermentanaceae > Saccharofermentans. The sequence continues at coordinate 32,640 of CAMHSJ010000019.1, forward strand.
AGTTCCTCCGTTTCAGGGAACATGTCAGCTAAGTCTTCAGGTGACATCTGGCTCATGGACATCATGCGCTCATACTGTTCACGCATCTCCTTCATACGGCGGTTTGACTCTGCCTCACGGATAAGCGCAGGCATCTTGTCCTTGCCCATCGCCTTCGCGAAAACATTGAGCTTATCGTTGCCCAGAGCGCCTCTGAAGATATCCTTGAGCTTATTTTGGGTCTCTTCATCAGATTCTTCTCCTGAAAGCTCAGAGTCTACTCTCTGGAACCTGTTATCAGGCTTCTTATACTCATGGAAAGACATGAAGTTATTGTCGATCTCATGGTCCATGATGACAACGTCATAACCGTCAGACCTGCTCATCTCAACATAAGCAGCCTGAGCCTTGGGATCTGTTGTATATCTTACGTTCTTGTGATCATCAGATACGAGTTCACTGAAAGTCTTATATGTGCCATCGGTAGTCTTATAAAGGCAGATATCCTCGACCTTCTCATAGAACTTGTCTTCCTTCATCATGCCGTATTTAACGAAGACGGCAATGTCAGACCAGTACTTCTCGAAGTCTTCCCTCTGCTTCTTGAACAGCTCGTTAAGTTTGTCAGATACCTTCTTGATGATGTGTCCTGAAAGCTTCTTAACATATTCATCCTGCTGGAGAGCAGATCTTGAAACGTTGAGCGGAAGATCGGAGCAATCAAGGCAGCCCTGCAGAAGGAAGAGAAAATCAGGGATTATCTCTTCGATATTATCTGCTACGAAGATCTGGTGGTTGTAGATCTTGATCCTGCCCTCAAGGCTCTGGTATGTATTGTCGGTCTTGGGAAAATAGAGTATGCCCTGAAGAGTAAAAGGATAATCCATATTAAGGTGAATCCAGAACAAAGGATCCCTTCCGTCGTTAAATACGCTGTGATAGAAGGACTTATACTCGTCGTCAGTGCATTCGGAGGGCTTCTTGATCCACAAAGGTGACTTGTTATTTACGGGAACATACTTAACGGGATCAGCCTCGTAAGTCTCGCCCTTCTCCTCTGCTTCCTTCTTTCTCTTCTCTTCAGCTTCCTCATGGAGCCTGTCAGACTTAAGATCGATGTAATAGATATCCGAAGGAGCAAAATAGCAGTACTTACGGATCGTCATCCTTATGGTTGCAGAGTCAAACTGCGAAGCGGCTTCTTCAGACAGCTTGAGAGTAATGAGCGTTCCTCTTGTAGTTCTGTCAGAATCAGAAAGCTCAAAGTCCATTCCGTCAGCAGAGTGCCAGCGGACAGCTTCAGAACCTTCAGCAAAGCTCTTGGTATCGATTGTTACATCATCTGCTACCATAAAAGCTGAATAGAATCCAAGACCGAAGTGGCCGATAATGCCTGTCTTGTCCGTTGATTCCTGATTGTACTTGGTAACAAAATCAAGAGCGCCCGAGAAAGCTATCTGATTGATATACTTCTCGACTTCATCGGCCGTCATGCCGATTCCGTTGTCTTCGAAGCTTAATGTCTTATTGTCATCATCATATGTGATCTTAATGGAGTATTCACCATTGGGATCTGCTCCTTCTTCAGCCTTGCCCATCTCAGCAAGCCTCTTGTGCTTGGAGATAGCATCTGCGCAGTTAGACACTAATTCTCTGATGAAGATATCCTTATCCTCATAGAGCCACTGTCTGATGACCGGGAAAATGTTTTCGGTAGTTACCGAAACTTTTCCGCTCTTCTTATCCATAATGTATCACCTCGTATTATTAGATTTGTAGTTTTTATAAACCCTCATCAAGGTCTTATAA
>CAMHSJ010000020.1 GCA_946187935.1 uncultured Clostridia bacterium
CAGCAGAGAACGTAATCTTCCTTTCTGCTGACGCTTTCGGCGTACTCCCTCCTGTATCCATCCTCACACCTGAGCAGACAAAGTACTACTTCCTCTCAGGCTTCACAGCTAAGCTTGCTGGTACAGAGCGTGGAATCACAGAGCCTACACCTACATTCTCCGCTTGCTTCGGTCAGGCTTTCTTAGAGCTCCACCCTACAAAGTATGCTGAAGAGCTCGTTAAGAAGATGGAGAAGTCCGGCGCAAAGGCTTACCTCGTAAACACAGGTTGGAACGGCACAGGCAAGAGAATCTCTATCCCTGATACGCGTGGAATCATCGATGCTATCCTTGACGGTTCCATCAAGAACGCTCCTACAAAGAAGATCCCTTACTTCGATTTCGAAGTACCTACAGAGCTTCCCGGCGTATCCACAGAGATCCTCGATCCCCGTGATACTTACGCTGACGCAGCTGAGTGGGATGCTAAGGCTCAGGATCTTGCAGGCAGATTTATCAAGAACTTCAAGAAGTACGAGACCAACGATGCCGGCAAGGCACTCGTTGAGGCTGGTCCTAAGCTCTGATATCTGAAGATCTGATCTTAAGATAACTAAGGGGTGACTTCATATGAAGCCACCCCTTATTCTATCTCATTCCATAAAACCTTTGAAAAATGGAATGTTCCTAATATCAATTACCGTGAGGAATGTATCTGTAGATCAGCATGGCTGTCTTAGAGATAGGCATTGTCTGGATAGTGATCTTACCGGGACCTGTAACGATAGTATTAAACAGACCTTCACCGCCGAAGAGAACGTTCTTAACTCCCTTTACCATCTCAACATCAAGAGTAACAGTTGAATCCATCATGGCAACATAACCTGTATCGATAACCATCTGCTGGCCTGAAGCAAGATCATACTCTACTGCATATCCATCGATCTCAAGGAATACGATTCCGTTGCCTTCGAACTTCTGCATAAGGAAACCTTCACCGCCGAAGAAACCGCCGCCGATCTTCTTCTGGAAACCGACTGACATCTCAACATCGCCATAGGAAGCGAGGAATGCTCCTTTCTGAGCCATGATCCCCTGCCCCGGCTTGATCTCATAAGCCTTGATCGAACCGGGGAATGAAGATGCGAACGCGATCCTTCCTGCTGTTTCTGCCTTGTATGTATTGAGCATGAGAGACTCACCTGTTACCATACGGCCAAACATCTTGCCGAGTCCGCCGCCTGATGTCTCCATCTTAATGCCTCTGTCCATCCACGACATGGAACCTGATTCACACTTTACTTCTTCACCGGCGTTCATGCTGATGACTACTGCGGGCAGACTTCCGCCAACTACTTCATACGTCATATGGATACCTCCAAATAATTTCTGACATTAAAAATGCCTGTTTATGTAATGATAAACATAAACAGGCAAATAATCAAAGGAAATTATGATTTAGGCTGTAACTATCTTATTAGCCTCACCAAGGCTGTGTCTTTCGACTGCCTCTTCCCTCATCTTGTACTTTAAGATCTTACCTGCTGCATTCATAGGGAAAGAATCAACGAAATCAACGTATCTCGGAACCTTATGCTTAGCCATGTGTGTCATGACATATTCCTTGATCTCTTCTTCAGAAGACTCCTCGCCCGGCTTTAAGATAACACAGGCCATGATCTCTTCGCCGTAATCCTTATCCGGAACACCGATGACCTGGACATCCTGGATCTTGGGATGAGTGTAGAGGAAGTCCTCTATCTCCTTAGGGTAGATGTTCTCACCGCCTCTTATGATCATGTCCTTGATACGTCCTGTGATCTTGTAGTAACCATCCTCAGGTCTTCTGAGAGCAAGATCGCCTGAATGCAGCCATCCGTCTTCGTCTATGGCAGCAGCTGTAGCTTCGGGCATCTTGTAGTAACCCTTCATGATGTTATAGCCTCTTGCACAGAACTCACCGGGAACACCGTCAGGAAGCTCTTCACCCGTCTCAGGATCTACTATCTTGGTCTCGACGCCGAAGATAGAAGGTCCAACTGTATTGACTCTCTGCTCTATGGTATCTGTGGTCTTGCTCATCGTTGTTGCAGGAGATGCCTCTGTCTGACCGTAAGTGATAACTATCTCAGGCATGTGCATCTTTTCGATGACCTCTTCCATAGTCTTGATAGGACAAGGTGAGCCTGCCATGATGCCTGTTCTCATATGTGAGAAATCAGTCTTTGGGAAGTTCTCATGGCCAAGCATGGCAATGAACATCGTAGGCACGCCGTGGAAGCATGTGATCTTCTCCTGGTTGATGCAGTGCAATCCCTTTCTGGGCGAAAAGGCTGTGATAGGAGACATCGTTACAGCATGCGTTACGGAAGCCGTCATAGCGAGTACCATTCCGAAACAGTGGAACATCGGAACCTGGATCATCATGCGGTCGAAAGAAGACAGATCCATGCAGTCACCTATCGCCTTACCGTTGTTTACAACATTATAGTGTGTGAGCATGACGCCCTTGGGGAATCCCGTCGTACCGGATGTGTACTGCATGTTGCAGACATCGTTCTTATCGACTGTCCTTCTGATCTTCTCGACTTCGCTGACATTGACTGTCTCAGCAAGAGCAGGAAGGTCATCCCAGTGGAAGCATCCGTCTGCTCTGGATTCACATGTGATCACGTTCTTTAACACAGGAAGCCTTGCAGATTCAAGTTTGCCCGGCTTTGAAGTCTTGAGTTCAGGACATATCTCGTTGATGATCTTAAGATAATCAGAATCCTTATACTTATCGATCATTACCAGAGTGCATGTATCAGACTGCCTTAAGAGATACTCGATCTCATGGATCTTATAAGCGGTATTGACCGTAACGAGCACGCATCCTATCTTGGTTGCAGCCCAGAATGTCAGATACCACTGGGGAACATTGGTAGCCCAGATCGCGATGTGATCACCCTTCTTAACTCCCATTGCCAGGAATGCCCTTGCGAGATTGTCGACATCATCACGGAACTCGGGATATGTTCTCGTATAATCGAGCTCTGTATAACGGAAAGCATACTGATTGGGGAAGAGCTCACAGATCTTATCGAGTACATCCGGGAAAGTCAGATCGATCAGGGTCTCCTTGGGCCACGGATAGTATCCTGTTCCCCTGTTGTCTGTCTGGAGCTCCAGTTTCTTCTGCGGACGGTAAGACTCCATGTAGTTTGCAAAATGAGGGATAACGATACCTGCATCGAAAAGATCCTTTGACCATCTGTAGACCCATTCAAGTGAGATATAACCGATATAGTCAATGGAGATCAGGGCATCGAACATCTCCTTTAACGGCAGATCGCCGGTTCCCATAAGCCTGTATGCTACCTTGCCGTCTTCCATTACGGAGTCTTTGACATGAACATGCTTAATGTATTCTCCGAGGTTTGCTACAGTCTCCTCAGGCTTCTCGTTCATGAAACGGTAAGGATGGTGGATATCCCAAAGAGCGGCTGCCTTGCGGCTTCCAATTGAATCAAGCACTCTCTTGAGCCTCTTGGTATCGCAGTAAACGCCGTTAGTCTCAAGGAGCAGAGTTACATTCTTCTCCTCTGCATAAGGAACCAGTTCCTTCATTATCGAGATAACGACCTCATCATCTATCTCCTTCTCGGGAGCGGGATTGCGGTCACCTAACACTCTTATGTAGGATGTTCCGAGCTTATTTGCAAGATCGATATAAGCCCTTATCTCAGATACTGCTTTTTCTTTTGTAGCCATGTCATTAACAGGCTCGCCGGAAGACAGACAAGGTATCTTGATGTTAAGTTCCTTAAGCTTGGCAACAGTCTTGGGAAGATTTGCCTCAGTAAAAGGAGGAGCCTTTACTGAGAAGATATCCTGGCCCAGTCCTCTTATCTCGATCCCGTTAAAGCCAAAGTCCTTGGCCATGGAATAGATATCCTGCCAGGAGAAATCCGGACATGCAAGTGTCGAAAAACATGTGAGCATTGTATTTACCTGCCTTTTTTATTCTTCAGAGCAACAAAAAGACCCATCGCTCCAGTATATAGAGACGAAGGGTCATTCGCGGTACCACTCTATTTCATCCGTAAGGATGCACTCATAAGATACAGGCTGTAAGCCGATATCCCGATCCTGTAACGTGGTTCTTACGTTTCCTCTTAATCAGATAAAATCCTTTCTGAAGAAAAGCTACGAAGTGAGTTCCCTGACCTTTATCCTGTGTTGCCTCGCACCAACCGGCAGCTCTCTGTATGAGGTCGAAGTGACAGGTACTATTCTCCGATCACAGCCTTTTATTATTCAATTGATAAGTAATTTACCAAACTGTCGGATATTTTACAAGTGTTTTTTTATTATTAACGCGCTTGTCTGTTTAATATAGAATTATCTTTATGAAAGGTTTTGAACTCTTTAGTCCTGAACACCTCTTAATGCTGGTCTTCATCGTACTGGTGCTGACGGCAGTGCTCTGTCTGTCCAGAAGACTTACAGAAGCTGCAGCTGTAAGGTTAATATGCTGTCTTTCGATCACAGCGCTTATCAGCGAAGTGATCCAGGATATCCTGCTTATAAGAGACGGCGGAAATTTCATTGATTTCCTTCCCTTACATCTTTGCAATCTCGGTTTATTTGTTAATCTCGCAGCATCATTTACAGGCAGGAAATTGAGATCATTCTTCGCTGAGATATCTATTGTACTTATAATGCCTGGAGCAGCCGGAGCACTGATCTTCCCGGACTGGACCTATCGGCCTTTCTGGTCTTATCTTCCGATGCTCTGTTTTCTGACACACGGACTGCTGGTCATCATACCTTGTATCTTTATTGCTAAGAAAACCGCAACGGTCTCAATTAAACACATATGGTATCCGTATCTGTTTCTTCTGATAGTAACGCCGCCCATATATTTATTAAACATTAAGTGCAGCGAAAACTACATGTATCTTCTTTATCCGCCGTCAGGTTCGCCTCTTGACTGGATACACAGCATTACAGGCAATGATCTGTATATACCCGGACTTCTTATGCTCGTAACGATTATTCTGGTGTTTGAGTATTTGATGATCGAAGCAATCAGACAAATAAAGAAAGATCATTAAATGATAGATTCTTCACGCAAATAAGTTTTGGGGGATCTTATTACACTCAGATTACTCATAGCAGTTATCTGACAATGATACCAAGGCCCCGTTATTCCTATTTTGTTGCGAGATCCGAATCATTTCGCAACATAACGTGTAAAAGAATCCTGTAGTGCTATTTTTGTTGCCGGAATAAGGATTTCATCACCAAAATAGGATTTCTCTATTCTCAGTGAATACTAAGCCATCAAATGTCATAGTCCCAAGAAACTTGAAGATCCAAATGATTAGCAAAAAGATAAATCAGTCTTCCTTAGTCTCGGCTATGATCCTTGCATGTTCAGCCTGAGTCTTGGGATCAAATGACAGCATCGGCTCAATGTCCTTGCCATGAAGACGTCTTGCAACATAGTTTCTTGTGAGCTTCATTACAACAGGACTCATAGCAACAACGCCTATAAGGTTAGGTATCATCATCATTCCGTTAAACGTATCGGAGATATCCCAAGCAATAGATGAAGTCATGAGAGCGCCTGAGAGTATCATGAGAACAAAAAGCACCTTGTATATCCTGGTCACAACAGGTGCCTTGCTACCGGCCAGGTACTCAACAGCCTTGGAGCCATAGTGAGACCAGCCGAGTATCGTAGTAAAGGCAAATACCAGGATCGCAAGTGCGATAAAGATCTTGCCGAACTTAATGCCGCCGATATTGAATATGGTATCGAATGCCTCTGCAACCAGCGTTGCATCAGATTCTGCATCTGTAAGACCCGTAGTAAGATCGATAACGCCTGATGTCAGTATGGTAAGAGCTGTCATGGAGCAAACGATCATGGTATCGGCAAACACTTCGAAGATTCCCCACAGACCCTGCTTGACAGGTTCTTTGACGTTGGAATTACTGTGGACCATTACTGATGAACCGAGACCTGCCTCATTAGAGAAAACGCCTCTCTTGCAGCCCTGAGTGATTATCGTCTTAAATGCGACACCAGCAGCTCCGCCCCAAGCAGCCTGCTTGGTAAATGCCATACTAAAGATCGCCTTGAATGCAGGAAGTATTCCCTTGAAATTGCAAACGATGATAATAAGGCTTCCTAATACAAACAATGTGACCATCAAAGGAACGACCTTCTCTGCAACTACGGCGATCCTCTGAAGACCTCCTAAGACAACGAATCCGATAAGTACCATAAGCACGATGCCGACCACGAGCATATACATGGTCACGCTGTTGTCGCCTGAAGTATATAAGACCTTGGATGATAAGTAATCTATCTTAAACGCATTGGTAAAATTGATAACGATCTTATTTACCTGTCCCATGTTGCCGATGCCAAAAGAAGCAAGAGCTGCGCAGACAGCAAAGACAACTGCCAGGATCTTACCAATGACCTTCATGTGAGGATAAGAGCCGAGTCCGTCCTGCAGATAGTACATGGCTCCGCCTGACCACTCACCTTCATGGTTCTTTCTTCTGTAGTAGATACCAAGGATGTTCTCAGAATAGTTTGTCATCATCCCAAAAAATGCAGCGACCCACATCCAGAACACAGCACCCGGACCGCCTGTCATTATCGCGGCAGAGACACCCGCTATGTTGCCGACACCAACTGTTGCGGCAAGTGCAGTACATAGAGCCTGAAACTGTGATATAGAGGCCTTCTCGCCTGTATGAGATATTACCTTCTTATCAAACAGGCTGCCGATCGTCTTTTTCCACCAGTGTCCTATATGTGTAATCTGGAAGAAACCTGTCAGAACAGTCATCAATATGCCTGTACCTATAAGAAGGATGATGCCTACCTTCACCCAGACAAAATCATTTACTGCATTGTTAATGTTGGTAAGTGTCTCAAGAAATCCGTTCATAAACCTCTCAGGGCAGATCGACCGTGATCATTTATCTGCTCTTCATAGTATTTTAAAGTCAAACCGTCAAAGCACACCCATTCTATAAGATCAAATGAAGACGGGTGCTTAGAAACAAAATCAAAAACAGTATCCACACCTGTCTTGCTCGCCTTGTCGAGAGGATAACCGTAAACACCTGTAGATATGGAAGAAAACGCTACAGATCTTATACCCTTCTCAAGAGCGACCTCAAGACTTCTCCTGTAGCAGGAACTGAGTTTTTCTTCTTCCCCGCTTTTGCCGCCATAGTAGATCGGACCTACGGTATGGATGACATACTTACACGGAAGATCATAAGAAGAAGTGATCTTGGCATCTCCTGTACGGCATCCGCCAAGAGTTCTGCATTCCTTAACAAGATCAGGACCTGCCGCTCTGTGAATGGCTCCGTCTACTCCTCCGCCGCCAAGAAGTGATTCGTTGGCAGCATTAACGATGGCTTCCACATCTGCCTGTTTAGTTATATCTCCAAGTATTGCTTTGATCTCCATGTAATCATAACTCCACCGATAAGGGATTCATTCGTCAAGACAGACCCTCAATGAAAAATATATGTTTTACTGGAATGGACTCTTCTTGCGAGCTGCAGTCTGTTCAGGTTCAGACTGAGGAATAACTTCCTGAACAGGTTCTTCGATGACCGGTTCCTCAATTGCTTCAGCAGGCTTAGGTTCTTCAGTCTCCTCAGCAGTCTTATTTCTCGGACGCGCAGAACCTGAGAATCTTCTCGGGAAATCTGAGCTCCTGACCTTCCTTACTGCCTTAACAGGTTCTTCTGACTTGATCTCCTCTTTGGTTTCAGGCTCAGGTTCATTCCCGGCCGCAGGCTTGAAAGGACTTCCGCCAAGATCTTTTGGCATGAACGTTGTAGGTGTAGAAAGTCCTATAGCCTTATAAGGATCTTCATCTGTCTTAGGTTTGGGCGGCTCTATGTTGTTCTTTCTGGTTAATCCCATGGGCCTGTATGAATTGCTTGAAGGTCTTGAAGACTGCTGCTGGTTATTTGATCTTATAACGCCAAAAGCACTGTTGCTGCTTGAAGCAGGCTTGTTCTTGGGGACGCTGCTGAGTGTATTCTTATTCTGCTCTCTTAATTTCTTCTCTTCTTCAAGATCAGCGTCATCGATCCTTCTGTCCTTATAGTAGAATTCATTATCCTGCTCAGATATCTCTCTTATAACAGAACAAGGATTACCGGCAGCGATCACATTAGCCGGAATATCTTCAGTTACAACGCTTCCGGCACCGATAACACTGTTCTCGCCGATCGTAACGCCCGGCAGTATCGTAACGTTTGCACCGATCCATGCGTTGTCACAGATGGTAACTGGATCTGTATACATGTATTCTCTCATGTCAGGACGGATAGGATGTCCGACGGTTGCGATAGATACGGAAGGTCCAATGAGCACGTTTTTGCCGACTGTTATCATGCCGTCATCTACGAAACTGCAGTTGAAATTAACATACGTTCCTTCACCAAGGATTATGTGTTTGCCATAGCAGAAATAGAAAGGAGGCTCGATCCAGGCTTTGCCGCTCTTGTCATTAAGCATGTCTGACTGAATCCTGCGTCTCTCATTGAGATTATCGGGAGTAGTGCTGTTGAAGGCGATCATGCGCTTCTTGGCTCTGTTCCGCTCCTCAGGAAGGCTTTCGCACATATCAGTGAAAAGCAGTCCGTTAGTCATTCTGTCATGCATGTTCATAATAACGCCTCCACAAAGATCACTATCTTAAAGAAATGCCCCCTTAATCACCAAGGAGGCATTTTACTGATCTGGTGCAGATGGCGGGACTTGAACCCGCACGGAGTTGCCTCCACTAGCACCTGAAGCTAGCGCGTCTGCCAATTCCACCACATCTGCGTGCTTGCACATTTTATTACAATATCTATTAATTTTCAATCTGTATTTAAGATATAATCATCTTATGCAGGATACTATTTCAGTTTCAGTAACCAACTTATCTGAATTTGTGTCGCGCTCCGGAGATCTGTCCGGAGGGTCATACGGCAGTGTCACAGGCATAGAAGGCACGAGGCTGCACATCAGGATATTCCAGGATCTTAAGAAACAGTACAAGACAGCCTGCTCTACGGAAGATTCCATAAGCTGGACTTATGACGGACTTGAAGGCTTAAGCCTTAATGTCAGGGGCAGGATCGATGCTCTGATATTAGAGAAGAACAAGGACCCTCACCTCTTTGAGATCAAGTCTTTTAACTCAACGAGGAACAGTTTCAAGGCTCTTGTCAGGAATGAACACCTTACCCAGCTTAAGCTCTATGGAGCAATGTATCTGTTTAATCATTCCGAGGCGCTTAATGTAAGGCTTACTCTAAGATATGTATCTATCACTACGCTTGAAGCATACGAAGACACCATCGTCATAGGATACGAGGAAGCCGAGGCATTCTGGGAAGAGATATGCTCTGAATACGCAGATTTCGCGCTTAAGCTCATAGACTACAGAAGATCGATGATCGATTCCATTGAGACTCTTAAATTCCCTTACCCTTCCTTAAGAGCGGGACAGAAGGAATTCATGAAGAGGACATTGATCGCGCTGACTTCTAAGGAAGCTCTTTTCGTTGAGGCTCCGACAGGCACTGGCAAGACCATATCGACTCTTTATCCGGCCATAAAGGGTCTTTTGCGCGGAAGATACGACCAGATCTTCTATCTGACGGGCAAGCAGGCAACAAGGAGCGTAGCTGCCAAAGCCGTTAAGGATATGAGGAATTCCGGTCTGATCATAAGGTCATTACTTCTCATGAACAAGGAGCAGATATGCCCTTATAACACCAAATGCGATTCCAAGTTCTGCGCTTTGGCCAAGGATTTCTATACAAGGCTTAAGCCTGCGGTCAAGGATCTTCTGGTATTAGATGACCTTACTCCTGAGCTGATCAAAGAGACCGCTGCCAAGTATAAGATCTGCCCTCATGAACTCATGGTCGAATGCATGAAGTACTGCACCGTAGTTATAGGTGACTATAACCACATCTTCCATCCGAGAGTCAGCCTGATGTCAGATGAATTAGATGACGGCAGGACCGTGGTCTTATGTGACGAGGCTCATAACATGATAGACAGGAGCAGAGACATGTTCTCCGCTTCCCTTTCTCTCAGCCTTATAAACCGCATGATAACTGATTTCAAAGGGATAAATCCCAAGATAGAATCTCTTCTTTTGCAGCTGAGACATTACTTCGACAACATAAATATGTGTTTTACTTCAAAAGAATCAGCTTTTAAGGTCATAGAGGATCAGGACGAACGCAAGGTACTCATGACTGAAGGTTGGGAAGGAATGCGCAATCCTCCGCGCAAGCTCTATGCCAAGTTATGGTACACGATACATGAACTCTCGCCTGTATTAGACAATATGAAACAGGGACAGGCCAGGCAGACTGCTATGGAATTCTTTTTCGAGGCCAGGTATTTTCTTACGATATTAGAGCTTCAGTTTGACGATTCTTATATCACATGCGCAGAAAGAGCCCCGCAGGGAGATCTTATTGTAAAGCTCGACTGTCTTGATGCCTCATCCAAGATGAACAGGATAATCTGTGACAGGCTTGCTGTCGTGTTCTTCTCGGCAACACTTACGCCTTTTGAATACTACAGGAGCGCCATTGTAGGCAAGGACGCAGATTATGCATCAGAATTAAGACTACCCTCACCTTTCCCTTCAGAGAATCTGGAGATAATAATAGATACTGATATCAGCACGACCTATAAGAACAGATATCAGACCAAAGAAGACCTCATAGACAGGATCGTATCCTGCTTTAATTCCAGGATGGGGAACTTCATGGTGTTCTTCCCTTCTTTCGAATATCTGAACATGATAATGCCTGAGGTAACAAGGAAATTCGCTCTTATTACAGAGACTGAAGGCGTTGAACATAAGGTAATATGCCAGGTTCCTGACATGAATCAGGAAGAGAAGAAAGAATTCATAGACTGCTTTAACGAGAGGTTTGCCGGCGTTCTTCTGGGAGCCTGCGTATTAGGAGGCAATTTCGGCGAAGGCATAGATCTTGTGGGAGACAGATTATCAGGAGTAATAATCGTAGGAACAGGCATGCCTAAGGTAACTCCCGAGAGACAAATCTTATCTAATTACTATTCTGAGAAATTAGGTGACGGCTTTGCTTTTGCCTACAGGTTCCCCGGCTGGCAGAAAGTCCTGCAGGCAGTCGGACGCGTAATAAGGACTGAAGAAGATACAGGTTTTGCTCTTCTTATAGATGACAGGCTCGATAAGAGTGAATATATCACTCTATATCCTGACCACTGGAAGATCTAGGCAGCGAGTCTAATACAGAAAGCGCATTATACTCCTTGTCAAACTGGCAGCACAGATAATCTCTTGTAAATGTCTTAAGTTCTTCTTCCATCTCAGGATCGAGCTTTACTGCAAAGAGTTCTTTGAGGCTGCAAGTTGCAAAGTGATTTAATGCTTTAACAGACCTTCCTGATATGCCTGAAGCATCAGGTCTTATATCTCCCCCGCTTATGCTGAGCCTGTATCTTTTGTCAGGAATGACATCTTCGTAGAAGATCGTAAAACCTGCTATGGTAAGAAGTCTCCAGTTAAATGCGGAATATAAAGTCTTGAACCTCTTGGGATCCTGAGACAGAGAATAGAAAGCATATGCTGCAAGCTCGTAAGCTTCCTTAAAGTTCTCACTCTGAATCGAAGAATCCATAAGGCATTCGGCAAAATGAGATGCTGTTGCCAGTGCCTCAAGCGAGTTCATTATCCCGGCGTTATTCTCAACGATGCTGCCGTCCTTAAGATAGTAATAGCCATGAGATATGGAGCACACGATATCTATTACCATAAACGGGACTGACATGAAGGCATTCTTGGAACCCTGTTTGCCGCAGCCCTTTGCACAGACCGTGATAAGGCCATAATCCTTGGTCAGTACAGAAACAAGCCTGTCCTTATCCTTGTATTCCCTGGAATTGAGGATAATGCCCCGAGATGAGATACCGTCCATTATTCGTCTTCTTCGGATAAGCCGAATTCTCTTAAGTAGGTATCATTATTCTGCCAGTCAGATCTTACCTTAACGTAGAGTTCAAGGAAGACCTTGCAGCCTAACATGCGCTCAATGTTCTTTCTGGCCGCCGTACCTATGCGCTTGATCATCTGGCCGTTCTTGCCGATGATTATGCCCTTGTGTGAATCCCTCTCGCAGATGATGTCTGCCTGTATGACGACACAATCCCTGTCATATTCATCAGTCTGGTTATCACTCTTCTCTTTAAAGCCGGTGATATTTACTGCGCAGCCGTGCGGCACTTCCTGATCGGTATAGTGCAGGATCTGCTCTCTTATGAGCTCAGATGCGATCTCTCGTTCAGTCTGGTCCGTCATATATTCGCTGTCGAAAAGACGCGGCGATGAAGGAAGAGCTTCGGTTATGACATTAAGGAGAGTATCGACATTTCTGCCTGTCTTGGCGCTTATCGGCACGATATCAGTGAAATCGTAAAGCGATGCATAATTTCCTATAACAGGCAGCATGTTATCACCCTTAAGTTCATCTTCCTTGTTTATGGCGAGGATGACTTTCTTGTTGTTCTCCTTACAAAGTTCGATGAGCCTGGATTCAACACTTCCGGGCTTATTAAACCTGGCATCAGCCATTAGAAGGACTACATCAGCCTGGATAGCGCTGTTAAACGATTTATCGACCATAATCCTGTTCATCTTGGAATCAGGATTATGAACTCCCGGTGTATCGACAAAGATGATCTGGCTTGTACTGGTATTATAGATGGTCCTGATATTGGTCCTTGTAGTCTGAGGCTTATGTGATACGATCGCAACCTTCATGCCGGTAATGTAATTGATCAGTGTTGATTTACCAACGTTAGGGCGGCCAATGATGGCGCAGTATCCGCAGTGATCACAGGGTGTTCCCGCCGGAAGCGCTATGTCATCAGAATGATCTGTCATCTCATTAAGAGATGCTTCTTCAAGCTCTTCGGAAGATGCCAGGCCCATAGCGGCCATTATCTTCTTCTGCGCTTCTATCATTACCTTCTCCTGCTTCTTCTCGATATGGTCATATCCGAGAAGATGAAGAACGGAATGAGCGATAAGAAAAGCTATCTCCCTTGTTTCGCTGTGTCCGTATTCTTCAGCCTGAAGACTTGCCTTATTAAGATCGATAAGGATATCTCCTAACGGGAGCAATGTGTCTCCATCTTCTGTCTGCTCAAAATCCCACTGCTCCAATTCTTTTGTCAGAGCTCCGTTATTCATCTCGATAAGAGGGAAAGACAGACAGTCAGTAACCTTATCTATCTGTCTCATCTCCTTGTTCTCTTCCCTTATCTTCTCATCAGATACGAAGGAGAGCTCACAATATGAATTCTTAAGGCATTTATCAAATGAGCCTTCAGTGAAGTCTCCTGTGGATATGACTCCGGCCACGTCAGAAGCTATCTTGCTTACTTCAGCAAAACGCTCATCAGTAAGCTGATCAAGATTTACTGTTCTTATTTGCATCAGGGTATTTGATCCTTTCATGGAATAAGCCGGCATAGACCTGCTTAAAAGCTAATATTACCTTCTCGATATCGTCGAACGAGAGTCCTGAATTGATGAGCTGATCCTGCTCAATCTTGGCTTTTACGAGCTTTCTCATAAGATCCTCGGCACTCTTCGGATCATGAAGGTTCATGGACCTTACAGCAGCCTCGGTAGTATCAGCGAGCATAACGATAGCAGACTCCCTGCTAGAAGGAATATGTCCCCTGTATCTGAAGTTTTCAATGCTCGGTTCTTCAAGACCCTTGGCCTTGGCTTCGTTTAAGGCCTTGTTATAGAAATAACCGGGATATGTAGTGCCGTGGTGTTCATCTATGATGTCTAAGATCGCCTGCGGCAGATGTTCCTTCCTGCCGAGCTTGATACCGTTCTCAGGATGAGCCGTGATTATCTCGACACTCTTCATTATTGGCAATGAATCGTGAGGATTAATGCCGTCATGCTGGTTTTCAGTAAAGTACTCGGGATTCTCGAGCTTTCCGATGTCATGGTAGTAAGATGCAACCTTGCACAGGAGTGCGTCAGCTCCTATTGCTTCTGCTGCCGAGTCAGACAGATTAGCGACCATCATGGAATGGGAATATGTACCCGAGGCTTCAAGGAAGAGTCTTTTTAGCAGCTGCTGTCCCGGCTGGCTCAAAGCAATGAGCTTAACAGGAGATGCGGTGTTGCTTATGAGTTCATAGATAGGCATGATACCGATAGCTGCTACAAGTGATGTGATCGTGCTGACAAGGGCAAATATAGTCGAGTTAATAAACTCGTCTCTTGTATGACCTGTAAGGAAACCATAAGACACAGCGGCAAGCAGCGATGCGAATGTGGGGATCAGTATCAGCGTGGCGCTCGATGAGACCTTATGCCTTCTGCCTGCAATGGTGGAACATACTACAACTGCAATGATGTTGATGAACAGCACCTCAAGGTCAAACGAATACATCGGCCATACGACAAGGAGCTGTGATACGGACAGGACAAAACCTGCAAAAGTTCCAAGGTATGTCGAACAGAGAACCGTAAAGAACAGGACTATGCAGAATCTCCCTGACAGTTCAGACAAATATATAGATGCTGCTACAGGGATGATATAAGTAACTATCATCATGAACAGAACTCTCGGACTGCTCGTAAAAGATCCGCCGAAGCCGCGGCTGAACACAAACAGACCAAATGCTATTACCGCTATGTAAGCAGCCACACGGAGCAATAAGACCACGTTAAAAGCGCTGCTCCTTATGAGCTCGAGGTCAACGAGGTTGCTGTATATATGCTCGGTTATGACTTCGCCTGAAGATACTATCTTGGATCCCTTGCTTACTATGACAGGATCATTGATAACAGCAAGATAAGCGTTGTTGGTTGAATCTTCTGTTGCCTTCTCGTCAAAGACCGAATTAGGCTGCATTACACTGTTAAGGACTATGCCTATGGCATCAGCATATGTCGAATAAGAAGGAGAAGACTGCTTAAACGAATCGACCTGCGAAGCGATCTCACTTGCCAATGCCTCATTATCCAAGTCTTCTATCATGATAAGCTCAGCCATCGTTACGGCCTTATCCTTGATATAACGGAAAGAAGAGTAGCTCATGCCGAAGAATACCATAAGGTCTTCAGGAGCTATATCGCATGAGAGAGTCTGCTTAACATTGACTGACAGCTCAGTTGCCGCATCATTCTCAGAGATTCCTCTTATCGAGAATATAGATCTCTCCTGCTCTGCAAGACTGAAGAAATCATTGACCTTATCTATGTTCTCATCAGAGATGTCATCAGATCTTATAAAGACTGCAGGAACAAGTCCTTTGGCAATTACAGCCTGTCTTTCTGTTTCATAGTTATCGACAAAGGTCCTCGGCGCATATATATCGCTCTCAGCTACGGAGCCGACCCTGTAGCTGTAACTCTCAGGGAGTGAACCATAGAAAACTACACCGATGATAACGATGATCGTCAGGAATACTGATATGATCCCAAGAACCCTGCGGCCTGATGTGGTCTTCTTACTCATAACGGTTCTCCTTATTCTTCTCCTTGTCGCGCTTATCGTAAGCGGCAACTATCCTTGACACCAGGCTGTTGCGCACGATATCAGCGCCTGACAAAGTAACAAGACTTACGCCCTCAATACCTTCCAAGATATTCATGGCATCAAACAGACCGCTGGTTACACCCCTGGGAAGATCTATCTGCGTAAAATCGCCGCAGACACATGCCCTGCAGTTAAGCCCGAGCCTTGTAAGGAACATCTTCATCTGTTCTGCCGTTGTATTCTGGGCCTCATCAAGAAGGACAAAACAGTCATCTAAGTTTCTGCCTCTCATAAATGCCAGAGGGGATACTTCTATTGTTCCCTTCTCATAGAGCCTCTCGAAAAGCTCTTCTCCCAAAAGGGCCTGAAGAGCATCATAGATAGGCCTCATATAAGGATTTACCTTCTCTTCTATGTCACCGGGCAGGAAGCCTAGTCTCTCACCTGCTTCAAGAGCAGGTCTGGTAAGGATTATCCTTGATACTTCCTTGTTCCTGAAAGCCTTTACAGCCATGGCAACGCCTAAAAAAGTCTTGCCCGTACCGGCAGGGCCTGCGCACATAACGAGCTCTGATCTCTTAAGAGCATCGATATAGAATCTCTGGCCAATGGTCTTAGCCTTAACAGGTCTGCCGTGAGGAGTCGTGTAGAACACCTCATCTCCCATATTGATGAATTCTTCTATCTTGCCGATACCTGCAAGGTAGATGACATAATCTACCAGTCTGATATCAAGCTCATCTTCTCTTGAAAACTCTATAAGAGCTTCTATGCAGTTCCTCGCTCTTAATCTGGCAAGGCCGTCTGCACCGTCTATAACGATGTCATTACCTGATATCTCAAGTGAAACATCCAGCTTGGAAGATATCCTGGGAAAGAAGTTTACTACCGAAAGATCGGAAGCACTGATATTCTCAATACGTTCGCTCATAAAACCCCTTAATATAATTATAATAAAATTATAAGCTAACGGTGAGAATCGTCAATCTTTAAGAGGGGTTAATTTGGACAGCAGCTCGGTATAGTAAGAAGGAAGCGGTGCTTCAAAATGCATCGTCTCGCCTGTCGCAGGATGTGTAAAAGTAACGCTCGCACTGTGAAGCGCCTGGCCATTTAGTCCGAACTTATCCCTTCTTGATGCATATACGGGGTCACCTGCAACAGGATGACCGATATAGCTCATATGGACTCTTATCTGATGGGTCCTTCCCGTCTCAAGAAGAAGAGAGAGATCAGTAGCCTCAGCATATCTTCTAACAACCTCAAAATGAGTAACAGAAGGCTTTCCGTCCTTTATTACTGCCATCTTGCGCCTGTCTTTGTCAGAGCGGCCGATAGGAGCATCAACAGTTCCCCTGTCAGGAGAGACAACGCCATATACTATCGCCCTGTATTCTCTTACTATCTCATGTCTTGAGAGCATGTCTGCAAGTTTCAAATGGGTATCATTATTCTTGCAGGCAAGCATAAGACCTGATGTATCCTTATCGATCCTGTGTACGATCCCGGGTCTTATTACGCCGTTTATATCAGACAGTTCATCTCCGCAGTGTGCCAGAAGAGCGTTAACGAGCGTTCCGTCAGCATGACCTGCAGCAGGATGAACTACCATTCCCTGGGGCTTATTGATGACCAAAAGATCAGAATCTTCGTAAACGATATCAAGCGGTATGTCCTGAGGAGCATTTTCCGTTGTGACAGCTTCAGGAAGGTCAATGACTATCTCGTCTCCTGATTCCAGCATAATCCCGGATTTTGAAGGGATGCTGCCGTTGACCAACACCTTGCCGTCTTTTATGAGCTGCTTGAAATAAGAACGTGAATACTCGTCATTCTTGGAAGATATATAAACATCGAGCCTAACGCCTGATACTTCTGAGACAAACCTTAATTCAGGCATCTTCTCTTCTCCTGAAGATACTCGTAAGTTCGCCCCAGAAATTGTCAAAACGGTCTTTGCCGAGAAGGACGATAAAGACAAACATAAATGTTCCGACGACCGCACAGATATCTGCAAAATTAAAGATCGGGAAAGTATATCCGTTGAAATCAAATCTAATGAAATCGATGACATGCTGCAGCGTAAACCTGTCAACGAGATTTCCGAAAGCGCCTGAAGCTATAAGGCAAAGAGACGTTGCTATAAGGAACATCTTCCTTCTGGCAGCAAAAGCCATGATATAAACGATCACGATGCCCACAACAAGGGATATGCCAGATAATACATATATTCCCCAGGCTTTATCTGCAAGAAAACTGAATGCGCTTCCTGTATTGGTGCAATAGTAGAACGACAGGAAATCCTTGATAAGGACCTTGGTCTCGAACAGCTCCATCTTAAAGCTTATCAGCCTCTTGAAGAACTGGTCGGCAATTACCAGGAGCATCATCAGAAACGTGAAGATCAATACATATTGTCTGCCGGCATTACGCTCATTCATATTCACAAAACCTTCTTATATCAATACATTTTCCGCTCTTATCAGTCTCAAAGATGATACCACAAACAACAGCAGGACCATTAGCGGGCTCGTACCTGCAAGGGAGCTTCGATGCAAGCCTTCTTATTGAGCAGGATATTTCCATTCCGAGAACGGATTCATATGAGCCGCACATTCCGCAGTCAGTGATAAAGCCTGTACCGAGCTTTAAGATCCTCTCATCTGCTGTCTGCACATGAGTATGGGTACCTGCAACAACTGAAGCAAGACCATCGAGGTAATATCCCAGTGCGATCTTCTCGCTCGTAGCTTCAGCATGGAAATCAACAAATATCGAATCAACACCTGATTCTTTAAGAGAAAGACAGAGTTCTTTACCCTTTGCAAAGGGATTGTCAGCGCCGTCGCCCATGGAGACCTGCCCCAAAAGGTTGATAACAGCAAGTTTCTCGCCATTCTTTTCGAAAAGAACATAATCCCTGCCCGGCCATGACGGCGTTATGTTGGAAGGCCTTGCAATGTTATCAAATCTGGTGATATCAGAATCAAAACCGCTCTTGGCGAAAGTATGGTTTCCCATTGTAAACAGATCCGCGCCGAAATTCATGAGATCACTTATTATCTTAGCGTTGCAGCCAAGACCGTGAGCACTGTTCTCAGCATTGATGATACAGCAGTCAATGCCGTTATCCCTCTTAAAGTCGGGAAGGATGCTCTTGACCGCACGTCTGCCGGAATCTCCTACAATGTCGCCTAGAAAACAGATCTTCAAATGAATACCACCTTTGACCAAAAAAGATTAGCATAAAAGAAGACTATTTTCTATAAAGAAAAAGAGGCCTCGAGTAATACTCAAAGCCTCTTTTTGCTGCAATTGGATGAAGTGAATCCTAACGTGGATTAAATAATATATAAAAGGTACTAGGTTTAATAATTATTTAGCAACATCTGTTGCACGTGTTTCACGGATGACATTAACTTTGATCTGACCGGGATAATCAAGCTCGTCTTCGATTTTTCTGCAGATCTGACGTGCCTTAAGGATCATCTCGTCGTCACTTACCTTATCAGGTGTAACGATAACTCTGATCTCTCTGCCTGCCTGGATAGCGTAGCTCTTCTCAACACCTTCGAAGCTTGTTGCGATCTCCTCGAGCTTCTCGATCCTCTTGATGTATGTCTCAAGATTTTCTCTTCTGGCTCCGGGTCTTGCAGCTGATATGGCATCTGCTGCAGCAACAAGAACTGCTTCAGGCGAGAGAGGATCAACATCACCATGGTGTGCCTCGATACAGTTGATAACATTCGGCGATTCGTGGTACTTCTTGGCTATCTCTACACCAAGCTGTACATGTGTTCCTTCCTGTTCGAAGTCGACTGCCTTACCGATATCGTGGAGAAGGCCCGCTCTCTTGGCAAGATTAGAATCAAGCCCGAGCTCTTCAGCCATCATTGATGCAAGCCAGGAAACCTCTATGGAATGCTGAAGCACGTTCTGGCCGTATGATGTACGGTAATGAAGTCTTCCGAGAAGTTTGATGATCTCGGGGTGAAGATTCATTACGCCTGTATCAAATGCAGCCTTCTCACCCTCGGATTTGATAGTCTGGCTAAGCTCTTTCTTAGCTTTGTTAGACATCTCTTCGATCCTTGCGGGGTGGATCCTTCCGTCAACAACGAGCTTCTCAATGGTAAGTCTCGCGATCTCTCTTCTGATAGGATCAAAAGATGACAGAACGATCGCTTCAGGTGTATCGTCGATGATCAGATCAACGCCCGTGATCGTTTCTATCGCTCTGATGTTACGGCCTTCACGACCGATGATCCTTCCCTTCATCTCATCGTTGGGAAGATTTACGACTGAAACGGTGACTTCGGAGACATAATCGGATGCATAACGCTGGATCGCATTGACAATGATGTCTTTGGCAACCTTATCAGCATCCTGCTTAGTCTTCTCTTCCATCTGCTTGAGCATAAGAGCCATGTCATGACTGTATTCACGCTGTGCTTCGTCCAAGACCATAGATTTCGCTTCTGCAATGCTAAGTCCTGAAACTCTCTCAAGCTCGCTCTTCTTACGGGATTCGTAATCTTTAGCTCTAGCTTCGAGTTCAGCAACGTTAGCCTGCTTCTTCTCGATCTCTTCCATCTTGCGTTCACAGCTTGCTTCAGTACGGGCGATGTTCTCTTCCTTCTGCTCAAGTCTGCTTCTCTCTTTTGCAATCTCCTGTTTCTTCTCCCTTGCTTCACGCTCTAACTCGCTGCGCATGCGGGAGACTTCTTCTTTTGCCTGCAAAAGCAGATCGCGCTTATTGTTCTCGGCTTCCTTCTGGCTGTTTGCCAATAAAGCATTTGCATCTTCCTGTGCTCTGGCTTTATCTTCCTCCAGTCTTTTCTGATCCTGGGATAATCCCTTCTTGAAATATACTGTAGCAACTGCAAGGCCAAAAAGAATACCAAGTATCAAAGCAACGATCCCAGTTAAAACTAACTGAAAATCAGTATGTGGCACGTTGGTACTCACCTCCAATATGTATTTAGTTGTCAAAGAACGTTGTAAATGGCTCTGACAAGCCATTAAGTATTGTAGAAATAAAAGCAAAGATTGTCAACATTTGATAGAATAAATGAATGAAAATACGATATATAGTGCCTAAAACATACGATAACTGCGATATTAAGACGGTTTTGAGCAAAAAGTTCCTTATGAGCAGCGGCATGATCAAGCACCTTAAGACAAATGGTGTTGTCAATGTTAACGGCGTTCATACAAGAGTCGTTGATCCTGTTCACGAAGGCGATGAACTCTATCTTGAGCTTGGGGATACTGACTTTATGCTCAGAAGATGCCCTGAGATAGATATCCTTTTCGAGAACGAATGGTATGCGGTGGTAAACAAGCCGTCAGGCATAGTGACCCACCCTACCCACGGACACCTTGATGATTCTCTGATAACAAGGCTTAGCGACAGGACTCTTCATCCCGTAATGAGGCTTGACCGCGAGACATCAGGGCTAATAGTGATCGCCAAGTGCGGCTATGCTCATAACACGCTTCATCAATATGGTGATTTCGAGAAGAGATATACTGCAGTTTGCTTCGGAAGATTTGAGCCGCCTGAAGGTCTTATCGATCAGCCGATTGCAAGGCGCGAAGGCTCTGTCATGATAAGAGACTGCCGCCCCGACGGAAGAGAATCGCAGACTGTCTATAAGACACTTAAGTATAACGAAGAACTGGATCTGTCCCTTGTAGAGTACAGGCTCATTACAGGCAGATGTCATCAGATCAGGTGCCATTCGACATTTATGGGACATCCTCTGGCCGGTGACGGTCTCTACGGGCCTTGTTCTATTGATAATCCAAGTGACAGATACCCTAATGCGTCCTCGGTCGATCAGAAAGTAGGAAGGCTCGCTCTTCACTGCTCTTATCTTAAGTTCTTTGATCCAATGGCTGGGACATATAGGGAATTTTGTTTGGATATCCCTGAAGCGTTCTCTTCTTTATTTGCCGAATGATTCTATAAGATCATTGGCAAGTCGTATTGACGAATCCTTGTCAGAACCTGAAAGAAGCCTCGAGACCTCCTTGATCTTGGATTCAGGATCTAACACTGTGCATGTGGTAACCGTATTGTTATTCCTGATCTCCTTGGAGAGCTTGAAGTTGCAGTCAGCAGCTGCTGCTATCTGGGCTGTATGAGTAACACAGAGCACCTGATGGTCTGATGATATCGACATAAGCTTTCTTGCGATAGCTTCGCTGGCCTTGCCCGAAACACCTGTATCGATCTCATCGAAGATAAGAGTCGGCGTAACATCGCATCTGCTCAGTATGTTCTTGACAGCGAGCATTATCCTGGATGCCTCACCGCCTGATACGATCGCTGAAAGAGGTCTTACTTCCTGTCCCGGATTCGCGCTGAACCTGAATGCAATATCTTCCGTTCCCGTTGAAGAGAAATACCTTGCTTTCTCGTGCTCAGTAAAGCTGACTTCGAAGATAGCTGAAGGCATCTCCAGGTCTTCTAATTCCTTAACGATCTCTTTTGAGAGTTTCTTGGAAGCCTTTTTCCTTTCTTCGGAAAGCTTTGCCGAAACTTCAATGAGGTCTTTTTCTATCTTCTTGCTCTTGGATCTTAGTTCTGCTAACAGATCCTTGTTGCTGTCTATGGCATCAAGCTCTTCCTTTGCCTTATTACGGAATTCGTTGATGGCTTTGATATCAGAACCGTACTTGGCCTTAAGATCGTAGAGAAGACCTATCCTGTGCTCTATTCCTGATTTGATCTCAGGATCGTAATCGAGATCATCCAAGATCTTGCTGATGTCTGATGCGGCAGATTCAAGATCAAGAGACAGGCTCTCTAAGTCCTTGGCAAGATCTTTATACTGTTCGTCTCTTGCGGCAACTTCCGAAAGGACCTTTGAAGCCTGAAGGATCTGCTGTACGGGAGACTGGTATTCACCGCCTGACAACAGATCTGATGCCTCAGACAGACCAAGAGCAGACTTCTCGCTGTTCACGATCTTCTGTTTCTTCTCATATAAGGCTTCTTCTTCGCCTTCCTTAAAACCTGCTTCATCGATCTCACTGATCACAAACTCCAGGTATTCCTTGCGCTTATCAAGATAATCAGGAGATGCTGATATCTCCTTGATCTTTGTTACTATCTCCTTATATTCAGATAGTTTCCGGGTGTATGCGGAATACAGATCTCCTATCTTATCGCCGCCGAACCTGTCTAAGAGCCTGACATGGGATCTCTCGTCAAAGATTTTCTGAGTGTCGTGCTGGCCATGGATATCAACTAAGAAAGAAGCAATATCCTTAAGGACATTAAGAGTCACCGATCTGCCATTTATCCTGGCGATCGACTTGCCGTTCTGATAGATCGTCCTGCTTATATAGAGCATGCCGTCATCTGGCTCGATCTCCGAATCTGTAAGGATAGTCTTGAATTCGCTGTCGTTAAGCTCGGATACATCAAAACAAGCCTCGACAAAGCATGTGGGAGATGAAGTCCTGATAAGGTTCTTGGAAGCCTTGCCGCCTAAGATAAGACTTATCGCATCAACGATAAGACTCTTGCCCGCACCTGTCTCTCCGCTTATGACATTAAGCCCGTATGAAGGTTCGAAGGTAATATTGGAAATGACGGCGAAATCCTTGATCTCAAGTCTTAGAAGCATTTACACCCTTCCCGACAGATCCACACCCGTATCCATCATGTCACGGATCGTCTTAACGAGAGCCTGTGCCTCTTCGATCCCTGTTGCAGCCACAAAAACCGTATCGTCACCTGCTATGGTGCCGACGCAGTTCTCAAGATGGATGGAATCAAGAGCTGATGCAGCAGCCTGAGCCATACCGGGAAGTGTCTTTATTACAATGAGGTTCATTGCAGCCTTAACTGAAACAAGAGAGTTGGCAAAGACTGAAAGCAGTCTTCCCGGTGCAACATCTCCGGTCCTGTCCAGGACTGCATATTTGGTCGTATTATTAGGCATCGTTATCTTTATGATGCCGAGTTCCTTGATATCTCTTGAGCAGGTAGCCTGCGTGGCTTCAAAACCGCTCTTCCTCACAAGATTAGTCAGTTCTTCCTGAGTAGAGATATCGTGCTCCTTGATGAGCCTTATAATCAGTTCTTGTCTTGAGTTCTTAACTGTTTTCATAGAAGGAACCTCTCCTTACGATCTTCTTCCTTACATCACTGAAGAAGTTGTCAGTCTTGAGCGTTGCTGTCCTCAGCACTTTGGAATATCTTGTGATGATTATGGAATCCATGGGTTCAAGTGCTATGAAATCACGTCCGTCAGGACAGATTATAGGAGCTGTCTCAAACTGATCAACGACGATCTTAACTACGCTCTCAGGTCCTGCCACATACTTAAGTCCGTACAATGTGTGGGAAGATATAGGGGTGACCAACATATCCTTCATGTCAGGCATCAGAAGAGGTCCGCCTGCTGCAAGAGAATAAGCAGATGAACCGGTTGCCGTGGATACAAGAAGTCCGTCACCGTAGAACTTCTCGACCTTCTGACCGTCTATGTAGAGTTCAAGCCTTGTAACATGAGGCTTGACTCCTCTTACGATCATGCAGTCATTAAGGCAGACATCACTTCCCTTAAGCTCTCCGTCTTTGTTATAGACCTTAACATCTAACTGCGTCCTTGAGATTGTCTTATAATCCCCATTAACAAGCCTGGTAAGATCATTAGTCATATCCTCGACATTGATCTCTGTAAGGAAACCAATGGAACCTTTGTTGATGCCTATAAACTCACAATCAAGTTCTCTGTATCGTGCCACAACGGAAAGAAACGTGCCGTCTCCGCCTATGGATATGATCGTCTTGATATCAGCTTTGGTAAAGGACTCGAAAACAACGCCTGAAGGAACCCTGCCAGACAGAACAGACTCAAGTTCTTTCTCCATGACAACGGTGCCGCCCGCAGACATTATTATGTCCGCTGCCTTAACGGCTACCTCATAATCTGTATCCCTGTTAGAGTTAGATACTATCGCGTAATTCATGACGTAAGACTTCTTTCGGATCTATAGTAATGCAATTATACATTCTTTTGCATAAGTATGCACTCTATTTTAGTCCGAATACTCTCTCCGTCAATACCTGCTGTCTTAAGCTGATCGTCAGGCGAAGATGCCTTTATAAGTGTATTCTTGACAGCAAAGTCATAGATCTTATAGCCCTTGTTAAGAGCTCCGAGGCCTCTTATGATCGCTTCACCTACGCCGCCGCTCATGATGCCTTCTTCTAATGTGAACACTGTCTTGATACCTGTAAGGGCTTCATCGAGTTCCTTCTTGGGCAAAGGCTTAACATAAGACAGATTGATATGCCTTCCCTTGATGCCGCTCTTATATAATTCCTCAATAGCAAAGTCAGCTTCTCTGCACATCTTGCCAATGGAGATGATGGCAAAATCAGTTCCGTAGTCCTGAACTATATGAGGCTTGATGCAGTCATCAGGATCTTCGTACAAAGGACCGGTCGCTTCAAAAGGCGAAGCTCCTCTCGGGTATCTTACAGCAATAGGACCCGTGCAGACATTAACCGCATAGTTTAAGCAGTTTCTAAGATCCTTATAGTCTCTTGGAGCGAACACTGTCATGTTCTCCATGGAGTTCAAGTATGAAAGGTCTATAAGACCGTGATGCGTGTGACCATCCTGACCTACAAAACCTGCCCTGTCAATCGCAAAGACAACATGAAGGTTCATGAAGCATACATCAGTGATCATCTCATCATAAGCTCTCTGAAGAAATGAGGAATAGATCGCAACAACCGGGATATAGCCCTTGACCGCAAGTCCTCCTGCCATCGTGACGCAGTGACCTTCAGCTATGCCGCAGTCGAAGAATCTCGAAGGGAATTTCATCGAAAAGCTGTCGAGACCCGTACCCTGAGACATTGCCGCCGTAACAGCAACGACCTTGGGATTATCTGCTGCAATACCAAGAAGAGCGCCTGCAAAAGCTGATGTATAGCTTCCCTTGCCTGTCTTATTAACACCTGTCTCAAGATCAAAGGGTCCGACGCCATGATAATCGGACGGGTTATTCTCAGCGGGAAGATAACCCTTGCCCTTCTTCGTAACTATATGGATCAACACAGGATGGTTGATATCCTTAACAGCTTCAAGGGCCTTTATGAGGTCCTCAGTGTTATGTCCGTCAACGGGACCATAGTAGACAAGGCCAAGATCCTCGAACATCGAAGGCTTTTTCCTGTATAAAAGGAATCTGAAGAAATCCTTGATGGCAAGTATGACCTTGATAAAGAAACGTCCGACTATGCCGAGTTTCTTAAGGAATGACTCGGTTGTTGCCTTGGCTGAGATATAGCCGCTCGAGATACGGACACCTGAAAGATACCTTGAGAAACCGCCGACATTCTTATCGATGCTCATCTCGTTATCGTTAAGGATAATTATCATCTTGGTCTTGGAGTGTCCCGCATCATTTAGAGCTTCATAAGAGAGGCCGCCAGTCATGGCACCGTCACCTATGACGGCAACAACATAATTGTCCTTCTTATCGAGGTCTCTTGCTCTTGCCATACCGAGAGCCGCTGATATCGAAGTCGAGCTGTGACCGGTATCAAAGCTGTCATAGGGGGATTCGTTGATCCTGGGAAAGCCTGAGATACCGCCCTTCTGTCTTAAAGTATCAAACTTATCGAAACGTCCTGTCAGAAGCTTATAGGAATAAGACTGATGACCAACGTCAAAGACTATACTGTCCTTCCTGTAATCAAATACAGAAAGCAGCGCTACCGTAAGCTCAACAACGCCGAGGTTAGATGCAAGATGACCGCCTCTTTTGGAAACGGTATCAAGTATCTTATCGCGGAGCTCAGAGCACAGCACTTCCCTGTCCTTGGAAGACAGTGCCTTAAGCGCCTCCGGCGATGTATCTTTGCCCAGTATCTTATAGTCCATCTTTTTTATTTGTCCCTGTTTACAAGATAATCGATCAAGACTTCATAGTCAGATGTATTATAACCGATATCTCCTAATTGCCTTAGAACTTCCATGGCGCCCTCAGCTTCTAGGTTAAGACGTGAGACTGCCTCATCAAAGCCAAGAAGAGTAACGAAAGTGGACTTCTCATCTCTTTCATCCTTGCCGACGTTCTTGCCTAATACTTCAGCAGAAGATGTGACATCAAGGATGTCGTCTTTGATCTGGAAGATGAGACCGATATGAGATGAGAGCTTGAGCAAAAGAGCAAGAACAGCATCATCTGAAGCAGAAACAGCAGTAGTCTTATTTGCAAGATAGTAAGGAGTTACTATAGCTGATCTTATAAGCGCTCCGGTCTTCTTATCCTGAAGCTCTACGAGAAGGTCAAGGCTTATCTTCTTGTCTTCAGAAGCAAGGTCTATGCTCTGTCCGCCGATCATCCCGTCAATACCTGCAAGCTTTGCCATCATATATGAAGCATAAGAATACTCAGGCTTTTCCATCGCGGTCTTAAGAAGTCTCTCACAGGCAGAATTCAGAAGAAGATCTCCTGCAAGGACTGCAAAACCCTCTCCGAATGCCTTATGGCAAGTAGGTTTGCCCCTTCTTAAGTCATCGTTATCCATGGCAGGAAGATCGTCGTGGATAAGAGAATATGTATGGATCATCTCGAGCGTTGCAGCATAGTATCTGACATCAGGCTCGATCCCGGGTTTGCCTATCATCTCCAATGTCATCTTCATCATGAGAGGTCTGATCCTCTTGCCGCCAGCCATAAGACTGTACATGGCAGCCTTTACGGTAATATCAGAAGAATCAGACTGATCGAACACTTTCAGGAGTTCAGGGGTGATCCACTCATCACATGATCTTATAAGGCTTGATATATCAGACATGATCACTCATCTCCTTCGATGTTAAGAGGGTCTTCACTGCCGTTTTCTTTATTTATTATGCTTACCTTCTCTTCTACTTCCTTGAGCTTCTTATCACAGATGTTAGCAAGCTCAATACCTCTTTCGTAGAGCTTAATGGATTCATCTAAAGAGACCTTACCCTCGTTAAGAGTGTTAACTATCTTGCGGAGCTCTTCTATCGCTTCTTCGTATGTTATCTTCTTAGCAGGCATTTTGCTTACCCTCCGTCTTCTTAGTCTTATCCGTAACAGTTGCATCTGCCTTGCCGTCTGCAAAAACAACAGTTATCCTGTCACCCTTGTTTATCTTATCTACTGATTCTATCGTATTACCGTCATTATCGGAAACATATGAATATCCTCTGCTTAATACATTTGACGGATTAAGTGACTCAAGCTGCCCTAAGATGCTCTTAAGATCTTTCCGGCCGTCATCCACATGGCGGATCATCGAATCAGACATTGAACTCTTAAGCTGGCTTACGAGTATCCTCTGATTCTCAAAATACGTTTCAGTGGAATATAGAGCCTTGTGATTCTTAAGGCTCTCAAGCCTGTTTCTCTTATTCTTAAGATACTGGGTATAAGTCATATCCAGTGTCAGCAGGAGATTATTAAGGTCATTATTAAGCTCAGTATAGCTTCCTATAACGCAGTTTCCGGCCCCGGTCGGAGTAGCTGCCCTGAAATCAGCAACATAATCAAGGATCGTATAATCTTCGTCATGTCCAATAGCGGAGATGACGGGAATATTGCAGGCAAAAACTTTCCTGGCGAGCATCTCATCGTTAAAGCAGAACAGCTCATCGTAGGACCCGCCGCCTCTTGCGATGATAATGACATCGACGTCCTTTTTCTCCATAAAATAGTCTATCCCGGCACACACTTCAGCAGGACAGTTTTCGCCCTGGACCGATGCAGGATAAAGTACTATGTCAAAATGAGGATTCCTTTGGCGCATGGTATTTATGACATCAGACTTAACTTTGCCCGTGGGCGATGTGATAAGACCTATGCGCTTAGGCAGCAAAGGCAGTGTTTTCTTTATGGAAGGATCGAAAAGGCCTTCATTCTGGAGCTTGGCAAAGAGTTTCTTATACTGCTCATGAAGATCACCTGCACCTGCTTTGACCATATAGTTTACATAGAACTGGAGCTTGCCGGCTTCCCTGTAATAGCCGATCGAACCGTCTATCGTGACCTTGTCACCCGGCTGGGGATCAAAATCCAGGAGCATTACGCCTTCACTGAACATAACGCAGTTAAGAACACTAGTGGCGTCCTTGACCGTAAAATACGCTGTATTCTTTCTTGTTAATGTGTACTGGGAGATCTCTGCAGTAAGCCTGATATCTCTAAGATATTTATTGTTATTTATATATTCCTTAATGAAATCATTAAGGTGCGTTACATTATTAAACTGATACATCTTACAGGCTCTTCTCGAAGGTGCTCAAAACACCGTTGATATAAGAGGAAGAACTGTCAGCACCATACTTCTTGGCAAGTTTAACTGCCTCGTTAATGGAAACGCTCGTGGGAATGTCATCCATATTGAGGATCTCATATACAGCTATCTCAAGGATGACCCTGTCTGTAAGAGGAAGCCTCTCGAGCTTCCACTTCTTAAGGAAAGGGACAAACTTCTCGTCTATCTCTTCCCTGTTGTTAATGACACCATAGATAAGATCGGTAAAGAATACAGGATCTTCTGTAACCTCAGGGTTATTCTCCTTGAAGTCATTAAGCTGATCAGCAACGGGATCCGTCCTGAATCCCACCTGAAAGAGAAATCTGAAAGCCTGTTCGCGTGTTTCTATCCTGCTCATCTGAACCTCCCGGGAGGCAGTATCCTGTCAAGGAATTTCTTAAACTTGCTGTTATCGTAGAAAAGGAAAGATCCTACGAAAAATCCTGTTGCGGTAAACAGAACGATAAAGAGCATCTTTAAGAATCCGAAGATGCACCAGAGGATCGCGATAACGAAGAAAATGAACGCAAAGATGCCACCGGCCTTTGTGTTCTTCATCTTCTCGAATAATTTGGACAGGAACCTCTCCATATCTTATCTGCTCTCAACCTTTGCCTGAGCAGCCTCAACTCTGGAAACTCTTACAAATACCGTCTCTACAATGATACCTGTGTATCTCTCGATATCCTTCTTGACCTTCTCCTGGACCTTGCTCATGGAAGAAGGGATCTCAACATTTGAATACAGAACGCATGAGAGATTGACCTTGATCGCACCGTTCTTACCCGGTGAAACATGGCATCTTGCGTTCTTAATGCCGACCTGTGCAGACTTGGCGGAATTAAGGGCGATGCTCTCTATGGCATCTGCACCGATATCAACAGAACCGATCTCAGTCTTTCTGAGCCTGGTCTTATTGAGCCTGCTGTATGTGATCGAATTGGTAATGGAAAAGATCGAAGTAACGATAAAAAGCATCAGCACCGCAAAATATACGTAGCGGCTGATGGGGCCCGTAACAACGGCAGACAGAGGGGAGAGAAGATCTGCAAAGATGCCGTCATCAATGAGCGCATATAATAAAACGACGGATAACACGGCGATGAGCACCGAATAGATAAACATCAAGAATCTGATAAATCCGTTCATTATTCCGAATCCCCCTTCTCGCTGGCAGAAGATACGTCATCAGGTTCTTTACTCTCCTGAACTCCGCAGACGTAAACATCCACTGTGTCGACATTAAGTCCGGTAAAGCGTTCAACATCGCCTTTAACCTTCTCCTGTATAAGCCAGGCGATCTCAGGAATGATCTTGCCAAACTTAACTACAGGATAACAGGTTATGGATACCGAATTGTCATCTGTCTCATCGAATACAACTCTTACCCCTTTGCCGTCGTGAACAACTCCGGCTTTCTCCTTAAGTGCAACCGCAAAGGAAGGGACAAGAGACACAACACCGTCTACCTGAAGCGCTGCTTCAGCTGCATACTGGGCTACAAAACCCTGCGTCATTGAACGGTCGCCCTTGATAGATTCGGTGCTTGTGTTATTCTCCATGTCAATATCCGGGCCTTAAAGACTAAGGCTTATGCTCTTTCCAGGTACTCGCCTGTTCTTGTATCTACTCTGATAACCTCATTCTGGTTAACGAAGAGAGGAACCTTAACAACTGCACCTGTCTCAAGTGTAGCGTACTTAGTAGCGTTGTTTGTCGTATCGCCTCTTACGCCGGGCTCGCACTCAGTGATCTCGAGCTCAACAGTGATAGGAAGCTCAACCTGGAAAATGTCGCCCTTGTAGGAAACGACCTTGCAGATCATCTCTTCCTTGAGGAACTTGATAGCATCACCGATCTTGTCTGAAGGGATAGGTGTCTGCTCATAAGACTCCTGATCCATGAAGTAGTAAAGATCGCCGTCTGCATAGATAAACTGCATATCGCGTCTTGTAAGCTGAGCCTGCTCAAACTTCTCGTTAGGGTTGAAGGAACGCTCAACAACAGAACCTGTCTTAACGTTCTTATACTTTGTTCTTACGAAAGCAGCGCCCTTACCAGGCTTAACATGCTGGAATTCAACTACCTGATAGACCTGGTTGTCCATCTCGAAACACATACCGTTTCTGAAATCGCCTGCAGTAATCATAATAATCTCCTTAGTTA
>CAMHSJ010000021.1 GCA_946187935.1 uncultured Clostridia bacterium
TGAACAGTATGACAAATATCTGTATGTAATTAGCGGTAGACAAAAAATGGATAAGGGAATAAAAGACTTAGAAGAATCGATTAGTTTACCATCTGATATTCTGGACAATGAAGACGACTACTTCTTTGACTATGATCCTTACGATGAAGACACTCGTATTGTCCCACCTAAGACAAATGACGACCTGTTCGAACGCGTTAGCAGAGAATGCACAAAACTTGCAGTATATGCGAAATGTGTTCTCGACAGCATTCTTAATGATTCAAATGAATTCGAGCAAATTCAAGAAAACTTAAAAGAAGACATAAGTATTATTAACGAAGCCTTTGAGCGCAAGAAAAGCAATATGAACTCTAGTGATGCCAAGTACTACAAGGAAATAATAGGCGAGCTTGATACTTGCTACGACATAATTTCAGGATGATGTCCGCTCGCAAAACGCAACATATAAGCAAGCATTCTACAGAGTTTATACATCAGGATCTTAAAAGCTCTTCGTCAAGTTGGACCTATGAGTAAATATGGTTGATTCTATATAGTCTTCAATCTTTCTTTCAAATACTTCTCAAGTTCAGGATCTACACAATAGATATAGCAGCCTTTCATACCACGTGTAAGTAATGTGCGGTATGTGTTTCGAATTATCTCGTCAGCCCGCTTTTGAGCTTCTTCAGGGTTTTGCTTATACATTGACTTTATACCCTTTAGCGAGTAGTCCGTTTTTGCTCTTTTAGTAAAGTCAGTTATAACTACTCCGTTCTCATACCTTATATCTTCACCAATGATCACACCAACATAATCAAACTCAAGACCTTGTGATGTGTGAATACATCCAATTTCATTAACCGAGGTATCTGAAACTGCAAAAGGCTCACCGTGCTCAAGGTTCCAACTCATTTCAAAGTCACCGATCTTAATGTCATGATAATCTGTGTTATCAGCTTGGCTCTTTTCCCAGTTCCAGCAATAACCTGCAAGTATTCTTGCCCTATTTGTGTTTCTATTCTTTTCAAAGATTAAATCACGAACTTCGCCCGGCGTATCGCAGATCCTGATATCAAAATCAATATCTTCTAAATCCGTATTTGCCGTTTCGCGGATCTGCAGAACATCATCAAGCCAGGCAAGATACCCATCTGATCCGTTACATCTGAACTGTGATACGAGTTCCATCTCGTAAACTTCAGAACCCTCTTCCCTTGCCCATCGTCTGATCTGATCAATGCTACCAATATCATCCATGGTTACTCGCTGTTCTTCATCGATAAAGAACACACTGCACAAAGACGCATGGATTATTTCTTTGATCTGATTCTCACCTAAGTTATGGATCATTCCTGATTTGGCATTAAGTCTGTGGGCTTCATCAACTATAAGAGTCCCCGCCATGTTATTGGGAGCTTCTGTATAGCTTCCCGATCCCTTGAACATATTATCGACACTGCTCTTTTTCATTACACCTTTGAGTTTTCTCAGATAGACCAGCCTTGGCGCACTATTCTTGGAAACGTACTGAACAAGTTGATTACGCTGAGTTAACTCAGCAAGCAGATTAACAGCAATTACGGTTTTTCCAGTACCGGGACCGCCTTTGCAGATAACTGTGCGCTTCAGTCCGTCCTTCTGACACAACTCAGATAGCCTGATGATCTCTTCATATACAACCTTCTGTTCATCGATCATGATGAACTCAGTATTGCCTTGAAGCATTTTTGCAATCGAGTTCTGAAGACTCTTAGACGGACGTATCCTTCCTTGGTCAACATAGTATAGTACCTGTTTATTATCGCCTTTTACTATGCGTCTCTTAATGAAATCTCGCAACTGCTTGTTTTGACCTTTGGTAAATGCAGGTGCATCTTTCAAATAATCGTCATACCACCCACTATCAATCGGATCGTTGTTCACTCTCAAGTAATTATGCAGATATGCACACGGATCTATGTTGACTCGCATATCCTGTACTGTAGCATTGTAATCTTTTATAAGCTGAGCGTATGACCAAGCCTGATATGACGGATGAACGACTTGCCTCATTGCATTCCCGGTATATGTTTCTACCAGCGCATCAACACCTGGAATTGCCTTAAGTTTTTCCCATTGTTTTAATTCGATAATCACTGCGGAAGGTATGCCTGTTCCATCGTATCCAGTCACAATAAAATCTACACGTTTCGATGTTTGGGGAATGTTGTACTCAATGGCTACTCCTGAATCGTTCGGGATCTGAGAATCATTCATCACGATATACATGTTCTTGAGAGAATTCTCCCAAGATACATACTCACTGTGTGGAGTTTTCCTGCCCATCTTTTCATATATAGTATTCTCAATTATCTTCGCTATAGAATCGTCTTCAACACTGTGAAGAAAATCTTCTTTTATGCCGGAATAAACTAACATACAATCTACCCCATATTATGATTTTCTTATGTTTTATTGTATCACAATCGCCAATATCTTCAATTGATCAAAAAGCATTCTCACTTTAGTCATTTGCAGCAAAATAACTAAGTTAAATCATAGTTTGACTAATATGGATTAACGGAACAATTCGCAATTAGGTGTTCAGGTACTTCTCACCTTTAACCCTTCATCTCCTCCACCAATTCTTCAGCTTTGTTCCTGCAGTCTGCAATGCTGGGGAAGGAGCCGTATCTGTCGCCGCCTGATGTTGTTGAGGCAGGTGCCGGGCCGCTGACTGAGTCTGTTGCAAGGATATCAAGGGTGTCCGGATCTAAGATGTAGATCGTGCATTTGACTCTGAACGCAGCTGCGCCGTTGGTGTAGGAATCTGTTTTGTCACGGTCGTAGTAGAGAACGGCAATGACGCCGATGTCACTTGCTGATTCAATATCGCTGTTAAGGAAACGGCACTTGGGATCTTTGTCTTCACGGTAGATGGTAAATCCGCCGAACTGGTCAAGATGGCTTATTGAATAGAACAGGATCTCACCATCTGATATTTGAGATTCCTTTGTCTCCGCCTCATACGGATCCCAATCTTCCAACTGTTCCCGGACCTTATCGCTGCCATCGAACTTGAAGTTCCTGTTATCAAGAGCGTGCGCTCCGGCAAACAAGGCCGCAAAGACAACGACGGTCACTATCGCATAGGTGTAGCTTTTATCCCATTTTTTCATGTTAAAGTCCTTAAGATGAGATAACTAGATTATAGCATCTTTGTATGATCATGTGCCCATCGGGGGCTGTAATATGAAGTTATATTGCAAACAATGAATGCGGTGTTATAATTATGCCAAGCAGAGCGCTAATATGATCTCATAGGTCATACAAAAACCCCGGAGTTGCCGCTCCGGGGTTTTCTTACGCCTTTTTACGAGGGCTTAGCTCGTTTTGGCCGGTTGTCTTCAATCCCTATCCAGCCACTTGCAAATGTAATATGCTACTACACTCGCCACGATAGAGATCAACATGGGTAATACAGATAGGGATCAGATCTTCTTGTATACATCTGTTCCGTTTTCTTCTCTTACCTTGGTAATACCAAGGGCAGCCTGATTACGGAACAGCTTCACTCCGAGATTAGCCGGCGGAGCCGCTATCAGGTCTCTGAGGCGAAATTCTTCGTCACCAATCTTAGCGATGCCGCTTACTACTCTTTCCCAGAGCTCCGCGTAAGTACGCTGCTGAAGCGATGTATCTTTGCAGTAGGTGTGCACATCCGGATATCCATCCTTTGCAGCCAATTCCTGAAGCTTCTGATGCTCACTTTCATTTACCGAAAATTGAATTCTCATTTTTATCCTCCTCTTTCCAGATTCAGGCGGTTGCTCAACCACCTGTTGGCAGTATTATAGCATCTCCATGGCGGTTGTTCAATAGCCTGTCGAGATTTTTTTCTTGTATTTACCAATGTCCTGAACAGACATCTAAAGGCATGCTATTGTGATGCAAAAACTCAGTTAATGCTGCTTCTCACTCTGCCTCTTTTCGCGCATTATTTTCGAAGATATGCTAAATTAACTGTGATCGTTTTTGTTGAGGTTTTTTGTTTTGGAGAGATTGTTTCGGTTTAAGTTTGTATTGCTTGCAATTGTCTTGGCTGTGGGATGCTGGATATATGTAAGCATCGTTGGCGATGAGTATGTTGCCAAGGTGGATCTGAACGAGCCTTTACCTTATGAGGCAGGACTGACTGCAAGTGTCACGTCTGACAGCGTAGGGTTTGTCGATGTCGGCTGCGTAACAGTTACGGGCAATACGGTGTGCGTGCCTGTTAAGGCGGTAAGGCCCGGAAGAGTATATCTTGAGTTTAACAGCGATGAGGACATCCCCTTATCCCAGCGCCCGGGACTTGTGGTCTTGTATGTCCATAAGTCAGGGCTCATAACGCAGAATGACTACTTTGGTATCTTTAACGGGGCATTTGCTGTGCGTCTGTGCGTTTTCGTCTATCTGGTGCTGGTAATGCTCGATCTATTATACCGGTACATGGTGGCGGTCAGGGAAAATATGTATCAGTACAGATGCATACTGCTCGCGGGCATCTTGCTGTTCATGGCAGGGCCTGTCGTGAACATGGGGCTGTCTCTATTCCTTAATTATCGTGTGGGGCTTATAGATATTCCTGCCAATGCGCTTGAAATATTGGGTTTTATTGCACTTCTCACCTTGCCTGCCGCTCTTGCGCTGTCAGTCCTTACCATGGTCAGCAATATAAAGCTCATGATAAGAGAAGGACGTTCTCTTAGAAATATGCTGGGGTTCTTCCTGGGGGTTGCGCTGCTCGTTGCTGCGGTGCTGCCTTCTGCTGTTTCACGTTATCTTCAGAATAGTTCCATCATTGATGTTCACAAATGGTCCGGTCCCGGCAGGTTCATAGGTATGTTCATTGAGAATGTGTGCGGATCTGCCAGTGTTTATTTCGTCTGCATACTTGTGGGAACCATCGTTTTGGGGGTAAAGGCTGCAAGGCATGTGCCTTCATTTGATAAGGACTATATCCTGATATTAGGATGCCAGATCCGTAAGGACGGCAGCCTGACAAAGCTGTTGCAGTCCAGGGCTGACAGGGCCGTAGAGTTCTCCAGGATGCAGAAAGAGGCGACCGGGAAGGATATTATTTTCGTGCCGTCAGGCGGCAAAGGATCTGATGAGGTCATTGCTGAGGGTGAGGCAATTAAGAACTATCTTCTCAGCATAGGGATCCCTGCATCACAGATACTTGCTGAAACCCGTTCCACTACTACCAGGGAGAATATACTGCTGTCTTCTGAGCTCATTAAGTCGGCCGGCGGAGACTGTTCGAAGGTTGCTCTGTCCACTACCAATTACCATGTGTTCAGGGCGGGGATGCTCGCAAGCACGCTGGGGATAAAGATGGAAGGGATAGGCAGCAAGACCAAGAGGTATTTCTGGGTTAATGCGTTCATAAGAGAGTTTGTCGCAACGCTGGTGAGCGAGAGAAAAAAGCACGCAGCAGTGCTTGGGACACTGGTCCTTATAAGCGCTCTGGTTGCGGTGATGAATTACATATCGACAGGGGTACTGTCGTAAAGGTATATCGGTATGTTCCGGAATGGGAATTGTCATTAATGACAGGAATCCATTTAAGAGGCAGCAGGATCATTCGAGATCTATCGCTTTATCCTTTACTTCTGTCTCTTCGTTATCTTCCCCCGCCCTGTTGACGCATATAAGGATGTAGATCGCATAGAATACGGGGACGAGGCTTATTATGGAGCTCGTGATGAGGGCCGCGATGTCAGGGATCGGGAATATGCTGCCCATGATGGTGGTCACGTTGGCGATTATAATCGTAAGAATGTTTATGAAGTTGAACAGATAGATGCCCCTGAAGACCTTTTCGCGCGTCTTGTTGCGGATGAACGTGGCGGCAAAGACGATCTCACGGGTTATGGTGAGGATGGAAGGGATGATCAGGATGGAGTTTCTTAAGAGGACGTCGTCCGTACCTGTGAATCTGCTTACCAGGATGGTCAGGATAAATGATAACAACGATGCGCTGACTGTAAGAAGGACTGCCGCGAGCCTTATCTTAGAGCCGTATTTCCTGTGGCAGTAATCTGCGAAGGTATATACCGATATGACCGATATGACATAGGGGATGAGCCTGTAGTAATCGGCCACGGCAAAAAGGTCTTGGAGCTTTACTGAGTTCTCAAGCTGCGGGAGCGAGAGGTATGCATACCAGATCAGCTTGGCGCTCGTATATGCTGTGAGGATCGAGGATACCGCTGCTAATATGAGCGAGAGGCATACCCTGCCCTCTGCCTGACCTGCGGTGCGCTTTTTGGCGATGAGGCCCATGATGAGGCGCGCCACTGATAAAAGAAGCGTTACAGTTGCAGTAGTAAACAGTAAGATGAACCATTGCTTAGTGCTCATGGGGTAATTATACACTTAAAGAACAATTGGTCCAAAGAGCCGGTTCCTATCTTTAGCCTCTTTCGTCGTAGAAGGTCTGGGCCCTGTTGTTGATGAGCTCTATTACCTCGTCTAAGGTCTTGTCTTCTGCGAAGTAAGCCTGGATCTCTTCTCTTACCACCTTCATTACAGGGGCATCGTATGCCACGATGCGGTCAGCCGACCTTATTATCTCCTCGTATTCAGGGATTATGGATTCATCGATGTCTGCTATGCCGAGTCTGGAGACCATGCCGCTGCCGGCGTTCTCCTGCATGTATTCGTAGTAGTTCCGGTATGAGCTGATAGAGCTTGATGCCGCTGTCTCGAATGCTTCAACGTTTATGGGGAAACCGCCTGATGCCATCTGTGTCTGGATGTCTGTTGACATGAGTGTCTCGATGAAAGCCCAGCATCCGTCAGGCGAAGACGTTCCCGCATAGACTGCAGCCGAGCAGGAGCAGTTTATGGCAGGTCCCATGCCGTTTATGGACGGGACGCCCAGGATAGTTGCCGTATCGCCTATCCTCATGTCGAGGCTGCCTAATATGTCGTTCCATTCGAAGTATTCCGCTTTGCTTGATGTGTTGCGGGCCGCGTTTTCGCTGACGCTTGTAAGGGCATACTCTGCAAGGGTGCGGAAAGCCTCGGTGTCGTAGCTTACGTTCTTGCCGTCAAAGTAGTCTTCGTCCATCGATGCTAAGACGCTCGAAAAGAAGTTGAGCCTGGTCATGGCCATGGGGTCGCGGCCGCCGCAGACGTCTTCAACGAAAGCTCTGTACTGATCGAAGGTAAAGCCTGTCTGGCCTTCTGATATGTTTTCCTTGTCTGTCACGATGCCCTGGATGCCGAACACGAGCGGCACGTTATAAAGATGACCGTCAGTAAAGGCAGCCTCTATAACGTTGCCGAAGTACGGCGAGAGGTCCTTGGGCATATAGCCTGACAGGTCAAGGAGGTATTCGCTGTTATTGAGCTCAGAGTGGCCTATGCTGTCCAGGATGATGTCAGGGCCTTCTCCTGAGATGAGATCGACCATTATCCTGTTGCTCAGATTAGAGCCCGCCTCCATGTAGAAGTCGTTGATATCAGCCTCCGACTGCTCTTCCATGAAGTACTGCATCTCCATATCCATATCAGGATCGAGGGCTGCGATATATCCCGTGTCGGCATAGATGTTGCCGTATCCCTTAAGATCGTAATCGTCTATGTATTTGACGAAATACTCTGTGTTGCTCTCATTAAAATCGCAGATGGCCTGCATGACCGCATCTGACGGTTCGTTAAAGGATGCGACGGTAAGAATCGTCTTGCCGACATTAGGGTTGGTGTCACATTTAGTCAGGGTGACGAGTTCGTTTTTGTAGTTTACGTTGTAATCGAAACCTATTGCCGGCGTCTGATCGAACAGGAAGATCCTGCCATCGTCCATGCCGAGGAATACGAGATTCTTGATGGCTGAACGGTTAAGATTGCACCAGTCAAATGAGAAGATGTCTTCTGCTGTGCCGTTTGCCGCGTCGATCTTCACGATGCCGTCATTGCCTATGACTATGTTGCCGAAGTCTTCAGAGTAGCTGACATTGTTAAGGTCTATTCCGTCAAGATAGCTCATGTCTTCCGTAACCGGTGTGACCGTGCCGCCCGCAAGATCCATCTCTATCCATTTGCTGTCTTCTTCTCCGTATGTCTTGAGCTTAATGAGGATGTCTGAATCGCTCTTATATATGGGGGCAAAGATATCGTATACGCCTGATGTGGGATAGATGTCTTCTAATTTGCAATCAAATTCCTGGCCGCTGTCAGTGGTGGTCCTTAATACAAGGGTCATGATGTCGTTATAGTAAACAAGACCGGTCCTTAAGAGTCTGCCGTCCTTGAGGCTGGTCTGACCTGACATATA
Organism: uncultured Clostridia bacterium; assembly: GCA_946187935.1. GTDB lineage: Bacteria > Bacillota > Clostridia > Saccharofermentanales > Saccharofermentanaceae > Saccharofermentans. The sequence goes on from CAMHSJ010000021.1 coordinate 8,294, forward strand.
AAGTTCGTAATCCATATAGAAGTCGTCTTCTGCTGTTTTTTTGCTGACATCAGTAAACTCTCCTGTTACAGGGTCAACGGTAATAGTGTAGTTGGAGAAGTCTTCATAAAGGCCCTCCATCACCTCAAGATCGAAGTTAATGTCTCCGTTAATGGCGACATTGGAGATCGTAAGATCCAAAGTATCGTTTGAGATGAGGCCCTTGGCTTCTGCCTGCTCTAATATGTCTATCTGGCGCGTTTCTCCCGTGTCAGGATCGTAGAAGATAATGTAATCCTCATTCGTGTCTGTATATGGAGTTCCCTCGGAGAGTGAAGCGCCTTCTTTCAGGGTATGGATATTCCTTGCAAATACGTATTCGCCGTTTAGCTTGCCGATGTAGTCATCTACGTGGGACTGGTTATCTTCAAGGGCATTGTTGTTTAAGATGTCCGTGTATTCGTTGGTGTACCAGGGCGTATCCTCGGTTATCGTAACCGCTTCCCTTTTGCTGTGACTTGTGCAGCCTGTGTTTGCCAGACAGCCAAGGATAAGAGTTCCGATAAGGATGGTGCTGAGCGCTTTATTCTTCATAGAATATCTCCCGCAAAAACTTTTGATGCTTAGATTCTACCGCTGTTGCGCTTGATGTTTAAATTCTATTTCGTGGCAAACAAGCGGTTTTTGAGGGGCCGGTATCGGGCCTCTGTTTGTCGGTTTTTGTATGATTTTGTCGCATTTTTCAGGGTGGTTTCACCTGTACAATTATAGTGTTGTCTTCATCTTTTTCGGTATATCCGGGAATGAGGTGAGAACCGGTGGACAAGATGATAGATTTCATTATCTCTGTCGTGGCTGGTGTAGTTGCAAACTTCATCAGCAAGTGGTGGGATAGGGATTGAAGACAACCCGCCCAAATGAGCTAAGCCCTCGTAAAAAGGCGTAAGAAAACCCCGGAGAAGCGACATTTCTTCGGGGTTTTTGTGAGTTTCCTGGTGGACAGGATAATAAACTTCGATTCAATTATAACTCCGCCGGCCTCTTTTGCAATTGATATTCGGTCAGCTCTGTTATCTAACACGCAGGATTCTTCAATTCAGGGATAAATACAGGGCACTATTTGTTGAATAATCTGCTGTTTGTGGCCGGTATTCAATAAGAGTGTCCTAATAGCATGGAACGTTTGATAGAATCTATGGTCCGTTAACGGCTCTGTTCACAAAAAAGGCGCAAGTCTTAATGACTCACGCCTGCTTTTTGTCTGTTTATTCCTTGGATCAGAAATCTTTTCTGAGCTTCTTGTCGTGTTCCCTTTCGAGCTCGTCTAATTCCATGGCCGTACGCTGGGCTTTCTTGTGGATCTGCTTTTCGACGATGATCATGATCTCGAGCCACAGGAGGGGCAGGATGAAGAGCCAGTTGGATACTTCCCGGAGCGGCGGGAAGACAAAGACTGCGGCTGCCCAGAGCGGGATAACGACCATGACTAAGCCCTGCATGAAGTAACTGCCGACCCTGTCCGAGTGACCGCCAGTGTAGTTATCCTTGGCGTCTATCGCAGCCGCTATGGTCCCGAATGTCGCGCGGGTCCTGCGCTCACGGTTCTTCTTTTCTTCTTCCACTCTTGCAAGAGCATCCTTTATGGCCTGGATGCCCGTTCCGCCCATGAGGATGACAAGGCCGGCGCCAAGGAAGGTGCCCATGCTCGATGCCGTAGACGCTCTTAATGACCTTATTCTTTTTTAGAGAACTCAATTTGAATAACTAAACTATATTTGCAGAATTCAAAAACTGTGTAGTAAAATAGCATTGAAGTGTTCGGCCTGTTGATCAGAGGGATGGTCAGGAATATGAAGAAGATCTTTAACGTGGCAGCGTTCGTCTGTGGTATGGATGAGGAATATCCATATCAGATCATTCAGGGAATAAATAAGTTTGCCAGGGACCATGCGATCAACATCTCATACTTCGCGGCGTTTGGCGGCATAGTCGCAAACAGCGAGTTCGATGACGGCGAATACAGTATTTTTAATCTTCCCGACTACAGGAGTTTTGACGGCGCGATACTGATGACGAACACCTTTTCGAACCCGTCGATAAGGAGCGCCATTGTGGATAAGGTCAAGAAGGCAGGGATACCTGCGGTCATATTCGAGTGCAAGGACTACCCTGAGTTCCACGACGTAAGCATAGACAACTACAGCGTCATGAGAGAGCTCGTTGAGCACCTGATAACAGAGCACGGCGCGAAGACGTTTAACTACATCTCAGGACCCGACGGCAATCCCGAGGCAGATGAAAGATACACGGCATTCAGGGATGCCCTTAATGAGCACGGCCTTGCGTTTGACGAGGAAGGCAGGCTCTTTAAGGGAAACTTCAGGAGTTTTGACGGCATCAAGGCCATAGAGCAATTCTTAAGGTCAGGAATGAGCCTGCCGGATGCATTTGTCTGCGCCAACGACAGCATGGCTTTGACGGCGATGGACCTTTTGCAGGCGCAGGGTTATAAGATCCCCGAAGATACCATTGTCACGGGTTTTGACAATACTTTCTATGCCAGAAACGCGTGCCCGGTGCTCACCACGGTCAAGAGGCCTTTATACGACTCGGGAATCAAGGCGTGCGAGATGCTCTTTTCGCTGATGAAGGGCGAGGAGCAGCCTGTGAGCGTTGCCATGAAGGCCGAGCCGGTGTTTACCGAGAGCTGCGGCTGCGGAAGCGAGAACATGGCTGAGTTCATCGAGTTCAAGAAACAGACTTTTACGAGGCTCGAGAGGACCTACAGCGGCATACATATCTTAAACAGGATGATCGCGGCATTAGCAGGCGCCGGCAATATCGAAGAGTGCATCGATGCCCTTAAGGAACTGCTCGAGACGATAGACTGCAACTACTTTGCGCTCTGCCTTGTAAGCGACTGGGAGAAGACATATAACACCGTCTCACTCTCAAAGAAGGACGACCGCTACCCGCCCGCCATGACCGCCCCTCTTATCTGGGACCATGGTGAGAGACGGTCGGTCAAGTCTTTTGTAAGCAGCGACCTCAGGCCTGAAGCTATGCTGTCGAGCGGAAATGTCAGCTACTTCATCCCCCTTCACTTCGGGTCGCGGATCCTGGGCTATTACATAATGACCAACACGGATTTTCCTATAACGAGCAATCACTGCCACACGATAACCATGAGCATCGCCAATGCGATCGAGAACATCTCCAAGCTCAATGTATTAGATCCCCTGTGCGGCATCTATAACAGGAACGGCTTTAACCTCAATGCGGGCTATATATTTAAGGACTGCCAGCAGGCACACGTCCCCCTGGCCGTTATATTTATTGACGTTGACGGTCTCAAGGTCATAAACGACACCTACGGACACAAGGAAGGAGACTTTACGATAAAGGCAGTTGCCGAAGCGATAGAAGCCTCTTGCGGAACCATGGATGTCTGCGGCAGGATCGGCGGCGATGAGTTCGTCGTAGTAGGGCGTGACAAGGATTTTGCGGAGATCTTCGAGAAGAGATTTAATAAGAAGCTAGACAAGAAGAACGCTGCGAGCGGCAAGCCTTATACCCTCTCTGCGAGCATCGGCACCATAAGCGAGATACCTGAAGAATACGACACCTTGGCTGAGCTCATCCAGTGCGCCGATGCCAAGATGTATCAGGTCAAGAAGGCAAAAAAGAGCCAGCGCAGCACATAAGATGAAGACTTCTGTCTTAAGATCCATAGCGGTTTTGACCGTTTCCTTTTGCCTGTCACTCGGAGTGTCAGGATGTTTGATATCAGGCTGCGAGATCAGGACAGACACTGCCGATTCGGGCGGATATGGCTGCTATATAAGGCTTTGCCCATAACCTGACACACGTGTCGGGTAAGGAAAATACGGCATCTCTCACTCTCTGTCGTGTTTTTCGAGAATTGCAAAAGGTATCATTCAAGCGAAAGGAGGAATGGTATGGACCAGATCAAGATCGGAGCATTTCTTAAGGAGCTCAGAAAAGAACACGAGCTTTCACAGGAGCAGCTTGCCGACAGATTTAACGTCTCATCAAGGTCCGTCTCCCGCTGGGAGAACGGCAACACCATGCCGGACATCAGCATAATGATCGAGCTGGCAGATTTCTATGACGTCGACATCCGCGACCTTCTTCGCGGGGAAAGGAAGAGTGAGAAGATGGAAAAAGATCTTAAGGAAACATTGGTTATGGTCGCAGAATACACTGAGGCCGAGAAGGCTAAGATACTAAACAAGGTATATGTCTGCGGGACCGGCATGCTTATCACTTCGATAGGCTCGATGCTGGCATATTTCATCGCGCCTTTTTTTAACGGGAACATGGTCTTAACGCCGTTCCTTCTGATACTTGCAGGCGGGATCTTTGCGATCAACACGATGCTCGCGGGACTTCAGCTCAAGGGCAGGATGAGCAAGAAGAGGAACAAGAAGCTTATCGCCATATCTGTTACGGTATGGGTCACACTGGCAGTTATCATACTGTTCTTCGTGACATTTATCCTGCCGAAGATACTCTACAACATATTTATAGGAGGCTGAAACTAAGCAGCTTCTATGCATATTGATCCTGTTGTTAGGGTAACTGTTAGGATAATCGGAAAACTCTAACATAAACATGTTCAGATTCCAAGAAAAACATGTAAGTGTTAGGATATTTCAAAAAAACTAACACTTACACTAACAGCTTAGGATATACAAATTGCGTATTGAATACGCGAAAACGGGATTTGCGTATTTTTGATGACACTTTGTCCCAAAAGTGCATGATCCAGTACGCGTTTTTGAAAATCACGTACTGAATATGCAATTTTTACTTCGGAGTTTTATAGGCAGTACATAACTGCAAAAAGCTGCCGTAAACCTGACACTTCAAACTTACGCCGCTGCGGTCAATTGATCAGTTCTGACCCCTCAGCATGTCGTATGTCACGCCGTACTTTTTGGCTATGTCCGACGCGTAAGACGAGCCTTCAGGAGGAGCAAGCTCGAGCTTAAACGAGCGCCTCCCGCCATCACTTCTTACGATGAGCGAGGCCGCTTTCTTTTTGAGATGCTTCGAGAACTCCTCAGCATCCGTGCCGAGCTTATGCATGTGCGTGTTGTAGATCGTCCTCGCGCCCTTATCAAGAAGAGCCTTAACTGAATCGCACGCTATGTAGTAACCCTCTTCGAACGAAGTGGTGGAGAAGGTCTCGTTCATGAGGATCAGGCTGTCTTCGGTGACGCTGTTGTAGATCTCCTTGAAGCGTATGCACTCCTCGCCCAGGCGGCCGAGGTCAAGGGTCTTGTCCTCATCCGCGGGATAGTGTGTAAAGATCATATCGCACGGCGCAAATTCAAATGAATCGGCAGGCACTGACACTCCGCCCTGCGCAAGCGCGAAAAGAAGGCCGGCGCCCTGCGTTGCCGTGGTCTTGCCTCCCCTGTTGGCGCCCGTGAGGATATAGATGGTGTGATCGTCATCAAAGATCAGATCGTTAGTTACAAGTTCACTCGGGTCTTTAAGATTAAGCGCCAGCCTGAAGTTATAAAAGCCTTTGGCATTCATGGAGAGGCTGCCTTTTTGAACAGCTCTTGCCTTGCTAAGCTTAAAGCCCTTCTGCTCGAGAGACAGCATGAACTCTGCAAATCTTATGTAGTAAACGAATTCAGGAATGACACTTGCGATCTCTCCTATCGCCATGTCCGCATATTTATCAAGTGTCTTCCTGAGGCTCTTGGCCGTGGTGTCGAGCATCTTATTAAGGACGTTGTCAAACTGCGCGGGAGAGTTGGCGAGGCCGTCGCCTTCAGCTATCGATGCTGTCGTTGACCCCTGCGTTGCGAGGATCAGGACATTGGTGCTCTTAAGGGCGTCTGCCATGTAAGTGGTGATGCCCGGGGCGGCTGTCTTTTCGACGGGCTGATAGTGCATGTCGCCATTAAAGTCAGCCGAATCCTTGATCTTGTCCCTGCCTATCCCGTCGGCAAAATTGCTGACGATGCCTGACTTCTTGAAGGGCTTGTTATTGACCGAGACGATGCCCATGCTCGTCGCTTCGAGCCTGGAATTAAGGTTCATGCCGAGCGTAACGCTCTGGATCTGGGCGGTGTCTTTGGTAAGTGTCTCAAGGTCCTTCTTGAGCTCATGGAAATGCGCGGCATCGTAGATCTCATCGATATATGCCTTGTAGCTCTTAAGGCCCTTAGACTTGATCCTCTCATCTGATAAGCACTCCTTGAGGCTGTCCACGCAGGTAATGTAATCGCGGTACTGGTTAAGGCGGTGCATGAGAAACCACAGGCCCTCGACTTCGTCTTTGGACTTTCTTATGACGCCGAACTGCTTGCTGAACTCTATCTTCTCGAAAAGCTCCGTGAGCTTTGCCCTCACGTCGGGAAGGCTCTTCAGGTCCTCGAAGACTTCCTGCCTGTAATTGGTTACCTCAGGATCGGCATTCATGTAGGAGAGTATGTCCGTTACTATCGCCTGCTCCTTCTGATCTGATGTAACTTCCTTGACTATGACATCGAGGCCCAGATCGTGGAACGCGCTGCTTTCGATCTTCTTAAACTCGTATTCCCTGCCTCCCGGATAAAGAAGGCTGAATCTCTTATTGCCCTTCATGCTAAAAATCCCCCAAGGTGACATGTCTGGTAATTATTATAATACATCTATCGTGACCTTATCACTGCTTACGAGTTCGGACTCTTGCTTGGACTTCTTAAGATATGTATCGAAAAACTCCAGATGGCACTTACAGAGTGCGTCGTGCATCACGTCATCAGGAAGCTTGCCCGTTACTGCCTTGATCGGGATCGCATGCTTCATGTCAGTAAAACCTAAGTGCTGCATGTCCTTAAATACGACCTTATAGACAGGCGCTGTGTGATAGAGCAGGACTCTTGTCTCGACATTGAGGTTCTGTGCGCAGCTTATCTGCATGAACGGCTTATCTAAGATCTTGCCTTCGTAGTCGCCTATCGTAAGTCCGTCTATATTGATGCCGCACGTAAAGTCCTTATCGGACTGGCAGAGAGCATATGCCGTAATGCCTCCGAAGGAGTGGCCCGTAACACCGATGCCTTTACCGAAATCTATCATGTAAGACAGGTTCTCTCTGGCATATTCCACTGCCCTTCTCGTATCTTCCATCCACAGGATGAGATTCTCGTTTAAGAACTTGCAGTATGTCTTCTGGAACTCATCGTGCTTTGCTGCCAGTTCTTCATCCGTGCCCTTTGCCTTCATGAGTTTCATTAAGGCCTTAACGCCTTTCCAGTAAGGATCGTATGTTTTCTTAAGAAGATCCTTAGGCGCGTATTCAAAAGTCCCGTCATCGTATTCGACACAGGCTGCCATGCCCGGGTGCGCGACCGCGATAACGACATAGCCGTGAGATGCCATCTCTATGCACATGAAGGAATTGCTCTCCCTGTATGAGCCCGCGCCATGGCTGAAGACTATAAGAGGGAACTTGCCGTCTTCACAAGGTGCGTCTTCGTAGCACTCCATGAAGTTAGTGCCTGACTTCTCGATCTTCTTATAGCTTATCGGAAATGACAAAGTCTTACTGAGGCTCTTAGTCATCTCAGGCGAGAAGTATGCGGGCTTTTTGAAGCCTTCTGTCTGGTCCTTATTAACGGGGTAGTAGACGCGGCAGGCGATCTTCCTGCCATCGTATAACGAATAAGTTATGGTTCCGACTGCGTATTTTCCTGTGGGCTTGGGTCTGTTATCCATGGATCGTGCCTCCGAGCAAAAGTATCATTGAATCAGCAAGAGTCTTAAAGAGCTTATCGGGATCTGATTTCACCTTCTTATCTTTGGAATAGCAGTTTGACATGATGCAGTATTTCTCTATTCCCGTATAAGAAGCAGAAACGAAGCTTGCGAAGTCCTGAGGCGGGGCTTTTGGTTTTAGGCCTTGCTTCTTCGCGCCTTCTATAAGTCTTGGAAGAGCAACGCTCCCTAAGTATTCGAGGTTGCCTTCACCCTTGATGCCCGCCATGATCTTAGCTGCTCTTTTGGGCTCGTTGATCGCTATAACTCCCATGTCGAAATTGATCTTCTGAATTTCCGTGAGATGATCCTTCATTGCCTTCGCAAGGCATTTGCAGATCTCATAGACCATGTCTTCGAGACTCTTTCCCCCGCCCTTAGTTATTCTCTCAAAAGACTCGATTATGTTATAGTCCATGCGCATCTTGGTTATCATGTCAGCGAGTATCTCATCAAGGCCGTTATAGTAGCGGTAGATGGCGCCCTGACTCATCCCGGTCTCTGATATGACATCCGAGATCGTTACCATCTCCACGGGTTTTCTGAGGCAGACCTTGTAAGCGCAGTCTACGATCATCTGCCTTTTGCTCTCCATGTATTCTTCAGTGACCTTAGGCATTTCTTATCCCCCTCCCGCAAAAATGAAAGCAGTTTCATTATAATTTCGGAAATACTGCCTGTCAAATATTTTGCTTACAGAGTAAGCACCATGCATTCACCTGAATCTGTAAAACCCAGACTCTTATAAAGAGGCCTTCCTGATTCTGTCGCATCAAGGCTGATCTCCGTTGCGCCCTTATCCCTGGCATCTTGTATGAGCATCCCGCACATCCTTCTTGCGATACCCTGCCTTCTGCAGGAACTTGCGGTATAGACATTCATGAGATGCGCCCTCTTGCCCGTGGGGTGCGAGAACGTCGGCATTATCCATGTGTAGCTCATAGAAGCGCAGCCTATCACCTCGCCGTCATCTATAGCGAGGACCGTCGTCTGGTCACCTTTCAGGAAATACTCCCTTGAAGCTCTTACGAACTCATCAGGGAATATGTGATCTTTGGGCAGGTCATTTACCGCCTTAAGCATCTCAAGACGGCTGTTCATCATGAGTTCTATGTCTTCTTTAGTTGCTGCTTTGTATTCGATCATATATAGTGCTGCCTTTTTTAGATCCATTATAGCATTCGTAATGACACCCGTCTTAATGCTGTTTTGATGACAAAACTGAGCCTTCTCAGTACACTGATCTGTCACCGGCCATCATCACATTGTCATTTCCCCACTCTTTTTCGTCCATTCACCACATTTTGCGAAAAACTTGCCTTCTAAGGTCTATAGTGGACACATCTAAAACAAGGAGAAGAGGATAATGAAGAAAAAGATAAGACTTATAGCACTGCCGCTGAGCGCTATGCTGATCTTTACGTCCTGCACTGCGGCCATCGAAACTCCGCCGGAAACGGAGCCTTCAGAGGCCACGGCGCCGGACTTTTCGGGCATACGTCCGCAGGACGATTTCTACGGCTATGTCAACGCACAGCATCTCTATGAGACAGATCTTAATGAGATGGAAGGCTCGGCGGGTGCGTTTGCAGAGATCAACGAGATGGTCGATGACCAGCTTGACGGCATCATCGATGAGATCATAGCAGGAGATACGGGCACGTACGCTCCGGGCTCGAACGAGCAGCTGATCTCAGATCTGTACTACCAGGCCCTGGAGGCAACGACAGGCGGCTGCCTTACAACTGATTCAGACGTCGAGGCTCTTAAGGACCTTGTATCACAGATAAGGCAGACGCAGACGGTCGATGAGTATCTTGAGGTCTGCGGCGTCTTGTACAGGAACTGGAAGGTAAGCCCCATATTCGGCGGCGACATCAGTTCGGATCTGAGCAACTCCTCAAGCGGGAGCATCAAGCTCTATCCGTTCAGCGCTCCTTCAGGAATGAGCCTGTCAGATCTCGTGCTGGGAGGTTATTATGCGCAGAATCTTGCGACAGCGGTAAGGACTGCTCTTATCAACTTCGGCGAAGACCCTGATAAGGCCCAGGACAAGAGCATTGAGGACGCCGAGCTCATAATCAAGATAGCCGACGGTTCTGATCTTGAGCTCATAAAGCTCATCTCCGAAGACTGGGCAGAGTCGATGAATAAAGCGATCTTCCTTACTAACGATGAGATCGACGAGCTCTGCCCCAACTTGGGATCAACAGGGATAGCCAGGACATTCGGTCTTGAAGAAAACCCCACCGGCGGCTACTACATCTGGGACAAGGAGCAGCTTATAACTCTTGATTCGCTTCTGACAGAAGAGAATCTCGGGATGTGGCAGGACATTGCCATAACAGACCTTGTACAGAGCGTCGGCCAGTATCTTCCTTCTGAATACGGCGGACATGAGAGCCTCTACTCAAATGATCTTTATGCCAGACAGATCGTAAAGTACTACCTGGATCAAGAACTCGGCGAAGAATATGTAGAAAGATATTTAGACGAGCAGACGATAGCAGACGTTACGAAGATCGCAGAAGACATCACTGATGAATACATAGTTCTCATTAACGATTGCGAGTGGCTCTCTGATGAAGGCAAACAGGCTATAACAGCCAAGCTCAACAACATGGGATACTTCATCGGCGCAGATGAGCCGCATGTGGTCGATCCTGCTGATAAGGATCTCATCGGCCATTCTGTTTTCCAGACCTTGCTCTTCCTTAACATAAGGGATTATGAGAAGAACATAGACGAGCTTTATAACGGCGTGGAGAGGAACGGCTTTAACGGCATGGCCCCGCAGACGGTAAATGCATGCTACATGCCGGACATCAATTCGATCAATATCACGTTAGCCATAATGAACGCACCTTTCTACAGCCCTGATCAGACTTACTATGAGAATCTCGGCGGCATCGGTTCGGTAATAGGCCACGAGATATCACATGCTTTCGACAATGACGGCATGCTCTTCGACATGTACGGCAACTACAATCCGACATGGATGCCTGAAGCAGACCGCGAGGCATTCGATCAGATGGCAGCAAGGGTCGAAGAGTATTATTCAAGCCAGACCATCCTTGACATCCACCCCATTGACGGTGAGCTTACCTTAGGCGAAAACCTTGCCGACATAAGCGGCGTTGAGTGCATCTTAAACCTCGCTGAGACCAACGATCAGAAGAAGGAAGTCCTCGAGAACTATGCCCGTGTCTGGAGCGCAGTACACACAAGAGATGATGCGCTGAGCTATCTCTATCTTGATGTGCACAGCCCCGACATGATCAGGGCAAATGCAGTCGTATCACTGTTCGACTGCTTCTACGAGATCTACGATGTCCATGAGGGCGACGGCATGTACGTCGCGCCCGAAGACAGAGTAACGAGATGGTAAGGGGGCTTAATAATGGGCGTAATAATCAAGCATTCACTTAAGAATATTTTCTCCAAGCCCCTAAGGCTCCTGGTCCTTCTGATCTGCGTTATATTCGCGAGCTTTACGGGACTTATGGCAATAGACATGAGCGGCAGCATCGACTCTCTGTTCAGAGGGTATTTCATGAAGATGCTCGGCAACATGGATGTCATCGCATATAACTCATCAAACGACGATATCAAGGGCATTGGCGAAGAGTATCCTATCTCCGCTGTCGGCATCGCTTCCGCAGGACAGTTCGAGTATTCTCACGATCCTTCAGACTATGCGTTCTCATCCGCAGATCAGATAACCGTAGAGTCCTTCTCTGACATGGAGGGCGCTTATGAACTCTCGATCCTGCCCGAGACGGTAGTGGTGGATGATGAGACCTGCGTTGTTTCACAGAAATACGCAGAAGCCTATGATGTCAAAGAAGGCGACACCATAACCATCGAGACAATGGACAAACAGGAGATCGAACTAACCGTTGCCAAGGTATTGAACATCTCCAACACCCTTATCAAAGGCGAATGCATCATCGTATCAAACGACATCTTAAGGAGAGTCTCCTGCGTTAAGGAACTCAATTACTCGATCTGGATGATCGATGCCAAGGTTGACTCGGATTCACAGGCTATCGTTGATGCTATCAAGAACAATAACCCCAGAGCCGAAGTGGAGAGCATCACAGCGATGTTCGAAGAAGACAATGATCTTCAGCAGGTCTATAACGTCTTCTATCTCCTCTTCATCATCTCATTCCTTCTGGTCATCTTCGTTACCATCTCTCTTGCCGAGAAGATCGTAAACGAGAGGATGTCAGTCATCGGAACCTTAAGGAGCCTGGGTGTAAGCCAGGGCAAGACCGCTCTTATCCTCCTGGTCGAAAACGCCCTCTATGCAGTAATAGGCGGCATTATCGGCTGCGTCCTTTATTCGGTAGTAAAACCCATTATGTTCAGCACGGTATTTGTCATCAACGTCATGGGAGATATAGACCCCCTGTCACTTATGCGTCCTACTCCGGCTTATATCTATTTGGCAGCTGTCTTAGGCGCAGTGCTCGTAGAATGCGCATATCCTCTGTATGAGCTTCTCAAGGCGGTCAAGACACCCATAAGAGACATCATCTTCAACAACAAGGACACTGAGTTTAAGTATAAGTGGTCAAGGCTCTACACCGGTATCGGTCTTGCAGCACTATCAGTCATAACATGTTTTCTTACCAAGAATTTTGTGACCATGTGCATCTCACTGGTATCAGGCGTCGTAGCGCTTGCTTTGCTCGTGCCCTTCCTGATCCGTCTTTGCTCAAAGGGTCTTTCCAGGCTCTTCATCAGGCTCAAGATGCCTGTAGCTCAGCTTGCATCAGAGAACATGGCAAGGAATAAGATCATCATGGGAACTTCCGTTCTCTGCATCACTTCGATGATACTCTCACTGCTCATTGGCGGAGTCGGCCACACACTGACAGGTCACCTGTCAACACCTGACTACAACTGTGACCTCAGGGTAAGCATCTACCTGAGCGACGAGCACCACCACTACGATTTCCTTGATAACATAGAGGGCGTAACGGCAACAGACTATGTCTATGGTGATTCCATCTCATGCAAGGTAAACGGCGAGGAAAAGACCAAGTACCTGACCATCTGGGCGGACACTCCGCATACGATGTTTTCGGAGATCCCCATGGAAGGATTTGACTTAAAGGATAATGAGATAGTCTTATCAGAGCAGAGAGCAAAGGCATTGGAAGTCAGCATCGGTGATGAGATCAATGTGACTCTCAATTCTGATACGGACTTCCCTGCAACAAAGACATTTATCCTCAAGGATACGTTTGCTTATGGTGACAACTCTGACATCCTGGGCATCAACACCATGATAATAAGCAGGGACCTCTATGAACATCTTTTCGAGGATCATCTCGACTATGTCTTCCTCAAGGCTGACGATCCGGACAGCGTGAAGCAGGCCATCTTAGACAACACGGAGACGGATACCGTTGATGTTAAGACGTATCAGGAGCTCATAGAAGAAGAGCAAAGAGCATCCGGCGGTCTTCTCGGAGTGCTCAGAGGCGTTGTTGCGGGAAGCGTTGCGCTGACGCTCATAGGCATCGCAGGAAACCAGTCCTTAGGCTTCATCACGAGAAAGAGGGAAACGGCACTTCTCTACTCAGTTGCCATGACCAGGAAGAAGCTAAGAAGGCTCCTGTTCCTCGAGAGCTTATTCTCAATGGGGATATCGTCGGTCGTAGCAATGTGTGCGGCACCGTTCCTCTATAGAGTCTTAGGGCATCTGTTCAGCATCTTCTCCGAAGGCGATCTCTCGATCCTGGACGAAGGCGGCATAGACGGCGGCACGATGCTTACATATGCAGGCATAATCCTCGCGGTCTTCCTTCTTACGACGATCTCGCCGGCAAGGCAGCTCCGGAAGATGAAGATCGCAGAAGAACTCAAATACGAATAACAGATAAGGAGAATAGATCATGGATACCATAATTACAGTAGATAAGGTTTTTAAGTCATTCGGCAAGAACGATCTCGAGGTCAAGGTCTTAGAGGGCGCTGACATGACAGTCAGCAAAGGCGAGTTCGTCTCATTGATGGGACCTTCAGGTTCAGGCAAGTCTACACTGCTCTATCTCATAGGAGGCCTGGACCGTGAGTTCTCAGGCGACATAATTGTCTGCGGCAGCAACATCGGCAAGCTCAAGGAAAAGCAGCTGTCAGATATAAGGCTCTCGAAGATAGGATTCATCTTCCAGTTCTATAACCTGGTGCAGAACCTTACTGTCGAAGACAACATCCTCCTGCCACTCAAGGTCTCTGGCCGCTATAACAGCGAGACCAAGAAAAAGCTCGAAGAGATCCTGGAGATCACTGAGATAAAAGACAAGAGAAAGGTAATGCCTGCCAAGCTCTCAGGCGGCCAGCAGCAGAGAGTCGCCATAGCAAGAGCTCTCATAGGCGAGCCCGAGATCATCTTGGCAGACGAGCCTACGGGCAACCTCGACAAGGAGTCCGGCAGGAACATCATGGAGCTGTTCAAGAAGATCAACGAAGAGAAGGGCATGACGATCCTCCAGGTCACCCACTCCGAGAAGAACAGCGAATACGGCTCGAGGATCATAAGGCTCGACAACGGCAAGTTAATTGGATAATATAACTCCGTAAGACAGTTTCTTCGGAGGGTAATATGCGCATAGCGATATGCGATGATGAGAAGGTCTTCTTAAGAGATCTTGAAGATAAGATCTACCGCATAATCCCAAGGCTCGACTGCACAGTTGAGCCTTTTTCTCGTGCAGAGGATCTGTTATCTTCCAAGACCAGATATGACCTCATCTTCCTTGACATCGAGATGGACGGAATGGACGGCATGACATGTGCCAGGACCATAAGGCAGACCGATCTTGAGACGCCCATCATCTTCCTTACGAGCCACACCGAGATGGCTTTGGAAGGCTACGAAGTTAACGCTTTCCGCTTCCTGAAAAAGCCCGTCGAAGACGTCAAGCTCGCACAGACTCTAAACGACATCCGCCTGATGGCTGCCAACAAAAGAGGCGTCATAATAAGGTCTGAAGGCGAAGACATCGTAGTCGTCCCCTCCAAGGTCCTTTATATTGAATCAGACAACAACAATGTGCGCATCGTAACCACCGGTGAGACCATCGTAACCAGAATGAAGCTGACAGACTGCGTCGATGCTCTAAACAAGGTCTCAGACTCCATAAGGCGCGTTCACAGATGCACCGCAGTCAACATGAGCCACATAACCCGCATCAAGGACAAAGACGCTTGTCTTGACAACGGCAGCGCCGTTGCGGTCAGCAGATCTTATCTTGCGGGCTTTAAGAAAGATTTAAGAGATTACATCATCAGAACGGCGCGGTAATGAACGACATCACAGGAACGATCTTAGCCCTTGTAATAAGCCTCGGATCAGCATATCTGATCTGGTATTACATCTATGGCAGAAGAGAGCTTATAGGCGGCAGGAATAAGGTCTTCAAGGATCTGATCCTCCCCTTCATCCCCGCAAGCATAGCAGCCGTCACCATAACTTTTGACTTCTATAATGCGGTGAGTTTCACTGAAGAATACTCTTCTCTGCCGTGGATCCCAACGCTCCTTAAGGCCGCGGGCGCCCTCATCACCTTATTCGTCATCATACCCGCAGCCAGGCACTTCTCCGGCAAAGACGCGGTCGTCCCCGAGACTGCCGCCATCTTCGCGCCCTTCCTCCTGACCCTCACTCTCAACTTCCTTATAAGCTCCCTCATCTATGAGAGATCTTACATATCCTATCCGCTCTGCTACCTTAGCGCCGGCATACTCTCAAGCCTTGCAGTGATCTGCACTCCCCTCATCTCGCAGCAGCAGTATAACAAGGGCCTTCTAAAGATCAGCGAGCAGCTGTCAGAGTCAAGGAACGCCCACTACGAAGCGCTCACCAGGAGCAACTTCGAGATCCGCCGCACAAGGCACGACATGAAGAACCACCTGCTCGTCATAAGAGACCTCGCAGAGAGCGGCCGGAAGGATGAACTCCTCTCATACATAGATTCCATCATCGAAAAGACCGACTCCGCCAAAGCCCCCTACAGGAGCGGCAACGATATAGCCGACATGATAATCGCAGACAAAGTCTCCAAGGCAGACAAAAGAGGTCTTAACATCTCGATATCAGGTGACTTATCAGGCCTTAAGACCGAACCGTCTGATCTTGTCACCATACTCTCCAACCTGTTAGACAACGCCATAGAGGCAGTGAGCAGGCTCTACGGCCAGGACCTTACAGCTTCAGAGAAGACCATAGAGCTCGAGTTTAAGAAGAACGCCAATTTCCTGGTCATAGTGCAGAAGAACATCAGCTTAAACGATGTATCCCCGGGCAGGATCATCTCATCCAAGAACTCCCCCGACCACGGCTTCGGCATCTATAACATAAAGAAAACAGTCAGCAAATACGGCGGCGAATACGACATCTCATCACAGGAAACAGGCAGTCTCTACAGGGTAACGACGCAGATCATACTTCCCATGACTTAAGCCGCAAATTCAGCCGCAAATTCATTCCGATTTGCGGACGATTTGGAGACTTTTCGCTGACGGACGCGTAGTAGTATAATTACCTGAGCGGATCAAGACCTGCTTCGTTGAGGAGCATGTTGGTGTGGAAGACGTCAAGGCCCTGCCTGATCGAATAAGCGATTATGCAGTCCCTTCTGCTTCTGGAATAGAGGACAGCTTCACCGCCTGCTTCAAGCGCACGCCTGGTCTCATCGCAGTCAAGACCTGCAGCAATGCAGAGCAAAAGGATCTTATCGCGTCCGGGCGTCTTGGTGCCGTCCCAGATGTGATAACAGTAGGAGCGCTCAATGCTGGCAAGCTTATAGAGGTCAGCGGGGACGACATTCCTCAGCTTCGGAAGAGATCTGTAGTACTCTATGAACGAGCCATAAGGACTCTCCCTGCCTGGAAGATCCAGATATTCCTTAAGATCGGCCTCGTTGTCGATGCTCTTGAGTATCTCGTCTAAATGTCCTGTCGTAAGCTTGTCGCCAAACATAATGCCTCCTGATCAAAGGTGAGATAATGGGACCATATAAGGAATTGTATCACATCGAGGAAAGTGACAAATCATTCGTTACCGTCATAGAAGAACTTAGTACCGGCAAATGGTTCCTCAAAAAAGAACTGTCAGTATATAGCCGGGATGTTTACACCTGGCTTATGGAAAAACCCGACCGCCACATCCCCAAGGTCATAGAGATCACTGAAGAAGACGGCAAGCTCATACTGATAGAAGAATACATAAAGGGTGAGACGCTGGAGACTCTTCTTAAGGAAGGCAGGCTTAATACCAAAGACAAAAGAGCCGTCATTACGGATGTCTGCGATGCTGTGATCTTCCTGCACTCGAGAAAGCCGCCGATAATCCACCGCGACATCAAGCCCGCCAACATAATCGTCGATAAGGATCTTAATGTGGTCCTGATCGACTTTGACGCATCGAGGATATTCGTGCCCGGCATGGCGCACGACACCGAGCTTCTCGGCACCCACGGCAACGCAGCACCCGAACAATACGGCTTTGCCCAGTCGGACATAAGGACTGACGTCTTCGCTATCGGCGTCCTCATCAAGGAGCTCTTGCCCAAGGATCACAGGATGCAAAAGATCGCGAGGAAAGCGACCGAGATCTCGCCCAAGGACAGATACTCCAGCGTCAGCGAATTAAAGACAAGCATAATCCGCCGCAAGGATGTTAAGAAAAAAGTGCCTTCCGGCGAATACACGGAGTATTTCTGCACCAACTGCGGCGCCATCTTAAACGATCAGCAGGGCTTCGATTTCAACGACGGCACATGGACCTGCACGGAGTGCGGCCAGAGGCTTTTCGGAGATGAAGCAGGAGACACCGGCGGCAAGATGAACGGCGTCATATGGTACTGCGACAACTGCAATGCGATATTAAACAAGCAGGAAGGCTTTGACTACTACGACGACACCTGGGTCTGCACCTGCTGCGGCTTTAATAACGACATCTCCGAGAACAACATCATCCCTCCCCCGCTGACAAAATAGCGTGCCCGCTTGTGTTCTTATGGAACACCAACCGGCGTTAGGCCTTTCTTAAAATCGCTATAGAAACCGCGAAAAGAGCATTAATGTGCCGGGCTACTATTCACTTAAAGTTACAACAAAAGACAGTCAGGAAGGCCAGGAAGATCCTGCCGGGCAAGATTCTGACGAAGACTGCCAAGACCGGGATATGCCGCGCCAAGTGTCCTCCGAGGACACCAACACCTGACCATGTTTCCTAAAATTAGGTTATATAACTTAATATCAGGAGGCATGTTATGGCATTGACAAATTGTCCCGAGTGCGGCGGGCAGGTATCGGACAGAGCAGGCATATGTGTTCACTGCGGGGCTGTCCTGAACGCCGGCCTGGCAGCGAAGATAAAGACATCACCTGAAAAAAAGAGATCTCAAGTTCCCGGAGCCTCAAAGCTTGCAGTACTTGACAGCCTCGATCACAAGTTCGATCATCCGGGGTTCATTACATTCGACCGCTCGATGTTGTTTGGCACGGCAGGAAGCCTTCTTATAATCCTCTCGGTATTTCTGCCTTTTGCTTCCATTGGTGCATTCAGTATCAGCCTGTCCCGGGGTTCAGACGGCATAATAGTCATAATCGCTGCCGTCATCGTTCTGGCAACAGCATTATTGAGCAGGCTCCCCGGAGTTATTGCCCTCGGCATATCAGGGATGATCCAGACACTTTTAACGATCCTTAAGATAAGCGTGTTCTTTGGAGACAGCAGCCATGAAGACACCATCTTCGGGATCATCTCTATTAAAGCTGAGACAGGAGCTTATGTAATGCTGCTTGGAACAGCGCTGGTGATCGCCGCCGTTGTCTTCAAGATAATGTCCTTTATAAAGTCGAAGAAAAAGGAGAGCTGACTATGGCAATCATCAAATGCGTTGAATGCGGCAACGAATACTCGACCACCGCACCCGTCTGCCCTAACTGCGGCTTTACACCGGCATTCAGAAGATGCGAAGACTGCGGCGCGGTATCTTCGGTCAAGACTGATCACTGCGCCTGCTGCGGAGCTGTCTGGGACGACAGCCTGGAGCCTGTGAGCAGCGATAAGACAGCCGGCTATTACGAAGACCTTGTATCAAGACTTAATGCAGTATCAGACCCGGAAGAAGCCTTAGCGGTCTCGCGGGGCTTTGCTTCCCTTCTTGACTACAAGTTCTCCGCTTCATTGAAGGACAAGGCCAAGACTAAGTCTTCATATCTTAAGGGCATATCGCTGATGGATTCGGCAAGCACTGCTTCCGACTGGAAGAAAGCAATGGATCTTTTAAGCTCCATCGAAGGCACAGAAGACAGCAAAGAGCTCGCCTCATCATGCGCCCAGGCATATAAGGAGCTTAGATATAAAGAGCTTGAAGACCGGTATAAGGATGCCGGTGATAACAAGGATCTGCTTAAAGAGCTGTCATCAGGTTACAAAGAACTCGGAGATTACGAAGAGGCACCTGCCCGCCTTGCTGAGATCAAAAAGAAACTCGGGCGCGGCAGGAACAAGGCCATTAAGATCTCACTCATCTCCTTAGCCGCAGCACTGTTAGTTGCAGGCTCGGGATTTCTTATCTACCATCTTGTCACCGTCACGATCCCCGGGTCTCACCTTAATAAAGGCATCGAGGCATATAACGGGCAAGACTATCAGACAGCCGTCGACGAATTCACGGCAGCAGGCTCCTACGAAGATGCCGAAACAAGGCTTGCTGATGCCACTATAGCGCTTCACTACCAGACAGGCGATCAGCTCTTTAACCAGGGTGATTACCAGGGCGCGATAGCTGAGTTTACCGCTGCAGGCGAATATCAGGACAGCATGGAGAGGATCGATCTTTGCGAGGATGCGGAGCACTATACTGCGGGCATTGCTCTTTTCGAGCAGGGCGAATATGAAGACGCCATAACCGAATTGATGGCGAGCCGCAAATATGGGGATGCGGAAGACAAGATATCAGAGGCCAGGTTCCTGTGGGGCCAAGACGAACTCGCGGCGGGCAATCTCAACGAGGGCGCACTGCTCCTTAACGAGGCGGGAACAGACGAAGCAATGCAGATATTAAGCGAAAAGGGCGACGAACTGGTAGCTTCCAAAGACTATGAAACGCTTAATGTCATGTTCAAGAATGTCTATGGAGACTGCTATAAATATAATGAATTCGCTTCCGGAATGCTTGACTACAATGAAGGCGATTACGTTAATGCCTACACACATCTGTCGGGCGCAGGCGGTCTCGGCTCGTCTGAAGACCTGATCCCGGAATGCGCATTCAATGCCGGCGTTAAAGCACTTGCCGAGGGAAGGCTATCTACGGCGGAAAGCTATTTTACGGCCATCAGGACTAACCCTGACTACCCCGCAGCTGATCTTATCAAGGTGTGCGACGCTGAGGAAGCTAACAAAAACGACGATCTTAAGACTGCATACGAGACCTACCTTGAAGTCCCCACTGATCTTGAAGTCGAAGGCTTTGATGTCCAGGGCAGAAGATCTCTTTTTACGCGCGATGCAGCGGCTGATGCTGCAAGGCTCTGCGGAACTTTTGATGCAACATCAAACGACACTTCCGTAGTAGACAAGGGCAGATACTATCAGGACGGATGGGAACTGACCAGTGTCCATTCCGGACAGTATATCGATATCAGCGCTCACATGAATGACGACGGCACTTTCGATTTCACCGGATATGTCAACTACTATGCCTTCACGGAGTACAGCGTCCTGAGAGAATACACCGAGGGCGAGATCATGACAGACCTGATCAGCATCGAAGGTGTGAACAAGTTCCCCAAGAACTATGATTCAGGCATATTCTCTGACCTGACATACAAGGACAACAAGTTCACTCTCCACTATAAGTATGTTGACAATTACTCAACTTACTTCAAGTACATCTACGAGAGCAAGGTCGTATACAAGGTGAGCTGATAAACACAAGACCTCCCATCTTCCCATCCTTTTGATGTAAAATATCTTTAAGTGTTAAACTGATATCGTTAATTGGATGGGATAGATGGAGGTTTACTATGAGATACGATCCGGATAATCAGGAGTTTATCTTCAGCACGGAGATGGAGCTCTCCGAAGAAGGCAGAAGGGCCGTCTGGGACAATCACGGGGATCATGTGAGCAATGTGTTCAATGACCCTTTGGGCGCTATCAACAGGTATTCTGAATTCAGCAAGGACAACAGGGATCAGGAAACAGATCTGTTCTCCAAGATCACCGGCGCGCTCCTGGTTGCCACGATGATCGCCTTTATCATCTGTCTTGTGTTTAAGCAGCTAATGCTGGCTGGCTACATTGCAGCAGGAGGCATGATCCTTACAGGTCTTCTAATGGTCATTAAGCCCAAGTCCGCAAGCAATGTCTCATTTATCGTCCCGCCTGCGGTCCAGCTGATCCAGGGGCTCTGCCTTATTGGCGGCGGCGGATTTCTTATCTACCTTTTGCTCAACATAAAAAACTACACGTCCGCTGAGATAATGATCTGGATCTTCGGCATCGTCTTCGGCCTCTGCGCCATATTCCTTTTGCTTCAGAGCGCGGGGCAGTTCCTGTCGCCTTCCATGGTCTACAGCGAAGAGGTCGATGCCACCTGCATCGGATACTTAAGGAAGATCGAGTCTTCGGGCGGCGAGTCACACCACCTCTACATCATGACTTCGCCTCTGTTTGAGTACAGCTACGAGGGCGTGAAATACCAGTCAGCCTACGACAACTTCATCTCCAAGGAAAACGGCACCATCCCCGTAGGCTCGAGGCAGACCATAAGGATCTCGCCTGACCACCCGAGCCATGTCCTGGGCCACAACAAAGGTCTTGGCGCCATGTTCCTTGTTTTCGGACTGCTCTGCGCCGCAGTTACAGGCGCTTTGTTCTTCTTCCTGTTCTCAGGACACGTTAACGATTCACAGGTAGAGCTATCAGGCCCTGCCGCCCCCACTTATTCGCGCTACATCTCAGATGACAAGATAACCGAGTTTTATGGCGACGACTGGTATATCGAAAAGACCACCCTCCAGTCTGTCGAAGAGCGCCGGGAGGGAGATCTTGACTACGTCATCGTTAAGGTCGATGACACATTTGAGGAAGTCTACTTTAACGCTGACGGCTTTGAACTTGAGACCGGCGATGAGGCCTATGTCATCTATGAAGTTATAACCGAAGGCGGGCAGACCATAAAGCACGTCCTCAACATCAACACCGCAGAGGACACAGGCTATAACGGCAGCCACGCGGCTTACAGGCCTTGATAAGTTATCCGACAAAGAAACCACTGCCCCGTTATTCCTGATTTGTTGCACAATCTCAGCATTTCGCAACAAATCATGTAATAGAATGCCCGTAGTGCTATTTTTGTTGCCAAAATAAGGATTTCGTCACCCAAATAGGATTTCTCTGTTATCAGTGTGAATACTCAGCGATCAAATGTCATCTCCAACTGTAACAGTCCCAAGATAAACGTGAAGAACCAAAAACAACCATAGAAAAACCCCCTGAGATCTTGCGACCTCAAGGGGTTTGGCTCCCCGAACAGGACTCGAACCTGTGACATTTCGGTTAACAGCCGAACGCTCTACCGACTGAGCTATCGAGGAATAAATAAATCCGGCAGCAACCGATCTTCCCAGGCCGTTGCCAGCCAAGTATTGTAGGC
>CAMHSJ010000022.1 GCA_946187935.1 uncultured Clostridia bacterium
TGCAACTAGCGTTTACGCTACATTTTTCTTATTGACTTTTAATAGTTAGTCTCTTAATACGGATATTTGTTATAGCGCACTGATCGCCCGTTAAGGACAGATATATCTCATCTGCGCCGTCTGTTACTGTCGTGCTGCTCTCGACCATGACACCGGCATTCTCAGTCTTAAGGATTACGGTATTTCCTTTCCTCTGTATATTGACTATGACGTCAAGACCGTGCTTGTTTTGCCTGATCCAGGAATTCCATCCGTCAAAGCTCTCAGTCTGTGTGGCAGTGACTTCGTTCTTGACGTTTTCCTCAGGATCCCATGTCTCTCCGTCAAGTTTGAGGAGCATGTATTCATGGTAGTCATCGCCGCCTGTCTGTCCTTCAGGTGATGAATAGATGCAGAAATACGGACAATGCCAGATGAGCCTTGCAGTCGGATAGCTCATCGTGTGGAACGAGATCATCATATCGCCTGTGATCTTGATCCCTTCAGTAGAAGCGGTTCTCGGACCATCGATCTCGATGTTCGGGATGTCTCCTTCAGGGCAGTTTTTGATGTAGCTGATCTCCTCTTCGATGCGCGGTATTTCGGCAGCGGGGACGTCTTTGGCATCGGCTTCCACGCGGAGGTTGTGTATCTCACAGTTTTCGCCTGTTATCGAGATGTAAGTTGCACGGGAAGTATCAGGCAATGCGAGGATCACGTCGAACATCTTTTCTTCTGTTGATACACGGATCAAAAGATGGTCACGGCTTCTGAAGGTTATGATCTTATACAGCTGACCATTCTCAGGATCATCAAGATCTGGTCTGTCGATATCAGTATCATTAGTCATGTTCCTGATCTCGCTCTTTCTGACGCCTGATGCATCAAGCTGTCCGTCAAGTCTGATCTTCGCATATTCGAAGTAGAGCAGATTCTTGTTCTCCTCTTCGCCTTTATGCACCAGCCCGTCAAGTGAATCGAAAACAATGATGGAAGGAATGCATTTATCATCTGAGACACCCTCATCCGGCTGGCTGCAGAATTGAATCATTGCGGGGCTCTTTGATACGGCGATGCCTCCGGTGCAGCTGTCATAAAGAGATGTGCAGTGCAGGCTGTCTGCCGCTGAGACCTTTTCGCCTGAGAGGCTTTCCTGCATCCTGTATTCAATATCGAGGTCGATGAGATGTATCATGATCCTGGCAAGATCAGGATCGAACTGTCCGCCGCTTCCTTTGACGAACTCTTCTCTTACGATATGCTGCGGGATGGCATTACGGTAGCTCCTGTTTGATGTCATGGCATCATAAGCATCGGCAACGGCGATGATGCGTGCGACCTCAGGGATCTGTTCACCCTTAAGCCCTTCAGGGTAGCCTCTGCCGTTATAGCGTTCGTGGTGATACAGGGCGCCTGTCATCAGGAACGGGAATTCGTGTATCTGCGAAAGGATCTCGCCGCCCGTTACGGGATGCAGCTTGATCTGCTCAAACTCCTCATCGGTAAGGCGTCCCTTTTTCTGGAGTATCTCAAGAGGAACACCGATCTTGCCGACATCGTGCAGAAGGCCTGCGCTGTAGATCATCTCGCACTCTTCAGGAGTCTTTCCCAAGATCTCGGCTATCTTCCTTGAGTATTCCGCAACGCGCTTGGAGTGACCGTTTGTATAACGGTCCTTCGCATCGATAGCGCTTGCAAGGGCTTCCATGACGTCTTTTGTAAGTGCTTTGTGCTTTTCGCCCGCGGCTTTGACCTCGCCGATGTAGTCGTCTATAGTGACGACCATTTCTTTAACATCTTCAGCAAGAACGCCTATCTCATTATCCGAATGCACCTTATCCAAAGCGCTTACCGCATCGCTGCTGCTCTTTGTCGTAATATAGTTCCTGACGGCGCCTTGTATCGAACTGATCGGATTGGTCGCTATCCTGTTTGTCCTGTGTATGAACATGATGCACACGAGCAGATTGACGGCGATGATGACGCCCATGGCAAGAATGAGCATGTTGTCGATCTTGCTGACAAACAGATCGTAATTGTAGTACAGTGTGATGACTGCCTTTATCTCACCGTTATAAACGACAGGGACGTAGCCTATATACAGCTTGTGAGACTGTCCGTTCTCATCGATGCTCTCCGCACGGATATATTCAGCATCAGCATCGTTGTCTTCGTATGTGTGAGCGCTAAGCTGCTCCATCATCTTGTCTTTTGAATCGCTTGATTCCTCGATATAAACTGAATCGCTCAGAGAGTTGCGGTCCTCGTCCTTATCCACAAGGATCAGATACTCACCATTGCCTATGTCTATGAAACAGGAGCAGCCCTCATAGCCGTAATAATCCGTTTTCCTGCCAAACAGCTCCATGTAATCGAAAAGCTGGAATTTCGCATACAAGAGCTGCTCATCTTCAGGCATCGCATTCAGGAATTCTTCTGCAGTTTCTTCGTCCTCGTAACCCAATTCTTCGGACAGCTCGTAAAAGTAATCTGTTTCTTCATCGGTGATCTCTTCTTCAAAGGTGCTAAGATCTATCAAAAGATCAGGGTAATGAGCCTTCCAGTAATCAAAACACCATGACGGTGCGGGGTTATAGATGTCCTTGTCCATGGCGACAGCTTCTTTCCTGAGCATCTCGGAGATCATGTCGTTTTTGGCGGACAGATAGATGTTAATGCTCTCCATGCGCACCAGGATCCCGATGATAATGACCATTACCATCTGCACCGCAAATACCATGACGGCGTATTGCCTGGACAGTTTCCTTCTGCTTTCTTTCTTTCCCATCATCAGAGCCTCCTTGCACCATTAAGGCCTCTAAGATCTCAGTTTGCTTCAGGACACAGGGGAGACCGCCTGTCTCCCACAGTGTTATTTTAACATAAAGGCAGAATGCTTCTTCAAACGTAAAAACCTTGCTGAGATGGTATCATAGAGAGGTAATAACGGAGGATATGAACACATGAAGAAGATAATAAACCGGATACTTATAACAGTTATAGCAATTTCATGCATCTTGATGACGGCCTGCAGGAGCAGTGGCGAGCCTGAAATGGTCGTGGAACTGTATGAGAATTCCTGGATCATGGAGCACTACATGGGCTCTGTCAGGGAATACGACCATGTCATATGGGAGCAGTATTACTACGAATGGGGCTCACGTTCTTTGGGTCCGACTGAGTACAGCTTCAGGGGCATCGTCTATCTGACGGACGAAGAAGCGGCAAGGCTGAAGGATGCATATGAATGGCATGAGTCTGATGCTCCTGATCTTGTTTTCGAGCAGATAGATCCGGCATCGGCAGGCGAGGGCCCGTGGTATTCCTGCGACCAGTTTGAGACCGACAACTTCCCCACGCTCCTTGTCAGCTATGCTGTGTTTGACGGTGAGAAGATAGTATTTGACGTAAGCCAGACCTGATCAGATCACGTAGAACCACGCATCGCCCTGGCCGATCTCACCGCTCTTGACCGTTTTGCCGCCTGCCTGGCATTCAACATCAAGGCTCTTCATGCTGACCTTGGAGTTGGGCTCAACGGATGATGTGATGAACGAGTTGCCGCCGATGACGGTATTCTCTCCTATGACCGTGTCGCCGCCCAGGATGGATGCGTTGGCATAGATCGTAACATTGTCGCAGATCGTGGGATGGCGCTTCTTGCCGGACAGTCTCTGGCCGCCTCTTGTCGAGAGCGCGCCAATGGTAACACCCTGATAGATCTTTACGTTCTTGCCTATGATGGAGGTCTCGCCGATTACGATACCCGTTCCGTGGTCGATAAAGAAAGACTTGTCTATGGTGGCGCCGGGGTGGATGTCGATACCGGTCAGCGAGTGCGCGTATTCAGTCATGAGACGTGGGAGTACGGGCACATTCTCAAGATAGAGTTCATGCGCCAGACGGTATACCGTGATCGCGAACAGGCCGGGGAATGCGAGGATGATCTCTTCGTAGCTGCCGGCGGAAGGGTCGCCTTCGAACGTGGCGAGCAGGTCAGTCTCTATGTACTCTCTTATCGTTGGGATCTTGTCGAAAAAGACCTTGCAGATCCTGTAGCTTTCTTCTTCCCTCTTATCCTGGGCAAGAGGCTCTTTCTGCTTGGAATAATCGAGAGCCAGGGTGACCTGCTTGTTTAAACGGTAGAAGGTGTCCTCAATTATCACTGCGAAGCTGTTCAAGGGGTTGTAGATCTTGTATGTGCGGTCCGTGAAATAACCTGGATAGACGATCCTAAAAAGGTTGTTGACCAGCTCCTGAACCTCGGATTTATCTGGCTTGTTAAAGATATTGATCTCGTCGATCGTCCTGCCGTTGTTATAGTCTTCGGATATGGTCCTGACTATCTTGTCTATCTCTTCTTTCTTGATCTGGTTGTTCATGGTTTTTGACGTCCTTTTGTTGTTCTGATCTATTGCATCTATATTACTCAAAAAGAGGGATCTTTAACAGTTTTTGACCTGATATAATTGTAACAGACGCATTCTTCAAGGAGGCCTATATGGATAACAGGGTACTAAGCATCTTGTCCAGGCAGTTTCCGACCGAGACGGCTGCGGCAAATGAGATAATCAATCTTCAGTCCATTCTGGCGCTGCCCAAGGGGACCGAGCATTTTCTTACGGACATCCATGGTGAGGACGAGCAGTTCCTTCACGTCTTAAAGAACGGCTCAGGCACGGTCAGGCGCAAGGTCGATGCTGTCTTGGGGGAGATAAGGTCTCCGGAATACAGGAGACGTCTTGCCACCCTGATCTACTATCCGTCTGAGAAGCTGGAACTGATAAGATCCGGCATGACCCCTGATGAGCTTTATGACTGGTACATAGAGACTTTAAGAGATCTTGTCGAGGTCGCCAAGAATGTTTCATCCAAGTACACCAGAGCCAAGGTCCGCCGCTCGATAGGCGAGGAGTACCGATATGTCGTTGAGGAGCTCATCACAGAGAAGGAAGCCGTCAAGGACAAGAAGAGATACTACAAAGAGATCCTAAGATCCATAGTAGATATCGGTAAGGCGGACGAGATAATAATCACGCTCTGCAATCTTATACAGCGTCTTGTCGTGGACCATCTGCACATTATAGGCGACATCTACGACCGCGGCCCCGGCCCGCACTTTATAATGGACACTCTTCTGAACTACCACTCCGTCGATGTCGTCTGGGGCAACCATGACGTCGTCTGGATGGGAGCCTTCTGCGGCAATGCGGCGTGCATAGCCAATGTCATCCGCATGAGCGTGCGCTACGGCAACCTGGGAGTCATAGAGGACGGTTACGGCATCAATCTCCTGCCGCTTGCCGCCTTTGCGATGAAGTATTACGACGGCTCCGACCTGTCAAGATTTCACTTAAAGGAGAATAACCGCGGCGAGTTCTTTGACATGGAGAAGCTCGAGAGCCAGATGTATAAGGCCATCACCATAATGCAGTTCAAGGCGGAAGGGCAGCTCATTAAGCGCAATCCCGACTTCTGGATGGACGGTCAGCTTTTGCTCGATAAGATCGATCCTGATAACGGCACCGTTACTATTGACGGCGTAAAGTATCCTATGTCAGACACTGATCTTCCCACGGCAGACCCCGCTGATCCGTACAGTTTCACGCCCGAGGAAGAGCAGGTCATGAAGCAGCTAATATACGGTTTTGCCAACAGCGAAAAGCTCAAAAAGCACATACGCTTTCTCTACGAGAACGGTTCCTTGTACAGGGTGTACAACGGCAATCTCCTGTACCATGGCTGCGTCCCTCTTAATGAGGACATGACCTTTGCGCATTCTGCTGTCGGGGGAGAAGACACATACGGACGCAGGATGTACGACCTTCTCGAAGATTATGCCAGGAAAGCTTTCTACGCGCCGGCAGGGTCCGAGATCCAGATCAAGGGCGGAGACGTCTTGTGGTATCTGTGGTGCGGCCCCAAATCGCCGTCCTACGGCAGGAGCAAGATGACGACTTTCGAGAGGGTGTTCATAGAAGACAAGGCTGCCCACAAAGAGGTCAAGGATCCGTACTACAGGTTCATCGAGACCGATGAGAAAGCGGCAGATATGATCTTAAAGGAATTCGGTCTTGAGAGCGGTCATTCGCACATAATCAACGGGCACGTTCCCGTTGAGATCAAAAACGGCCAGACGCCCGTCAAGGCAGGCGGCAAGGTCCTCATCATCGACGGCGGCTTTTCGCGCGCATATCACGCCAAGACGGGCATCGCAGGCTACACCCTCGCCATAGACTCGCACGGCATGTGGCTCGTGGAACACGATCAGTTCGAGAGCAAGGAGGACGCCATCAAGCGCGAGACGGACATTGTCTCCGATACTCTCACCGTGGAGAACTTCGAGCGCAGGATGTATGTTGAAGATACAGACGAAGGCAAAAGGCTCCAAGAGGAGATATACGATCTTATAGACCTTCTTTCCTGGTACCGCAGCGGGTACGGCAAGGGCTAAGCTCCGGGAGTGAACAATGGCTATCAGAAAAGCACAGATAATATCAGTTATCCTCGCTGTGACCGTTATCGTTGGCGGATGCCGTAAGACGGAAGAACGCCACGGCAGGAAAGAGACGGAAGAGACCTCTGTTCAGACGGAAGGATCACAGACCTCTTCTTCTGAAAGCTCCGCAGAAGATGTAAGGACCGATATCTATGACATCGCTGATCTGGAATGGGCCGTTAACAGCTCACCTGTATTCAGTGTTTCCACGCCTGCCCAGTTTGCGGGCGTTGTAAGGTTCCTTAACGAGCATGAGGTGGAAGACTTTGTGCTGATAAGCATAGAGGAAGACCTTGATCTTGACGGTTACGACTGGCTTCCCATAGACCGTTTTAACGGGAATATCTTCGGCGGGGGCCACACCATAAGCAATATCCATCTGACAAGACCCGTAAATGAGCACAACGGCCTCATCGGCTGCAACGCAGGCGGTATCGGAATATTCGATCTCACTATAGAGAATGCCGAGGTAACAGGCGGAGAGTATGCAGGGATCGTTGTGGGCGAGGGCTACCTTCTTAACTTCGTCGATGTCTATGCCTCGGGCACTGTTGATTCACAAGGAGAGTTCGCAGGCGCTCTTATCGGCAGAACGAGCCCGTCCACGACCTATGGTTCATGCTCCATGGATGTCACGGTAAACGGCAAGAGGGCAGAGTACTTCTCATATACCCAGCAGAACGAATCAAGAGCGGATGATTTTGCAACAGACATCTACACACTTACGTTAGACAGCGACTATACGGTCCACAGGACAGATGAGGATTACGATCCGTGGAATCTGGCATGGAGAGTCATTTATAACGGCGAGATCGTCTTAGAGCGCAACGCAGAGGATGAATTTGAATACAAATACTTCAGGAGCGATCCCGGAGAATACAAGATATACCTCATCGAGTATAACGCTGAGTACGGCGGCTATGTTCGTGTCAGCAACATCGTGGGGTACACTGCTTAAACAGTTTCAGGGCAGTTTTTTTAACAAAGTGTTTAGTTTTTGTAATTTTATGTATAGACGGGTGTTTTATAGCCGTTTGCAAATTGCGTCTTTGCGTTTTTAAGAATAAAATTACAATATGTCGGATTATAAACGCCAAAAGATCGCGGTCCTCATCGGGCACCCCGAGGAATATTCGCACGTACTCTTTCTCAACGGTTTTCTTGAGGAGGCGTTTAAGCTTGATTACGATGTCTCTGTTTTCGCGATGTATATCAAGTATCAGAATACCAAGGCCAGGGCGATAGGCGATTCATCGATCTTTAAGCTGATCTCGTACGATAAGTTCGACTGCATCGTGGTATGTGCCGACACGATCCAGACCAAGGGCGTGGCAGAGCAGATCGAAGAGGACCTTCACGGGAAGTATAAGGGCAAGGTCATCTTCGTTGACGGCGACAGCAAGTATTTCCCGTCGATCCATATAGACAACTACACGCCTGAGAAGGCTGTAATAGATCACCTGATAGAGCATCACGGATTTAAGGATATAGCGTTCCTTACGGGCAAGTCCTGGCATCCGCACTCGATAATAAGGCTTAATGCCTACAAGGATTCGCTTGCCGGGCACGGCATTCCCTTTAACGAGGAGCGTATCTTCTACGGTGATTTCTGGTATACGAGCGGAGAGAGCCTCGCAGACAACTTCATCAAGAGCGGCGTAAAGTTCCCCGAGGCCGTTGCGTGCGCCAACGACTGCATGGCCCTGGGTTTTGCCAAGGTAATGACCGCTAATGGTTATTCCATCCCTGAAGACATCGCCGTCGTAGGATGCGATTCCAACGATGAGGGCAGACACGCACCGATCCCTTTGACATCGATCCCCATCTCCTCCGAGGAGCTCGGAAGAAATTCCGCCCTTAAGGCAGATGCCCTCATCAAGGGCGAGCCCGAGAAGAAGACCCCCGCTGACCCCAAGCTGTTTATCGGAGGGACCTGCGGATGCGGCTGTGAAAGCGCTCAGCCCAGCTACTTTACGAGGACATCCTGGGATACCGAGATTTCACTGGGCACGATGTTCTCTCCTTTTAACACCATGGATGAAGACCTTATTGCCCAGACATCGTTCGCTGGACTTATCGGATCCATATTCAGTTCGATCCAGCTGGTGCGCGGCTTTGACAGTTTCAACCTTTGCCTTAACCCTTCGCTCGGCGATTCTGACAAGCCGTTCGAAGATAAGATAATGCATGTCATCAGGTGCGGAAATGGTGACGAGAGCGAAGATAAGATCCTGACAGACAAATTTTTCGATAAGGAGCTGATGCTTCCTGAACTGTTTGAGGAGCGCAAGAGCCCCTCTGTATTCTACTTCATGCCCATCTTCTTCGATGACAGCATCTTCGGATATGCCGCAGTCAGGTTTGACGGCAAGCCGACCGTTATATCTCCTGAGTACAGGGCGTGGCTCAAGAGCATCTGCAGGGGAATAGAATGCTTCAGGAGGAGCGACATCCTTATCGGCAGCTCCAAGATCGTAAAGCAGGGCATTATGACGGACGCCCTTACGGGACTGTTGAACTATAAGGGCTTCCTCGATCAGGCGGATACGCTCCTCAACCTCATGAACAATTACGGCGGGCACATGAGCGCCCTTGCTGTGGACATCAAGAAACTGTCTTATATCAACGACAAATACGGCCGTGCGGAAGGCGACAAGGTGATAGTAAGCGTTGCCACTGCCATGGAGGGACTCTTCTCAGGCCGCAACTGCCTGTGCTTCAGGGCGGGCAACGATGAGCTGGTCGCACTTAAGCTAACAAGTGAAACAGGCGAACAGGAACTCCTTGAGGGCAAGGACAAGCTCGAGGAACTTGTCAAGTCTAACTACAGTTCTGCTGAATACAGCATCGATCTGTACTACGGCATCAACAGCGGCTCTCCCGAGACGTCAGAAGAAGTGGAGCGCCTGGTAAACGTTGCCATAGGCCGCAAGAACGACAATAAGACAGAAATACTTAATCTGTCGCACGGTCTCCTTACCGAAGAAGAGCAGAAGGAAGCCAAGGCTGTTCTCGATATACTGACTGACAACAGGATCTCATATCACTTCCAGCCGATCGTCGATGCGAAGACGGGCAAGATCTACTCTTACGAGGCCCTCATGAGGGCAGACAGCGACCCGTATCTGCCGCCGCCGGTGATCCTCAAGTATGCGGAGTTCTATGACAGGCTTTCTGACGTGGAGAAACTGACATTCTCCAATGTCCTTCATGTGCTCGAAAAACATAAGAGCATCTTAGCTGATGGCAGGAAGATCTTTATAAACTCCATCCCCGGCCAGAAGCTTCCCGATAAGGAACTCAAAGAGCTTGAAGATTATGTTTCAGCAAGACCGGGCTCGATCGTAGTAGAGCTTACCGAACGTTCGGAGATAGACGACGATGACCTTACCGCCATGAAGAAGACGTATAAGAGGATCGGCGTCGAGACAGCCGTTGACGACTACGGAACGGGTTATTCCAACGTTGCCAATCTCTTAAGATACACCCCTGATTACGTTAAGATCGACAGGGCTCTTCTGTCAGGCATCCAGGACAGTCCGCAGAAGCAGCACTTTGTAAGAGACATAATAGAGTTCTCGCACAAGAACGGCATCAAGGCCTTGGCTGAAGGCGTGGAGACCAGTGAAGAACTTGAAGCAGTTATAAGGCTCGGCGCTGACCTTCTGCAGGGCTACTATCTGGCAATGCCCGACAAGGACATGGTGCAGACCATCAGTTCGCTCGTATCAGACGAGATCAAGAAATATGCTCTGCTCAAGAACTCCACATCGTCTGAGAATCCGTCAGCCGTTTAAGATCTGATCCAGGATAATGTTAAAGTCACCCTTGAACTGAACGGCATTCATGCCGGCATTTATCGCGCCGGCTGTATTCTCTGCTCTGTCATCTATGAACAGGCATTCACCCGCGTTAAGACCGTATTTGGCAAGGAAGGCATCGTAGATCTCCTTATCGGGCTTTAGCATCAGATAGTCTGCCGAGACGAACACGCCGTCAAAGAAATCAAGAGGCAGGAACCTCGGGAAATACTGATAGAACAGATCGCTCGCATTAGACAGGACATAGACTTTATATCCCAGATCCTTTACTCTTACTGCAAACTCTCTTGCGCCCGGTACGGGCTTCATGCAGATGTCCCACTTAAACGCGCAGTCCTTAAGCGCGGCGTGGAACTTCACGGGGACCCTGACCTTAACAAGGTCAAATCTGTCTTTGTCCTTAATGACGCCCTTGTCTCCCAGCTGCCACTCGGGCCCTTCGAAAAGCTCTTTCCTTATTATCTCCTTCTCTTCTTCGGAGGAGCAGAACGTATCCAGGACAAATCCGGGATTGTAGTCCAGGAGGACGTTCCCCATGTCGAGCACTATGTTTTTGATCTTTTTCTCCATGAAGCTATTCTAACATTTAAAAAACAGTTTACAGCCTTAAGCCCAATATCAAATAAATTTGTGATAAAATTAAAAAATGGTGGATCGATATGGATAAGCAGAAGCACGGATTTTCGATCGGCGTTAAGATGTATCTGTTCGTTATCGCAACAGTTTTCTTTGCGACGGCCTGCGTCTGCGCCATTTCCTTCACGATAAACATCAACCAGATAGATTCCTACTACAAGAGACTTACCGTCAATAACGCCCGCAACTACGTTACCCTGACAGACGTGGATTTCTTAAGCGAGCTTAGAAACGTGGCTGAATCTGACGAATACCAGGCTATAAGAGACAGGGCAGAAGCAGAAGATGACGAGTCTCTTATCGAAGACTATTTGAGACAGCAGGGGCTCTGGGAAAAATACGAGTCAGAGCGCGAGAAGATGCGCACCTATGTCAGCAACATGGAAGACATCAAGTATCTTTACATCGTTGCCTGGGATGAAGACGGCACAGAACTTGATATGTATTTGCTGGATGCTGACGATGTCCCTTTGTATGAGACTGGCTACTATGAAGTCCGTGAAGCTGAATTCGAAGGCGTTGATCCCAGAAAGACTATCCAGCCCGTGATCTCGGAAGGTGACTGGGGATGGCTTTGTTCAGGATTCGAACCAGTCTACGACCACTACGGCAACCTTGTCTGCCACGTCGGTTGCGATGTCGGCATGGAAGAGGTAATGAATGCCAGATACCGCAATCTCTCATACCTGATAGCAGCGACACTGGGCGTTACCGTAATTGCCCTTGCAGGTGCTTTCCTCGTGGTAAACAGGACGGTTGTTTCCCCTCTAAGATCCATTACATCCGGAATGAGAAAGTTCAGGCCTTCTTCGGGCAGCAGCTACAGCGATGCAGGTGTAATAGATCTTGACATCAGGTCCAGGGACGAGATCGGCGACATCTATAACGAGATCCGCACGATGCAGATCAAGATAACAGACTACATAAACGACATCACGGTCATTACCAACGACAACAAGGTCAAGGACAAAGAGATCGGCGAGATCAGCAAGGAAGCATATAAGGACGCTCTTACAGGCATCGGCAACAAGAATGCCTATATGCGCATGGCAGATCAGATAGGCAAGGACATAGCAGACGGCACGGCAGAGTTTGCCATTGTCATGATGGATGTCAACGGACTTAAGAAGATCAACGACAGTTACGGTCATGTCGCAGGAGACAACTATCTCAAGGGCAACTGCCACATTATCTGCGAACACTTTAAGCATTCACCGGTCTTCAGGATCGGCGGCGATGAATTCGTTGCGATCCTGACAGGCCAGGATTACGTAGACAGAACAAAGCGCGTGGAAGAACTGAAGGCTTCTTTTAAGAAGACCTGCAATGATGAATCATTAAAGCCCTGGGAGCGCTGCTCTGCATCAGTCGGAATGGCAGAGCTCTCATCAATCGACAACACGTTCGATCTTGTCTTCAGACGTGCCGACAAGCTTATGTATGAAGACAAGCTTGCCTTTAAGAACAACAGATAATACAAGAATCCTTTACAAATTTGCAAATTGTTAATCTTTGGTTCGTAGACGCTTAACCAATTTGACAATTTATTTAAATAGAATGAAAGATATTATTTCGTAATATGCGCTCGTTTCGTTTAACTCAAGGAGGATCGCTTATGAAAGACACTAAGTTATTTACCCGAACTGCCGGTAAACGCTTGCAAAAGCTTACAGCCTTCCTTACGGCTGCAGCCATGGTGGCGGGATTTATCCCGTTCCAGGTGCTGAATGTTTTTGCAGACACCAATAACGATTTCAACATCGTGATCGATGACCATACAGGAGTTTTCAAAGACGATGAATTTTCTGTCGGTTATTATGTCGGAGATTCCTCGACTCTTAACCCCGTGAATCCAACTGCAGCTGAGAATAATGGTAAGAAAATACTTTCATTTTCGATCGATAGTGCTGATTCACACGATATTACCTTAAAGTTTGACTTTGGAAGCAATATCGAATGGATACAGGGCGCATGTATTGCAGGCAGCCCTGATGCTACAGCATGGATGGGGTTAGATCCGGAAGATCCTGACGGCCCCGTATCTGTAGTTAAGAATGAGCCGGCTTTTACATACCATTACACGGATTACACCACGAGCGACAGGTGTTTCTGCTTTGAATTCTTCGGCCCCACTGAAGCTTATCCGAATTACTTTGAGGTTCGTGCCGAAGGATACGGAACACTCGACTTTGATAAGGATAGTATCAATTTTTACATAACAGAAGATGATAATCACGTTATCAAGGTAATTACAGCAAATAATACTTTCCCCGTAACATTTACTCCTGCAGCTGCTCCCGGTGACGGCAGCGAGTACGTGCTCGGAAACATTATCTTCAGGTCTGAGGACGACGAAAAATTCTACGGATCGGATCATGACATTGACGAGAATGGGATCTCATATACTGCAGGTACAAACACCTTAACATTAACAATGCCTGAGGGCAGTCACAGATTTGATAATGTTGCTCTTAGTTTCACCAAGAGTTTTACTACTGAAGAGCCCGGCGGCACTATTAACATTAATACCCCGGTAGTGATCGATTGTGATTGCTGCATCTACGACTGCACTCTTGCTATCGGCGCTGGCG
This sequence comes from uncultured Clostridia bacterium, assembly GCA_946187935.1. Classification (GTDB taxonomy): domain Bacteria; phylum Bacillota; class Clostridia; order Saccharofermentanales; family Saccharofermentanaceae; genus Saccharofermentans. The sequence goes on from CAMHSJ010000022.1 coordinate 13,527, forward strand.
GGAGCATCCTGATTAAACCTTGGGGCAATCTGATGCTCGGAGGCGGGCTTGCTTCCATTACAGGGATAACAGCAGCTAATTTTACGGCAGAGCCCGGCGCGAGCCTTAGCTTCTTCGACAATGCAAAATGCCCTGCTGCTATTACTTTGTACGACTCTAATGGCGATGCAAAAGACGCTGACACTGTTTATGACAACTGGACAGAGTTCGGCTGGAACGAAGATGCTGATACCTCCCGTTGGGAAGAACGCACATGGGACGATGATAACCACACGACAGTTTTAGACCACGATGATACTCTTAATGAGGAACTCGTTATCAGGGACGGTGAAGAATACAGGATCAAGAACTGCATTCTTACTATCGGCGATAACGGCAGCATCCATATCGAGAACAACGGCAGGCTGGTCCTTATGGGAACAGCAGATATCGCAGGAATCGATATCAGTCCTGATACTGCAAACTTTACCTATTATGACGGAGCGGTTATCGTTTTCGAGAATGCCGACAACCCGGATTGGATCGATCTTTATAATGATGCCGGCGAACCGATGACTGATGATCATTTTGGTTATGAGCAATTCTCCTGGAGAGACGGTGATGAACAGTGGAAGCAGTTCTTCAATCCGGATCCCTGTGACTTTACTGTGTTTGTTGATTCTAGTCTTATCGGATCTTCCCTGACTTACACGGTCAAGGATAAGGTCCATGGTGGCACGGCCGGTTATGCTCCTGTTGAATACAGGATCGATGAGCATTTCATGTATCCGGACAATGTTGATACCGATACTGCTACAGTTACTATCGATAACGACCAGCGCGATCTGAAGGAATTAGCCTTCTCATTACCTGACCGTTGGAATAATGATGCGTATCCGCATGTTGATATTGAGATCACTATCCCTAAGGTTAGCGCTCTCACGCTTGACAAGGTGTTCTTTGGAGATCCTGAAGATCCGAGAAACGAAATTAAGTTTACTGCCAATGAGACAGATTACGTTATAGAGCTTACAGATATCGATATCACGCAGTGTCCTCACGATATCCATCTGTCCTTCAACAACAGTTTTGACCGCAACAGTTGTTTTGGATTGGACATCTGTATGCAAATGGATAATACTACCGGCTTCAGCCGTTCTGACGATGGCAAGCTGATCACCTACACAGCCTATGACGGAAACCAGCTGGTGATCACAAATGATGACACGATGTATGTTGAGTATATTGAAGGAAGAAATGAGACCGATCCTTCTCTATATCGTATCTGGGCAATGCCTGATGATGAGTCTGCAGGATCTTCTGTATTTGGGATCGCTGCACGCGCCTCGGAAGATTACGTTGCTTATGTAAGATATACAAATGCTTCCGGAGAAGACGTTACTGAAGCCTTGCCTGCAGATGGCGCCGGTATCAAACCTTATGCAGTTGTGTCTGATACAAAAGGCAGCGCTGTCAAACCGGATCTGTCTTTCGAGAAGAACAGTCTGAACTTCGGATGGTATGACAATATAACTCCCGCTCCCGGCAACGGCGATGACTGGAAAGGAGATCTTACAGGCAATTCATTTGTTATTGAGTACGAACACGGAACAGTTACAGTAGAGCTTTTGGGTGAAGGATCCACTTGGTTTGGCCGTACCGAGAAGCGCGACGACGATATGGCAGAAGCGGATGTCAGATCCTTCAGGATCGAGACTAGGGCTCAGGTTCAACTTACGTTTGATCCGGCCGAAGGATACGAGATAGATCCTTTTATCAGCGATAATTATGAGTTCAATGAGAATAGTCTCACGACCGCTCCGTTCAATCTTTCAACGGAGAATAATCACATTGATAATCCGTTCAGGGTGGAAGGCAGCAATCCTCCGCCCGTCGGTCTTCCGTCAGCTGTATTTGAAGGCGCGACCGGCATTGTCATTGACGAGCAGAAGCCTGAAGAAGTCGTTGTCAATTATGTCGGCGGATCCGTTAAGGTGGAGATCTATGAAGAAGAAGGAACACCTTATGACGGCGAACGTTCCATTAGTGCCACATACGACGATGCGACTGATACGGCTGTCATCGTATGCACACGCGGAATTAAGATTACACTTATCACCGATCAGGATCATACAGGTTCAGCTGCGATAGGTAATAATAGATTTGATGACTTTGCCACATTGGCAACATTGCAACCCAACACTAATGTTGACGTAAGGTTTATCGGTTCCACGTTTATCTTTGGTATCGGCGGCTTTGACCTTGACACATCCAGGCCTCCGGTCGAGACAGGCGAAGGAGACGAAAAGAAGGTAACTGTCTATTACGAACACGGAAGAGCCGAATTAACCGGCTACGTATCTTATCTTGGATCTAAGGGAGTAAGACCCGCAGGATCATTCCAGATCGGTTCATATGAGATCACATTTGAAGGTACAGAACTTGAAGTAAATGTTTATACTGATAATGGCTACATGTTCCACTATCATCTTGATGGAACACTGAAGTACGACGATGGCCATCCTATCGAATTTACAGATATCGCGAAGGGCAGCAAGTTCAGTTTTGACCTGACTATTGACGAGCTCCCTGAACTGACGATAGGTTCCGGATACTCATTCGATTCCCAGACAGGCGAATTGACATTTAGAGACGAAGGCGACGTAGTCGGCCGTGTTACCATCGATGGCAATCCTTTCAGCAACCCTCAGCAGCCTAACCAGATCAGCAGCAATGTTGTCTTCAAGGACATTTGGACAGCGGACGGTTATTCCTGCTTCGCAATCCTGAACAATGGCCAGCAGGACTACATCGCAGGTGATACATATACTCTTGAGCTATCAAGATTGTCATCAAACGGCGAAGTGATCACGGCTCACGACGGCCAGGCTGTACGCATCAATAATTGTGCTGTTACCGTCGCTTCGGCCAGTGGCCTGTCAATAGACAATGGCTGCACTCTGATACTTGATGGCGCAGGCGCCGGCATTGAAGGTTTCGACAAGATTGCCTTTAGTGATGGCGCAAGGCTCGCGTTCAAGAACGGAGCCGGCGTGCCTGAAGGCATCACTCTGTATGACAGTGATGGAACAGCTGAGTTAACCGGACCTTTCGCAGGTTACACAGAGTTCTCTTTAAACGGCACGAAGTGGGTAAAGACAAACGGCAATGAACCTGATAACGCGATGTTTGTCGATACAGCAAGGACTCTTGGCGGCAGCAATACTCTGGTATTCTCATTTGAGCGTCTTCCTGTTGACAGCCGCGCAAAGATCAAGCTGGACGGATCGGCAGTTCTTGATGGAGAGAACTATAAGATCACATGCGAGAACGGTTATGTACTGATCCCTGCAAGCTATATCGAAGGCGAACCTGTTGTATCTGACGGAACAACAGTATTTACGGTTGCGCTTGGCAACAGCGAAGTCGAGATCAAGTTCTATCCGGACGAGGATTACCGCACGATACTGAAGCAGCAGTATGGTTCCGGAGATGATACATGGACAAACGATCTGACTGTTACAGGCGGAGAGACTTATGACACTTACAGTGTTGCTGTCAATCCCCGCAACAACGAGCCGGAATACCTGAAGGTTTCCTTCGATAACAGCTATCTGCATCAGGCTAATGTAACGTATACATATACAGGATGCCAGGCATCGATCTCTATCGGCGGCAATGCTATTCCTGACGGATTATTGAATAACAGGACAGTCGAGTTCAGGACTCCGCTCGCTCCTGAAGAGGGTAAAGTTGAGTTCAAGATCGCTGTACCGTTTAACTACTTCATGAGTGAGCTTGTGATCAACGATGTTGATTATTCGGATCAGCTTCCCAAGACAACGGAAGAGCTGCTTAATGCATTTGCCGGACAGTATACAGGCGTAACGATCATGGTTCCTGCAGCTGATTCATATACTATCAGTACGGCAGCTGGTCTTGCAGATCCTGAGCATCTTGCTATAGGTAACTTCCTGTGGTTCTACGAAGAGGGTGCCTGTGAAGACCCGAATGATATGGTCAGGAACGCAAGGCTTGAGATCGTGTCTGTTAATTGGAATGGTGAAACTTATTCAGGAGAAGATCTCTTTGTAGGAGCAGGATTCCCTGGTTCAGGACTGGGTAATATGCAGTATCCCTACATGGAGTGGGACGAGAACATCAGAGACGGACAGATCGTTGACGGCACAGTTGTTGGTGGCAGAGTCGTTAACGGCGAAGCAGTTCTTCCTGCAGGCTCCGAGGTAACGATCAGGCTCATACCGGATTACGGAATGCAGCTTGTAGGCCTTGGTGTAAATGCCGGTAATTTCGATGTAGAAGATGACATGTACACTTATACATTTACCGTCGGCCACGGCAACTTCCACCTGTTTGCAGATTTCGAACCGGTCGAGGATGTCGTACAGCCTTCAGCAACGGCAGTTGACAGCGGCTTGATCACACTGGGTGAAAACACCATCTCTAACGGTACTGCAGTGCTTTCAGTAGACAATGCAGATCCTGCAGCTGAAGTTAAGGAGTTGTTTGAAGCAGAGGGTACAGTATCCTCTTACCTTGATATCAGCCTTGACAGAGTTGTTTACCAGGCTGTTGATACTGATGAGGTCGTTTACAGCGGTGAAGGCGCGAACGTATGGTCTGAAAGACTCGGATCAACGACACCTCTTTCTGCTCCTGCTACTATCGAGCTCGTTCTTGAAGATGGCGTAATACCAGAAGGTGTTGACCCTAATAACGTTACTGTCCTTCACGAGAAGCACGATGGAAAGATCGAAACGATCAATGGCGCAGTATACGATCCTGATAACAACACCCTGACATTCCAGGCAAGTTCGTTCTCCAATTATGCTATTGCGTACGAATCGGTCGAATACTATGATCTGTGGGTCGGCGGCACTCAGGTAACAAGCGCAAATGCAGCTAATGTTTTGCGTGACACAGGCGATCCGACCGTAGTATACGATGCAGACACGAACACGCTGACCTTGAACGGGGCTACGATCACAGGTCCTGTCAGAGAAAGTGCAAGTGATTATGATGCGGACGGCGGTATTATCTATGCCGGAGAGGACGATTTCACGATCAACGTCATAGGCGGAACTACTACTGTCACCGGCAGTAATACAGAGCGCGGCACATCTGCAGGCTTGTTCTTCGGTAATCCGGAGGATGTATGGTCAGACTTTAAGTATTACGATGTTACGATCGACATTGCTGAAGGAGCCACGCTGAATCTGGTCGGTGGCGTGCCGGATACGACAAATGGATATCCCAGTAGTTGTGGTCTGGACAACACGTCTTTTGGTACATTGACCATAACAGGCTCCGGAACGCTTAATGCAACCGGCGGCGCGAGCAAATTCAGTTATGGTATCGATACGATGCAAACTCTTATCATAGACGGCCCGACAGTGAATGCCTCCGGTGCAGACAGCTTTTATAGTGCCGGTATTTATGCATTCAATGTTACAGTCGATAGCGGAACGTTAACCGCATCCGGCGGGCATTCTGAGGAAGACGGGGCAGAAAGCTACGGAATCGACGCATATTCCAGTGGTGCCACCGCATTAGTGATCAATGAGGGCGCAGTAACTGCTACAGGTTACACTTCGGCTCTGCATGCGCCCGCTACTTTAGCAGACGGTGTCACCGCAGGCGGAAGCACCAATATAGACGGCACCGGTGCGGTATCTTATGTGGCAGCAGATAATAGCAGCTACAAGTGGTTCGGTACGCCTTTCACCATTAATTATGATCTGTGGGTCGGCGGAATCCAGGTAACAAGCGCGAACGCATCTAATGTGTTGGGTGATACTGGCACTCCGACCGTAGTCTACGATGCATCCACGAACACGCTGACCTTGAACGGTGCTACGATCACGGGACCTGACAGCGAGGTTCTCGGTTGGAACGCTGGTGGCGGCATAGTGTATTCCGGAACGGAAGATTTCACGATCAAAGTTACCGGTGGTACCTCTACCGTAACAGGCGGAAACAACCGTGATAGGTCTGCTGGATTGCTCATCGCCGATCCGAGGTATGTGTTTAGCGGTTCATCAAACCCTTGCAAAACGACCATCATAATTGATGAAGGAGCCACATTAACGTTATTCGGCGGTGTGCCTAATAGTTATGGTGCCTGCAGTGTCGGTCTGCTCTGCGATACTACCGGCGGGCTGACTATAACAGGTTCCGGAACACTGAATGCAGCTGGTAGTGGTGCAAGCAATATCGATGTCAGCTATGGTATTCACACACAGAAAAAACTCACTATAGACGGACCGACAGTTAATGCCTCTGGTGCTGATAGTTATGTTAGTGTCGGTATCTATTCCAATTATGGTCTCATCATCGAAAACGGAACTGTGACCACAACCGCCGGGTATTCTGCAAGAAACGGAGCATGGAGTTATGGCGTTATGGCCAATAATGGTTTCGCGATCAACGGAGGCACAGTAACAGCTAAAAGTTATATTTCGGCCTTGAATACGTCAGTTACTTTAGGTGACGGCGTTACGGCAAGCGGAAGCATCAATATGAACGGCAGTGATGCAGTATCTTATGTGGCTGCAGATAATGCCAGCTACAAGTGGTTTAGCACTACTTTCACGCCACTGACATATGGTATCTCTCTTGATAAGACCGGCACATATACCTTTACGGAAGCAACCGTAGGATATTCTGCGCTGACTCCGGCTACTGTTACTGTGACAAACACAGGAACAGGCGCGACCGGCAATCTGTCCGTGGCACTCTCCGGAACAGATGCGAGCAGCTTTACGCTCTCCAAGACGAGCCTTAGTGGATTATCGGCAAACGGCAGTGATACCTTTACCATTGTTCCCAAAGACGGACTTGCCGCCAAGACATACACGGCTACAGTTACAGTAAGTGGGGAAAATGATATTTCTGCTACCTTTAATGTAAGCTTTACGGTGAATCCTCTATACACTGTTACCTTCAACGCTAATGGTCACGGTATGAATCCTGATGCTTTGCAGGTTGCATATAACGGCAGAGCAACAAGGCCTGATGATCCTGTTGCAACCGGATACACATTCGGAGGTTGGTATACAAACAGCGCTTGCACGGGCGAGGCATACGACTTCAGTACAGCAGTAACAGCAGATATCAAGCTCTATGCTAAGTGGACACCGGTCAACTACACGGTTTCTGTAGATGAACCCGTCGTTGGCGGTACTGTTAAGGTAGCAATGGCTGATGAGAACTATGTAAGTTCGCTCACAGCTCACTATGAGAACACGGTTAATCTTAGCGTTACAGCTGACCCCGGGTATGTCGTTGATACTATACTGATCAACGGAACGGGTATTGCTAATACAAGCACCAGCTTTGTTATGCCGGCTGAAGATGTAACAGTAGTTGTTACGTTCAAGCCGATCGTTTACACGGTAACGTTCTCAGCAAATGGCCACGGAACGGCTCCTGCTGCTTTGGAGGTTGCATACCACGGCAGAGCAACAAGACCTGCTGATCCTGCGGCAGATGGCTTCATATTCGGAGGCTGGTTTACAGACTCAGCCTGCACTAAGGCTTATGACTTCAGCAAGGGCGTTACTGCTAACATTACTCTCTATGCCAAGTGGACACCTTCTGTAGTACCTTCTTCCGAACTCCTCATAGGCGGCAGCGCACACGTACAGGATTTCGGTGACAGACCTGTTAAGGTTGATCCTTCCACAGGCATCATGACAATCGGTACAAGAGGACAGGCTAAGCGTCTTGAAGAGATCCTGATCGACTTCCAGAACACCACAGGTTATACAGGCGGAATGGAGTACAGGGTACACGTTCAGGATATCGGCTGGATGGATTGGACGCCGGCAGGCACACCTGCAGGAACAGAAGGCTTGGCTAAGAGACTCGAGGCAATAGAGATCCGCCTTACAGGCGAACTTGCAAAGCACTACTCAGTAGAGTACTGCGCACACATCCAGGATTACGGAGATGCACAGGGCTGGGTAAGAGACGGAGCTTTGGCCGGTACAACAGGCGAGTCCAAGAGGATCGAAGAGATCAAGGTCAGGATCGTACCTATCGGCAGAGACAATACAACATCTGTTAACTACAGAGTTCACGTTCAGGATTACGGATGGGAGAACAAGTACGTAGCTAACGGCGCCATGAGCGGTACATCAGGACAGTCCAAGAGACTTGAGGGTATCGAGATCCATCTGTCCGGATGCCAGTACACAGGCGGCATCAGATACAGGACTCACATCCAGAACATCGGCTGGGAGAGCACATGGGCCAGAGACGGTGAGATGAGCGGAACCCAGGGCAAGGCTTTAAGACTTGAAGCTATCCAGATCGAACTCTACGGCGACATGGCAGCTCACTATGACATCTACTACAGAGTACATGCACAGGATATCGGCTGGATGAGCTGGGCAAGCAACGGTGCCGAAGCAGGAACAGCTGCAAGGTCTGCAAGACTCGAAGGAATCCAGATCGTTCTGGTACCTAAGGGATCTGCAGCGCCCGGCAAGACATATCAGGGCATCACGGCAGTTGATTCAAGAGCATTCGTTAACGGATTCTGATCTTAACATCTGACTTATAGTCTTAGATGAAACAGGGGGTTGTGAAGTTTTTCACAGCCCCCTTGATCTTGTTGTATTTTTTATTCCATAGGTTGCTCCATAATGAGAGGTCTGTTATGGAACGGATCATGGAGTTCCATAATGTGTTCCATGATCAGGCATCGATCATGGAGCAATATATGGAGCTTATCATAAGACAGGGATATCTTTGGTCTCAACGACGTTGCCGTTCTCGTCCCTGATGACGGAGTATTGTCTTAAGAGGACCTCGTGCTTTTCCAAAGAAGACTTCATGTGTTCGTCGAAGTAGGCTGACAGGGGCGGCATCTTGTCGAAGTCGTTTTCGGCGCCGAGATTGCCCGTGAAGACACCTTCCTTGCTCCTGTCAGCGATGAAGATGAATAAGAAATCAGCGCACATCCCGAGACCGCCCAAAGCGCCCAGTATGCATCCGATGACGTAGGCGAAGCCGGCAGCGTTCATCATAAGACCAAAGCCTATGCACATCATGAGTATCGTAAGGACCATGAAGACTGCAAGACAGATCCCTCTGTGCCTGTGGTAGAAGTTTATGAGGCCTTTCCCTGCAGTTAGAGCAGCTGAATCAGGAAGCTGCCCGCTGACTTCACCGGTCTGACCGTTTACAGCGAACTGATAATTCCTGCCGCCTGCTTCGATATTAAGGAACCATACAGGCAACAGGCAGTAAAGCGCGCTGATGTTCCTGAATATGGTAAACGTCTTATCGTAGCGCAGTTGGAATTCATAAAGACCGTCAGCCAGAGCCTGGGCTTCTGAAGTCGAGTACTGGTTCATGCGTCTGGAGATCCTGGGGATCATCTCCTGCGGGAGCTGGTCGTAGGAATCAGCATAGAAGCCCTGCAGGTACTCAGGAGCAAAATCCACCATCTCTTTGTAGTCAAAAGGCTCTATGGCCTCCATAAGCTTGTTTGCTATCTTCCTGGATGCATCGAAGGGAACGCCTTTTACCCAGTACTTGAACTTGCCGTTCACCTCGTAGATGCTGTAGAGGTTCAAAACGCCTGTATTCTTCTTTCCCGTTCCGCTCATGTCTGTCTCGATGCAGGAGCTTATGAGCCAGAAAGGAACATAGAGAGCTGTCATCTTCTTAAGCTGATGCTTCTTGATAAAGCCCTTAACATGCTTTTTGGATCCTATGTATTCTTTGAACTGCTCTTCCGCCTTCTTGCGGTCTATCTTGAACGGGATGATCTTGTCAGGCCTGAATTCCTTTGTGAGCTTTCTTGTGATGAGAGCAGGCGAGCCGCAGAAAGGGCAGAAGGTTGAAGCGGTATTGATGTCGGTTACGAGCACTGCGCCGCAGCTGTCGCAGTAGTATTCCTGCCTTTGCTTATCTTCTTCTGTCATGTCGCCGTCGCCGGTGTAGTTGTGTTCATGAGTAACGCCGAAAGAACCCAGGGATTCTAATGTGTTAGGATCGAAGACTCCGCCGCAGTGTTTGCAGAGCATGGAGGCGATCTCTGGCTCGAAAAAGATATTAGCCGAACAGTTCGGACACTTTGTCGCTTTGGCTGCAAAAGAAACGGGAGCGGTATTAACGTTGTCCTCACCCGGCTTCTTAGGTGCAGAATTCCATAGACCCATAATCATCCCTCGCTTGTTGTTTTTAACCAATATAGCATAAATAACAGGCTGTTTGCTGGAGTATAATGTTGCTTATGGAAATACTGGATATCGTTGATATTAACGGCAGCCCGACGGGACAGACCGTCACAAGGGAAAAAGCGCATCTTGAAGGGATACGCCACAGGACTTCGCATGTCTGGATCTTAAGGCGTAAGGACAGACTGCAGGTGCTCCTTCAGAAGAGAAGTCCTGACAAGGAATCCTTCCCTGACATGTGGGACATATCGAGCGCGGGACATATCCCGGCAGGATTCTCGTGGGAAGAGTCAGCCGTAAGAGAGCTTTCTGAAGAACTGGGGATAGAGGTTTCTGCGTCTGAACTTAAGGAAGCCGGACTTCTTAGGATAAAGGCTGATACCGAGTTCTTCGGCAGACCGTTTAAAGATGATCAGGTAAGCAAGGTCTTTGTCCTGTTCATGGACCGGGATGAATCTTTCTTTACGGTCCAGAAAGAAGAGCTTTCTGAGGTCAGATGGTTCGACATGGAAGATCTCATCTCTGATCTTAAGGCCGGCCTCATGGGCGACTGTCTGATATTAGAGGAATTAGAGCTCGTAAGAGATCTTGCCTTAAAGGAGCTGTCATGAAGATCGTAGCTTCCATGGATTCTTTTAAGGGGAGCCTGTCTTCTTCTAAGGCAGGCAAAGCCGTATCGGAGGGCGCGCTCCTGGCGGGAGAGAGCTGCGAAGTGTTCCTTCTTGCTGACGGCGGCGAAGGCACCTCGGAGGCCATAACGGAAGGCTATGAAGCAAAGACCCTGACCGTGTCAGGTCCTCTGGGAGATCAGGTATCAGCAAGATACTTTGTAAGAGATGACAGGGCGGTCCTTGATATAGCAGAATGCTCGGGCCTTACGCTGGTAAAGGACAAGGATATCCTTAACAGCTCCACATTTGGCTTAGGAGAGCTCCTGAGGGCTGTCATAGGCGAAGGGGCGCGCGACATCACGCTGTGCCTCGGAGGCAGCGCTACAAGCGATTGCGGGGCAGGCATACTGGAAGCACTGGGCGCGGTCTTCTTAGATAGTCAGGGCAGAAGGCTGACGGGCCGCCCTTCAGATCTGTTAGAACTTGCTTCATGTGATCTTACAGCGGTCAGAGAGATAGTTGACGGCATTGCCATACGAGCGCTTTGCGATGTGACGAATCCTCTTATGGGCAGTAACGGCGCAGCCTTTGTCTTCGCGCCTCAGAAGGGGGCATCTTCAACAGATATCATCCTGCTCGAAAAGGCCGCAGGCACATTCAGCTCGATAGTTACCCCGGGTCTTGATACAGGCGTTCCGGGCTTTGGCGCAGCAGGAGGTCTGGGATATTGCTTAAGCGCAGTGCTTGGAGCGCCGCTTGTTCCGGGCGCACCTTTTGTGATAGAGAGCACAGGACTAATAAACAGGCTCGGTCCTGACGTGGACATCTTCATTACAGGCGAGGGCAGGGCGGATAAGACTTCCACGGGCGGCAAGGCCGCATATGAGGCGTGCAGGGCCGCAAGAACGGCAGGCGTCAGGCATGTTTATGTTATCGCCGGATCTTCTGATATCACCGCGGAAGAGTTCGGGTGCGACAGGATCCTTACGCTTCCTGATACTGAAGATAAGATGGAAGAAGACGTTGCCATAAGAAACATCACCGCCGCGGCATTTGAGATCGTAAGCTCTTTTAAAGGTTGACCGTGAGCAGATAGCACCTTATTATCTTTCTTAGGGTGATAAAAGATGAAAGCAAGATTGTTCAGGTTAGCAGGAAGGATAGTTACCATACTCCCGGCAGCGATTGTCGAGGGTGTTATCCTGTATCTTCTCATAACCTACCTGAAGCCCTGGACAACCATTATCGAGATCCTGTTCAGGATCATGGGATTCCTGATCGTAATGTATATCTTCTCCTACAGGGCGGAGGGCACTTATAAGCTCCTCTGGGTGCTGTTCATAATGGCGCTGCCGATCGCGGGAGGAGCGGCATATCTTATCTGGGGCAACAAGAGGACCTCGGTATTCCTCAAGCGCAAGATAGAGAGTTCCATTGCGGGCATGCACGTTGAGTTCGACCAGGACAGGATAGAGCTGAACGAGATCGGCGCATTAGATCCGAGGATGGCGCAGAGCTTTGAATACCTTTGGAAGATGACGGGTTTCCCTCCGAACTTTAATGAGAGCTCGGTATTCTATCCTGTTGGCGAGAAGGCCTTTGAGCAGATGCTCATTGACCTTGAGAGCGCCAAAAAGTTCATATACCTTGAGTACTTCATAATCCAGAGAGGCAAGATGCTCGATTCAATTGTTGACATCCTTGCCCGTAAAGCGGCAGAGGGCGTGGACGTTAAGCTCATCTACGACGATCTGGGATCTATCGCTACTTTCTCGAGGCAGGAAGCAAGAAACTTTAGAGCCAGGGGGATAGATTTCCTCGCGTTCAACCAGGTCACGACATTGTCGGGGACACTTAATAACCGCACACACAGGAAGTATCTTATTATCGACGGAAAGATATGCTTCTCGGGCGGCATCAATCTGTCCGACGAATACATCAATATCAATGCGCCGTTCGGTCACTGGAAGGATTTCGGCTTCAGGGTAACGGGACCTGCGGTGGGCGGATACCTTTATATGTTCGTCTCTTTCTGGAATGCATTCAGGACCAAGAAGATCCCTGATACGGTCTTTGACGAGGTTCCATGGGTGGCTTCTGCCAACAAGGGTATCGTGCTGTCGTATTACGATTCTCCTTTCTCAAAAGAGCCCGTGTCCAATAATTTCTTCATTGAGCTCCTGGGCGACGCGAGAAGATATGCCTGGTTCTACACGCCCTATCTTATCTTGAGCGATACGCTGATGGATGCTTTTGTCAGGGCGGCAAAAAGAGGCGTGGACGTCAGGATAATAATGCCGGGCATACCTGACAAGAAGTTTATTTATCTGCTCTCGAGGAGCTACTACAGACCGCTCATCGAAGCAGGGGTAAAGATCTACGAATACAAGCCCGGTTTCGTACATGCCAAGGCCTTTGTATCAGATGACGAAGTCTGCACGATAGGCTCGGTCAATTTAGATTACAGGTCCTTATTCCTTCACTTCGAGAATAATTCGGCATTCTGGAATGCCCCGATCGTAAAAGACATCAAGGAGGATTTCATAAAGACTCAGGAGGCAAGCCGCCGGTTTAAAGAAGAGGATCTGAGGTTTAAGTTCCTGGAAGGTTTCTTAAGGATCATAGCTCCGCTGTGCTAAGCTGAGCCGTGCAGTCCGATATCATCTGTGGTACAATTGGCTTTATTCTGCGCAGCGGTTCTGCGCAAACTACTCTGGAGGAGGATTTGACAATGGAAAAAGAAGAAGTGCTTAAGGTGTACCGCCACTCGCTTGCCCACATCATGGCAAAGGCTGTGATCGAGATCTACGGCAAGGAGACACAGTACGCGATAGGACCTGAGATCGATGACGGCTGCTACTACGATTTTGTACTGCCGCGCACAGTAACAGAAGACGATTTCAAGACGATCGAAGACAAGATGCATGAGATCATCAAGCGCCGTGAAGACTGGAAGCGCGATGAGATCTCAAGGCAGACTGCACTTGAGATGTTTAAGGATCAGAAGTTCAAGACTGAGCTTATCACTGATCTTCCGGATGACGAGATAATCTCCATATACTACACGGGCGACGATTATGTTGATCTTTGCAGAGGCCCTCATGTAGATAATTCACAGGAACTCATGGGCTGCGCATTCAAGATCAAGAGTGTTTCAGGCGCATACTGGAGAGGAGACGAGAAGAGAGACCAGCTGCAGAGGATCTATCTTTTCGCGTTCCCCAACAAGGACGAGCTCAAGGCTCACCTCACATGGCTTAAGGAAGCTCAGGAAAGAGACCACAAGAAGATCGGCACACAGCTCGATCTGTTCATGTTCCGTGAGACGGCTCCCGGCATGGCTTACTGGCTCCCCAGGGGCTGGATCCTCTATCAGGAGCTCATGAAGTATTCAAGAGAGCTTCAGTTAAAGCACGGATACTCTGAGATCTCCGCACCTCTTATCAACAACAAGAAGCTCTGGCTCATCTCAGGACACTGGGCACATTACGTAAACAACATGTTTATCGTACCCGGCATCACGAAGGGCACATCAGCTACAGATACTGTTGAATCTGATGACACATGCTGCTGCTATTCGATAGAGGCAGAGGACACGATGGCTGCCAAGCCGATGAACTGCCCTAATGCCATGATCGAGTACAAGCGCACGATGCATTCCTATAAGGAACTCCCGATCCGTTACAGCGAGTACGATGTACTGCACCGTAAGGAGAAGTCAGGACAGATGAACGGTCTGTTCAGAGTACAGGAATTCCGCCAGGACGACGACCACACATTCGTTACTCCCGAGCAGATCAAGGATGAGATCAAGGACGTTATCGCCATAGCAGACGAGATCTACAAGACATTCGGCGTTACATACAGGGCTGAGTTCTCAACACGTCCTGACGATTACATGGGCGACATCGAATCCTGGAACGCTGCGGAGGCTTCTCTCAAGGAGATCCTCGATGAGAAGTACGGCGAGGGCAATTACGAGGTCAACGAAGGCGACGGCGCATTCTACGGCCCTAAGATCGACCTTCAGATCAAGGACGCGTTAGGCCGTGAGTGGCAGTGCGGTACTGTCCAGCTCGACTTCCAGCTGCCTCATAACTTCGAGCTCACATATGCTGACAGGGACGGCGTACAGAAGATGCCGATCGTTATCCACAGAGCTATCTTCGGTTCATTCGAGCGTTTCATCGGAATAATCACCGAGCACTTCAAGGGCGCATTCCCGTTCTGGCTCAACCCTTACCAGGTTGCTGTAGTTCCGATCAGGACAGAGCACAACGAGTATGCACAGAAGATCGCATCTGAGCTCATGGCAGCAGGCGTCAGGGTCGAAGCTGACTACACTGATGTCAACATGAGAGACAAGATCAAGAAGTTCAAGCAGATGAAGGATCCTTACATCCTCGTAGTAGGCGATAAGGAAGCAGCTGAGAACACTGTATCCGTTAACGTAAGAGGCTCCAACAAGCAGCTTCAGGGCGTACCGTTTACGAAGTTCTTAGAGCTCTGCAAGTCTCTTAATGCCGAGAGAACACTGGAACTCCCGCAGGAATTCTGATCCGGTCTATTTTTGATCAACATGAAGGAGCTGCTTTATTGCGGCTCCTTTTTAGTACCATAGAAAGTGTAATTGTTAGAGAGTAATTAACTCCGAC
>CAMHSJ010000023.1 GCA_946187935.1 uncultured Clostridia bacterium
TTATAGGAGACTGATGATGACTATTAATGATTTGCATAATGAAGAAGAGTCTTTAAAAAAGCTTGCTGCCACCCGAAATATAGTTATAGCAGCTATGATAGTGACGGTGTTACTCGGTGCTGTCATTTCCGCTATTTGTAAGTCTGCGTTGTTTGTTTTTGTTATTCTATTTGGAGTGCCAATTATTGCTGCCACCTTCTTTATTCTCAAGAAAATTTGCAATGACAGAGCGGAGAGTTTTTATATGTCTATGGAATTGTGCGCTTTGCAGACTATGGGCGTGAGTTCTTGGAAGTATGTTGATGAACATGATGATATTGTAAGGCTTAAAAGTAGTAAAGCTGTTGAAAGCTACAATGATTTGAAATACTTCAAAGAAAGCAGCGGTCGGCTTCCTAAAGCAGTTGCTGTCATAAGACAGAAAAAAGAATACAGGAATGCTCTTGAAACTTTTTTATCTGATAATGATTTTACTTCGTTTGAATCTTACCCAAGGTTATACAACAGAATAGTAAGCATAGTTAATAATACAGAGGGTTTTAATGTTTTAGTTAGTTACTCATCTCCTACAGGCAGGAGCACGAGGACAAAAACACTTCGAGTATCTGAATCTCGTCTTCGCACATTAGAAGAAGACAAGTCTCTTACCATGAGCAAGAGCGAATACAATAAATATCAAAAGGAAAAAGAACTAAGCCGTTTAGAAGAAAAACAGCATAAGTACTACCAAAGAGTTAACGATATAATCGACATTTCAAACGAGAACAAAGACCGGCTTGTTTCTAAAGGAGATGCAGAGAAACTCGATAGTTTGATTGCATTGTTATTTGAGAGAACAGTCAATAGCATTAAGAAAGTTAAGAGTTTTAGCAGTGAGGAATGGGAAGTAATTGACAATTATATGTCCGGAACCGAAGAAGAAGTAAATAAGATAATCGAAAAGAATACTCGAATCCTTGATTACTACAATTCAGAAGATTTCGCGAGAATTAAGTCAACATGCGATACCCTTATGAATACACAACGCGAGTTTAACGATTACATCGATGAAAAGGTGAAGTCCATTTCTGAGTTGTTTGGCACAAGGGTTTCAAGAACTGAAACAACCAATGAAGATGAATATGATTACATACACCCTTATAAAAAGAGCATTACTCCTTTTACTGCAGAAGTTTCAGCGGCGGTTTTTGCTAGTGCAGAAAACAAGCCGCTTGAATACGTAGTTAAGAGTTTCTATCCAAACAAAGAGAGTTATCCGAGACAGATAAGGAATCTTCAGGTGCTGATTGAAGAATTAGAGACGTTAAAAGAGGCTAAAGTAATCATTGATGATTACAAGAAAGATGTCCAACAGTATCTATCTGATGTTCCTGGTTTTATTTTTGAAAATGACGAAGATGGATTTTATTCAAGATTAGGGTTTGCTACTATTAACGAGAACACCCTGACTGTAGAATACAGATTCTCATATACATCAAATAGTGGAAAAGCACAGAGGTCGTTTACTGTGCCGATGAATGAAGAAACGATAGTTCAGTTGATAGAAATGTTAGAAAGCAAGCTGACGATGACTGCCTTTACTAAGGAACAACGATCATTAATGACAAGCAAATTGAGACAACATATTAAAGAGCGTGATGATTATACATGCAGAATGTGTGGAAACTCAACACACAAAGAACCCAATCTGCTCCTCGAAATAGATCATATTATTCCTGTTGCAAAAGGTGGTTGTACTAAAGAAGACAATCTTCAAACGCTTTGTTGGAAATGTAATAGAACTAAGAGCGATAAGGTATTATAGATTAAGCGGTTACATAGAATGAGAGAGTAAGCATGGATACCAACGATATTGTCAGGACCAGAACGGTCAAATGTCCAACATGCAACGGTTCGATCAGTTTTCCTGTGGGAAGGAACAAGGCGACATGTCCTTACTGCGGCAACGAGGTCGCAGTTGATGAGCCCGGCTGGCTCGGCGCACTTGATAAGTTTGACATGAAGCTTCAGGACGCCCAGGCTGCGCTTGATAACAAGGAGTGGGACAAGGCCCAGCTCTTCTTTGAGGAGTGCGCTGGGATGGACGACTCTGATCCCAGACCGTGGAAGGGCATTATCGAGGCCAAGACAAGAGATCTCACGGCTCTTAAAGGCAACACTGAACCTAATTTCCACTGCTATCTGAACAGGTCAAATAAAAGAAGTGATGACCCCTTCGTCCAGCGTTACAAGGACTATCTCGGGACCGTCAGTGACAACGATGCATCCAAGGCTTACGGTAATGCCAAGGAGAACATAGAATACTTTAAGCGTGTCATCGAAGGCTATAGCAAGAGTATAGAAGAGACTAAGGAAATCATTCAGGAGATCAAGAACAGGCCGACTATGGAGACCGCCGAGAAGAAATATTCAGGCGCTAAGTCTTCTCTTATCGTAAACACAATATTTATGTTCTTAGCTCCTGTTGCAGCAGCGGGCTTTGTCATCCTGGCAATAGTCCTGCTCGTTAAGGCGGTGCAGGGAGATGCACACATAGGAGGCGTTATAGCTTCCGTCATAGCAGCACTTATCTTCGCGCTCATTACCAAGCTTTCCTGGAAGTTCCACAGGCGCACGGTCAATTCCTTTAAGACCAAGCGCGTTGCCAAGCTTAACGAAGATGAGATCAATAACAGAAGGACTGCCGAGAATAACGATCTCGCAGCAAGGAAGACCGCAGACATCGAAGGCTATAAAGACAGCTTAGAAGTCTTAAACAAAGCAATTGAGGCAACTGCTCAATACCTCGCGATAGACAGGGAGAAGAGGATAGATTTCTTCCTCAAGAAACACTTGGACGCTGCAGGATTTGATAACGGCATCACCCTGGCTCCCGAGTTATCAGACTACATAGAGAAGGAGAAGGCCTTCAGCACATATCCCGGATATAAGCCGGTAACTGCAAGAAGCCAGTACTACGAACAGATCATATGAACAAAAGAAAACTGACAGCACTTATACTATCCGCTCTGATGCTCGCCGCAATGACCGCAGGCTGCAAGAAAGAGCCCCAGCCGTCTGAAACGGCCATAACAAGCGAGTCCGCACCTTCAGCTATACAGACAACAGAGGCCACGACAGAGACGACGCCTCTTGTTACTTACTCTGCTGAAGAATACAGCGCGGCAGGCGTCAACGAGCTCAACTCCGTCCCGATCCTCATGTATCACAGGATCTACGACATGAGAAACGATGAGACTGAATACACGGGCGGCAACGTTGACATAGACGGTTATAACAGGACATCAGAGGCGTTCGAAGCAGACCTTAGAAGTTACTACAGCCAGGGCTACCGCATGATGAGATTATCAGACTTTGTCGACGGCAACATCGATGTGGCGTTTGGCTACAGCCCTGTCATCCTCACGTTCGACGACGGCATCAGGGATGTCGTTTTAGAGGGCTGGAACGAAGACGGCACCCCCATTTTCGATCCGACATGCGCTATCGGCATACTCGAAAAGATCAAGGCCGAGTATCCCGACTACAATGTCACGGCTACGTTCTTTGTTAACAGTTCTCTTTTCGGGAACGGGGAAGAGGACGACAGGCGCGTCATGCAGTGGATGGTCGATAACGGCTACGACATAGGAAACCACACCAGGGACCACGTCAAGCTCGGAGGCTGCACGGCTGAGGAGATCGAGATGCAGGTGGGAGCGATGTACAAGATCCTGGAGGACATTATCCCGGGGCAGTACGTCAATATCGTCGCGCTGCCGTTCGGGTCGCCTGAGTCCATAACGGATGAGACGCCGCAGTACCGGAAGATCTTCGAGGGCACATACGACGGCTTCAGCTACACTTCCAGGGCATCACTCCTGTGTGCGTGGACGAGGGCTTATTCGCCTTTTGTAAGAGACTATGACTATACCGCCATAAGACGTATCAGGGGATACGATCATAATGGCACGGACTTTGACATAGAGGACAACTTCAACCAGCTTAATAACGGCCGCAGGTATATATCTGACGGCAATCCTGACACCATAGTGTTCCCGGCCTCTGACAACAGCAGCGGGGACTGGCTCAAGGATACTTACGGTCATCAGGTGATAACTTACTAAAATATTTGAACCTTTTCCGATCTGTACTTGTCCTATAGGTATAAACACACTGAGGAGGAGTTGTCATGGCAAGTGATACAAATGGCAATGAAGCCGTCAATAAGCAAGTAATAGACGCGATAATAAGATTCCAGGCAGGTGATGCTGACGCGTTCACTGATTTTTACCTGGGGACCGAGAAAATGGTCTTTAAGTTCTGCTATGACATGCTTCACAACAAAGAAGACGCTGAAGATGTCTCGCAGCTGGTCTATACCAGAGCATTTAGGAAGCTCGACCTGCTCAAAGACCCCAAGGCTTACGGGCAGTGGCTCAAGGTCATCTCCCATAATCTGTGCAGGAACTTTATTGACAAGGAAAGCAAGAATAAGACCACTGATATTGACGAGTACCAGAACTATGAAGAGAACGGCTGGGACGTCTTTGACGACCTGCCGGATTATTTTATCGAAGATGAGCAGAAGCGCGAGATAATCGATAAGATCCTGAAGGAATCGCTAAGCGACGTGCAGTTTCAGACACTGTGGCTCAGATACTTCGCAGATAAGTCAGAACAGGAGATCGCCGGGATCATGGGATGTTCATTGGGCACCGTCAAATCCAGGACAAACTCAGCCAAGACCAAGTTTAGAGAGTCGCTCGAAAAGTATGTCGACAAGAACAAGATCGTCCTGGGCACAACGCCTTTCCTTACAAGATACCTGAAGCATCAGGGCACCGGCAAAGCGATGAAGGCCGCGCCGGCAGTGCCTCTTGCAGCAAACGCAGCAAAAACGGCAGGAGCCGCAAAGGCGGCTGGCGCTGCCACAGTCAAGGCGGGATTCTTATCCACGGCTATAGGGAAGGCCGCGGTAAGCACTTTCGCTGTTCTTTTGACCGGAGGTATTGCTGCAGCCGTGCTTCTTAATCTGCCCCCGAAGGCAAAAGAGCCTGAAGAAACAGAAGAGACTATAGAGACGACTGAATCTGAAGAGATAACAAGGCCGGCAGCAGTGCCGACACAGACCAAGCCTGTTCCCGCCACGACAGAAACTACTGTTAAGAGAGAAGCGACAGTATATGAAGCGAAGACCATATCAGGCGTGAACGCGATGGGACCGGTTGAATATGTTGTTCCCGGGATAGACATTACAGGTCTTGATATGACTGAAGTCAATAATGAGATCCAGGAATATGTAGACAGCGTTCTGGAACCTCAGTATGGACAGAACTATTTCATGTACACAGGCGGTTACTCTTGCTATATCAGTGATGACATCGTCAGCCTGATCTTTGTTTATGATTATGAGGACGGAGGCTCTGATATAAGAGTTTTTAACATTGAGGTCCAGTCCGGCAAGCTCTTAGACAGAGATGAATTCTTAGATCTTATCGGAATGAGCAATGATGAATTTGAAAGCCTTGCATTAGACACTCTGAACAGCGCCATGGACGAGAATCCGGGCTGGTTTGAGAGCGATTATAACAAATGGCCGCTTGATGATGACTTCTCCACTGACAGCTCTACGTGGGTAACTCTTAGAGTTTACAACACAAGGCAGGAAGCATTGGATAATTGTATTCCATATTATTCGGACAGAGGGAATCTTTGCTTTGTCGATATGTTCAACATATTTGGAGATGCGGGTAATTATCTGACGTGCTTTGATACGCAGACTCATGAGCACTATACTGATTCATATGATGGATGGTGTACTTATGGCTAAGTCTTCCGGAAATAAAGAACCTTTTCAGTTTTGGATCCGTCCTATAGGTATAAACACCTTGAAGGAGGCATGCATATGAAACGGATAAGCACTGAGGCGATAGACGAGATCTTCGGCAACAAGGAGAGGTTTCCCGTAAGCAATTACTTTGCCTTTGCCCTGCAGATGGCGGTAAGACAGACAGAGGATACGCCGGACGGGGAAGATGTTAACAATAACAAAGAGATAGTGGATTATTTGTTTGAAATGCTTTCACGTTCTTACGAGCTGGAGAGTATGATAGACATAGATAGTCTTGAGATCGTTTGAGGGGGTAAATCTATGAGAACACTTAAGAACAGATGCGTTAAGGCTCTTGCAGTCCTTTTCACGGCATGCCTGATCCTCGGCATGGCAGTTCTGCCGAGCGATGCTGCAACGGAAGGGATATCCTTATCAGGCACATGTCATGTCCAGGACTACGGCGATACCAACGGGACATGGGATGCAGAAGCGGGAACGCTTACTCTCGGCACAAGAGGGCAGTCCAAGAGAGTAGAAGCCATAACAGTAAATCTCAATAATACAACGGGTATATCAGGCTCTCTCAGATACAGAGTGCACGTCCAGAACATAGGCTGGCAGGACTTTAAGAATGCAGGCACGGAGGCAGGCACAAGAGGCCAGGCCTTAAGGCTCGAGGGCATGGAGATAGAGCTCACGGGCGATCTTGCGACTTACTACACAGTAGAATATGCAGTCCACATCCAGGACTACGGAGATGCACAGGGTTTCGTTTCCGATGGCGCTCTTGCAGGTACAACAGGCGAGTCCAAGAGACTTGAAGAAGTCCGCATCAGGATCGTCCCCAAGGGACAGGGCACATCTACATCAGTAAACTACAGAGTCCACAGACAGGACTACGGCTGGGAATCAACATGGGCGAAGGATGGTGCAGAGTCAGGCACCACAGGTCAGTCCAAGAGATTAGAGGGTATCGAGATCCATCTTACGGGCAACCAGTATAAGGGCGGCATCACATACCATACACATGTCCAGAACATAGGCTGGGAAAGCACATGGTCAAAGGACGGCGAGATGAGCGGCACCCAGGGCATGAGCTACAGACTCGAGGGTATAGAGATCAAGCTCACAGGCGAGGTCGCCAGCCATTACGATGTTTACTACAGAGTCCACGCACAGGACTTCGGCTGGCTGGGCTGGGCGAAGAACGGTGAGATGAGCGGAACATCGGGTCTTAGTAAGAGGCTTGAAGCCATACAGATCGTTCTTGTTGCCAAGGGCGCAGGTTCTCCCGGCAACATCAAGGGCGTAACCAGTGTTACTGATCTTGCCGCCGTAACGGAAGGAACTCCTGTCCTCCCGGGCGCAGGTCTGTTTAAGGTTCAGGACGGAGCCACGATCTCTTACGCCATAAAACAGGCAAACGGAGGCTGGTCCGGGATCAAGTCTGACGGTCAGGTCTGTGAAGTATCAGGCCCCATCAATGGCATCGCAGTGGGCGTTCACCTTACAAATGCCAGTGTTAGTATCGGCTGCGGAATGCCGAACTTCAAGGATGGTGTATCTGATTATACGAACTACGATTCGTCGGACTCTCTTAAGATCGTTACTGCAGGTAATAACATAGAGAACATTCACATGGACCTGGGACCCAAGACAGGGCGGAGCACGGATTTCGGATACTGCGTTTATTACAGGGTCAAGACAGGCAATTACGGATGGCTTAACTGGGCGTGTTCTGATGATTCTTACGTTCAGGTCTACAAGAGTGAGGCTTATCAGTGGAGCGGCACAAATGAATTGGGCGATACGATCTCTGCTGTTCAGATGATCGTTCTCCCCAAGGGTCAGACACCTGCTATTAACCTTGGAGGAATTACATCCGCAAGGTCTGAGACTTATCTTTCCATGGGTATGCCGGGCTTTGAATCAAGACTTGTTACGGCAGGCAATCCTTTTGCACAGTGGTGCCTTGACCAGTTCCCCGAGAACACTTCCTACGACGGGTGGGGCGGACCATACTACAGAGTTTCCTACAGCTGGCCTTATGTTTACGGCGGCACATCAAGAAACGGCTGCGACTGTTCGGGCTTCGTCGTTTACGTAATGCGCGAATACTTCCATAAGAATGTCTTCCACGGCATGCACACGCTCGCGTTCAGCCGCGGCAGGAACATCTCATACAGCGAGATGCAGCCCGGCGACTGGCTCTGCGACTGGTCTTACCAGCACGGCTGGGTCTACTTCTACGTAGGCCGCGACCAGTATGGCCACGAGATTGTCTTGAACGGCAATGCGGTCTGTCCGGTATTGGAATACTGGGACATCCAGGAATGGGCAGCACAGGACAAGCATGACATCAGGAAGCACTGATATCCACACTTGACCCACTCTCGAAAAGGCGGCTGGCGGCTGCCTTTTCTTTTGTTTTATGTGCTTTTATAATATAAAGACAGGCGTTTATCCGGAGGTGCCCATGAGTTTTAAGAATATATCAAAGAGTATTTCAGTGCTGCTTGCAGTAATCGTTGCGTTTGGAATGTTTTATGTTCCCGCCAATGCTGCAACGGAAGGGATATCCTTATCAGGCACATGCCATGTCCAGGACTACGGCGATACCAACGGGACATGGGATGCAGAAACGGGAACTCTTACACTCGGCACAAGAGGGCAGTCCAAGAGAGTAGAAGCCATAACAGTAAATCTCAATAATACAACGGGTATATCAGGCTCTCTCAGATACAGAGTGCACGTCCAGAACATAGGCTGGCAGGACTTTAAGAATGCAGGCACGGAGGCAGGCACAAGAGGCCAGGCCTTAAGGCTCGAGGGCATGGAGATAGAGCTCACGGGCGATCTTGCGACTTACTACACAGTAGAATATGCAGTCCACATCCAGGACTACGGAGATGCACAGGGTTTCGTTTCCGATGGCGCTCTTGCAGGTACAACAGGCGAGTCCAAGAGACTTGAAGAAGTCCGCATCAGGATCGTCCCCAAGGGACAGGGCACATCTACATCAGTAAACTACAGAGTCCACAGACAGGACTACGGCTGGGAATCAACATGGGCGAAGGATGGTGCAGAGTCAGGCACCACAGGTCAGTCCAAGAGATTAGAGGGTATCGAGATCCATCTTACGGGCAACCAGTATAAGGGCGGCATCACATACCATACACATGTCCAGAACATAGGCTGGGAAAGCACATGGTCAAAGGACGGCGAGATGAGCGGCACCCAGGGCATGAGCTACAGACTCGAGGGTATAGAGATCAAGCTCACAGGCGAGGTCGCCAGCCATTACGATGTTTACTACAGAGTCCACGCACAGGACTTCGGCTGGCTGGGCTGGGCGAAGAACGGTGAGATGAGCGGAACATCGGGTCTTAGTAAGAGGCTTGAAGCCATACAGATCGTTCTTGTTGCCAAGGGCGCAGGTTCTCCCGGCAACATCAAGGGCGTAACCAGCGTTACTGACATCGCCGCCGTAACCGCTGGAATGGCCATCCTTCCCGGAGGCAGCATCTTCAAGGTCGCTGACGGCGCATCTGTTTCTTATGCATTAAGGACTTCAAGCGGCTGGACCGGGGTCAAGTCTGACGGACAGGTATGTGAGATACAGGGCCGTTGTACGGGCATCGCCGTGGGAGTCAGGGCGGATAATGCCAAGCTCGATATGTATGCAGGCGTGCCTGATTTCAAGGGCCCGGCTACTGACCAGACCTCTTATGAGACAAAAGAGTCGATCAAGATAGTAAGCACGGGCAAGTTTTTCGAGACCATTGCTCTTAATCTCCTGCCCGCCAACGGCAACTACAACCAGCTGAACTACAGGATCTTCTACAGGGTTAAGAACGCCAGGTTCGGCTGGATGGCATGGACATCTTACGGCAGGGACTGCGGCACGGATGAACTCGGTGAATCCATAACGGCCATCCAGATCGTCGTGGTGCCCAACAGCCAGTCTCCTGCAGCAGGTCTCGGCGGCGTAACTTCAAATGACGCTAAGTACTTAGAGACCATAGAGGACTATCCTGCCAAGCTTATTACGGACGGCAACCCGTTCGCGCAGTGGTGCCTTGAGCAGTTCCCCGCTGATACATCTTCAACTGAGACAGGCTTTACCGACTGGCACAGCGGCGTTCCCGGCACGGGCGTGTTCAGGCGCTACTATATGGTGTCTCCGAGATGGCCTTACAGGTATGGCGGTTCTTCGAGGACAGGTTGCGACTGCTCGGGCTTCGTCGTTTACGTAATGCGTGAATACTTTGGCAAGAACGTTTACCACGGCATGCATACATTGTCCTGGAACAGGGGAAGGAATATCTCCTACAGTGAGATGAGGCCGGGCGACTGGCTCTGTGACTGGTCTTACCAGCACGGCTGGGTATGTTTCTATGTAGGTCAGGATGAGTACGGACACGAGATCGTCCTTAAGGGCGAGGCCGACGGCAACATCGTAAGACCGGTATTAGTTTACTGGGATATCGAGGAGTGGGCCTCAGAGGATAAGCACGACATAAGAAGACCTTGATCAGGCCGTAGATCCGGGTTTCTTCATGGCTTCAGGGGGGATCTCTCCTGATGCTATCATGCGGTCTACCCAGAGCTGCATCGCGCTCGCGGTGGCGGCTATCTCCGTGAGAGCATCTTTTATCGCTACGAATTCAGGAAGTTCATCGTCTGTTATCTTGTTGTCTATGCAGATGTCGATGAGCCTGTCTTTACGGGAATCCAATTCTCCCAGTGACTTCAGCATCGACAGGGCGATCTGTGACAGTTCGTGCTTGTTTACGGGGATCACGGTCTTCATGCCGATGGGGCATTCGTTGGTGCAGTAGTAGTTGAGAAGTTCAGGCTTTTTGTAGGTCTCTGACATCATGATGACGTCTTCAGGACGGATCTGGGTCTTGCCGGACTCGATCTTTTCGATCCGGTCGGGGCTAAGGCCCGGTCTTGATGCGGCATCCCTGGTAAGGCCTGCTTCCTCGCGGCTCCTGAAATAGATGTTCTTATCTGCCTTGATGGACTGTCTTCCCATAAAAAGCACCTCTCATGATCTTATTCCGCCAAAATGGCAAGATAGCATAAACGCGTTCGCCACAGTTAATATTTATCCCTTACAAGAGCTAATATATCATTAAGTCGTTAGCAAAAGAAACTGAATCTTCTTATTGATCTCTTGCTACTTGGGAATAAGGGATAATTGAGACGATAAGCCCGCGGTCAGGCATAGCCGCGGGTCTTATTCTGTTTATCTGAATAATACTGAGAGCTTGTCCCTTTTGAGGAAGCACAGGAATGCCAGGATCCACTCTATCGCGGCGACGCCTATGGAGATAAGGATATTGCCCCTTATGATAAGGTGGCCGATTATGCAGTAGAGGATTATCTGAAGCCAGGATGAGAGCGCGATCGCCATGAAGAAATGCTTGAACCTGAGCTTCATGAAAGCTGCCATGTAGGGGCAAAGGCCGTTGGGGATGCCCGGCAGGAGATTGGCGAGGAATATTATGACCGCGGGGTTGTTGGACTTGACCTTCTTCATGATCTTCTCGAACCTGCCGCCTTCTTCGAGCCTCTTCTCAAAAGCCTTGCCGACGGATCTCGCGAACCAGTAGACCGCGCAGTTGGTAAAAAGGAACGACAGGTAGCACACCATGAAGGATTCATACCAGGTGTATATAAGGCCGGAGGATACATATATTATGTTGCCTGACAGAAAGATGCTGACGACCTGGATGATGTTCATCAGGCATACGCACAGATAGCCCTTCCAGGTGCCCTGGGCCCTTATGTAGTTTGCGATCTCCTTTTCGTTGTTCACCTTGAAGATACCGATGAGTCCGGGGAACAGCTTCATGAAGAGGATCACAGTGCCCGCTATGAGCAGGATGCAGAGCACTATAAGCAGTGCCAGGTAAGTGTTTGTGCTTGCGGGGCTTTTCTTTTTGTCAGTCATTTTTAATATATCCTCGCGAGTATTATAATAAACTTTATGAAGAAATGGTATCGCGACAGATATTTATGGCTATCGGCTCTGGCAGGGCTTCTCATGTCCCTTGCCGCGATGCTCGTGTTCGTCATCAGTGACGGCGGCTTCATGGCGCTAAGAGACGATTTTGACTACCAGCAGATCTACTTTAATTATCTCTCGGGCGAAGCCATAAAGAGCGGCAGCCTTGGCTGGTCCTGGAGCATAGATCTTGGCTCTGACGTAATTACCTCCATGAGCTTTTATACGCTTGGCAGCCCGTTTTTCTGGCTCCTCATGCTCTTCCCGGCAAAGGCGGTCCCTTACATCATGTGCCCCTTGCTGGCCCTTAAATACGCAGTTGCCTCAGCAGGGTCTTATCTATACATCAAGCGCTTTACCAAAAAAGAAACGAGCGCTCTTATAGGCTCTGTCTTATACAGTTTCTCTGGCTTTAGCGCCTCTGCCATCCTCTTTAACCACTTCCACGACATAATGGCGCTCTTCCCGTTCCTCCTGATCGCCTTAGAGGACAAGCTCGAAAACAAAAGGCGCGGCTTATTCGCTCTTGCGGTCTTTATAAACTGCCTGTGCAACTACTACTTCTTCATAGGCGAAGCGATATTCCTCGTGATCTACTATCTCGTAAGATTTGCCAGGAAAGACAAGGCCATGTTAAAAGAAATAGCATCACTTCTTATGGAAGGCATCTTCGGCGTCATGGCGGCGGGTGTGCTCTTTGTCCCGTCTGTTCTGGCCATAATGGATAACCCCAGGTCATCTTCGGGCATACGCCTGACTTCTATGTCCACATGGAAGTATAAGGTGGAAAGATACCTTGCTATATACAAGGCCTTCATCCTGCCATCAGACATCATGAGCGCGCAGTCTAACATAATAGAGCACGACTACACCTCGTGCGCAGCATACCTCCCGGGCGTCGGCATAAGCTTCGCGCTGTCTTATGTCCTGTCGAGAAAAGGCTGGCTTCGAAAGCTCCTTCTTATCCTTACCGCCGCAACCCTTATCCCCATAATTGGATCTGTATTTATCCTCTTCAGGGAGTTTAACTTCAGGTGGCTTTATATGTTCATCCTGATGCTGTCTCTTACAAGTGCCAAGGTTATAGACGAAGAGCTTATAAGGACCGGGATCACGAGAACTGCGGTCTTGGCAGTCGCTGCCCTCGTCCCCGTTTACATAGCGACATTAAGATTTATCGCTTCAAGGGGCAAGCTCTCAGAAGAAGCAGGTGATACGGGCATAATAAGGCCGGGGCCGTTCTATCTTAGGATAGTCCTTGCAATAGCGCCTCTTGCCATAATACTCGCTCTTACCTTTGTTAAGAACAGCAAGGCAGCAGTATCAGGACTCCTGTCAGTAATAGTCCTCATGTCCGTAGCAACGCTTGCCATCAACATCAGCGAATACAGGAAAGACTACGATACCAAGCTCAGGAAAGACTGGTTCGAAGCAGCCGTTGAGCTTGATAAATACAGCTTCGATAACAATTACAGATCCAACAACACCAGGAACTACTTCTGCATGGCAGGAGGCGCTCACGGCATCGCCAACTTCTGCTCGACCATTACGGGTTCTATCTATAAGACCTACAATACCTTTGGTCTTGAAAGAGGCCCCCAGGTAATAGACCTGTTCAAGATCCCGGGCTTTAAGGAGTATCTGTCAGGCAGATACCTGATAGATGAGGAAGTCTTGGAAGGCGACGAGATACTCTATACCTTCGAAGCCTCCGGCAGGACCTGGTATGTCACTGACGACGGCCCTGTGTGCCCCGTGGCATTTACTTACGGGAGGTCCATCAGATACGAAGATCTGTTAAAACTTCCTGAAGATGTAAGGGCCATGGCAGCCATGAACTATCTTGCCATAGGAGATCAGGACATCCTTACCCCCATAACTGACAGGGAGTTCTTCGATACCGGCTTAATGAGCAGGAAGAGCGCTGACATCAGAAACAGATATCTTGAAGACTCAGTCTCAAGCGCCATAGAAAGGCAGGCACAGATCTCAGATATTACGTCCAGGGGTTTTGTTGTAACTACAACTGAAGACCACGAGACCTTCCTCTTCGTATCCTGCCCTTATTCAAGAGGCTGGAGCGCAGCAGGCGATATGGAAGGCTCTAAGAAGATCTATGAAGTCAACGGATTTATGGCAGTAAGTGCAAAACCCGGCGAGGCCATAACATTTACCTATGAGACGCCCGGCCTTAAGGCGGGGATAGCCCTGACTATCTTTGGCCTTCTTGCCATAGCGGGGCTCATCATAACTTCGCCACAATTAAGCAAAACAAGTTTACAATTTGTTAATCGCGGTAAAAAGAGCACTATAGTACAATAAAGACATCAAGTTAAGGGAGGTATCCTTATGAAATATGTTTGCAGTCTCTGCGGTTACGTTTACGATCCCGCAATAGGAGATCCCGACAGCGGCATCGCACCGGGAACGGCTTTCGAAGATATCCCCGAAGACTGGGTCTGCCCCGTATGCGGAGTCGGTAAGGAGAACTTCACACCTGCGGAGTAACCCGCCCCTCTTTAAGAAAAGTAATTTGAGTTGAGACCGCCCATAGCGCATAGCGTTATGGGTGTTCTTTTGGCAAAAGATGCGAAACCTTTGGGATCTTAGTGCTCTCATTAAGCTGCCACAGCTAAGTCGCCCCGGTTGTGATCCAAGTGGTAAATTTGTTGTTGACAAAAGACAAGCACGCTCATATAATATTCAAGCACGCGGGATTAACTCAGTGGTAGAGTGTCACCTTGCCAAGGTGAAAGTCGCGAGTTCAAGTCTCGTATCCCGCTCCAAAGACCTCCGCAGTTCAGCTGCGGAGGTTTTCTTTTGCCTGTTGCCATTTTTGCGTCCATTAGATGTTAGCCAAGAAGTTCGCCACATGGCGAACCCACAGGCGAACTTTATACATATCAATAACCTAAAACTTTAGAATTTGCTTTAAACTTCGCTGGTTAGCGAAGTCACCGGCGAACTATCTACGTTAAAGTAACAGAGTCTGCCTGAGTTCGCCACCGAAGTTCGCTAACTGGCGAACCCATAAGCGAACAATACACGACAACGTAACGCCCAAGCCCTCCCTCTTGTGTAATTTGAATGATTAAGCCCGCTAAGCCCATATAACAATTAGCGATTTCATTAATGCTCTTTTTAATAAATAACGCGTATTATTTACTCCGCATGAAGAAGAAACTGCTTAAAGTAATTAAATATATATTTATATTCATCGGTGTTTTTATAGCAGCGCTGCTTGTTTCAGCTATGCTCTGGACGATGCAGATCTGGAGATACATCACATTCGATGAGATCGTCTACCATCTCTTCGCACCCATCAAGGGAACCAATCCTGACGTCATTATAAGCTTCATCTTCAGGGCATTGGTCCCTGCTGTAATTGCGGCAGCTTTAGTTACCGCGTTTAAGATCCTGGTAAACAAGGACATCTTTAACCTCAAGAAGCACAAGAAGATGATCAACAAGTCTCTTATCGTCACGATATTTGCTTCCATAGTTGTAATGGGACTGTTCTTCGAGAAGCAGTACGATGTAATAGGCTACTTCATGGCCAGGGGTGAGGATTCCACATTCATAGAGGAGAACTACGTAGATCCCAAGAGCGTTTCCATCCTGTTCCCTGAGAAGAAGAGGAACATCATATACATCTATTGTGAATCCATGGAGATGACATATGCTGACGAAGAGCACGGCGGCGGATTTGACGAGAACTACATCCCCAATCTGACAGAACTCGCATTAGATCCCTCTGTTGACTGTTTTAACGGAACGACGGGCGAACTGAACGGCGCGGTGCCTTTGCATGGCGCGACCTTTACTTCAGGCGGAATGGTCGCCCAGGCTGCAGGACTTCCTGCTATGGAAGAGATCGGCAACGCGGCAGGAACGCAGGCTTCGTTCTACCCGGGCGCTACTGCTATCGGCGACATCTTGATGACCCAGGGCTACAACCAGGAGCTCATGGTAGGCTCTGACGCGGTGTTCGGAGGAAGGCAGCAGTTCTTCCAGGGACACGGCAACTATAAGATCTTCGACTACAACTACGCAGAGCAGAACGGCTATATACCCAAGGGCTACAAGGTCTGGTGGGGCTTTGAAGACGACAGGCTCTTCGATTTTGCAAGGCAGGAGATATTAAACCTAGCCGCTCAGGACAAACCTTTTAACTTCACGATGCTCACCGTTGACACTCACTTCGAGGACGGCTGGGTATGCCCTGACTGCACCAATGAATTCGAGGGCAACCAGTATGCCAACGTAATAGCATGTTCAGACAGGAAACTCATTGAATTCGTAAACTGGATCAAGGAGCAGCCTTTCTACGAGAATACGACGATAGTGATCTGCGGAGACCATACGACAATGGACTCCAACTTCTGCGATCCTGTTGACGACAACTACTTAAGACGCACATACTGCGCGGTAATAAATTCCGCTGCCACGGGAAGCCTCGACGGCAACTCCAGGAAGGCAAGGACCTTCTCGACATTTGACATGTTCCCCACGGCGCTCGCAGCCATGGGATGCGAGATCCAGGGCAACAGATTGGGACTTGGCGCCAACCTCTACTCAGAAGAGCAGACGCTCCTTGAAGAGTACGGCGTTCAGTACTGCAACACAGAGCTTGCGAGAAACTCTACATTCTTAAAGGAGAGCATCTCCAGGTTCGAGCCTTTTGACCTCGGCGTCTATGAGACCAACTCGGTCCTTGATATCAACTACGCTCCGCAGACAGACCCTGAGACGGGAAGCCTTACCAGCGTAAACATCAGCATCGGAGGCCTTGAGACAGCAGATGAACCCATCAAGTCGGTTCAGCTCGATGTGACCACCCACAGCGGCATCGTTTCCTTGGGTTCTTATAACATGGTCCGCATGCCGGATCTCACATACAGGGCAAGCTTTGATGTCTCCACACTTAAGGAGACTGCGATAATCACTCTGACTGTGACAGTAACTGACGGCGAAGATACAAAGCATGTAGTCTTCAAGGACACTGAGCACTTCGCTGACATCGAATACTATCTGCACCTTAATATAGACCAGTATCTGACTTATTACCTGAACATGGAAGACGTAGTCGTACTTGGCGCTGCAAGCGACGAGGCCTCACTGCATCTTCAGCCTTCTACGCTTAATATCTTAAGGAACGCAGGCTTCCAGGCAAAGCTCGACGAGAAGATCCGTCTGTCCTGGTACGGCGTCATGTACAACAGCTGCGTCCTCGAGGAAGACTGCTCAGAAGAGCTTATAGGCGTAAGGCGCAAGCTCCCCGACGGTTCTGATTACCTTATAGCAAGCTCCAACTTCAACACGGGCTGCGGCTGCGCCATCAGGATCAACCACAGGGACTATGCTGACTCCGAGAGGGGCCTGAGCTTTGCCGTCTATGACACGCACACTCACAGGGTGATCAGCACTGCTAACTTCGATACCTTCAAGGAAAGCTACACAGGTGTTTATGGCGGCGAGGTCCACATAGACAAGTCCTTTATCGGCAACCGCTTGAACATCAGCATCGACCACCTCATCAACGACATCAACTTCAACAACACGGGCACGGCAGACCTCTACATCTGGGATGCCTCCACCATAGGAAGCCCTGCGCACTATGCGATGGATCTTAATGAGCACACATACAGCAAGTCCGTCCGCATAAGCGACCTTGACCTCGATTCGACCTACATCTCGATCTACATCAAGAAGGCCGGCGGCAAGATCCTCGTAAGACACACCATCAAGGTAACTGACGCCCTCGCAAGAAATGAGGAAGAAGCGGAAGTCATGGCAGCTGCTCTTGCCCCCAAGGGCATCTATCACAAGACAAAAAGCACAGAGGCCGTCATCACATTCGGCTGAGTCTTAATGGTATAATCTGCTTATGTCAGATGTCCTCGTATCTATCATCATGCCTGTCTATAACGGCGCGCGGTTTTTGGAGAAGGCCGTGCAGGGCATTTCTGCGCAAGACTATAAGAGCATTGAGTTCATAGCAGTAGATGACGGTTCTTCGGATAATTCGCTCGAAAAGCTTAAGCTCCTCACAAGGGGCATCACCACGACTGTCATCCATAAGGAGAACGGCGGCATCAGTTCTGCCAGGAATATGGGCCTTGATGAAGCCCGGGGCAAGTACATAGTATTCGTTGACCAGGATGACTCTATCCCCAAAGATTACATATCCAATCTTGTTAAAGCAGCCGAAGACAGCAATGCAGACATGGTCGTTGGCGGCACGCTGGAGACTATAGACGGCACTAAGATAACAAGAAGAGACTTAACAGAAGACGCGCCATACAGTCTTCTGAGAAATACTGCCCCCTGGGGCAGGATCTTCCTAAGGAGCCTTATAGAAGATAACAACATAAGGTTCATGGATACCAGGGTCAGCGAGGATTTCTACTTCAATATAATGTGCATCACCTATGCCAAGAACCCAAAGGTAATAAAGCAGTCAGGCTATGTCTGGAAGATAGATCCTAAGTCTGAATCACACTCTAATATGACGAGGCTCGATGGCGGCAGGACTACTGATGTCCTTAAGGTCTTAGACAGGTCCTTAAGAGACATGGATCAGGACAAAAGAGATAAGAACATCGACTACATGCTCCTCAAGCACTGTGTCTGGTATCTTCTCTTCACATGCAAGGGCGCTGACAAAGAAGACATCAAGGACACCTGTGACAGGATAACTCTCTGGCTTGATACCAACATCAAGGACTACAAGACCTGCTGCGGCCACAAGATGGGAAGCCCCGGGGGCGAGACCTTCAAGATCAGGTTCATCGTAAGGTTTATGGTGTTCCTTAAGAGATCAGGGCTGCTTCTTAAGTTTCTTTACTTGTTAAGATAGAGTGTTTAAAATATCTATTTATATGAATAAGAAGCGTAACAGAGCGATCATATTATTTGTCTTGGCAGCCATCATCACTACTGCTGCCTTTATCACAGGCCTTAAACACGCAAGCTTTCCAACATACGCTTATACCTTTAACTCCGAAGGTCCCACAGAAACAAAAGATCTTTATGGTGACATGACGGCAGAAGGTGACATAACCTTCTTAGGCGATATCTGCGGAATAAGCCTCGGCAGTTTTAACTGTAACGGCGCGTTCGGAGGCGGCTCTGACATGGTCTTCACCATAACGGACAAGAAGACGGGAGAGCAGGTCCTTACTTACGGCTATCCCATGTGGACCCATCAGTTTGACGACGGCAGGGTCTTTATCCCCATTGAATACCATGCGGACGAAGAGACCACATGGCACGTAGAACTAAACTTAGAAGGTATTACAGAAGACCACGTGATTACAGTCTCTCTGACTGACGGCGAGCTCTACGCGGCAAGCGTTCACAGAGACATAGCAACTGACTATAGCAAGGTCATAGTCTGCTACGTAATATCTCTCATGATCCTCGGTTTCGCAGCTTATCTTTACTTTGTAAGGAAGCTCCCGCTCACAAACGGCGAGCCTGACACTCCGCCTCAGATCACAAGACCGAAGCCAAAGCTGATAATCGCAGTTCTTATAGCGATAAACATAGTCCTGACAGTAGTATTCACACTGGTCTATGCGGACTCAAGAAGATATGTAGATGCATACCCGGATAAAGCCGGAGTGATAAGCCTCCTGCTGACCCTTCTGGTTATATCAGGCATCCTCGTAAATGCTCTTTATCTCATAAACGCCATAAGGCCAATAGGCATCGCTAAGAACTATCTTATTGCTGCTCTCACATTAGGCTTTGTTATGAGCATCCTGATCCCTAACATCTGCGTTCCCGATGAGAGATACCACATGAACAACTGCTATGCCATGTCCAATACCATAATGGGAGTAGAGGATATTGAGAACCCCAGCAGGATCCGCAAGCGCGTAACGGAAGTTGACTCTGTCGATGCTGCGACTGCCGAGATCACGAACTACAAGTACAGCGCCATCCAAAATGGACTGTTTAAGAAGGCTGATAATACAGACTATGTAGCGGCTTACGGCAATACGAGCAGGGTAACCAATGCTCCTGTGATCTGCTATCTTCCGGGAGCCATAGGCATCTCGATCGCAAGGCTTCTGGGCCTTAACGGCGTTACTGCCATGCTTTTCGCGAGGTGGGCAACGCTTATAACGGTGACACTTGCCATATTCATAGCGATAAGGAAGATGCCCGTTGGCAAGGCGGCAATGGCATGCGCTGCGCTGATTCCGATGTCCCTGCAGGAGATAGCATCCACCTCATACGACGGCTTCATAATAGCTGCGGCATTTATCTTTACGGCATACTCTTTGTTCCTGATACTAAGGCCTGACAGAAGGAACGTACTTGACTGGGCGGTCACGATCGCGTCAGCAGTAGTGCTCAGCCTTTGTAAGGGCGGCGTTTATATTCCGCTCATAGGTCTTATCGTCCTAATAGAATTCAGTTTCGAGAGCAAGCAGAAGGGCAGGCTACGGAAGGCGGGGATCCTCTTATGCCTTGCTCTGCCCGTGATACTGGCATCAATAGTCAAGCTTATCCCGGTGATCACCAAGACCATGAATTCCAACGCCAGCCACTCAGGCATGGTCGGAGGCCTTACGGATCTTTATACCGCAGGCTACGCCTTAGAGCACAAGGAAGAACTCGTAAGCCTTCTGGCAAGGACCTTAAGCGCCAAGGGCGAAGTATACCTTCAGGGCTTTATAGGCGGCAGGATGGGGCTTTCGGTCTATGTCCCGTCCGTAGTGATGGCTGCATTTATAGTGATAATGCTCCTTGCTGCCACGAGAGGCGATCCTCTTGGCAAGGAACTGTCAAGGGGTGCGAGGATCTATCTGGCAGCGCTTATTGCAATTGGCTTTATGCTCATTATGGCATCCATGCTCTTCGCATCAACGGTAAAGTCTTCTCCCGTCATCATGGGCGTTCAGGGCAGATACTTTATCCCGTTCCTTGCGCTGATGCTGATCCTCACCAGGAGCAAGCGCCTTGTATTCAAGCGTGAGAATGACAACAACTTCATCATCGCCATGGCCATGACAGAGTTCATCCAGATCGCTTTTGTCATCTGCTCAGTCTTAAGCCTCGAGTGGTTCTTCTGGTGATCTCATGAAAAAGCTCGTCATCATCCCCGCGCATAACGAAGCGCTCTCCATCAAGAGTACTGTGGAGACGATAAGGGCTAAGGCCCCCTCTTACGATGTCATCGTCATAAACGACCACTCATTGGATGATACGGGCAAGATCTTAAAAGACAACAATATTCCCGCCATAAACCTCTCTGTAAACCTCGGCATCGGAGGCGCAGTGCAGACAGGCTATAAATACGGCGCCATAAACGGCTACGATCTGGCAGTCCAGGTAGACGGCGACGGCCAGCACGACCCGGAGTACTTAAAGACTCTGGAAGAAGCACTCATTAACAACAATGCTGACCTTGTAATAGGCTCGCGCTTCATAGACAAGGAGGGCTTCCAGTCTTCATCCTTAAGAAGGAGCGGCATAAGGTACTTCACCGGGCTCATAAAGCTCCTGGGACATCAGACCATAACCGATCCGACCTCAGGCATGCGCATGGTAAACAGCAAGACCATGAAGCTCTGGGCCAAGGACTACCCGAGGGATTTTCCCGAGCCCGAATCCTGCCTCATGGCTCTTAAGTCCAAACTTAAAGTTATGGAAGTACCTGTTATAATGAAGGAGAGACAGGGCGGCAAGTCGTCCATACACATACTCAAGGGTGCATACTACATGATCAAGGTGACATTCGCCCTGATCCTCGAGGGGGTTAGATCACATGATGACGCTTAAGATACAGATAATAATCGCGGTCATGATAGCCATTTTCGTGGCTGTACTCTTTGTCATGACGGTCAAAAAGTCCATCCAGCCCAAGTACACCCTGGCATGGTTCCTGATATCTTTGGGCATACTGATCCTCGACATATTCCCGAACCTCATGACCGCGCTCTCTGACGCCATCGGCATCTTCTCCCCGGTCAACATGATCTTCTTTGTAGGGTTCCTCTATATGGGCTTTATAATCTTCGCCCTCTCTGTTGCCCTTTCTAGGATGTCCGGCAGGGTCACCAGCCTTACCCAGGAGATGGCTATCTTAAGAAAAAAAATAGAAGACAAGGAAGAGGAATCTAAGTGAACCCCCTGGTCTCCGTCGCGATCCCCGTCTATAACAACGAAGACACCATAAAAGCTACGGTGGACTCTGTTCTTTGTCAGACCTACCGCCCCATAGAGCTCGTCATCTCGGACGACGCTTCAACAGACGGCTCAAGCAAGATCATATCCAATATCGAAAAGCAAGACGGCATCACCATAAAAGCAGTAACCAACGATAAGAACCTTGGCATGTCAGGCAACTGGAACAAGGCTCTGTCTCTTTGCACGGGCAAGTACATCAAGCTCCTCTGCGCAGACGACCTTATAGATAAAGACCTTATAAGAAGGGAAGCCGAGATATTGGAATCACACCCCGAAGTCCTCTCAGTCGAATCAGACACCGCATTCGTAAACAGCGAAGGCAAGGTCAAGGGCAGCTATAAGCGCTACAAAAAAGACAAAAGAGTCAGCGGCAGGGAAGTGGTAAGATATTCGCTCTTCCACAGAGACTACTTAGGCGCTCCTCTGGCCAATACCTTCAGAGCAGACACCAGGACCAGAGCGGAAGGCTTTAACAAAGACTTCAAATACATCTTAGACTACGAATTCTTCATGCGCCTTGCCATAGAAGGCGACGTCTATATAATCCACGAGCCCCTTAACTTCTTCAGGCTCCGCACCGGCTCCAACACCTCCAAGATCTTTAAGGGCGAAGAGGGCAGAGCTTACATAGAAGAGCACAGAAGACTTGCTCAGGAAGCTGCCAAAGAAGGCGTCATAAAAGATAACGAAGTGGACAGATCAGTCAGGATCAGAAAGCTCATGAGCTTCCTTGGCAGGATCTACTTAAAGCTCCACATGTGAGCAAAAATATAAAGAAAGATTGAGCGGAAATTCCCTTTAAAAATTCGTTAAATGGTTGTAAACTATCTGTGAATTTTTACCGGAGGCGTTCCCATAATGAGAAAAAGACTTAGCAAGTTACTGTCAGTCTGCCTTAGCGCGCTGATAGCTCTATCCATGTTCATTCTTATTCCCACCGAGTCTGAAGCAGCTGTAAGCTACAAGCTTTCAGGCACTTGTCACGTACAGGATTACGGTGACAAGGCCGCTTCTTTCGATTCTAATTCAGGCATCCTTACGCTCGGCACCAGGGGACAGTCCAAACGTGTTGAGGCCATGACCATCAACTTCACGAACAATACGGGATACTCCGGAACGATCCAGTACAGAGTCCATGTTCAGAACATCGGATGGCAGGGCTGGAAGAACGCAGGCGAGAAGGCAGGCACCAGCGGCCAGGCATTAAGGCTTGAAGGTCTTGAGATGAAGCTTACGGGCGAACTTGCCAACCATTACATCATCCAGTACAGAGTCCACATCCAGGATTACGGCGACAACCAGGGCTGGGTAAACAGCGGCGCAATGGCTGGTACTGCAGGAGAGTCAAAAAGACTCGAGGAAGTTCAGGTCAGGCTCGTTCCGATCGGCAGCACAAATACAACATCAGTCAAGTACAGGGTCCACGTTCAGGACTTCGGCTGGGAATCCCAGTGGAAGGCTGACGGTGCCGTTTCAGGCACAACAGGCCAGGCCAAGAGACTCGAAGGCATCGAGATCCACTTAGACGGAGCTCAGTATGCCGGAAGCATCACATATCACACACACATCCAGAACATCGGATGGGAGAGCACATGGGCAACCGCAGGTGAGATGAGCGGCACCCAGGGCATGAGCTACCGCCTCGAGGGCATCGAGATCGCCCTCACAGGTGACATGGCTAACCATTACGACATCTATTACAGAGTCCACGCACAGGATTTCGGCTGGCTCGGCTGGGCCAAGAACGGCCAGATGAGCGGAACTTCAGGCACAGGCAGAAGGCTTGAAGCCATCCAGATCGTCCTCGTTGCCAAGAACGGCGCTAACCCGGGCAGCAGAGCAGGCATCTCAAGTGCCATCTCACAGCCCTGCGTTGTAGGCAACAATCCCACAACATGGTCAACAGGAACGGCTCCCAAGGCACCTGCCCCTACGACAACTACAACACCCAGGCCTACAGCAACAACGACAACAAGACCTACAGCTACAGCAACTTCAACACCTACGGCTACTCCCACGGGAACCATCAAGATCACTAACAATCTGACTGCTCCTGCAGGATCTTCAGTAACGAGCAAGACATTCACATACACTATCAGCGGCAACGGCGTATCCAAGACCACGACGATCACAGGTTCAGGCACCGCCACGGTCACGGGGCTTCCCGTTGGAAACTACACCGTAACCCAGTCAAATGCTGACGTTTCAGGTCTTACTCACCAGGTCACAGGCTCAGGCCAGTCAGTATCTGTAGCAAAGGGTAATACCACAAGCATAACCATCACCAATACATATTCGGCACCTCAGACCACACAGCAGGTGGGTTCTATCACCATCAAGAACACCATTAATGCAAATGCAGGATCTGCGCCTGCAACAAGGCAGTACACATTTACGATCAACGGAACTAACTACTCCACTAAGATAACGGGTACCGGAACTGCAACACTCTCAGGCATTCCCATAGGCACATATACCGTTACGATGTCTAATTATGATGTTTCCGGTTTTGACCGCAGCGGCAACACTACTAAGCAGGTACAAGTCACAAACGGCGGGAATGCATCGGCAGATTTTGCAAACGCATATACCCAGCAGACAGGCAGCATCAAGATCGTTCACAATATCACAGCGCCTCAAGGTTCTGCACCTTTGAGCACGACATATACTTTCACGATCAAGAATACAAGTACTAATCAGACATGGGACAAGACTGTAACAGGTTCTGGCAACCAGACATACTCAGGCTTCCCTGTCGGAAACTACACGGTAACTCTTAAGACAACTTCCGTCAGCGGTTTTAACAGAAGCGGATCCACGAGCACTTCGTCTTTCAGCGTAGGCAAGGGCGATACTAAAACTGCAACTATCGCAAGCTCATTCACGCAGCAGACGGGCAATATCAAGATCGTTCACAATATTACCGCTCCTTCAGGTTCTGCACCTTTGAGCACTACGTATACTTTCACGATCAGGAACACTTCTACAAGCCAGACATGGGACAAGACTGTAACAGGTTCTGGCAACCAGACATACTCAGGCTTCCCTGTCGGAACTTACACTGTAACTATTAAGACAACTTCCGTCAGCGGCTTTAACAGAAGCGGCAGCACCAGCACTTCATCATTTAGCGTTGGAAACGGAGCAACTGCAACGGCAACTATCTCAAGTTCATTCACAGCTGTAAACACACCTGCGCCTACAGGATCCGTTACTGTCTACAACTACCTGTATGGTGCATACTCAGCGGCAGGAGCTGCCAATCTTGACTTCACATACAAGTTCTACAATTCAAGCGGCACGCTGGTAAAAACAGTATCCTGCAAGGGCGGCAAGTCAGTACAGGCAACAGGTCTTCCTGTAGGAACATACAAAGTCACACAGTCTGTTAATTCAGTCTCAGGCTACACGCTCTCTGTTTCTCCGTCCACAACACAGACGAACATCAGCGTAACACAGAATGGCAACATCAACGTTACCTTCAACAATACCTATACGGCTGACTCGACGCCTGCACCGACAGCACCTGCAACAAGACCCGGCAACACATATACTTTGCCCACTCCTTTTGTTGTAGCTAATCAGAATAACGTCAGGGTCACCGTAACTGCATGCAGGTATGAGAGGACACCAACAAGAGGCATGACTCTTATCGTCAGTATCGTAAACAACTCTTCTTATGATCTCGACATCTATCCTCTGGCTTATGCTGTCAACTACACCAAGGACAATAACAACAGTGCCGGAACTGTAGCGTTCAATGCTGAATGGTATAGTGGAACCAGCGTAACAGTTGCGGCTCATACAACAGGTGAATTGCTGGTAACAGGTATTGCGACTCAGACCGCTATAAGAGACTCCGCAACTTCCGTTAACTTCTCTGTTGGCGTATATGCACCTGCAGGCACCAAATTTAATGGAAATCTGAACTACTTCGAGAAGTCAGTCAATAACATCCCTGTCTGGTATTCATAAAAGAAACCGTAAACACAAAAACTTCCGGGCGGCCTTGCGTAAGCAGGGCCGCTTTTTTGCAGCAAATGAATAACTCTTTAGAGCTATATCGCTGCAGCGATAAATGTGACAACAGGCATGTCCCCTTGTCACGTCAGTCCGTTAACATACCACTGGAATGTCTCTTCCATCAAAGAGAAGAACTTGATATCAGCAGAAGAGAAATCCATCAGCTTCAAAAATGACTTAAGGTCGATCCTGCTGCCAAGCTTATCTATGTTGTCTCTATAGAAGTAGAAGTAACATCTGAACCTGACAAATCTTATGGGCACAGGGAAGTCTGCCGTCCACTCGCAGTCGTAGCAATAGATCCTGCCGTCAGACACCTTAAAGTTATCTATGTTGGAATCGAGGTTTATAAGAGGATAGCAGACTTCATCCGCCGAAGGCTGAATCCCGGGGAAGAGCCTGTTAAACAGATCACTTGAAGCAAAAGGCACCGTCTCACAGCCGTAAGACAGGATCTTATCACAGGCAGCGCTAAGCAAAGATCTGATATCAGCCATATCAGCGCGCTCAAGATCAACACCCTCCATCAGTGAGCTGCCCTTAACGTACTCAATTACAAGATCTTCGCCATTCATATGGCAGGGTATCACCTGAATATCAGACATTACAGAAGACAGCCGCGAGCTATTAGAAGCGATCCGCTTAAGATGAGCTAAAGCAGCAGATGAATCAGCTTTTTTGACCACCTTAGATCCGCCATAGACCAGTGTTGTCAATCTGAACGCAGGGCCCCTGTGCGTATTAAACTTAACAGATGTCAGTTTGTCAGAGGGCTCGGTCTTATAGAACACGGCAACCCCGGAATCGCCTATATTCTTGCCCCTCCATGAGGGCAGGATATTGATCAGTTCATCTCTGGAAGGAATAGAATCAGAAGAATAAAGCTGCATCGCATTCTTGTTGTCAGGAAATGACAACAGCTTTAGCATATAGCCGCAGGAAGCCGTCATGCCCTTGATGTCAGCACAAAGGATCGCTCCGTCAGCAGGAAGCTTATCAAATAAGGAGTCGAGTTCGCTCTGAGATACAGCGGAAGCAAGCAGGGCATAGTCAAACCCATCCATGGAAGAAGTGGTCTTAAGCCCGCGCGAATCAAGGTATGAGCTCCAGCAGGAAGGACATCCGGTAGGCACATAAACAGTGCGGCCACTCTCCCATCTAAACCACGCGATAAGGTTCGCCCCCGCATCCTTGAGATTCTTAAGAGCGAGCATCCTGCTCCTTATTCCATTGTATTTAAGAGCCACATAATTCATCTTAAGGCTTATTATCAAATTAAATTATGCTAAAATCAACTCTAGTATGAACAAGCCTAAGTCTATAGCCGTCAACAGCATATACTACCTGATCTACCAGGTGTTAAACGTGCTCTACCCGTTCGTCATGACGCTCTATGCGGCACGTATCCTCCTGCCTGCGGCGGTCGGCCGTGTCAACATGGCCCAGAACATCGCTTCGTACTTTATAATCCTGTCATTTCTAGGCATCCCCACATACGGCAGGCGCGAGATCGCCAAGGCCAGAGACGACAAGGACAAGCTCTCCAAGATCTACTCGGAGCTCATGGTGATAAACACCGTTTCCACAACGGTATTCGGGATCATATACACAGCGCTCGTATTAATCGTTCCCCAATACAGGGAGAACCTCACACTCTACCTCATCACAGGCGGCGCGGTTGCCCTCAACTTCCTCAATAATTCCTGGCTCTTCGAAGGCCTCGAGGAGTTTAAGTTCATTTCCATAAGGAACATGATCTTCAAGGGCGCGGCGATGGTACTCTTAGTGCTCTTTGTAAAAGGCGAGGAGGACTATCTCATATATGCTGCCATCCTGGTCTTCGGCAACTTCGGAAACTACATCTTAAACATGCTCTACGCTCCTAAGATCGCAAGATTCACACTTAAGGGTCTGAGCTTTAAAGAGCACCTTAAGCCCATACTTGCCCTTGTCACCGTAAACCTCGCGATCGAGCTCTACTCCCTTGTGGATGTCACCATGCTGGGTGCCATGAAGGGCGAGAAGAGCGTCGCCTACTACACCTACGCCCAGGGAATAAATAAGATCCTTCAGCAGGTCATTAATACCTTCACCATAGTCGTCGTTCCGCGCCTCGCACTCTACTACAAGGAAGGCAAAAAGGATGAGTTTAACCACCTGGTAACAAGGGCATTAGACTCCATAGTTGCCTTAAGCCTTCCCATGACCGCAGGCATCTGGGTCGTAGCAGACAATGCCATAAGGGTCTTCTATGGCAGTGAATTCTCAAATTCTGTTCCGGTCTTAAGGCTTGTGGCAGCGCTCGTAATAATCTCACCGATTGGCTATCTCCTGGGTTCGAGGATCTTGCTTGTCACAGGCAACGAGAACAAGATGGTCTTCTGCGTCGGTGCAGGCGCCATCGTCAACATAATCGGCAATTTCTTCTTTATAAGGCTCTACGCCGAGCAGGGCGCAGCCCTGGCATCCGTCATATCGGAGATCGTGGTCATGGTGGTATACATAAGCCTGGCAAGCCGCTACTACAGGGCTAAGACCAACCCAAAAGAGCTGATCAAGGTTATCTCGGCAACCCTTCTCATGGCCTTTGCCGCATACGGCGTAGGCTTCTTCGCAAACAATATAGCCTTAAGACTTACACTCCAGGTCTTAGCAGGTGCAGCAGTATATTTCGGCATCCTCTACATAACCAAAGAGCAGCTTGTAAGGGAATACACGGCCAGAGTCATCAGCAAGCTGCAAAACCGGTAATGCAACCATAAAAACCTGCTAACAAAAATCAAGAGCTTGTTGGCAGTTTTCTGTTTTGAAA
>CAMHSJ010000024.1 GCA_946187935.1 uncultured Clostridia bacterium
TCATTCAGCTCTACATAGATCTATACAAAGACTACCTTGCAAAGATGATCAAGAATACTAACGATATTCTTGTGTCTTATGGTGTTTGGACAGAAACAAGTGAATCAATACTTGCAAGGCATATCGGTAAATATCATCTTGCTGTCGACAGCTATATCAGTACTTTGAGCAGTGCTTTGGGCAGCAGCAAGCAGTTTGATGTTTCTGATCTTATTAAAGACGGAGGCGTTTCACAAGACGAGGTAAAAGATATCTCCTTTGAGCAAAAGGATGAAGCATATTCAGGCATTAGCCTCGATGATCTGAC
This sequence comes from uncultured Clostridia bacterium, assembly GCA_946187935.1. GTDB lineage: Bacteria > Bacillota > Clostridia > Saccharofermentanales > Saccharofermentanaceae > Saccharofermentans. Next base: position 308 of record CAMHSJ010000024.1, read on the forward strand.
CCAAAGAGCTTTTTCGGATTTTAAGCATACATTTGATACTCTGATAGCCTTCCTGATAGAAAATGGGATCAGCATTTGGGCTCCTTCAGATGAAGCATCCGCCAAAGCAGACAACATAATGAAGAATACTTCTAATCCCAATTTCCCTCAAGAACAATTCCCGGATGCTATGTTATCAGTAATCGGAATGGATCCGTACAAGGAATCGATATATGATCTTTTGCTCAGCAGAAATATAGATGAGAACGAAGTTGAAAGTATTAGAGATTTCTTTGGTATTGATGTCAAAAAGCCTGAGATTGCAAAAGTGATCGTTCCGGAAGAACTGACGTTTCCTGAAGATGATGAAGCTGAGCAGACCGATGATGATATTCAGTCTGGCACAACGGATCTTTCAAATAGTGTAATTGCCGGTGGAACAACAGAGCTGCAGCATTTTGAAGAGGAACCGGTAAGTGATATCCTTCCTGATGAAGAGTCTTTCTATACCAGCTTTGTCTCTGAGCAGCCGGCGACTGAAGCCAATAATGATATCGAGGAACAAGATCTGTCTGAAGATGACATCGATCTTGATGAGGAATCGTTTTATAAGCCTTATAATGAACCTGCGGCTGAAACAAACAGCCAATCAGAATCTTATGAGACAGAGTTTATCGAGGAGGATTATCATAAGCCTGCTGGATCTGAGCTTAAGGCGAAAAAGAAATCCAACAAAGCTGCAGTTATCTCAGGTATCGTTGCAGGTGTTGTTATCTTGCTTATAGGACTGTCTGTATTTGCGGTCAAATACTTTGACGTTGATATCACGGATCTTTTTGGAAACAACACAAGTACCAGAGACAGACACAGAGATAGAGACAGGGATGACGATGATGAAACAGACGAGACGGATCATGATCGTCTTTCAGGATTGTTATCGTTGATCACGACTTCTACGCCGACACCGGTACCTTCAATGCCTTCTGAGACTTCTCTTCCTGCATTGACTCCGACGCCTCTGCCGACTATGACGCCAACGCCGACACCGCCGCCTGATCTTGTGGTAATCAGTCCTGAACCGATCGATTATCTGGTAACGGATATTACAGCTTCTTCAGTCGATAACGAAAGCTCAGGCAATTACTATTATCCGTATGAGATCATGGATGATAATCTTGCCACCTGCTGGGCAGAAGGCGTTGACGGTAATGGTATCGGTGAATTCATTGACATCCATATTCCGGAAGGAACTGTCATATCGGGCATCACGATCTATACAGGATATTGTAAGTCAGATGGTGTGTTTAGCAGGAATGGTGCACCCTCCGTGATCGATGTTTACAGTGGTGAACAAGGCTACAGATTGGATCTGAATGCTTCTGAATCTGGTTATGCCGCATCAGATTATGGAGTCTCCTGTGCCGGCGTATATGTTTCGTTCCCGGCAGCGATCGTCAGCAACGGAATTCTCAGGATAACTATAGCTGATGTCAGAGACGGTACTGATTGGGATGATGTCTGTTTCAGTGAGATCGAACTGTGGGGCACATCAAACTATGACAATGTTGAATATGTCACAGGTGATGGAGTATGGTCAAATAACATTCCGGAATACCGCTTGGCTAACTGATCCATCCTTATCCTCTTGCCTCAAACAGGCTTAACGCTTTGTCATCGGTTATTGTTCGAAAACAACAACATCCTTTGTTGCCAGGCTTAAACATCTTCTTGCAGCGCTGCCTGCGAACTGGGAATCAGCGGGATAATAGATGTTTGCTGCAAAACCGGTATTCCCGTCAGGCGTAACGAAAGGTATGCAGTTGTCCAGATCGACCGCTGCAACGCTCCTGTCAAGATCATAGAATGAGTCTGCGCAGTAGCTCTCCACGATCCCTGAAGCCTGGCTTAAAAAATCTTCATCTGTCATACCCAGATGCTCCAAGACTTCTCTGCTGTCTATCCTGTTTTGTGTTTCGAGATCGAAATTAAACACATCATATGTATAGTAGTCCGTAAATGTCTCGCCTGCATAGATGACGATGGACAGAACATTATCCTTAGTTCCCCAGTATAGTCTTGTTGCCATGCCATCCGTATATTCATCATTGATCTCCAAGGGATACTCACTCCGGATGTAGCTGCTGAGCATATCGTTGATATCCGTTGCTTCCTTACCGTCTACTGTGACATTAGGAACAACCTGATTGAATAAACCGTCATCAGAGCTCACAAGAGTGATCACATCTACTGTGACTTCGTGGGCAGAAGCGGGCTCTTCAGTAGTTGACCCGCTTATCTCAGACCCGGAAGCCTCAGATGGGCCGGGAATATCCTGACCTTTGGTGATGCAGCCTGATGCCATAAACGACAGGCAGAGCGCTGTTGCTATCATTGCTGTTTTCTTCATATTATTATCTCCCTTGTTCCTGTGTTTTTGTCCAACTGACAAGGACATTATATCATTTCAGCAAAGATGGATCTTAATGTCCTTGTTGTTGATGATAATCCTGTCGAAGAGGAACATGCCTGGCATGGATGGTAAGGAAACATCTTCCAAGATCAACAAACTGTATTCAGGTGAGTGTACGATCGTTGCCATGACTTAATATAACTGGGATGTCATCCGTGGCGGTGCTCTTAAGGTCGGAGTCGAAAACTACCTCGAAAAGCCTCTGAACTCGGCTAATATCGTCGAGAGGTATTTATTCTGCGATCCTGATGGATGTCTGTATGCCGCTTATGGATGGTCTTGTGGCGACAAAGGCTATAAGGAACCTTGACAGAAAAGACGCCAGGAGGATCCCGATCATCGCGCTGACCGCCAATGCATTTGATGAAGACGTACAGCTGTCTCTTCAGGCGGGAATGAATGCGCATCTGAGTAAACCTGTAGAATCAGATACTCTCCTGAGGACTTTAGGAGAGCTGATCTACGAAGCAGAGCAGAACCTGTGATAACAAAAAGACAGACAAATGCTCCGGATTAATCCGGGGCATATTCTTGTTTTGTTTATTTGTTGTCAGGAAGGTGAGGCGGGAATCTGACTACCGTACCACAGTAAAGACAGGTTCCTGAGAGCGGTATGTTTCCGTTATCTATGACCATCCTGCCGCATTGAGGGCAGGGTTTAGATTCTTTCATCGCAGATTCGAAAGTCTCAGGCCTGTCCATTATCTCATCGATCTTGGTGTTTATGCGTTCTATAGTGATGCCTTGTTCAGCCATGATCTCCAATAGCGCCTGATTAATAATCTTTACTTTGAAGATCTCGCTCCTCATGTCGCTGACATTGCGGTTTACTTCTGAAACCTTCTCATTAGTGCGGCTCTCTAAAGAGATGTTGCGCATATCGTCATGTGTGTTCTGATAATTGTTAAACCTGGTCATAAGATAATCCCTCTTCCATAAGTGATATTAATAGTCTATCACAACGATAATGGTCTTTATGCATTACTGACTTGGCTTAAACAAAAACAGGGGTTACAGAATCTCTGAAACCCCTTGTGATAATGGTGATCGTGAGCGGATTCGAACCGCTGGCCTACCGCTTAGGAGGCGGTCGCTCTATCCAGCTGAGCTACACAATCTCGTTTACAATGCAGGATTATATCACATTTGATCTGATTGTTGTATCACTGATTTTAGTTATTCTTTGTTCAGTATTGAATTATATTCAGTAGTGTGTTATTAATAGTACTAACGGTTAATCCGGAATAAGTGAATAGGGAGGGATAAGTATGAACAGCCAATTCAAGAAAGGTGTTCTTGATTTGTGCGTTCTGGCATTCCTTAGTAACGGCGACAGTTACGGATACAACCTCGCTGACTGCATGGCTTCCAAGATCCAGGTGGCTGACGGTACGGTTTATCCCATCCTTCGTAAGCTCGCAAGTGAAGGGTATGTCGATACGTACCTAAAGGAATCCCAGAATGGTCCGCCGCGTAAGTACTACCATCTGACCGAGCTCGGCAAGACTAAACTTGATAAGGACAGAGCAGAGTGGGAAGAGTTTTCCAAGGCGGTAGATGAAGTTTTAAGCAGTGATAAGGAGGATAGAGGCGATGAATAAAAAGGAATACCTTGATTCTCTCGAGAAAGAACTCGAGGGAATGAGCTATAAAGAAGCCAAGGATATTTTGAGTGATATTACTGAACACTTTGATTCAGGTATTCAGGCAGGCAAGACAGAAGAAGAGATCGCAGAAGGCTTAGGCGATGCTGCAGAGATGGCAAGAGAGTTTAAGAAGGGCCTTACTCTTCCTGCGGTAATAAAGAATAAGCAGAAGTTCGAAGATGCCAAGAAGACAGGCCCTGATACTTTCGGAGTGGTTTTCGTAGTCCTGATGGCTATCTTCGTAGCTATACCCTTGTGGATCACGATCTTTGCTGCATTGTTCTTTGTTGCATCGGTCTTCGTAGGCATACTGGGAATCATAGGAGTGCTGATAGCAGGCGTTGTCTCCGGAATGTTCTCGGGATTTGTCTTATCCGCAATATTTGCAGCGCTTACACTCTTGTTCTTCGACATATTCGTATTCGTTTGCATGTTCCTGGGCTTTAAGTATCTGTTTAAGCTTACAGGCGTTTATGTCAAGTGGAGCAAGAAAGTCTGGTATCAGGGATTGGAGTGATGGCTATGAATAAGGATCTTAAATTATTGGTAACAGGGTTTGTGACCCTTTTGATCTCGATAGTTCTTTTTGTGGCTACGATAGTGATATTCGCTGTTCAGCTCGGCAAGAACATCATGGATGTCGATTGGAACAAGGTTTATGACAGCGTTTCTGATGGAATAGAGGAGATAACAGATGATGTTCCGGAATTAGATCTTCCGGATTCGGTTATTGAAACAATTGAAGAGATCTGAGTTTCCATAGACAAACACATGAAGAAGCGGCAACCCCGGTTGCCGCTTCTTTAATGATTTCTTAGCTGTTGTGTGAAGTCTCAGGATCCCAGTGCATCTGCTCCTGGAGTTTCATCCATTCAGTGAGAGCCTGTGTCATCTTGTGCGGATCGTTATCGTAGTCTTCGCCATGTAAAGGCTCGCCGACATAGATCCTGATCTTCCTTCTGTGAAGGCCTCTTAAAGGGTGAGGGTGCTTCTGGGTCCTGGGCCAGATCTGGTAAGCACCGGCGATATAAACGGGGACCATGGGTACGCCAGCCTTGATGGCAAGGTAGGCAGCGCCGTCCTTCATCTCGGCAAGTTTGCCCGTGTGAGTCCTGGTGCCCTCGGGGAAGACGAAGCAGATATTGCCTTTCTCAACTTCCTTCTTGGCCTTGATGAGACCTCTTACGGGGTTGCCGTAACGGTCTACAGCTATGCCTCTGCCGACACGCATGATGAGACGGCCTAATGAACCGTGGTCAGTCTCAAGATCGGAAGCTGCAAGGCAGCACATCCACTTAAAGTGTCCCTTGGGAAGATAGTCGATTATAAGTACGCCGTCCGGATAGCTCTGGTGGTTGCTCGCTACGACGTAAGGGTTTTCCTTGGGGAAGTTCTCTTTGCCGATGCATTTCATGTCACAGAGCATATGTGTCAGGAGCAAAAAGCCGTTCTTGGCAACTACATCCCAGAAACCGCGCTTGGTGGGGTATTTCTCATCCAAGTGCTTATGGTGGTCAGCCTTGCTCATTTTTGCGTTAGTTTTGTCTATATTAACCGAATCGGACATGATTTCACCTCGAATTGTTCTCTTTCTTATCTTATGTTTAATTTCATATTTTGCAAGAAGTATGTTATATTTTTTATTGCTTTAGATTACCACACTTTGAGGAGGGTATTTATGAATCCCGTTAAGGGCACTCCTATATTTAATGCTGAGCGTTCAGAGAATCTTCATGAACTCATGATGAAGACATGTGAAAGATTCCCTGAATCAGATGCTTTTATATTCAGAAGATCCCCCAAGCAAAGTGAAGTCCACCGTACTTTCTTTGAATTTGGAGAAGATATAAGAAATCTCGGAACTTACCTTTTAAATAGTGAATATAGTATGGGCCGTATGGCCGTTGTAGGCGAGAATGCCTATGAATGGTTCGTATCTTATAATGCGATCCTTTCAACCGGAGCCATAGGAGTTCCTCTTGACAGGGCTCTGCCGGAAGATGAGCTCATTCAGCTTCTGGTAAGATCAAGAAGCCGCATCATCTTCTACCACGCCAAGCACCACAAGATGATGCTCTCCATCGCATCCAAGATAAAGAGCGGTGAGCTCGATATCCCGCTTGATAAGTTCGTTATCTTCTATAAGCCTTCTCTTACGGGCAAGACACCTGACGATACCTGGCCTGAAGATGACAACAGATTTGCTGACATATACGATCTTATCGCTGAAGGCAAAGCGCTTAGAGAGAAAGGCGATGATAAGTTCGACAATGTCGAGATCGATAATGAGGAGACCAAGATCATCCTGTTTACTTCAGGCACGACATCAATGTCTAAGGGTGTTCTTCTCTCACATAAGAATATCTGTTCCAATGTTTACTATATCGCGCAGACCCTTGATGTAAGGAAAGGTGACAGGGCTTTCTCCATCCTTCCTTTGCACCATACATTTGAGAATACATGCGATTTCTTCATCCTCTCATGCGGTGCCTGCATCTGCATGTGTGACGGTCTCCGTTATATCGTAAAGAACATGGAGGAGTGGAAGCCCTCAGTTTGTATCTCCGTGCCCCTTCTTTTCGAGAATATCTATTCCAAGATAGAAGACGGCATCAAGGCTTCCGGCAAAGAGAAGGTAATAGCTGTTGCAAGACCTGTAACAAGGTTCTTAAGGAAGATCGGCATAGACGTAAGGCGCACAGTGTTCAAGGAGATCCTTGATAAGCTCGGCGGTAATTTCCGCATGATCGTAATAGGCGGCGCCGGCATCGACAAGCGATATATCGATGCATTTACTGATTTCGGTCTTCAGTTCTTTATGGGCTACGGCCTTACGGAGACATCTCCTGTTATCTCTGTAACCACAGAAGTATGTGACGTTCACGGCTCTGTAGGACGCCCTATGGCCGGCATCACAGTTGCAATAGATGCTGAGGGCAAAGGTCCCAAGGCGGTAGGTGAGATCCTTACCAAATCCGACTGTGTAATGAGCGGATACTACGAGAATGAGGAAGCTACGGCTGAAGCTATCGATCAGGACGGCTGGTTCCATACAGGTGACATGGGCTATATCGACAAGACGGGATCCATTTACATCACAGGACGCGTTAAGTCCATGATCGTTCTTACAAACGGTAAGAAGGCGTTCCCTGAGGAGATAGAGGCTGTCCTGGGAGAGATCAAGGGCGTTTCCGAAGTCTTTGTCTGGGGCAACCGCAATGAGCGTGATGCCATCGATATCTGTGCCAAGATCCTTATAAACCGCAAGGCCATAGGAGCTGAATTAGGTCTTGAGACAGAGCCTGACGATTCCCAGGTCGAGACATATCTTAACGATAAGATCCACGAGGCAAACCACACAATGCCTGCGTATAAGATCGTACGTAATTATGTATTCTCCGAAGAGGAGATGATCAAGACCACAACGCTTAAGATCAAGCGTCCCAAGGAGCAGGAACATATCGAATCCAGGCTTGCCGAGTGTTCAAGGACAATGGTCGAGATGAACGGCAAGAACTTCGATAAGATGATCAAGGCTTGATGGATAAGTTCGTCAAGGTCCTTGATCTTAACGGCAGGGCGGTACTCTGCGAGTTTCAGCGCAAAAGAGTCAAAAGGACCAATGTTCATGTCAGACGTGACGGGACACTTTATTGCTCCATCCCTATAAGAGGTTCATTTATAAGAGCTGAAGAGTTTGTTTCTGCCAATGCGGAGTACCTTCTTAGGGGCATTGACAGAACTCTTAAAGCTCAAGTGAATGACGGCACCCCCAAGCTCTTTATTACAGGAGAAGACATCAAGATCTTCGGCGAGAGAAAGACCCTTAAGATCGAAGAAGGCCGAAAGAATACTGCGGAAGAGACATCTGACAGCCTTATCGTCACTGTTAAGGACCCGTCTGATAAGGACATGGTAAAAAGGACCTATACCAGGTGGCGCAAGGAGAATCTTAAGAAAGCCGTGGATGACTTTGCCTGTGAGCTCTATCCTTATTTCGCATCTTACGGCGCCAAGTTCCCTGAGCAGATCAGATACGGTGATTATAAGTCCTTCTGGGGTATCTGTTATCCCAAGAGATCTCTTATAAAGTTCTCATTAAGGCTTAATGAACAGGACCCCGAACTTATCAGGTACGTAGTCGCGCATGAGTTCTCACACCTGGTGGAGGCTAATCATTCAGACAGATTCTGGAAGCTCCTTACAGGGATCATTCCAAATGCCCGGGCGTGTCAGAAGAAGCTTCTTTTGAAGGACTGACAGTTTCATCCCTGTTCATGCGGTCTTCGTAATCAGAGGCCGGCATGGGTTTTGCAAAGTAATATCCCTGGATCATGTCGCAGCCTTCTCTTGCGAGGAAATCGACCTGAGGCTTTTCTTCGATACCTTCTGCAACGGTCTTCATGTTAAGGTTCTTGGCGAGCTTGATGGCTTCGGCAACCACCACTTCGCTGCGCTCAAGATCATCTCCGTTGGAGAAGAATCCCGCATCGAGTTTAAGGATATTAAGAGGCAGATCCTTAAGGGAATTAAGTGATGAGTATCCTGAACCGAAGTCATCCATCGAAACAGCAAAACCGTAGGACTGGAGCTTCTTTATGGTCTCGATCATCTTATCCTTGTCATCGAAGAAAGCGCTCTCGGTAAGCTCTATCTCAATGTATTCGGGAGGGCAGTTCTGAGATATAGCGATATCCCTTATCTGTTCAGCAAGATCGTCTTCGATAAAATGAGCTCTTGAGACATTGACGGATACGGGGACGATATCATAGCCCTTGCTTAGCCACTGAGCCTGGTTTCTCGCAACATGCTCTATCATGTAGTGGTCGATCTCTGTGATGAAACCGTTGTTCTCAAAAATCGGGATGAACCTGCCCGGAGAAATGAAGCCGAGCTCGTCGTTCTGCCATCTGATCAATGCTTCTGCACCCTGGAGCTTATTGCTGACAGGATCGTATTTGGGCTGGTAATAAACGATGAATTCCTCGTTCTTAAGGGCGTCTTTCTGTTTTTCCGTAACTTTGTCGATCCACTTCTGTTCCTCGAGGAGCTTATTGTCGAAAAACATGATCCCGGATTCGTCCTTCTCTCCCAATTGCATCCTTGCTGCGCTTGCAAAGTTATAGACATTGTCCAGATCGATCCTTCTGCGCTCGGCTTTTGTCTGGGGCGGGATTACGGCAACGCCTGCATGAAATCCGAACTTATGGTCCTTTTCGATAGATTCGAGCTTGCTTATGATGTTATTAAGAGTGCTCCTTAGTGTTTCCTCATCAGTAAATCTGATAAGAAGCGGGAAGTGGGCTTCGGTGCTGTGTGCAGCAAGATCAGAAGGACCTACGCCGGAGGCGATCTCCAGATAGATCTTGGACAGCATCCTCTCGCCATGTTCTATGGAGTGGCAGAGCACGAAATTGCGGTATCTTGCGAAGACAAGATTTACGACGGCATAGCTGTTTGAAAGATTCCTGCGCTTGTTGATTATCTTGTCGGCTCTTATGAGGAACCACATCCAGTTGTGGTTGCCTGAGATCCTGTCCATAAATATGAGCTTGCGGATGCTCTTTCTGTGAGAGAGGTTGCTGATCCAGTAAACAAACAGTACGATAAGGATCAGAAGGAACGCAAAAGCAAATATACCGGTGATCGCTGCCGTGAATATGACATCGCCCACGGAAAGGTCCAGATATGTCCTTATGAAGAGTTTTCCGCCATCGTCAGTAGGGAAAGCTATCCAGTAGGGTATGCTCTTGGACATATCCTTATTCTCTATGGCATCACTGATGCTGTTAGTGTCAAACAGATGGAGGAGTTTGATATCAGTGCCATCTTGATCAGCCTGTATGAGCATATCTGATTTCTTGTCAGCATAAACTTCGAAATCAGTTTCTGTCTTGAGGTAGAAATAAGAAGATGGTATCGGCTTGGCAGTATAGCAGCAGGAGTTGTCTTTATTACCAGAGATGATCCTGCCGTCGCTGTCTGTAGTAAAGGAGTCTCTTTTGCTCTGCCTGAGAAGAGCCAGGGGATCAGTCTCCGTGGAATACATGTTGTAGAGAGAATCAGCTTCACCCGTCATCTTGAGCTGTACCGAATAAAGTGCAAATACGTAGTATCCAGAGACAAAAGTCGCGCAGAGGAGAACGAAGATGAGCAAGATGATGAAAGCTGATGCAGCCGGTCTCTTCTTCAGTATCCTGTTGGCTCTCTTAAGATCTATCTTAGACATATCGTTCCCCTGGGTAAGCAGATTGTTTTATAAGAAGATGATACACCAATAAGGCATATGTGTTCGTAACTTTATTATAAATAAGGATTATTTGAGTTATAATAGATTATCGAATGCCAAAGGGGATAATGCCATGTCTGAAAACATCAGCGAAAGAGCAAGTCAGAAGTTCGATCTGTGGGAACGCAAACTCCTCGATCTGTCCACCAGAAACAGCCTTCTCAACGTTAAAGTAACAGGCAGCAATGTTCTTCCCCTTATGATCCCTTCAGCAAGGGATATAGAAGACAAGCTTTCTCAGAACAAGGACTATACCGTTATCTCCCGCAACGCGGCAGGAGAAGATGAAGACGGCAATCCCAAGATACCCGCTGAAGAATACTCTATAGATCAGTTAGGCGGAAATGAAAAGATAAAGCCGATATTAGAGGAAGCGATAGGATCGGGCAAGATCTATACGAGCCTTCCGGAAAAGGCCTTGGAAGACAGGATCAAGGGGCTTTACCGTAAGACCAAGCTCGCGATAGAAGAAGACGGAGCAGGAACATTATTCCTCGCCTGCGGCCTTCTTAAATGGATAAATCCCAAAGACAACGCGCCGTGTTATGCGCCCTTGGTGCTCGTCCCCGTTGACCTTGTAAGGAAGTTCGGCGTCGGCAAGTACATAATGCGCAAGAATGATGACGATACGCAGATGAACATCACTGTCTTAGAGAAGCTCAGGCAGGATTTTGACATGGTCATCCCCGAACTTGAAGGTGATCTGCCTTCTGATGAGAACGGTGTCGATATCGAAGGCGTATTGAATACCGTCAGAGGCGCCATTACGGCAAAAGACGGCTGGGAAGTAATTGACTGCTGCGTATTAGGCATATTCTCATTCTCGCAGTTCGTTATGTGGAACGACCTTCATAATCACAGGGAAGAGATCGCTTCAAACAAGATAGTAAAGAGCCTTCTTGACGGTCAGCTCGCGTTTGAATACGAAGACATGGAAAGTCAGGGCGCCACGTTTACCGATGAAGCCTCGGTGTTCCTCCCCATTGCAGCAGATTCCTCTCAGCTTTATGCGATCAAGAGAGCAGGGGACGGAGCGAGCTTCGTTCTTCATGGCCCTCCGGGGACAGGAAAGTCCCAGGCTATCACTTCCATGATCGCCAATGCCATAGCAAACGGCAAGACCGTTCTTTTCGCTGCTGAGAAAAAGGCCGCGCTGGATGTCGTTTATTCAAGGCTTTCAAGGATCGGCATTGCGCCTTTCTGCCTTGAGCTCTACTCCAATAAGGTCCGTAAGAGCTTTGTACTAGACCAGCTTAAGGAAGCCAGCGAAGTAAGGCTAAAGACCGCACCTGACGGCAATTACGATAAGGCGTTGGCCGATATCGGGATGAGAAGAAGAGAACTCGATGAGTATAACGAAGAACTGACAAAGCCCAGAGAATGCGGCTATTCGCTCTATGAGCTGATGAGCATCTATGCTGAAAGCCTCTCAGCCCCGGACATTCACCTTGAAGAAGGCTTTGAGGAAGGACTTACAGAGGACAGGATCTCGGCCACGGCTACGGCTCTTGGCGAGCTTATCGCTTCCGGAAAAGGTCTTTCCGGCAAGCTTGGATTCGTTAAGGCAAGAGAATACAGCCAAGATACCAAGTTTGCCCTGACCGGTGAGCTTGATGCCATGGATAAGGCCTGTGAAGACCTTTCCAAGGCTTTGGATGCAATGATCTCATGTTATCCCAAGCTCGGAAGCGAAAAGGACTTCAAGTCCATATTAAGGATCAAGGGCTGGACAGACAGTTTCATTTCCTGGCGCACTAAGCTTCTTGCCAATTGGAAAGAACCGTTCCTTGCTGTTGACGGCAATGCGGTAAAGGCAAGATACAGCGCAGCTGAGAGCAAGATGGCACTTATGAGAAACGGTGCGATAAAAAAGGTCTATATGGAAGTCAAAGACTACGATAAGACAGGAACTGCACTTCCTTCTCTTAAGACTCATCTTGACGATCTGTGCACATATCAGTCCAGCTTCATCCAGGTTGGATTTGAGACTAATGCGCCGCAAATATCTCCCGTAATGACTGACTTTATCAATGCATTGGAAAGCTTTAAGAATGCTTACGATGCGTTAAGAGCAAGACTGGTTCTCGCTGATGAATGTTTCGCTCCTGAGACAGCTGATATTTCATCGGTTAATAAGATAGTATCCGAGCTCCGCGAGAATGAGAGCCTCATCAGACCCAAGACAATATTTAACTCATGCTATGCAAGATGTGCGGACTATAAGATAAGCCCTGTCATTGAAGCTTTTGAGTCAGGCGTTCTTACCGAAGATCAGCTGATCCCGGCATTTAACAAGGCGTGGTCAAGATATGTTATCTGCAAGTACATTGATTCCATAGATGTCTTAAAGAGCTTCAGCGGCAATGTCTTTGACGAGAAGGTAAGAAAGCTCGGAGAGGTTGCAACTGAGTTCGAGAAGATCACAAGGCAGGAGATCTATCTTAAGATCGCAAGCAAACTGCCGAATCTTGACATGAATGCTGCCGCATCTTCCGGAATGGGTCTTTTGCAGAAGGCTATAAAGAGCGGGGGAAGGGGAATATCTATAAGGTCTCTCATGTCCTCGATCGCGCCTCTAATATTGAAGCTTACACCGTGTGTATTAATGAGCCCCATGGCCACGGCACAGTTCATCGCACCATCTGATAAGCCGATGTTCGATATCGTGATTTTCGATGAGGCGAGCCAGCTGCCGACATGTAAGGCTGCAGGCGTCCTTGCAAGAGGTGAGAATGCCGTTATAGTAGGCGATCCCAGACAGATGCCGCCTACTTCATTCTTCAGGGAACAGGTCTCAACCTTTGATGAAGATATCGAGATCGATGACTTGGAGAGCATCCTTGATGACTGTCTTGCGATAGGCATGCCGCAGACACATCTTCTCTGGCATTACAGAAGCCGCCATGAGAGCCTGATAACGTTCTCCAACAAGTCCTTCTATGAAGCAAAACTCTACACGTTCCCGTCATCTGATGACAGGGCGTGCAAGGTAAGCCTTCAGATGTGCGAAGGTTCCTTTGACAGCGGCAAGTCCAGGACGAACGAGGCAGAAGCTCAGGCCATTGCAGATGAGCTCTATGCCAGGTTTAACGATCCTGACGGAAAGAAGAAGTCATACGGCATTGTCACTTTCAATATCCAGCAGCAGGATCTCATAGAAGACAAGATCGATGAGATCTGCTCTAGGGATCCCAAGTTTGAAGAGTGGGCGTTCGGCTCGGAGGAACCGGTATTTGTAAAGAACCTTGAGAACGTTCAGGGTGATGAGCGTGACGTTATCCTGTTCTCGGTTGGATACGGCCCTGACTCTAACGGCAAGCTCAGCATGAACTTCGGCCCTCTTAACAGGGAAGGCGGATGGAGAAGATTAAACGTTGCCGTAACCAGATCAAGATGTGAGATGAAGGTGTTCTCTTCGATCACGCCTGAACAGTTTAAGATCACGGATTCAACTCCTGAAGGTGTTAAGGCCTTTAAGAACTTCCTGATGTATGCAGGAGGAAGTGAAGTCTGGGATGAGGGCATTACTGCTGTTACTGCAGACAGTGCTCCGATCATCAACAGAAGCCTTAGGTTTACCGGTATCGCCAAGGATATCGCTTCAAGGCTTGAGCAGAACGGATATAAGACTCAGCTTGGTATCGGCAAGTCCGGCTTTAAGATCGATATCGGAGTTATCGATCCTGAAGACGAAGGCAAGTACTGCCTTGGCATACTGATCGACTGTTCCGGTGACAAGCGTCAGACTACGGCAACATCAAGAGAGATCTCGCAGCCGGGCGTTCTTAGAGGCCTTGGGTGGAAAATCCTAAGAGTATGGTCAGTAGAATGGTGGGAGGATCCGTCTGCCGTTATCGAAGAATGCATAAGTGCCATCAATTCAGATAAGGTTTCAGAACCTAAGGCAGCTTTAGAACCCGCTGATGAACATTTGGAAGCAACTGAAGAAACATTAACGGAAGAAACAGCTGAAGCCGAGGCTCAAAAAAAAACTGAATTCGTAATGGCTGATCAGCCGTACACCGGTTACGCCGAAGGTGTCTGCAGCCTTGGCAAGCTCACCGGCGCCGAGTTTGTCGATCCCAGAAATACGGATAAGATCGCTTTTGCGGTAAATGAGATCGTTAATGCTGAATCACCTGTCTGTTTCGATCTGATAGTCAAGAGGATCACTGATCAGTGCGGTATCGAGCGTGTGACCAAACAGATCAGGGACAAGGTCGATTACGTCCTCAAGAGAAACAAGACGCCTTATACGCTTCAGAATCTGACACTTAACAAAGATGCAGCTGATGATGTGTATTTCTATTGGAATGATGCATACGGCGCTCAGAGGATCTGTGACACATTCAGAGTCAATTCCTCAGTCGTCAGGTCAGGAAAGGAAGTTTCGGTCAACGAAGCTGCCAGAGCGTGCTGCTATGTGTGCAAGACCCAGTATGGTCTTCCCAGGGAAGACTTGATCTCTGAAGCTTCCAAGGCTATGGGCTTTAAGGCTGCGGGCGGCAATGTAAAGCTTTTGATGAACGAGGCGGTCGATTTTGCCATAGACAGGGGAGAACTTACCGAGACCGGTTTTAAGGTTATTTACAACGAAGGTTAGTTTCAGTTGTGAATAAAACCTTAAATCTGGCTATATTTAATTGACTTGACCATTAAGCAAAAGTAAAATTGTAATGTTATAGCAAGCAGTTATTGCTAAATAATTCAAAGGAGCATTCACATTATGGCATTAGTAACTTCTACCGAGATGTTCAAGAAGGCTTATGACGGCGGTTATGCTATCGGTGCTTTCAACGTTAACAACATGGAGATCGTTCAGGGTATTACAGAGGCAGCTGCAGAGCTCAAGTCACCTGTAATCCTCCAGGCTTCCGCAGGCGCAAGAAAGTATGCTAACAACGACTATCTCGTTCATCTCGTTAAGGCAGCAGTAGAGCTCCATCCCGAGCTTCCTATCGTTCTTCACTTAGACCACGGTGCAGATTTCGAGACATGTAAGTCCTGCATCGATTCCGGCTTCACATCAGTCATGATCGACTATTCAAGCCACAGCTTTGAAGAGAACATCGCTGAGTCCAAGAAGGTTGCCGAGTACGCTCACGATCACGGTGTAGTTGTTGAGGCTGAGCTTGGTACTCTTGCAGGTATCGAGGACGATGTTAAGGTTGAGGCAGGACAGGAGTCCTACACAAGACCTGAAGAGGTTGAGGAATTCGTTTCCAGAACAGGCGTTGACTCTCTCGCTATCGCTATCGGAACATCACACGGCGCTTACAAGTTCACACCCGCTCAGTGCACAAGAAACGAGCAGGGCATCCTCGTACCTCCGCCGCTCAGATTCGACGTTCTCGAAGAGTGCATGAAGAGGATCCCCGGATTCCCGATCGTTCTCCACGGTTCTTCATCAGTACCTCAGGAGTACGTTTCCATCATCAACGAGTTCGGCGGCGCTATGCCTGACGCTATCGGTATTCCTGAAGAGCAGCTCCGTAAGGCAGCTTCACTCGCAGTCTGCAAGATCAACATCGACTCAGACCTCCGTCTGGGCATGACAGCAGGTATCCGTAAGCACTTCACAGAGCATCCTGAGCACTTCGATCCCCGTCAGTACTTAGGTGACGGCAGAGCTAACGTTAAGGCTATCGTTGCTCACAAGATCAAGGACGTATTAGGATCAGACGGTAAGATCTGATATTATTAAGTCTTCTGTCAGGGCCCGGCGCGGTATTTCCGTACCGGGCTTTTTTATGTGTTATAATTCCCGTATGAGTAATGAGGATAAACAAAACAGACCTGTTTACGAGCAGCCGGGCATCCTGGATCCCGACAGAAATGTTCCGAACAGCAAACAGCCGGATCTAAAGATCGTTACGCACTATAACGATGATGACGGCGTCTATCCTGATACAAGGACTTCATTTACTGACACTTCAGCCAATGCCATGGAGCCTATGGAGGATCTTGCTCTTCTGAGAGGAGAGGTAAGGCCAAAGACTGCAGGCGGGGGGGATACTGTTAAGATCAGGCCGAACATCCTGCCTAACACTGATCCTATGGCAGGCGGAGCATTGCCTGAGCATTCTAAGACGGCTTACAAGGCCGGCAATCCCTCATTCTTTACTGATCCTCTTAAGCTTGCCGCATTTACACTGCTGATGCTTCTTGTAATCGCAGGAGAGATACTGCTCCTGATATGGCTGTTTAAGTGATAGAGAACCAAGCAAAAGAACGGTGCGCCTGTAGATCAGACGCACCGTATTGTTTTTCAGATGTTAAAGGAGATCATTCCTTATCTTTCTTTTTGTCTTCATCCTTTAAGACTAATGTCTTTCCGGCAGGCTCAGGCATCATCGTGGAATCTTTTGCCTGGCAGGCCTTCTGATTATCCTCGAAAACAAAATCCTTGCCGGGAAGGATGGCGTTCATGAGGATACCGATGATCGAGCCTACAGCAAGACCTGACAGTGTGATAACGAGAGCATCGCCGCCTACAGTGCCGCAGTTAATAACGATCGCACCTGCCGCAGAGTAGGTGATACCGATCGAAAGAACTAGGATAAGTGCAGCGATTATTACGTTTCTGGACTTGCCGAAGTCGATCTTGTTCTCAACTATGTTCCTGACACCTACTGCAGAGATCATGCCGTAGAGTACGAGAGAGATGCCGCCTACGACAGGCGTAGGGATAGCAGAGATGCATGCTGCAAGCTTGGGTGAGAAGGAGAATACGATGGCAAAGCAGGCTGCAAGCCTTATGACCATAGGGTCATAGACCTTGGAGAGTGTAAGAACGCCCGTGTTCTCGCCGTATGTTGTGTTGGCAGGAGCACCGAAGAGCGATGCCAATGTTGTAGCAAGACCGTCACCTGTAAGTGTTCTGTGAAGACCGGGGTCTGCAATGAAGTTCTTGCCTACTGTTGATGAGATCGCAGAGATATCACCGATATGCTCGACTATCGTTGCAAGGGCTATCGGAACTATCGTGATGAAGGCGTTGATAAGAAGAGCCTTGTCCATGTTGCCGCCTGTAAAGATATTGAATACTGTGTTCTCGTACTTGAATGGCAGGCCGATCCATGCAGCGTTCTTGATGTTCTCAACGCTTGCGGCAGAGAAGAGCTGCAGGTTAGGGTTGCCTGCAATAGTGTAGTAATCGCTGCCGCCGATATTGACTATTTCGCTGGGTCCTATAGTGAGGAGTACGCAGAGGACACATGCGCCGACAACGCCCAGGAGGATCGGAACGATCTTGACCATGCCCTTGCCCCAGATGTTGCAGATAACGATGATGAGGATAGCGATTATAGCTACGAGCCAGTTAGTAGAGCAGCTGTTGATGGCTGTGCCTGATAAGCATAAGCCGATGGCAATGATAATGGGTCCTGTTACGATAGGAGGGAAGAACTTCATTACCTTGTTAACGCCAAAGAGCTTGATCAGTCCTGCGAGGACTAGGTAAACAAGACCTGCGCAGGCTACACCAAAGCAAGCATATGGCAGCAGGTTTGCCTCACCGTTCGGTGCGATCGCAAAATAACCTGCGAGGAAAGCAAATGATGAACCAAGGAAAGCAGGAACCTTTCTCTTGGAGATAAGGTGGAACAGTAAAGTGCCGAGACCGGCAAATAAAAGTGTTGCTGATACTGATAAACCTGTAAGCGCAGGTACCAGGATCGTTGATCCGAACATAGCGAACATATGCTGCAGACCAAGAATAAGGACGCGGCTCGTGCCAAGCTTTTTGGCATCGTAGATCGCGCCCTCTTGCATTGAAGAGTTACTCATAATAGGCCTCCTATAAAATTATCTTTATTATCTTAACACAAAAGGTATGGTTAATTGCATCAGAAACTGATAAAATCTCGTGGATATGGACAGCGGCAGTATATTACACGATTTTTTTATCAAAGAGTCTTCGATCGGTTCTTTCTCATGCAATGCCGATACAGAGGCCATATCTGAATTTGCTGACCGGTATAAGATAGCCAAGATAGACTTTGTCGAATATCTTTCCGAAGAAGACCAGAAGAATGGTCATGCCAATCTCAATATCGTTTATTATGACAGCTACAGATCACAGGCGGATCAGGGCATCGAATTCAAGGATCCGAGAGCTCTGGACGGATGCTATTTATTCCGCGCTTTTCCTTATGCGGGGACTATCTGGACAAAGGAAGAAAGCGATTTTGCTTATTCCGTCATAAGGATGCTGTCTCTTATAAAGGGAAAAAAGAGGATCTTTAACAAGCTCCGCTATCTTTCCACTCACGATCCTTTATCAGGCGAATTCAACATGCCTTATGCCATACAGTTTATAAAAAAGCAGATCGCTTCCAACAACACCATAGGTTATGTCATTATGTTCCTTAATGTGCGCGGCATGAACGAGATCAACAGGAGCTTCTCGTTCGATGACGGTACCATGCTCATGTTTAAGTACATAAGAAAGCTCAAGGAAAAGTTTGGCGAAGACGAGATCATCTGGCGTCTGGGCGGAGATAACTTCGGAGGATTCTTCAGAAGGGAACACCTTGATGACGTATTGTCAAAGATAAAGTCATGCAGTATAGAAGACAAGGACGGATTTACGATCAAGATGAGCGCAGTTGCCGGCATCAGCATCCTTGACGGTACTGAAACATCGCACAGCGGCGCTTTTGACGGCGCTCAGCAGTCACTTGCTATCGCAAGATACATCAAGCATGTTCCTTACCAGTTCTATGATGATGACATCGTTAAGATGAATAATTATTCGACTCATATCGAGATGGAATTTGATTCAGGTGTGAACAATAACTGCTTTGTTCCTTTCTACCAGCCTAAGGTGTCACTGGAAAGCAGGAGGCTCATCGGTGCTGAGGCTCTCTGCAGATGGAAGATCAAAGATGATTATCTTGTTCCTGCTTTATTTATTCCGACATTAGAGAGGTCAGGAAGGATCTGCATCCTGGATTTCATTATGCTCAAGAGACTTTGCCGCGACATGAGATCCTGGCTCGATCAGGGACTTGACGTCGTTCCCGTATCCATAAACTTTTCGCGTAAACATCTGAGTAATATCAGGCTCGCCAGTGATATCTGCGCCGTTGTAGATTCCGATAAGATCCCGCATGAACTCATAGTCATCGAATTTACCGAGACTACGAATGAAGCTGACCAGAAGAGGTTAAGAGACATTGTCATCGCTCTTAAGGGCAAGGGTTTCAAGACTTCAGTCGATGATTTCGGAGTAGGGTATTCTTCCATGAGCATGATCAGGGATATTTCTTTTGACGAACTCAAGATGGACAGGTCGTTTATCATTACTGCCGATGACCTTGACAATGATGAGCGTAAGAAGATCATGATGAAGCATGTTATCGGAATGGCATCTGATCTTGGAATGACCTGCATAGCAGAGGGTGCCGAGACCCCTGAGCACATCGATCTTCTTAAGGAGAACGGCTGCGGGATGGTTCAGGGTTTTTACTTTGATAAACCGCTCCCCTGTGAAGAATTCGTTAAGCGTCTTGAAGATGCTGACTATTACGCCTCCACGTAGTTTGTTGATTTTATAATTCAAGTAAACTAAAATGTTTCCTGGTATAAAACGACTCAGAAGACAGGAGATTTGTTTATGCAGTACAAAGATTTTTCCAATGTTCATGTAATGGAGCATCCGCTCATCAAGCACAAGATCTCTCTCATGAGGAAGAAGGAGACGGGAACATATGAGTTCCGCAAACTCGTAGAAGAGGTTGCAACCCTCGAAGGCTATGAAGCTTTAAGGGATCTCCCTCTTAAGGACGTTACGATAGAGACGCCTCTCGAAAAGGCTGACGTACCCATGATCGACGGCAAGAAGCTTGCCATAGTCCCCATCCTGAGGGCAGGCCTCGGAATGGTTCCCGGCGTTCAGGCTCTTACTCCTCTTGCAAAGGTCGGTCATATAGGTCTATATAGAGACCCTGAGACACATGAGCCTCACGATTACTACTGCAAGCTTCCTGATCCCATCGACCAGAGGCTTATCGTTGTTGTTGACCCTATGCTCGCAACAGGCGGTTCAGCTGTTGACGCCATCCAGTCCATCAAGGATCACGGCGGCAACAACATCAAGTTCATGTGCATCATTGCCGCACCTGAGGGCATTGAGCGTCTTGCCAAGGCTCATCCTGATGTCGAGATCTATATCGGCAATGTCGACAGGGAGCTTAATGAGAATGCCTATATCCTTCCGGGATTGGGCGATGCCGGAGACCGTATCTTCGGAACAAAGTGATATCAATTATCCATTGATATAAAGAAACAGGAGGAATGTTATGAAACTCAGAAGATTATTTGCTGCCGTTATGGCTTGCACAATGCTCGTTATGCCTCTTGCAGGCTGTAACAATGCCGGACAGGAGAGCGGCGAAGCCAAGGAGAAGTTCGTTGTAGGATTCGATGCTGAATTCCCTCCCATGGGATTCATGGATGACAACGGAAACTATGTAGGTTTTGACCTTGATCTCGCTAAGGAAGTTGCTGACAGATTAGGCTACGAGTTCGTTGCACAGCCTATCGCATGGGATGCAAAAGACCAGGAGCTCGCAGCAGGCAACATCGACTGCATATGGAACGGCTTTACCATCAGCGGCAGGGAAGATGCATACACATGGACAGAAGCTTACATGGCTAACAAGCAGGTTGTCGTTGTAAACAACGGATCAGGCATCACGACTCTTGATGACCTCGCAGGTCTTTCCGTGGCAGTTCAGAAGGATTCTTCAGGACTCGCAGCTCTTGAGGAGAATGAGGCTCTTACATCAACATTCGGTGAGCTCATCCAGGAAGATTCTTATCTTAACGCTCTCATGGATCTTGAGTCCGGCAGCGTAGATGCCATCGTAATGGACGAGATCGTTGCACGTTATGAGATCCAGACATCAGGCAAGGACATGATCGTCTTAGACGAAGCTATCGCTACTGAAGAATACGGCGTAGGCTTCCTGCTCGGCAACGAAGAGTTAAGAGATGAGGTTCAGGGCGCATTGGAAGAGATGGCAGCTGACGGCACACTCGCTGAGATCTCCAACACATGGTTCGGTTCTGACGTAACCATCATCAAGTAATCAGTTAATTAACTGACAGCATAAGGACTTTGGATGCTGATGCATACGAAGTCCTTTTTTATTTGTCCGGCTCTGATGTGTTATTATGACAGCTATAAAGAAAACTAAGGAGCAGATATGGCCTTTAAGATCGTAAGAAATGACATAACCAGGATGAATACCCGGGCAATAGTCAATACGGCAAGCGCTGAGGTGACAGTAGGTCCGGGCTGTGACAGCGCTATATATAACGCTGCAGGTCTTGACAAGCTCTTATCTTACAGAAGAGAGAAGATAGGCGCTGCATGTGAGGGCGAAGCTTTTATCACTCCCGGATTTGATCTTAAGGCTAAATACATCATACATGCCGTAAGCCCTCTTTATACCGGAGGAGATGAAGGCGAGGAAGAAAAGCTCAGGTCCTGTTACAGGAACAGCCTTAAGCTTGCAAAAGAGCATGATATCAATTCCATATCTTTCCCTCTTATCTCAACAGGCAGTTTCGGTTATCCGAAAGAAGAGGGTATAAGGATAGCGGCAGATGAGATAAACGCATTTCTCCTTGATAACGACATGGATGTCTTTCTTGTTGTCTTCGATGACAAGGCCAATGAATTAGGCAAGCGCATCTTCCCGGATCTTGAAGAGTACATCGACAACAAATATGTGGAAACAAGAAGAAGGGATGCTCTCTTCGGTTCATTCCACAGAGCTCCCGGCCGCGCCGCTGCTGCCTGCGCTAAGATGGAGATGGCAGACAGCGCCATTGCTCCTGAAGAAGCTCTTGAGAATAAGCTCGAAGAGAGGATCCGTCATACATCAGATACTTTCTCGCAGTACCTTCTGTATCTCATCAAAGAGAAGGGCATGGAAAACGCAGATGTCTATAAGCGCGCCATAGTGGACAAGAAGATATTCTCGAAGATCAAGAACAATCCTGATTACCATCCTCAGAAGCTTACCGCACTCTGTCTTTGCATAGGAGCCATGCTGAACATAGACCAGACGAAAGATCTCTTATCCAGAGCAGGTTATGCGCTTTCTCCCTGCGATAAGACGGACATCATCTTTTCATACTTCATAGAGAACGGCATATATGACATGATAGAACTCGATATCCAGCTCGAAGAACACGGCCTTCCCTGCATAATCACTTGATATTCCGGGGTCGCTTCGCAAGCGACCTTTATTTTTGGCCTATATAGCATAATGACCTTGTCAGTAAGGCAAGAGCATAAAGACAGGGAGGTAATAATTATGCGCAAAGGTTTAACAGAAGTAGTATTCATCTTAGACAGGAGCGGCTCCATGAGCGGGCTTGAGAGCGACACGATAGGCGGATTCAATTCCATGATCGAGAAGCAGAAGAAGGAAGAAGAGGGTGAAGTATTGATCTCAGCCGTTCTTTTCGATGACAGGTCAGAAGTGCTCTATGACAGGGTCCCGGTAGATAAGATCGAGCCCATGAATGACAAGCAGTATTATGTCAGAGGCTCAACGGCTCTCCTTGATGCGATCGGAGGAGCCATACATCATATCGCTAATGTCCACAAGTATGCCAGGGAAGAAGACAGGCCTGAGAAGACTCTGTTCATCATCACAACGGACGGTATGGAGAATGCGAGCCGCACCTATGACTACGACAAGGTCAAGAAGATGGTAAAAAAGGAAGAGAAGAAGTACGGCTGGGAATTCTTGTTCCTGGGCGCCAACATCGATTCGGTCAAGGTCGCAGGAAGCTTCGGCATAAGAGCTGACAGGGCAGTAAACTATGTTTGCGATGAGGCGGGAACAGCGCTTCATTACAGGGCCATCTCAGAAACCGTATCTGCAGTAAGAAGGTCTTCAGGCAAGAAGGAGTTAGACAGAGCAGTGGCAGCATGCTGCGCACCGATGCGTGAGGATTACGAGAAGAGACATAAGGGGAGAAGGTAACCCGAGAGGTTAGACGGAGCCGTCAGGTTCCGTCTTTCTTTGATGTTATAAGGAGCGTTATTGTGCTATAATCTCCGCTATGAGACAGCGTATCAGCACTACAATAATTACAGTAATCTTATGCCTTGCAGTACTAACAGGGTGTGATTACACCAAGAAGTTCGATGCAAAGGATTTTGTTGACAGCTGTACACAGTTTGTTGACGTTGATGCTTATGCCGGCGCCTGGTATGAGCTCAATATCCTGTTTGTCGATACCTGCCTTGACCGTTTTGTCAGGTCACAGTACTACGATGACATGAATGAAACGGAGCGTCTTGAAGCGGTTAAACAGATATTTGAAGTGCTGAAGACTTATTCTCTCCCGCCTCTTAAAGACGGCCTGGTCAAGAATGTTAAATATGACGATAACACCCGTGAGTTTACCTGGAACTACTCATACAGGGTCGATTATACCGGAAGGTGGACAATGCCGTCGTGACTAAGGAACTGTTGATATCATCCTGCCAGCAGCTCCTGTCAGGATTTGAATTTACATTAGGCATATTTGCTTTCACTCTTATCTTCTCTTTGCCTTTGGGACTTCTCGTTGCAAGGGGCAGGATGAGCAAGAACATAGTTGTTGCATCTCTTGTCAGGTTCTATATCTCAGTCATGAGGGGAACGCCTCTCATGCTGCAGCTCCTTCTTGTTTACTACGGTCCTTACTACCTGTTCGGGACCTCAACAGGCGGAATTAAGATCGGTCCGTTTAACTACAGGTTCATCGCCGCGATCATTGGTTTCTCTCTCAATTACGCAGCTTATTTTGCTGAGATCTTCAGGGGCGGCATCCAGTCAATGCCAAAGGGCCAGTATGAGGCCGCCCAGGTCCTTGGCTTTACCAAGAGCCAGACATATTTTAAGATCATCCTCCCGCAGGTCATTAAGAGGGTTTTGCCTTCCGTAGCAAACGAAGTCATCACTCTTGTTAAGGACACTTCCTTGGCTCAGGTCCTGTCGGTATCCGAGATGTTCTTTATCGCAAGCTCACTTGCTTCCAAGCAGGTATCCATCATGCCTTTCCTCGTGGCAGGCCTTTTCTACTACATCATGAACGCCTTGATCGAGATGATGATAACCAAGATCGAGAAAAAGATGTCTTACTATTCCTGAGGTTGATACATGAATAACGACGCTATCCTGGTAATGGAGAATATACATAAATCCTTCGACGATCTCGAGGTCCTAAAGGGCATAGACCTTACCGTTAACCGCGGAGAGGTCGTTGCAGTGATCGGTCCGTCAGGCGGCGGCAAGTCAACGCTCCTTCGCTGCGCCACCACGCTCGAAAAGATCGATTCAGGCAGGATCGTTATTGCAGGCGACACACTCTGCGAGATGGACGGAGAGAAACTTAAGTATGCTGACAAAGCAAGACTGAGGCATATAAGGTCAAGATTCGGTCTGGTGTTCCAGAACTTTAACCTCTTCCCGCATTTTTCAGTAAGAAGGAATATTACTGAATCCTTGATCCATGTTCTTGGCAAGACCAAAGATGAGGCAAACGGGATATGCGACGACCTTCTTCTCAAGATGGGACTTCAGGACAAGGCTGACAGCTACCCCTGCAATCTCTCAGGCGGACAGCAGCAGAGGGTTTCCATAGCCAGGGCTCTTGCTGCAAACCCTGATATCATCTTTTTCGATGAGCCGACGTCGGCTCTTGATCCGGAGCTTACCAAAGGAGTTCTTGAGGTCATAAGGGATCTTGCCAGCGAGCATATGACAATGGTCATAGTTACGCACGAGATGACCTTTGCAAGGGATGTTGCTGACAGGATAGTCTTTATGGACGGCGGAGTCATAGTAGAAGAAGGACCCGCGTACGACCTTGTTACCAATCCCAAGTCCCAGAGGACCAAGGAATTCCTTGCCGGTTATTAAGGAGGGCAAAATGAAGATAGTTATACTTGATGCGTCAGCAGCAAACCCCGGTGATCTGTCCTGGGCAGAGCTTGAGAAGTTCGGAGAGGTCATTGCATACGATCATACTGAGCCCGGAGATGTCGTATCAAGGCTTGAAGGCGCCCGGATAGCAATAACCAACAAGACCTGTTTTACTGAAGAGATCATTAACTCTCTTCCTGACCTCAAGTATATAGGAGTCCTGGCAACAGGCTATAACGTAGTCGATCTTAAGGCTGCCAGCAGCCATGGCATCGTAGTTACCAACGTTCCCGAATACGCTACATATGCAACGGCTCAGATGGCGGCAGCGCTCCTTCTTGAGATGAGCTGCAACGTCGGAGTCCATAATGCATCTGTCAAAGACGGCGACTGGATAAGGTCCAAACAGTTCTGCTATTGGGTAAAGCCTCTGACTGAACTTGCAGGCAAGAATATAGCTATAGTAGGCATGGGCAAGATAGGCACTAGGGTTAAAGAGATCTGCGAGGCATTGGGCATGAACGTGCTCAAGGTACCTCACACGGTAAGATCTGATGATGAATACAAGCTCTCAGATGTGCTTGGAATAGCTGATGTCATAACGCTTCATTGTCCTCTTACTGAAGATACCAAAGACCTGATAAATAAAGACGTTCTGTCTTTATGTAAGGACGGGGTAATGATCGTCAACTGCGCAAGAGGTCCTGTCGTAAATGAGCAGGACATGGCAGACGCATTAAGATCGGGCAAGGTCTCAGGATATGGCTGCGATGTAATATCCGTTGAACCAATGAGAGAAGACAATCCTCTTAAGGATGCCCCCAACACCTACATAACGCCTCATATCGCTTGGGCTCCCAAGGAGACCCGGGCAAGGCTTATTACCATCTGCGCTTCTAATATCGAAGCATTCCTTAATGGAACACCCGTGAATCAAGTAAACTGATACTTGCGGGCTGTGATATCACAGTCCGTTTGTTTTGACGGATATCTTTGCACTAGTCAAGCAAAAGTAGACACTCAAACAAGAAAATATACACCTAAACTTT
>CAMHSJ010000025.1 GCA_946187935.1 uncultured Clostridia bacterium
CCCTTCTGCTAAGAGATTATCAATATCTTCAAGAGAATAATCAGTTGTGACAAAAGCCCTCATTTTAGGATCATCACCAACATAAATAACTTTTGATGTAGTCTGGTTTGTAAAGTTATTGGTTACTGTAATATAGTAAACACCCTTGTCTGTGTATTGTGCACCATCAGCAGCTGGTCTGTTAAAGCGAATGTCTTCCGTATAACCATCAGTGCCATCAACATAAACTGCATGTTGAACATTTATGTCTAAATACCTTGAATTCGCCAAATCAAGATAAAAGCCGTTTTCAGTGAAGGATTCATTAGTTAATTCAGCCCCCGTTGATGCATCGAAAGGGAAAACCATACAGTTGCCATTCCTGATCTTGAATGTAAAATAGATACGATAGTTGGTATATGTAGGAACGCTGACTAAAGTATTCCAATCAGTTCCGTAATGATCTACTTTAATCTCATAGTCTAACGCAACTTCATAATCGCCTTCTTCACACAATTCAACAACAGTGTCTGCGCCTTGCGAAACACCATCAAGATAATCAGTATAAACCACTGGATCAGCTGTAGTATTCTGATAATCAGTCTTTCTTATAATTAATAATCCACGACAATCATTGTATTTTTGTGTTTCAAAATACTGATCATATCCATTCTTATCAGCAAATATGGAAATATTATCTTCTCCGTTAAGACAATCAATATCTTCTAACAGTTCAAAATGGAGAACAACTTGATCTCCTACATTCTTTAGAAAAACATCTCCACCTTGATCATCAGTTGTTCTCTGCGTAAATCCACTTACATAAAACTGACCAAGTGTCCATCCATAATGAGGATCATCAATATCAATTGTTTTGTTCCCTGAATACCCATTATCCAATCCGGTATTAACAGCCGTTCCAAGATTCCACTTTTGATCATCATCAGCCAGCAAAACTGAGTTAAAGCAAATTACAACAAATACAATGGAAATAACAACAGATAGTGCCTTCTTAAGTGAAAATACATCGCTTGGAATATTAGAAGAATAGTTAATCATTACTTCACCCCCTCAAATGCCATTAGAATGATATTAGAATAATAAGTAATAATAATCCATACGAATAAGAAATATTCACTAATACTTCAAATATAATTAATCTATACACAAAATAGCGAGGGCTGTCCGAAGACAGCCCTCTATATAGTTGATCGGGTGAAAATTGGCTGATCAAGCTTCCTTGTTGGAAGATAAGAACTTGTAGCAGAATGCTGCAAGAGCGCTTCCAATGAAAGGTCCTACGATGAATACCCAGACTACCTTGAGGCTTTCGATGCCGGCAAAGATAGCAGGTCCAATGGATCTTGCAGGGTTAACTGATGTGCCTGTAAGACCGATGCCTATAATGTGTACCATAACAAGTGTGAAACCTATAATGATGCCGCCGAATGAACCGTGACCGAACTTGGAATCTGTAACGCCGAGGATAACAAAGACAAATATGAATGTCAGGAGAGCCTCAACGATGAGTCCTGCGGGAATGCTGTCTTTGATCTGGCCAAGCCCGTTTGAACCAAGTGCGCCTGTCTGATCCGTAAGGCCGCCAAGATTCCATATGACCTTAAGGCAGGCAGCACCGGCAATAGCGCCAAGGCACTGAGAGACTATGTATCCGAAGAATTCAGGAACTGAGATACCGCCATTGATCAATACTCCTAATGAAACAGCAGGATTGATATGGCATCCTGAGATGTTGCCTACAGCATATGCCATTCCGACGATAACAAGACCGAAAGCAAAAGCTGTGAGAATGTAACCGCAGCCTGCATCAGATTTGCATCCGACGAGCATAGCAGTACCGCAGCCGACAAGAACAAGCGTAAACGTACCGATGAACTCGGCAATAAACTTCTTCATTGAGCCCATATAATTAACCCTCTTTTCTAGATTCGGCATAATGCCGTTAAGTTAATTATACAGATATTCCTCTCCTGAGTATTTCACGATAACTTCATTATTGTTACCATCAGAAGACTTTTCGACATGACCGATGATACGTGATCCTATATTGAATGATGATGCGATACTCATTATGTCCTCTTTTGCTGATTCGTCGCAGTAGAATTCGATCCTGTGGCCGCAGTTAAATACCTGGAACATCTCCTTCATGGGGATGTCGCCTGATTCATAGATAGCCTTGAAGATCGGAGGGAGCTCGAACATATTGTCCTTAACATACTTGAGTCCGTGACCAAAGTCCCTGCACTTAGCCTGTCCGCCGCCCGTGCAGTGGATGATGCCGTAGATCTCATCCTTATGAGCAGCGAGAACTCTTGAAATGACAGGAAGGAATGTTCTCGTGGGAGATAAGATGCCCTGGCCTACAGTGATATCCGTTCCGGGTAGGTTGTCAGTAAGACGGAACTTGCCGCAATAAGCCTTATCTTCAGAGATAGTATCTGAGAAAGACTCCTTGTAGTTCTCGTAATAGTACTTGGACAGAAGAAGATGCCTTGCGGCCGTAAGACCATTGGATGAGATTCCTGAGTTATATGAATCTTCGTATGTTGCCTGACCAAATGAGGCAAGACCTACGATAACATTGCCGGGCTTTATATTTGCGGCATTAACTATGTCAGAGCGCTTAGCTCTTGCAACAAGAGTAGAATCGACGATCAGGGTCCTTACGAGGTCTCCTACGTCAGCAGTCTCTCCGCCGCACATCTTGATGTCGATACCGAGATCCTTGAGCTTGTTAATGACTTCATCGTAACCTTCGATGACCTTGGCGATAGCCTTGCCGTCGACCAGGTGTGCATTTCTTCCGATGGTATTGGAGAGCATGAGGTTTTTGGTAACGCCTGCGCATGCAAGGTCGTCGGTGTTCATTACGAGAGAATCCTGAGCCAGGCCCTTGAACCAGTCGTAATTGCCTGTTTCCTTATACATGAGATAAGCTACGGAAGACTTAGTGCCTGCGCCGTCAGCATGGATAGCCGTGCAGTATTCCTCATCGCCTGCAACGTCTTCTATAAGCTTGCAGAATGCTCCGGGGAAAACACCCTTTGACTGGTTCTTGACTGCTGCCTTAACGTCATCTTTTGTTGGAGATACTCCTCTGCTCAAATACGATTCAGCTGCCATGGTTAATCCTCCGTAATCTTAATAAGTTTCCCGTGCAGACCGGTAAGCCGGGTTCTGTATATGACGATCATCTATCTAGGATCTGAATCTCTTCAGACCTCAAGCCGTCTCCTTAGGCCCGCGGACCACGGTTATGCCTTTTCCACGACGTTGCTCCGGGTGGGGTTTACAAGGCCGGTATGTCTCCATACCGCCGGTGAGCTCTTACCTCGCCTTTTCATCCTTACCCCTAAGGGCGGTTTTCTTTTCTGTTGCACTTTCCTTAAAGTTGCCTTCACCGGGAACTGCCCGGCACCCTGTCCTGTGGAGCCCGGACTTTCCTCATGCACACAGGGCTTTCGCCCGGCTGGTGCCCGCGATCGTCTCGGTCTGCCCGAAAAACATAATCATTTTAAATAAAAAGACGGTTAAAGTACAGATGCACCTTCATTATTAGTATTAACAATGAATTTGATCTGCGGGTACTTTAATTCAAGCACTTTTTTAAGTTTGGGCAGATAGATCTGCTCCGTGGCTGAGTGACCTGCTATGAGAGCGCTGATACCCAGTTCCTCGAGCATAACCGTTACATGATGCTTGATCTCGCCTGAAACGACCGTATCAACACCTGCCTTAACTAATGCCTCTATTGAGTCCTCGTCAAACGATCCACCCTGGATAAACACCTTCTTGACCTTCTTATCATCAGGATTGATGGTGATTATCCCGCTGGTCTTAAGACCTTCCGCGACCTTCTTCTTGAATGAACCCAATGTCTCTTCTTCATCAAGCTCGAAAACACTGCCGCAGACAGCACCTTCAAGACTTTGACCCTCACCTAAGCCAATGGCTTCACCTATGGCCTTATCCCCGAATTCGTCTGTAAGATCGAGATTGGTGTGGCAGGCAAAACAAGCTATGTCGCTCTTGATGAGCCTTGTGATCAGCCTGCCTGTTACGGTCTCAGCAGATACGCTGTTGATACCGCCGAAGATAATGGGATGGTGGGTTATAAGAAGATTGCAGCCGTTCTTGGCCGCAGCGTCTATGGCCTTGCCCGTGCAGTCCAGGGATAAGACGCAGCCTGTCAAAAACGAAGAAGCGTCGCCTGTCATAAGTCCGGGGTTATCGTACTCTAAAGCATTTTGCCTCGGAAACAGTTCATCCAAATAATCTGTGATCTCTTTAATCTGCATCTTGATCTCCTTGAAGCATCTGTCTTATCTCTTCGCTTCCCCTGCTCCTTATCCTGAACACATCGTCTAAATGCTTTATGTATTCCAAGGTAAGGCTGTCAGTTCTTGTGAGATTAACCGGACCATAGTAAAGCTGCCTTAAGCTCAGGCCTTCACTTCTGCCCTTATATCTCATCCTCAGTACATTATAGAAAATATCCCTGTCTTTACAAACAGTCTCATCTTCAAATCCGAATGAATTCTTGTCAAGGTAATTTCTTACGAGATGCATGGATTTCTGCGGCTGCAGTATAAGAGATATATTGCTCTTTAGATTATCGTCCAAACCGTCGAGTGCTCTTGTCAGGATATCGA
The DNA here is from genome assembly GCA_946187935.1 of uncultured Clostridia bacterium. Classification (GTDB taxonomy): domain Bacteria; phylum Bacillota; class Clostridia; order Saccharofermentanales; family Saccharofermentanaceae; genus Saccharofermentans. The sequence goes on from CAMHSJ010000025.1 coordinate 4,653, forward strand.
TGATATTAAGTCCGCCCATACCTGCAATTACGATTATGTCTCCGGGGAGGATCTTAACTCCGTTAAGTCCGTCTGTAACTATGACCTCTGACCTGTCAGAGAAACCGTTCTGTTTAAGAAGAAGCCTGCTCTTTGATGCCGGATCAGGATTGATATCTGTACAGATCACATAGGAAGCAGCATCCTCTTCAAGGCACTTGAGTGATAAGAGCCCGTGATCAGAACCTACGTCCAAGACTCTTCCGGGTCCAAGTGCCTGCCTTGCCTTCTTTACCTCAGCGAAAATAGTATCAAGCCTGACCGGAAGATCTGTCATCAGAGGTTCTCCCCTGCCTTCTTAAGCTGCTGCTTATATTGGTCGAGCTTTCTTAAGCTTGTCTGGATCTTCTCTTTCTCTTCAGGAGATGCACTTTCATAGCTGCTTATAAGGAAACGCTCCCTGTCTTCCAAGGCCTTGATCCTGATGCGGTATAAGTATCCGAGATACATATCCCTTCTGGCAGAAGTATTTCCGCAGCTCATCGCCTTATCGTATGCTCCGGCCATAACGTCTTCTGCAGGCTCACCATTAATGGTAAGACCCATAAAGGTATCCATCATGCGGGCAAAAGAAACTCCGTAGTTTTCATCGAAGAGCTCAAAATACTTGCTGACCATGGTCTTCATGGTATCACCGGCAAAATCAGAAGGTCTTAAGATGTCCGTCTTGGACAAAACATCCTGGTCAGTCAGTCTTTCCTGAAGTGACATCGCAAAAGCAAAGAGCATTATCTCATCTTGCGTTGCAATATCAGACATAACAGCAGAAGCCACCTGATCCACCTCATCAGGAGAAGCTTCAAGAACGGGCTTGTTGCGGCTGTCCATATCTGCCTGTCTTGCCCTTGTAGCTGCCCTTGCAAGGTCCATGTCCTCTTGTGCGGACTTCTTCTCAGACATGCCTGTCATCTGCTTTAAGACTGCATCGGCACTTGCACCGAGCTTATTTGCAGCTGCATTGGCCATCTTGGATCTGGTTATCTCATCATTGATCCAGGAACCGTAAAGGCAGACATCCTCCTGATACTTACCGGTATCGAGACCGACCTTCTTATCGAAATTGTCGTTATATGCGCGGTCTAAGAGGTAGTCTTCGACATAGAAAGCATTTCTTACAACGTCAGCAAATGCTTCAGCGCCGTTTGTCTTAATGAATTCATCAGGATCCTTGCCGTCAGGCACCTTGGCTATCTTGATCCTAATGTGGCTCTTGTCATTCTTACGGAGGAAGTCACACATCATGGGGATGGCACGCATAGCTGCTGCCTGACCTGCCTTGTCAGCATCGAAAAAGAAGACGACCTCTCCGTTATTCGTATACCTTGCGCAGAGCTTTAGCTGGTCGGCAGTAAAAGCCGTACCGAGAGATGCGACCGTATTCCTGAAGCCTGCCCTGTGCATCGCAATGGCATCCATGTAGCCTTCAACGATAATGAGCTGATTAGACTTCTCCTTCTTGGCCCAGTTAAGTGCATAAAGGTGTTTCTGCTTGTTATAGACGAGTGAATCAGGTGAATTTATATACTTACGTTCTTCCACAGGTTCTATCGCCCTGCCGCCGAAAGCTATTACATTGTCCCTGACATCGAATATCGGGAACATCAGTCTGTTCCTGAACAGATCGATGACATTTCCCTTCTTGGTCCTGGTAAACAGACCTGACTGCATCATCTCATCGTCAGTGTACTTAAGTGCACGTATGGTATTGTAAAGACCGTCCCAGAGGTCAGGAGCAAAACCAATGCCGAAGTGCTTTAATGTGTTGTCGTCAAGACCTCTTGACCTGGCATAGCTCATGGCCTGCCTGCCGGTCTGTTCATCGTAAAGATTATAGTAGAAATACTTGCAGGCTTCCTTAAGGATCCCCGAGACACGCTCTTTATTCTTTCTCAGCTGATCGTCTTCGTTATTAGAACCAGTATCAGGAATATCAACGCCATACTTATCAGCAAGGAAGCGGATCGCTTCGGGATAGCTTAGCCTCTCATACTCCATTATGAAGCCTATGGCATTGCCGCCCTTATTACAGCCAAAACATTTAAAGCACTGCCTGGTCGGATTTACGCTGAAAGAAGGTGTCTTCTCTCCGTGGAACGGACAGCATGCCCAGAAACTACCGCCTTTTTGCTTGAGCGAGACATAGCTTCCGACAACATCTACGATGTCAGCTCTATTAAGCACTTCTGCAATGACGTTGTCAGGTATCCTGGGCACTTATTACTCCTTCGTTATTTATCATAACAGGCCCGGTATGATCCGGGCCCGCATAAATGTCGTATATTGGGAACGGGGCTTATTCCTCAGTCTTAGCCTTTCCGAAAAGACCCTTCTTCTCAGGCTCGGGATTAGCCTTAACAGAACCATCGGGATTGAGGTTCTCACGCTTAACGACTGTCTGGATAGAGCTCTTCGTGAATGTAACGAGAGTGTTAGCCTGTGATGTTGAGATGGTAACCTCGTTGTCCTTGATCTGGGCAACGAATCCTACGAGACCGCCGATCGTTGCTACCTTATCGCCGACAGCAAGCTTTTCCATCTGCTGCTTGAGCTCCTTGTCCTTCTTACGCTGAGGTCTGATAAGAACAAAGTAGAAGACTACGAACATGATGATGAGGAGTCCGATGGAATAAACGGATCCCATGATATCACTGTTCTGCAAAGAACTGCCGAGATCGGCACCGATTACTATAGGGTTGAGCATTTAATGTATTTCCTCCGGTTTATCAATCATTTATCATTGCAGCGATGCAGTCAGACATCGTATAGTAGCCTGACTCCTTGCCGCACATAAACTCAGCTGCCTTAAGTGCACCCTTGGCAAAGACCTCGCGTGACTGTGCGCTGTGGCTTATCGTAACTGTTTCCTCATCACCTATGAACATGACCTGATGCTCTCCGATGATGTTGCCGCCTCTTATGGAAGAGATGCCGATCTGGTTCTTCTTCCTTGCCTCACTTACAGAGTGTCTGTCATAGACATACTCCAATGTGTCAGGTGCTTCCTGCTGAACTGCAGCTGCGAGCATCATTGCAGTGCCTGAAGGTGCATCCACCTTGCGGTTGTGGTGGGCTTCAAGGATCTCGATGTCGTAATCGGGATAAAGGGTCTTAGTAGCATTCTTAACGAGTTCGAGCATTAAGTTAATACCTATGCTCATATTTGCAGACTTGAATACAGCGATCTTCTCTGAAGCATCAAGGATCTCTGTGATCGTGGAATCCTCAAGAGCTGTTGTGCAGCAGATAAAAGGCTTCTTCTTTGCAAGTGCAAAGTGAAGGATATTAGGTACTGCAATGGCATTTGAGAAGTCAATGATGACATCAAAGTCCTCAGTAGAATCCATGGGATTCTGGTATACGGGGAAATGATATCCGTCGTATGCTGCAACATCACTGCCTGCAACGATCTCATAATCATCACTGTGGATGCAAAGATCTGCTATAGCATGACCCATTCTTCCGCAACAACCGTTAAGAAAAATCTTTACCATATCGAGCTCCTATCACTTGTTGATATATTTGTTCATAGCAGATGTGTCATAAGCTTCAAGAGTCTTGATGACCTTATTCCTTCCTGCTTCGCTCAGTTCGCAAAGAGGAAGTCTGCAGGGACCTGCATTCCAGCCTAAGATGTTCATCGCATCCTTTACGGGGATAGGGTTAACTTCGCAGAACATAGCGCTTACGAGAGGTACTACCTCGATCTGGAGCTTTCTTGCAGTCTCGAAATCACCGTCAAGGAAGCTGTGGATCATCCTGGATGTCTTCTCAGGGATGATGTTTGCAATAACAGAGATAACGCCCTTGCCGCCCAAAGAACACATAGGAACTGCCAGAGCGTCCTCACCTGAGTACATAACGAATCTGTCGCCGCAGAGGGAGAATGTCGTAGGGACCTGATCAAGGTTGCATTCCTTGACGCCGACGATATTCTCACAATCAGCAAGTCTAAGAAGGAGCTCAGGGCTGATGTTTACATTAGTTCTGGAAGGAACATTGTAGAGGATCATCGGACAGTCTGCAGATGCAGCAACTGCCTTATAGTGACGGTACAAGCCTTCCTGTGTGCACTTGTTGTAGTAAGGAGTAACCAAGAGAGCAGCATCGATGCCGAGAGCAGCTGCGCGCTTTGTAAGGCTTACGCAGTAAGCTGTGTCGTTGGAACCTGTTCCTGCGATTACCGGAACTCTGCCCGCAACAGTATCTACAGCAAACTTGATTGCTTCGATATGCTCTTCGTCGTTCATTGTGGCTGCTTCGCCTGTTGAACCGCAGATAACGATGCTGTCGATCTTATTCTCGATCTGGAACTCGATCATCTTGCCGAGTTCTTCAAAATTGATCCCGCCTTTCTCAAAAAACGGGGTTACGATCGCTACGCCAGCACCTTCAAAAACCGGTCTTGCCATAAGGATACCTCCTTAGAAAAATAAGCTTGAAATATATGCTACGCAAGATTTTATCATTCTCAAAGCCATGTAGTCAATTTATACTTCTTGCGCGCACATTTGTACCTAAGGGGCGTACAGATCAGCTTGAAGCGTCGTTATTTACGGCTATCTGATAGACCTTCGGATCGAAGTCTATATTTACCTGTCTGAAGACAGCATTGAGGGCCGACTTATTGGATGCCTTGATGACGATATCCATCCTGTATCTGCCTCTGAGTTCATACAAAACATCAGGAATTGGGCCAAAGAGCTCAAAATCGTATTTGCTGTCCTGAACGGACAGAAACTGTCTCAGATACTCAGAAAGAGCATCAGCTTTAGCCTTGGCGTCGTCTTCATCAGTGCTTGATACTACAAGTTCGCCTATAGCCTTAAAAGGAGGCAGTTTGACCTTGGACCTGTATTCGATCTCTGAATCGAAGAATGACTCGTAATCCTGTGTCAGCGCATACTTAAACAAAGGCAGTTCAGGCCTAAAGCTCTGGATATATACTTCTCCGGGGCAATCTCCCCTGCCGGCTCTTCCCGCAGCCTGTGTTATAAGCTGAAATGCCCTCTCAGATGCCATGTAGTTAGATGACATGAGCATAAGGTCTGCGCCAAGGATCCCGACTACTGTTACATCAGGGAAATCAAGTCCTTTGGCGATCATCTGTGTACCGATCAGGATAGATGCTTCCTTCCTGGCAAACTTAGTGATTATCTCATTGTGTGCATCAGGAGACATGGTAGTATCCTGATCCATCCTGAGGACCTTCTCGCAGGGATAGAGGGTTTGTAGCAGTTCTTCTAACTGCTGGGTGCCAAAGCCTGCCCTGGTAAAGTTCACTGAGCCGCACTCACACTTTGCTAAAGAAGCTGGAATAGTATACCCGCAATAGTGACATATAAGGTTCCTTCCGCCTGTCCTTCTGTTATTATGCAGTGTCATCGGTACAGAACAGTTCTTGCAGCTCACGCTCTGACCGCAGTCGCCGCAGACCAGAGTCCTGGAATAGCCTCTTCTGTTCAAAAACAGCATGACCTGCTTCTTCTGTGAGAAAGCTCTTGCCATTGCCTGTCTTAAAGGTACCGAGAGCATCTCTCCGGCGCCGAGCTTAAGCTGCTCTTTCATGTCTACCGGGATTATCTCAGGAAGCTTGGCTTCGCCATGCGCCCTCTCTTTAAGTGTAATGAGCTTGTATATATTCTTCTTCGCTGCATAGAAGCTCTCAACAGACGGAGTTGCGGAACCTAGAACTATCTTGGCTCCCGTAAGCTTCTGCCTCATCCTGGCGATATCTTTGGTGCTGTACCTGGGATGAGTCTCTGATTTATAGGACGGATCGTGTTCCTCATCTATAATTATCAGCTTCAGGTTCCTGATTGGCGCAAAGATACCGCTCCTCGGGGCTACTACCACCCTGGCCTTCCCCTTCCTTATCCTGTCCCACTGCTCGTATCTCTGGCGTGATGTAAGGCGGCTGTGCAGAACTGCTACACTGTCGCCCAAACGTCCTGCGATCCAGTTTATGGTCTGAGGTGTCAAAGAGATCTCAGGAACAAGATATAAAACATTTCCGCCCTTATTAAGGCATTCCTGCGCACAGTTAAGGTAAACCTCAGTCTTGCCTGAACCTGTTATGCCAAACAGAAGATATACATTAGGATCAGTATTGCCGGATATGGTATTAACGGCATCTTTCTGCTCGTTATTCAGGTCAAATGTCATGCTGAACTTGGAATCAAGATTATCCCTGTCTATGAGAGCCTTGTCTTCTCCGATCTCATCAACACGTTTCTTATATGTAACGACAAGCCCTTTATCGATAACGGCCTTAAGCTGCGAAGGAGACACGCCAAGAGATGCCAATAGCATGCTCTTCTCCGTATCAGGGCTCTTAAGCAGAAACTCCAGGATGTTAATGTGAGCTTTTGACCTCAGAAGGTCAGACGTAAGCACATCTATAGCCTGCTGTCTGTCAGACAGAGTCACGAAGGTTGCCTCGGGTTCCTTATGCTGCTCAACGCACGAAGGCACCATGAGCTCTATCGCATCACCCCTTGTGCAGTTAAACCTCATGGCTATCATGTCGATCAGTTCAAGCTGGTCCTCATTCATGACAGGAAGGTCAGATATGAGTGAATCAACAGCTTTCATCTTAGCTATATCAACGTCTTCTGACCTGACATCAACAACAACTGCAGAATTTATCTTATTCGCTTTGCCAAAAGGAACTCTGACAAAACTGCCGCGAGTGACCTTACCCTTCAGCTCATCAGGTATCAGATAAGTAAAGGGCTTATCGGTCTGCCTTACGGCGCCTCTTAAGATCACGCTGCAGATATCCATATATCAGTTGCCGTCCAGGAGTGAGAACAGATCCATCTGAGCGCTCTCCGGCAGATCATCTAAGATGCCGCCGTACGAGAGGAGCTTCTGGGTTACGGACTGGCCTACGCCTGTCCTTATCGTGAAATCCTCACGGTTCTTAAACGGGCCTTCTTCTCTCGCCTTGCAGATAGCCTTGCCGTTAGCGCCGGATACAGAATCGATGGCTGAGAACGGAGGAAGGATCACGCCTTTCGCAACCTTTTTAAACCTGACACCGTCTGATTCGGTAAGAGAGATCGGAGCAAATGTGATGCCTCTGGCATACATCTCCTCAACAAGTTCGCAAAGATAGAATTCGTTCTTTGTATTCGGATTATCTGAGTTTCTCATCTTCTCCTGAAGCTCAAGTCTCTTCTTCTTGACCTTCTCAGGGCCAAAACACATTGTCTCGGCATCGAAACCTTCACCTCTTATCGTAAAGAAAGCACAGTAGTATTCTTCAGGATAGTAGACCTTAAACCATGCAACACGAAGCGTTGAGATGGAATATGCAGCAGCATGTGCCTTAGGGAACATGTACTTGATCTTGGCACATGACTCGATATACCAGTCAGGAACACCGCAGCTCTTCATCTCTTCCTTATACTCAGGCCACTTTGCAACTTCACCCTTGGCAACTTTACCCTTTCTTACTGCCTCCATTATGTCAAAAGCATCCTTGTTGGGAAGACCCCAGTAGATGAGCCTTGTCATGATGGAGTCACGGCATCCTATTACTGAATCGATGTCGCAGGTGCCTTCTCTAATGAGATCCTGTGCATTTCCCGTCCAAACATCAGTTCCGTGTGACAAGCCCATGAGCTGGACAAGGTCGTAGAATCTTGAAGGCTTTGTCTCCTTGATCATGCCGCGCGCCATGTTGGTGCCAAGCTCAGAAAGGCCTAGTGTCGCAGAACCTGCATCAGTCGCTTCAATTGGGAAACCCAGGACTTCGGTGCCCTGCAGGAGAGCCATTACCTTCTCATCAGGGATCGGGATGTCTGTAATATTTACATTTGTGATCTCATGGAGCATCCTGAGCACCGTAGGATCCGCATGACCAAGGATGTCGAGCTTTAAGATCGTATCGTGCATCGCGCGGAAATCGAAATGCGTCGTGATGATCCCGCACTCGGTCTTGTTTGCCGGGAACTGGATAGGAGTAAACTCATATACATCCATCTCCTTGGCAATAACGACGATACCGCCAGGATGCTGTGATGTGTTTTTCTTAACACCGATTATGTCCCTGGACATGTAAGCAAGATGAGCCTGGGTGCATACCTCACCCTTCTCCTCTAAGATCTTGCGGCAGACACCGTAAGCGTTCTTATCCTGGTAGGCGCCGATCGTGCCTGCCTTGAATGTATGTGTACCGCCGAAAAGAACACCTACATAGGCATGAGCTCTCGGCTGGTATTCACCCGAGAAGTTAAGATCGATATCAGGCTGCTTATCACCCTTGAAGCCAAGGAAAGTCTCAAACGGGATATCCTGGCCATCCCTTATCATCTCTGTACCGCATTCCGGACAAACAGCTTCAGGCAGATCGTATCCTGATCCGTAGTCACCTGTCTCATCGAACCTTGTGAAATTACACTTAGGGCACCTGTGGTGAGGCGGCAGAGGGTTAACCTCGGAAATGCCGCACATGGTTGCAGCGAACGAAGAACCGACCGAACCTCTCGAACCGACGATATAGCCGTCGTTATTAGACTTCTTAACCAGCCTGTATGCGATATAGTACATGATCGCATATCCGTTGGATATGATCGAAGTAAGCTCCTTATCAAGTCTCGCCTTAACAAGAGGGTGAAGCTCGCCGTTGTGCCTGTAGAGCTTATTTGCCCTTGTATAAGCAATATCCCTGACGTCAGATGCAGCTCGGGCGATCTGAGGCGGATATGAACCTGACGGGAACGGCTTGATGCCGAATTCGATCATGTCTGCGATCTTATTGGTGTTGTCTATTACGACTTCTTCTGCCTTCTCACTGCCCAGATAAGCAAACTCATCAAGCATCTCATCAGTCGTCCTGAAATACAGGTCAGACTGCATCTCGGCATCCTTAAAGCCCATGCTCATAAGAAGATACTTACGGTACTTGCCGTCTTCCTTGTTAAGGTAGTGAGAGTCAGTAGTCGCGCAGCAAGGAATTCCGTGATCATCTGCCGTTTCGACCAAAAGTTCATTGACAGCCTGAATATCAGCTTCATTAAGAGCAACATTTCCGGTATCAGACTTGCCCGGATCTTCCCTTGTAAGGAACATATTGTTGCAAAGAGGCTGTATCTCGATGTAATCGTACAGACTGATCAGATCTGAGAACTCGGATGATGACCTTAAGAATTCCCTTGCCTTGGCTTTATCCTTGCCGGATTCTTTGTATTTCCTTATAACGTAACGGAATATCTCTCCGCGCTCACAGGCACCGCCGACTATAAGTCCTGATGAATAGTATTTAAGAAGGCTCTTGGGAGTCCTTGGTCTTCTTGCAAAGTAATGGATATGGGACTCAGATACGAGGCGGTACATATTGTATAAGCCCATGTTAGACCTTGCCAGGAAGATAACATGGTATGCAGGAGTCTCTGCAAAACCGCCTATCTTCTTGACTGACTTGACCCTGCTTGTATCAAAGTGTCCCTTATCGTAGTTGATCTTAAGAGGATCTACAGCGCCGCTGTCCTTAAACATGGCAATAAGAGCATCTGAGGATATGTAGCACTGCTCAAGAAGACTGTCTGCTGCAGTATCAGTCTTCTTAAGTGTGAACGGTATGCCCTTATCCTTAAGAAGATCGTTTATATCAGCATACTTGCCCTCGAAGTAATTTCTTAATATGTCTTCGTCACTTGTACAAGGCATAAGGAACTTATGTCTGTAGTAGATCTGATCTTCGATATTGATGCCGTAACCGGCACGTCTCAGGAAAGCGAGCGTGGTAAAGATATCAGGTCCTGTTATGTAGGAATCACCGATAAACTCCAGAAGCTCACCCATCGCAAAGTAAGACTGGCAGGGTTCTCCCTTGCCCTTATAAACTTCGTCTTCAAACTCTGCATAGAAATCAGCTACATGTTCGAACTCTATCTCGTCAGGGATAACATACTCTTCAGCATATTCGCCGCCGATATCAAGATCTTTGTTAAAGATCCTGCCGTATCTCTCATGTTCTGCCATGGGAGCTACCGCAAGTTTCTCATCAGTCAGCTCTTCCGGCAGCTCAGCCATGTCCCAGATAGTCTTATCGATATCGTGCGAAGCAAACTCCATCGCATCCTCATCGGATTCGCCTTCTTCAATAGGCCTGGCATACTTGAAGCCTTTAAGACGGAACTTGGTTGCCGCAACAGAAGTAAAGGTGTCAGACAGGGCGTCATTACCGTTTCTTCTTATTGTGATCGCTACAAATGAGCCGACCGGCTTGGCTTTCTCGATAAAGTTAATAGCTGCATCCTCTGTCCCGGGAGCAGGCTTGGAAAAGAATTTATCGTCAGTATCAACATCGTAAGGAAGGTTGTAGAAAACGGTTGGGCCGTCATCTACAAGATACCCTTCACAGCCTAAGATACACTTGAATGGGGTCTTACCTTCCTCAATATTCTTGTTGATCTTGCCTGCTGCCTCAAACACATGGGGGAAAGCCTGCACGACTCCGTGATCAGTAACTGCACATGCAGTGTGACCGAAGCTTGCTGCTGTCTTGACCAGATCAGCAGGCTCAGTCGTTGCATCGCTGTCACTCATCTTGGTATGGACGTGAAGCTCTACCCTCTTACGTTCAGACATATCCCTTCTGGGCGCAGGCTTATCTGCGGGGAAAGCGCCTGAGATCTTAAACTGCTTCTCTCCTGAGTAAGAATCGTTCTCGACATTACCCTGGAATCCTGCAAAACCGCCCTTCTTAAAGGTCTTCTGGAAGATATCTGCTTCATCCGGCTTAAGAAAAGCAAAACAGGATATTGCATCCGTATCGTCCATAAGAAGGAACTTAGCTATGACGCTCTTGCAGCTCTTGGTAAGACGGAGCTCTTCTGTAATGGTTACATTTCCGATCAGATTGATGCCCACGTCACCTATCACGGCATCAGAGATCTTAAGGAGCCTCGCATCAGCCTTGACCTTGCCGAACAAAGCGCCCTCTGCATTCATGTTATTCTTGTAATCAGGCTTGGCCTTATCCTCGACCTTGGCTTCCTTAAGCTGCTGCTTGGCCTTATATGCCCAGGAATTCTTGTCGGGAGCAGCCTTGTCTTCTTTATTCTCTTCAGGAGCAGGGTTATCACTCTGCCCTTCGGTCTTCTTGGAACGCGTTTTCTTAGCTGCTGCTTCAGGCTCTATATCGATGAAGTTTCCTTCCTTGATAGCCTTGTCGATTATCTCCTCAGGCCTTGCGATCTCAAGCCCGCCATTATCGATAAAACCTATCTCAACATTACCCTCAACGTTGGGATCGATACCTGTACAATCTGAAATAGAAGCAAACAGAGCATTCTTGAACATGATGAGCTGCTTCTCATCATAGAGTTTCTTCCAGCTTGAAGGCAGCAATAGCTCATATAGCGTGGAATCACTGTTGTAATCGATGAGTGAAACCTGCTTATCAAGAACTTTGCCTCTGCTGAGAGCATAATCATATGCAATAAGCGGCCACAGTTTTGTGACACGGTTTAAAAACGAATCAACATAGATGTCATTGAAACCGAGCTTGATGGTATTCATGTAAGACATGCTGAGATGCCTTACAAAATCCACAAGTCCATCGCCGTCTTCTACGGTGTCAGAACCGACACATGTAATGCTGATACAGCCCTTGGCTTCGTAAAGCTCAACAGATTCGACAAAGATACCTTCGAGACCTTTATAAGCGGAGCAGTCAAAATCAGCAAGCTCTGTAAGCTTAGTTCTTCGCCTCTCCAATTCTAATCACTTCCTTAACAAATTCTTCTACTGCATTCTCAGCAGGGATCTTCCTGACGGGCTCGCCCTTCTCAAAGAGAAGAAATTCATCCTTGCCGCCCGCAAGACCGATGTCGCAACCTCTGGCTTCGCCGGGGCCGTTGACTACACAGCCCATGACTGCAACTTTAAGATTATAAGGAAGTCTACTAACTCTCTCTTCGATCTGACCTGCAAGTTCTATAAGGGGAACCTGGGTCCTTCCGCATGTCGGACATGAGATAAATGTTATGCCGCCGTCTCTTAAGTCTAAAGCCTTGAGGATACTCTTGGCCGCATAAACCTCTTCAACAGGGTCACCAGTAAGGGACACCCTTATGGTATCGCCGATACCCATGGCAAGAAGTGCGCCGATACCTACAGCTGACTTGATGACGCCTTCTTTAACGGTGCCTGCTTCAGTAACGCCTACATGCAGAGGATAGTCACAAGCCTTGGATAAGACCTGGTAAGTGTCGATGGTAAGCTTGGGAGAAGATGACTTGATGGATATGACGATATTATCAAAATCGGCATCTTCGAGGAGCTTAACGGCACCTAATGCACTCTCTGTCATGGCATCAGCATTGACCTCGCCGTACTTGGAAAGGATCTCTCTGGAGATGGAGCCCGAATTGACACCTACCCTTATAGGGATCCCCCTGTCCTTACAGACATCGACTACGGCCTTGATGTTCTCAGGTCCGCCGATATTGCCGGGATTGATCCTTATCTTGGATGCTCCGTTCTTAGCAGCTTCGATGGCAAGACGGTAATCAAAATGGATATCCGCAACTACCGGGATCGGAGAATCCTTAGATATCTCCTTCAATGCTTCGGCAGCTTCCATATCAGGAACTGCAACTCTGGTGATGTCACAGCCTGCATCCTTAAGACGGGCTATCTGCTCTAATGTTGCCTTCGCATCACGCGTATCCGTGTTGTTCATGGACTGGATCTTAACGCTGGTGCCGCCACCAACCTCTACATTCCCGATAAGTACTTTCTTAGTCATTGATAACCTCTGCTGTATATAATGTGTTATGCGGTAAAATTATACTAACACAACACGACCTGAAAGTTTTGTGTCATTCCATTATTATCCTGATGATGTCTGATGTTAACGCGAAGAGCACCAGAGCGATCAGCATAAAGAATCCAACGACATTGATCACGTCTTCCGCTTTCTTTGATATCTTCCTGCCAATGATCATCTCAATGGCGATAAGAACGATCTGATTGCCGTCAAGACCCGGGATCGGCAGAAGGTTTGTTATCATGAGCCCGATCGAGATCAGACCTGCCATATTCACCAGGGTGTAGATCTTCTGGGCAACTGTATCAGACTCATCACTTACGACATCTGAAACGGCCACGGTAACGCCAACAGGCCCTGATACCATGTTATAGACTTCTTCCTTGCCGCCGAATACAAGGGAAAGTGATTTTACGGTGATCTTAAAAGTCGTTGCCGGCATCTTGCAGGCATAACCCAGGGCCCTTGTGAACCTCTCAAAACTGTTCATCTTATATCTGACGAGATGCATTCCCCTGTCGTTGGCAAAAGTCGTAAGGGATATTATGCATTCTTCCTCATGGTATTCGCCGTTCCTGTAGTAACCGAAGGTCATTGTATCGCCTTCTGACAACGTATCAAGGAACTCCAGGAAATCAGGATCTGTAACAGGTTTGCCCTCAACAGATACAAGGTAATCTCCGTTCTTTAAGATGGGATTGCCAGCATTCTGAGTGTCGTAAGAGCTGTCAATCAGCCATCCGTTATACTTATTGTCAGTATCCTGATAGCAGACTATGCCGAGCATTGGTCTTGTCTTTATCTCGGGCTCAAGATAAACATCATAGAGTTCACCTGTCTGTTTGCTCCTTAAAGTTACTGTCATAGGTTCGTACTCAGTTGCTATCATCTGAGTATCGACATAAAAATCAAGAGCGTTATAGACCCTTTCTCCATTTACCTTAACAACAGTATCACCAGGTGTGTAATCGGTAGCATATAGCTGTGAATCCACGGGGCAGTAGTTCAGATCAAGTGTCGGCACGCCGGTGAAGCAAAAGAGCAAAAGGAAGATAACAACTCCGAGAAAGACGTTCATAAAAGGTCCTGCCAAAGCCACCAACAATCTCTTCCACCTCGGATTGTTGATCAGAAGCGAAGGCTCTTCACTCTCTATTATCTTTCCTTCCTCATCCACATCGGTAAACCTGACATAAGCGCCTAAAGGAATCGCCCTTATGCTGAATTCAACTCCGTTCTTTTTCCAGTGAAAGAGCTTGGGACCGACGAAGACCGATACTTCGTAAACTTTTATCTTAAGAAGTGTTGCCACCCAGAAATGACCGAGCTCGTGTATGGTAACGAGCACGCCGAGCATCAGGATAACAACGATTATGCTCCAGACTATACCCATCAGCCGATCAGCTCCCCTGCTTTGATCCTTGCTTCCCTGTCAGCCTGAAGTACAGTATCAAGATCAGATGCAGGAATATTCCTTCCGTCAAAATCAGAATAGACAGCCTTGACTATACGTTCGATATCCGTAAAGCCGCTCTTGCCCTTAAGGAAGGCATTGACTGCAACTTCGTTGGCCGCATTCATTACCGCGGGAAGGATACCGCCCTTTCTTCCTGCATCGTATGCAACAGGGACAAGGCCGAACAGCCCGGTGTCACACTTTTCGAACGTGATATTGCAGCACTTGGCATCGAAAGGGTCGAATTCCTCAAGAAGCCTAGGCCCCCTGTCAGGATAGTAAAGTGCGACCATTATGGGCAGTATCATGGAAGGCTTGCCCATCTGAGCGAGGACAGATCCGTCCCTTAACCTGATCATGGAGTGTATGATGCTCTGGGGATGAACAACGATATCTATCTTATCAACGCTCACGCCAAACAGATGATGAGCCTCTATTACCTCAAGGCCCTTGTTCATCATGGTGGCGGAATCTATCGTGATCTTGCCGCCCATCTTCCATGTGGGATGGCTTAAAGCTTTCTCTACGGTAACCCCTTCAAGATCAGCTCTTGTCTTGCCTCTGAAAGGTCCCCCTGAAGCCGTGATGAGAATGCGGTCAAGGTTCTCTTTCTTCTCACCCCAGAGACACTGCCAGATGGCGCAGTGCTCACTGTCTACGGGAAGAAGCCCGACTCCCTTCTCTGCTGCGAGCGGCATGATGAAATCACCGCCTGCAACAAGAGTCTCCTTGTTGGCCAAAGCGATATCCTTGCCCTTGAGGATCGCGTTATAGACAGGCACAAGGCCTGCTACGCCGACGATGGCGCCAAGGACCGTATCTGCTGATGAAAGCGTTGCTATGTCAGTACTGGAGTCCTCACCACCCAAAACCGGAGTCAGATCACCTTCGCTCCTCAAACGCTTCTCAAGATCTAAGGCCTTGGCCTCATCTCTTACAGAAACTGCTTCCGGCTTAAACTCCTTTATCTGGGCATAGAGCGTCTCGATATCAGAACCTGCGCTCAGTCCGGCTACCTTGAAATCTTCAGGGTTATTGCGTACGACTTCAAGAGTCTGAGTTCCTATGGAACCTGTTGAACCTAAAACCGATAAAACTCTCATAAAAGCTCCTGTATCAGAACAGACCTATGACAAAGGCGAGAAGAACGCCTAAGGGCAATGTGAAGAACGCGCTGTCGAATCTGTCCATCATTCCGCCGTGACCCGGGAAGATATTGCCGTAATCCTTGATCCCGACCCTTCTCTTTATGACTGATGCAAACCAGTCGCCCAATTGGCTCATGAGCGAGATGACAAAACCAATGAGGAACGTTATCACGATAAAACCGATCCTGCCGATATTGATATCACATACATTGTAGATAACGAGAACGCTGTATAAAGCTACAACAACAGCGCAGCCTACGGCACCGCCCAGGAAGCCTTCCCATGTCTTCTTGGGAGAGATATGAGGGATGAGCTTATGCTTTCCTATGGTTACGCCGACAAAATAAGCGAAAACATCAGAGACCCAGGAAGCTGTAAGGCCGATCAGCATGTAGTACCAGCCGTTCTCAATGAGGTTCATTCCTGCGCAGAGGCAGAATAAAGGGAAAGCTATGTAAAAAACGATTCCGCCTGAGATAAGACCATTCTTAAGCGCATCCGTATCGTATTTGCGGATAACGGGAACCAGAATACCGCAGCAGACACTGTAAGAACCTATAAGAAGGACAAAAAGAGCTATCGCAGCTTCGCAGGAAAGACCCAGAATAAGAGATAACGCAAGGACTGCAATGGTAAGTGCTGCGCCCACAAGAACGAGCGGGGCTGAAGGCGAGAAACCGCCTGATCTTAATGCCTTGATCATCTCGTGAATGGCAACGCCGCCGACTATCAGAGCCATCAGGCAGATAATCAGAGGAAACCATAAAGAAGGTACCACAAAAGCTGCGACACCTAATGTAAACAATATACCTGTAACGATCCTTTGTCTCATTATTTCCGGGCCTCCCCTTGATCTTTGGAAGAAAGGCCGCCGAATCTCCTGTCACGCTTAGCATAATCCCTGAATGCCTGCGTCAGTTCATCGTAGCCGAAATCAGGCCACAATGTATCAGACACCCAGAACTCGGAATATGCGCTCTCCCACAGAAGGAAGTTAGAAAGACGCATCTCGCCTGAAGGCCTGATGATGAGCTCAGGATCAGGTACATCAGGAAGATACAGATTGTTTGAAATAGTATCTTCCGTAATATCCTCGGGATTTAACTTACCGGACTTGATATCTTGAGCGATCTTCTGAACGGACTGGACTATCTCTCTTCTTCCGCCATAATTAAATGCAACGATGAGCTGCATCTTGGGACGGTCCTTGGACCTCTCCTCACCTTCGTGACAGACCTTCTGAAGTTCAGGAGGAAGAGCATCGATATCGCCTGTAAACCTTACCCTGATGCCTTCCTGCTCAAGCTCGGGATCGTACTTATTGAAGAATTCGACAAAGAGCTTCATGAGAGCATTGACTTCATCTTCCGGTCTTACCCAGTTCTCTGTCGAGAAAGCATAGACCGTTAAGTACTTAACGCCGTAATTACCGCAGTTGCGGCAGAGCTCTTTAAGATTCTCCGCACCTGCCCTGTGTCCGGCAGATCTTGGAAGAAGCCTCTTCTTAGCCCATCTGCCGTTTCCGTCCATTATAACGCCAAGCGACACCGGGACCTTAAGGCCGTCGGTGTCGTATGTCTTCTGGTTTTTTGAATTGCCTAAAGCCATCAGATCTCCATCAGTTCCTTGTCTTTCTTATTGCAGACATCGTCTATCTCGGCAATGAACTTATCTGTGATCTTCTGGACCTTCTCCTCATATTCCTTAAGGGAATCCTCGGTAAGCTCCTTCTTCTTGCAAGCAGCACGCATCTTATCGATATAATCGCGTCTGTTGTTGCGGACTACAACCTTAGCTTCCTCACCATAGACTTTAACCTGCTTAACGAGTTCCTTACGGCGCTCCTCTGTAAGCATGGGGAATACGAGTCTTATCATCTTACCGTCATTAGTAGGATTGATACCGAGATCTGAGGACTGGATAGCCTTCTCGATCTCTCTGAGCATTGAAGGATCCCAGGGAGTAAGAGTGATCATCCTTGCCTCGGGAACCTGAATATTAGCTACGGCATTGAGTCCGGAAGGAGCTCCATAGTAATCAACGGTGATCTTATCAAGGACATGGGGATTAGCTCTTCCTGCCCTGATAGCATTAAGGTTCTCCTGAAGATTGTCGATGGACTTGCGCATCTTCTCTTCAACTTTGTCGTAATCCTGCTTTGTGATCTCGATCATAGCCATGGTAATTATCTCCTTTATTGATTATTCAACGATCGTGCCGAGATTCTCACCTTCGGCGATCCTTACGATGTTGGTAGGATCCTTCATAGAGAATACAAGGATCCTTGTATGGTTATCCCTGCAGAGTGCAGCTGCCGTGGCATCCATAACCTTGAGGTTAAGCCTCAATACCTCGTCATGAGATATCTTATCATATTTGACTGCATCAGGATATTGATGAGGATCCTTATCGTAAACGCCGTCGACCATCGTAGCCTTGAGGAATACATCAGCGCCGATCTCAGTTGCCCTTAACGCAGCGCCGGTGTCTGTTGAGAAATAAGGGTTTCCCGTACCGCAAGCGAAAATGACGATCCTGCCCTTCTCAAGGTGCCTTACGGCTCTCTTCCTGATATAAGGCTCTGCCATCTGTCTTACTTCTATAGCGGAAAGGACTCTTGTAACGGCTCCCTGCTGCTCTAATGCATCAGATAAAGCCAATGAGTTCATGAGAGTTGCGAGCATTCCCATGTGGTCTGCCGTGACTCTGTCCATCTTCTCTGAGGATCTTCCTCTCCAGAAATTGCCGCCGCCTACGACTATGGCAACCTGTACTCCGAGATCAGAGACTGCTTTGATATTTGCTGATATCTCCTTGAGGACTTCATCGTTGATACCTATCTTGTTATCACCTGCCAGAGCCTCACCTGAGATCTTCAGCAGTACTCTCTTATACTTTGTTTCTGCCATAGCCTGTTTCTCCTTTAATTTTATTTATAAATTTTATCAATAATATGCCGAATGGTGAATAAGTTTTTTTATTCTCTAATGCATAACAACAAAAAGGCGCGGACATTAAATCCGCGCCTCATTGATCCTAAGGATATAACCTTAATCAGTCTTCGATCTCAAATACGAGTGTAAGATCATCACCGAACATTCCGTCATCGTCCTCAACCTCGATAGTGATCTCCTTGCCGTCTACTTCGCCGTCAAAATCGTCGTTGTCTTCGCTGTCGAACTTGATCGTATCGCCGCTTACAGTATAAGTACCGTTATCTTCATAGACAACATCGTCATCGTCAAATGAGCTCATAGCCGTCTCAAGCATATCTGCCTTGAGAGCATCATAATCCTCATAACCCATATACTGAGCGTACTGTTCGATCTCAGAGATATCATCAGTACCGAAGGATTCCATAAGGATTGTATCCATGTTTGCGTCATAGAAGCTTTCCATATCTTCCTTGAACTTGTCGGAATTCATCTCGATAGTGTATTCACCCTTTTCCATTGTAAGTGTAAACTCAACCTCAAGAGTTCCTGTCAAGTCATAATCCAGACCTGCTTCTTCCTCAACCTGATCAGTAATATCAACTGTAGCCTTGTATGTACCGTCATAGCTCTTCTTACAAGCTGTAAGAGAAAGACCTAAAGCAGCACAAAGAGAAAGTGCGATTACCTTGTTAAAATTCTTCATAGTTTTCTTTCCTTTCTTTTGAGAAAAATCACAATAGTAATTTACAAATCAATCACGCCAATGTAAATATCAAAAAACCTATACTAATAAACAATAATACAGATAAAAAAGACAGCTCGCCTGATGATTATGCATAAGAAATCCCCGCAATTACTTGCGGGGACTCATAGTCAGCTTAAGATTTTTAAGCGCTGATTATAAACCAGCCTGCTTTCTAACTTCTTCAGCGAAGTCGTCAACCTTCTTCTCGATGCCTTCACCAAGACCGAATCTTGTGAAACGTACAACAGAGATATCTGTGCCGAGCTCCTTAGCTACGCCGTTAACGTATGTCTGAACGTCAAGGTTCTCATCCTTAACGAATTCCTGGAGCATAAGGCAGTTCATCTTAAGGAAGTTCTTCTTCTGGCCGGGGAGGATCCTCTCGTCGATTACCTTCTCAGGCTTGCCTTCCTCTAATGCCTTGTTCTTAAGGATAGCGAGCTCCTTGTCGATCTCTTCCTGGGGAACATCGCTCTCGTCGATCCAGTTAGGTCTGAATGCAGCGATCTGCATGCCGAGGCTCTTAGCAAGATCTGCGAACTTAGCGTCTGTGATAACAGAATCGTCACCAACTGCGAGCTCAACAAATACGCCTACCTTACCGCCCATGTGGATGTAAGAAGCAACTGCGCCGTTGCCGTTTACTTCGTAGATTACAAATCTTCTGATAGAAGTATTCTCTCCGATATCAGCTATTGCTTCCTTCTGGAAGATCTCAACTGTCTTGCTCTCGTCAGCAAAGAAAGGCTGAGCCATGAGCTCTTCTAAAGTAGCAGGCTTCTTAGCGAGGATGTGATCTACAACCTGTGCAGAGAAGTTCTTGAACTTGTCTGTCTGAGCAGCAAAGTCTGTCTCGATGTTGATCTCAACAAGAACACCTGTCTTCTGATCATCAGTGATCTTGGAGATTACTGCACCCTCAGCTGCGATCCTTGCGGACTTCTTCTCAGCCTTAGCCATACCCTTCTCACGGAGCCAAGCTTTAGCAGCCTCGATATCACCGTTGCACTCGATAAGTGCCTTCTTGCAGTCCATAATGCCGCAATCTGTAAGATCACGGAGTTCCTTAACCTGTTGTGCTGTTACTGCCATATTGGAATTCCTCCTATTTTGATCAAGACTCAGAAGCGATCTCTTCGATCGTCTTCTCAGAAGAAGCTTCTTCTACGATATCCTCAGCTACTGCTGCTGTGTCAGCCTGAGCTGCTGCAGAATCAACGTCTTCGCCCTCATAGCTGCCGTCTACGCCCTGGTGAGCTTCGATAACTGCATCAGCCATCTTAGCTGTGATGAGCTTAACTGCACGGATAGCGTCGTCGTTACCGGGGATTACGTAATCAACTTCATCAGGATCACAGTTTGTATCTACGATAGCAACGATCGGGATGTTAAGTCTTCTAGCCTCTGCAACTGCATTGTGCTCTTTCTTTGTATCAACGATAAAAAGAGCTGCAGGAAGCTTGTTCATTCCTACGATACCGCCTAAGTTCTGCTCGAGCTTTGTCATCTCAAGCTTAAGCTTAGCAACTTCCTTCTTTGTACGGAGCTCAAATGAACCATCCTGCTCCATAGCTCTTAACTCTTCAAGTCTTGCTACTCTCTTCTTGATAGTAACGAAGTTTGTAAGAGTACCGCCTAACCAACGATAGTTGATGTAGAACTGTCCGCAACGCTCAGCCTCTTCCTTGATGGAATCCTGAGCCTGCTTCTTTGTACCTACGAAAAGGATATCCCCCTTCTCAGCAAGCTCTCTCATACCTTCATAAGCCTCGTCAACTTTCTTGACTGTCTTCTGAAGATCGATGATGTGGATGGAATTACGCTCCGTGAAGATGTACTCAGACATCTTAGGGTTCCAGCGACGTGTCTGATGACCGAAGTGTACACCTGCTTCAAGAAGCTGCTTCATTAAAATAACCGGCATAAAAAAGTCCTCCTGTTTAATTCTTCCGCACGTGCAAAATATTCAAGCTGTTGCCCAACACAAGGAACACGCGCGTGATTTTTATG
>CAMHSJ010000026.1 GCA_946187935.1 uncultured Clostridia bacterium
ATGGACAATAAAGCTATCAGCACAAATGCAGCCGGGTATAAGAACGGTTTTAACTTTTTGGCATTGATCTTCATACAAGGATGATAACACCTTATATATGCTCAAAAATGCGACAAAATCATACAAAAACCGACAAAGTAAGAACAAATAAAAAGGCTGTCTCATTAACTGAAACAGCCTTCAGACATATGCTTTTTTAACGGCTCATTCTTCCTTTTGCTTTGTCTCCCAGAGCTTGCTGATATTGTAATTAGCTCTTTCTTCAGGATGGAAAACATTGACTACCACATCCTTGTAGTCGATCAGGATCCAGCGGTCACCCGACCTGCCTTCCACATGATCTGCCATGAGACCGCAGTCGTTCTTTAAGACATACTCGACTTCATCAGATAAGGCCTTTATCTGCGTTGTTGAATTACCGCTGCAGATAACGAAATAGTCAGCAAGGGTCGTTTTGCCTGTTACGTCTATTACCTCGATATCTATGCCCTTCTTGGAATCAAGTATCTCAACTATCTTGTCCGCTAATTCTTTGCTCTCCATTTGTGTCTCCTTTGGATATTTATATCTAGATTATATTCGAAGGTCCTTCATCATAGCAAGAGTATAGGGATGAATGTCCCTGCCCTGCTCATCGAACTTCTTCTTGACCGACCTTACCGTCATCCTGACGGCTTCATCAAGATCAGTCTCAGCGGCTTTCCTTATGGGAGTAAGGTCTGTGTATGTCCTTGACGGCTCGATCTTATCAGCAAGGTAGACGATCTTCTCAAGGACCGTCATGCCGCCCCTGCCTGTAGTGTGATAGCAGATGGCATCCAGGATACCCTTATCTGAAATACCGAACTTCTCTCTGGCAAAAGAAGCACCTGCAGGAGAATGCAAAAGCTTACGGTCATCGAAAACATCACCCGCATAGTTACCTGCGAGCTGTTTCTGATAGTCAAGATCAAGCTCCTTGGCACAATCATGCAGTGCGCCTGCGATAAGTGCTTTTCCGGGATCTTCGCCGAACCTCAAGGCAAGTACAGAAGAAAGATAACCGACATTAAGAGTATGGAGCAGTCTCTTCTCCTTAAGATACGGATACATTGCTATGGCAGATTCGAAAAACCTGACCTTGTCTTCATCACTTACGCCGGTAAGCCTGGTGCCCTCAGAGTAAAGATCGTGAAGCTTAATAAAATCAACGACAGGATCAGGACACATAGAAAGATCACCGCTCCTAAGTATCTCAGAAGATGAACACTCTATGCCGCTGAACCTGAACAGTTCGACTTTGCCACCGAGAGACTTTTCGATGCCGGACGCGATCTTTGAGACATCAGTATCGTCTCCGGGCCTTAATGCTGCAAGAAGCGTTGCCCTGGCAAGTATATCTGCAGGTTTATACCAGTGCTCGAACGATGCGAGTGTATCTGAGCCCATTATCCAATAGAAAGAATGCTCCTCAGATGCCTTTTTCTTCTTGACGCCGTTATTTATCAGGTAATCAGAGATATAAGATGGATCCGTGAGCTTCTCTAATATGACCGCCGTATAGCTTGTGCCCTCGATGCCGAGCTCGATATCGCAAGGAAATACATTCTCTTCACCCATGTCCTCAATGCAGTTCTTGAGCATGTAGTATCTGTACGGAGCGGGAAGCTGGTTTGTATATGACTTGAAGTTGTTGCGCGCTGAAGGGATCACTATGGCGATGTCGATAAAGCCGCCTTTAAGCGCCCCGTTAAGGAGCGCTAAGTGACCTTTGTGCAAAGGATCGAACGATCCTCCGTAAACACCTATCCTCATTTAAGCGTGCGTCCTATGTCGTGGCGGAAATGCATATCCTTAAACGAGATCTTATTAACGCCCTCGTAAGCTCCGTCGATGGCTTCATCAAGAGTCTTGCCTTCATCGTAAACGCAGAGAACTCTTCCGCCTGAAGTAACGAGCTTGCCGTCTTCGAGCTTGGTGCCTGCCTGGAATACGAGCTTGCCGCATGTATCGATGCCTGTTATCTCATAACCCTTGGCATAAGATCCCGGATATCCTCCGGATGCCATAACGACTACGCAGGAACATACATCCTTCCACTTGATGTCGATATCTGAGATATTGCCGTCGATGCAGGCGTTTATTATGTCAACAAAATCTGTCTCAAGTCTCGGGAGGATAGCCTGAGTCTCGGGATCTCCGAAACGGCAGTTATACTCGACGACCTTGGGACCGTCCTTTGTGAGCATGAGTCCAAAATAGATTACTCCCTTAAAAGCCCTGTCCTCAGCCTTGAGCGCAGCAATGGTAGGTCTGATGATCTCATTTAAGATCCTCTCATTGTCTTCTTCAGAAAGATCAGCTCCGGGTGTAACAGCGCCCATGCCGCCTGTATTAAGGCCTTCATCGTTATCAAGAGCTCTCTTGTGGTCTCTTGAAGAGATCATGGGAACAGCCGTGTTGCCGTCAGCAAAAGCAAGTACCGTAAGCTCGGGGCCTACCATGCATTCCTCGATAACAACAGTATTTCCGGCATCACCGAACTTCTTGTCAGCCATCATGTCATGAACGGCAGTCTTGGCTTCGTCTATTGTCTGGGCGATGATAACGCCCTTGCCGAGAGCGAGGCCGTCACACTTGATGACGATCGGAGCTTCCTGCGAATCCAGATACTCTATAGCCTTCGCCTCATCGTCGAAAAGCTCATACTTAGCCGTAGGGATGTTGTATTTCTTCATGAGGTTCTTGGAAAAAGCCTTGGATGATTCAACTATCGCAGCTCTCGCAGAAGGACCGAAAGCCCTTATTCCATTTACTTCGAGCTTGTCAACAAGACCTAATGCAAGAGGATCTTCAGGAGCAACGAATACAAGATCGAACTTGCCTTCCTTCGCATAATCTACGATCTTATCGACCTCAGTTGCTTTGATATCAACACATGTGGCTATCGAAGCGATGCCTCCGTTGCCGGGTGCGCAGTAAAGCTCTGTTACCTTATCTGACTTGTTCAATGCATAGCAGATAGCATGTTCTCTTCCGCCGCTTCCTACAACCAATACCTTCATATATTTGCCTCCGATCTTATTAGTCAAGAATGTCTTCCATTCCGTACTTTAACACTTTAAGTCCCATAGCCTCGTAAAAGGCTTTGGCGGGATCGTTATGTTCCCAGACATTTAGAGTTATATTATACACTTCATTGCGCTTGGCGTATGCCCTTACATACTGATATATCGAGCGTCCGACGCCCTTATTTCTCGCTTTCTCATCAACACAGATATCATCAAGATACAAAGTCTTAACGTCAGTCTGTGAATGCCCCGTCTTAACCTCGTATATAGCAAAACAGTATCCGAGAAGCTCATTTGAATTCTCGTCTTCAAAACACACAAAGACGGGAGTAATATCAGACTTCACTATAAACTCGAGCTCATCAGCCGTATACTTTGTCTTATCATGGATAAACAGATCAGGCCTGATGTCTGCGTGGACATTATTGACCTGATAAAGAAGCCTTAGTATCTCCGGGATATCCTTGGGGATTGCTCTTCTTATAAACATCTAAGGCTCATCCCAGGTAGTGGAACCACTTGGAATCCGATTCACCCTCTAAGATGCCTTCGATATCCTTATGCCTGATTCCCTTGACCAGGATGGCATTGCCTGAAAGCTTAGATGCTTCATAATCTGCGAAAAGAGCAAGCGCCTGATCAGCCCTTCCGTCCAGCCTTACTATTATGTCGCACTTGATCTCACCGTAAGATTCGATATCAGCAGCCTTCTCGCTCCAGAGCCTTATCTCGGCAGGAACACCATCCGTAACTGAAGCCTCAAGAACATCTGAGCACACCGCAGAAGCCGTGGGGAGCATGCCTGCACCCTGGCCATAGTAAAGTGACTCTCCGAGAGCATTGCCCTCGACCATGATCGCATTGAACACGCCGTCAACGGAACCTAAGAGATTCTTCCTGGAAACATAGTGAGGCGCAACATAGACAGATGGCTTGCCTTCACCGTTATTGCTGAAATATGCGATCAGCTTAAGAGCGCAGTCTATCTCCTTCTCGAACTCGATGTCATCTAACGTAAGCTTGCTGATACCTTCCGTATTGATGCCGTCAGGTGCAACATAGCTTCCGTTTAATGCGATCGTTGAAAGGATTGAGAGTTTTCTCTGGGCATCGATGCCGTCAACGTCAGCAGCAGGATTTGCTTCAGCAAAACCGTTAGCCTGAGCCTGAGCAAGGGCATCCTCATAACTGATGCCTTCGTCCTTCATCTGTGAGAGGATATAGTTCGTCGTACCATTAACGATACCTGCGATCTTAACGATCTTATTTGCTGCAAGGCACTTGTAAAGAGGTCTTATGATCGGGATACCGCCGCCTACTGCAGCTTCATAGAGATAAGAGCAGTTATTATCAGAAGCGATCTTAAGAAGCTCTACGCCATGCGTTGAAACAAGTTCTTTGTTTGACGTTACAACGCTCTTGCCTGCGCTTAAGGCTCTCTTCGTGAACTCATAAGCGATCTTTGCTCCTCCTATCGTCTCGACCACGATGCTGATATCAGGATCGTTAAATACCTGATCTGCGTCATGAGTAATGAGACTCTCATAAGGAGAACCCGGGAAATCCCTGATATCCAATATATACTTGACTGCAATCTCCTTGCCTGTCTTTGCCGTTATGGAATCCTTATTCATATCAAGAACTTCGGCTACGCCTGAGCCTACCGTTCCGAAACCTAATATTGCAACATTACAAGCCATATTTCCTCCGCCTTACTCACGGCTTAATATTGTGCACTTGCGCACGCCCGCGAGCTTGTCTATGTCATTTACAACGTCATCCAATGTACCGAGCATCGATACGGTCTCAATGGATATCGAGATATCTGCCAGACCATTGATAGGGATATTCTGATTGATGGTCAGTATATTTGCCCTGGATAAGGCAATAATGCCTATGATAGAAGACAAGATGCCCTGGAAGTTCTCTACGGAAATGAGAAGAGTAACCTTCTTGCCGGAAGCTGCTTCATAGAAAGGAAGCACCGAATCCTTATACTTATAGTATGCACTCCTGGAAAGCCCTGTCTTCTTGACAGCTTCATTGACTGAAACCGATTCTCCGGTATTCAGTCTCTGCTTAACTTCCATGACCTTAATGAACACTTCAGGCAGTACTCTTTTATCTACGAGATAGTATTCAGGTGAACTCTGAGCCATAGAAACTGCCCCTTTTCCGATGAGCTGCAAACCCTTGCCTGTTCGTCTGTGGCGGACAATTGTTTGCGCTGGAAAATATTAGCATTTTTCGGTCAGTTTTTCAACCATTGCGCGCAAAGCCCTTCCCCTGTGGCTTATAGCGTGTTTTTGCGAAGGAGACATCTGTGCTGTGGTCATTCCGAATTCAGGAACATAGAAGATAGGATCGTACCCAAAGCCGTTCTCTCCTTTTGGTTCTTCGTGAAGGATGCCTTCAACTTCACCTCTTACCGTAAAAGAAGAACCGTCAGGTCTTACTACTGCGATGGCACATACGAACCTTGCTGTGCGCTCTTGTTCGGGGACACCACCAAGCATCTCGAAGATCTTCTTGAACTTCTCTTCGTATGTGGAATCCTCGCCGCAGAATCTTGCAGAATAAATGCCGGGAGCACCACCTAACGCATCGATACAGAGTCCCGAATCATCAGCCATGACATACTCACCCGATGTAAGGGCGTGAACGGCCTTGGCCTTGATAAGGGCATTCTCCTCAAATGTGGTGCCGTCCTCTACTATGTCAGGAGTAAAACCGGCCTGTTTCATTGATACTGCCTCAAAGTCTGTGTCCTTAAGGATCTCGCCGATCTCTTTGACCTTATCTTCATTGCCTGTTGCGATTATCAGTCTCATATAAGCCTCCATGCCTTGGGATAAAGGTTCTTTACTTGCCTGCCTGACACCTTGCCGAGCCCCAAAGGGAAGTCGCCTGCTCCAATGACTATATAACCTTTATCCTTTAAATTATCCTCATCTGTAAGAGTAATGGTCTCACCCTTGAGATATCTTGTTATCCTGTCGGAAGACGGCTCAAGCGCAAGATAGGAGTCTTCCCTTATATCGCATCTATTGAATGTAAGAGCGATGCTGTTTGAAGGCGTAAAGACTGTCTTGGAACCTGCGAGCCTGAAATCACCGACATAAAGACCTGTCTTAACTGTCTTAAGGCCTTTAAGGATCTTCTCATCGAAATCCATCAGGAATATCCCCTGACCGTGGAGAGCGAACTGTTTGCCGTCAAAACGCTTAAGACCTGAACTGTTAAGGCAGTCAGACAAGAACTGTCTTGCTGCATCTATGCCTCCCCTCTCGCTTGCCTTAAGTCCCTTGGAAACAAATGAAGGAAGAGATGATGCAGTCCTGATCCCTTTCTTCTTGAGGTGAACGCAGAAATGCCCGTCACCGGGATTAAGGTGAGGCCATATCCTCATAGAACCCGGCAATGCTGAAGACGGAGCTGAATGAGCAACGCCCTTTATCTCAGGATGAGATATGACCTCGTACCCCGGATGCCTTTCCATAAAGCTCCTGATGCCAAGTTCATTCTCGTCCTCGCAGAATGTGCACGTCGAATAGACGATCTCGCCGCCTTCCTTAAGGCAGATATCTGCAGAATCAAGTATCTGCTGCTGAACGGGAGATATCTTAGCGGGTCCGTATTCCTCATAGCTCTTGATGGCACCGGGATCGCGCCTGAACATGCCTTCGCCAGAACACGGAGCATCTATGAGGATCTTGTCAAAGAAACCCGGAAGTCTTGCTGCGATATTCTCAGGAGTCTCATTGAGGATAACTACGCCTGTTATGCCCGTACGCTCAATGTTTCTAAGAAGAGCCTTGGATCTGTCGTAATTGATCTCGTTTGCTACAAGAAGGCCCTCACCCTTAAGATCCTCACCAATCCTGCATGCCTTGCCTCCCGGAGCTGCGCAAAGATCCAAGATGATCTCGCCGGGCCTGGCATTTATAACTTCAGCAGGAAGCATTGCAGAAGGCTCCTGAGGATAGTAAACGCCCGCATGGTAATACGGATTATTGTTGGATATATCATTAGGGGCATAGAAGCCGCATGAACACCACGGCACCTTCTCATCAGAGCCTGATAAAGAGGATGCAAGAGCAGATCTTTCTTCCTCATCAGTCTTCATGGTGGAAAATCTTATGCCCTTCTGCCCCTCAAGATCGAAGCTTTCATAGAAGCCTTCACTCGGTATGTCCTTATGCCTTTCAAAGAAGGCATCCATCTCATCTGTAAACTTTACGGGCAGTCTCATAACTCAAGGAACTTGCAGCATTCGTAAGCGACTTTCTTGATGACATCCGCATCAAACGGTGACTCTATGCCTGATCTTCTGATGAGTCCCAGGAAAGTATCGTTTCCGCCCGCCGCACACAGGGCATTATACTTGGTAAGCGCCGCATTGATATCAAGCCTCGACTCCATCCAGAGCTCAAGAGCACATATCTGCGACAGACAATAGTCTATATAGTAGAACGGCGATGTGAAGATATGATCCTTCTTCATCCAGGCACCGCCTGCTGCATGGAAAGGCTCATCGTCGTAGTTAATGAAAGGCTGGTACTTCTCTTCTAAGGACTTCCAGACCATGTGCCTCTTTTCGGGCGGCATATCGGGATCGTCGTATACGATGTGCTGGAATTCGTCCACCATACATCCGTAAGGCAGGAACAATAATCCGTCAGTCATGTGCATCTGGCAGTAGCTCTCTGCCTTATCCCCGTAGAAGATATCCATATAAGGGTAAGACATGTATTCCATAGCCGTTGAATGGATCTCGCATGTTTCGAGTGTCGGCGAAAGACACTCCAGAAAAGGCGAGGATTCAGCGCTCTGTATGGCTGCATATGCGTGTCCGCCCTCGTGAACGACCGTTGCAACGTCATCGTATGTACCGTTGCCGTTCATGAAGATAAAAGGTATTCCATAGTCTTCAAGATACATGCAGTATCCGCCCGTGGACTTGTTAGGCCTGGACAGAAGATCAGTAAACCCGTGCTCTGACAACACGTCAAAGAAACTCGGAGACTTGCCGAACATCTTGCGGAAATACTCTCCTGCCGCATCCTTATAAGTACCCTTGCTCACCATCGGAGCAGGATTGCCGTTTTTAAACAGGCAGGACAGATCGTAGAACATCAGCTTGTCAACGCCTAATCTCTCACGCTGCAACTTTCTTATCTGAACCGTCAAAGGCACGATGTATCTTAAGATATTCTCCCTGAAGCGCTCAACGTCCTGCCTGCTGTAGTCGTAACGCTCCATCCTCTTGTAACCGAGTTCTGTAAAAGAGCTGTATCCGAGCTTGCGCGCGGCAGCTGTCCTCACCCTGACCATATCATCGTAGATACGGTCATAGACGGGTTTCCTGCCCTGATAGT
The DNA here is from genome assembly GCA_946187935.1 of uncultured Clostridia bacterium. Lineage (GTDB taxonomy): Bacteria > Bacillota > Clostridia > Saccharofermentanales > Saccharofermentanaceae > Saccharofermentans. Next base: position 8,429 of record CAMHSJ010000026.1, read on the forward strand.
AATCATCCAAGGCTTTATATGCAGACTTTCTGACGCTCCTTGATGTTGATTCGAGATAAGGCTGCAAAAGGCTCAGATTAAGCTTCTTGCCGTCAAACTCTATCTCGGCTTCGCTCTGGAGCTGGCCGTATTCACTCTCCAAAGAGGCCTCCTCGGCAAGCTCATCCAGAATGTCCTTTGATATCGTTTCCTTACGGTTTTTGGCCTTGAGAAATATCATATCCCCGTGCCTGCTCTTTATCTCTTCGGCACAAGGGCACGTTAGAAGAGCAGCCAGGACAGCAGATGAGAACTCTGATACCTTTGCCATATTCTCATCGAAAAAGTCATTCTCAGCAGTATAGAACTCATCTGAGGTATCAAGATCGTGCATTACCGTGCAGAGTGCATAAGCAGTATCAAAACGGCTTGAAGCATCCTCGAACTCGGCCATGGCATCCATAGCCTGATCGTAGCTTGTTGCTGTCATCAGCTTGAACCTGACGCTCTTGACCAGTTCCTCAAAAGCATCAATATCAGGCCTTGCATACTTGATATCACTGAAATTCGGGATGTTAACTCTGCTGTCCGGCATAGATCACATCTTCTCCACTACATCGATGCCAAGGAGCTCAAGTCCTGACTTGAGGACATCGCAGACAGCCTCGCACAGAGCGAGCCTTGCTCTTACGAGCTCCTCCGAGCCTGCATTAAGTATGCTCGAATTGTTATAGAACCTGTTGTAGTTTCTCGCGATAAGAGAGATCTGCCTTGAGATCATGAAGGGTTCATAAGAGGCCGCAGCTTTCTTTACCGAATCCTTGAAATCAGCAAGGCTCCTTATTACGGCATATTCATCATCGCCCGTAAGAAGTCCATACCCATCTCCTTCTGAAGGCGCAATTCCCTGCTCACCTGCTTTTCTTAAGATGGATCTTGTCCTTGCATATGTATAGATAAGGTAAGGAGCCGTATCACCTTCAAAATCGAGCATTTCTTTCCAGTCGAAGATGATGTCCTTCTCTCTTCCGGACTTGAGATATGTGTAGATGACGGCACCGATACCTACCTTCTCGGCGATCTCGCTTATCTGCTCATCAGACATATCACCGCCTCTTGCCTGGGCGTTATTCCTGATGATCTCCTCAGTCTTTTCGACAGTCTTGTTAAGAAGATCATCGAGAAGGACGATATTGCCTTCTCTTGTAGAAAATACCCTGTCCTTGAACTTGACGAGACCAAAGCCTACATGGACGCAGTTATCAGCGAAATCATAGCCCATCTTCTTAAGGACAGCGAACACCTGCCTGAAGTGAAGCTGCTGCGGAAGACCTACGACATAGATGTTCTTGTCGAACTTATAGTTATCGTATCTGTATTTTGCCGCAGCCAGATCTCTTGAAGCATAGATCGTCGTACCGTCACTCTTGAGGACGATGCACGGAGGCAGGCCCTCATCCTCGAGCATTACTACCTGAGCGCCTTCGCTTTCTACTAACAGGTTCTTTGATTTAAGCTCATCTACCACAGCAGGGATACGTGAAGAATAGAAGGACTCGCCGTTGTAGTTATCAAACTCAACGCCCATCCTGTCATAAGTCTTCTTAAACACTTCAAGTGATACATCCCTGAATCTCTGCCAGAGAGCTACCTCTTCTTCTGAACCTTCCTCGAGCTTTCTGAAGTTGTCTCTTGCATCATCTTCCAAAGAAGGCTCGTTCTTTGCTTCTTCATGGAACTTTACATAGATCCTGAGGAGCTCATTGATAGGATCCTCTTCAAGAGCCTTCTCATCGCCCCACAGTCTGTATGCGGTTATGAGCTTACCGAACTGAGTGCCGTAATCACCAAGGTGATTGAACCTCTGTACGTTATAACCTAACTTGGAATAGATCCTTGCTATGGAATTACCGAGGATAGTCGTAAAAGCATGACCGACATGGAAAGGCTTGGCGATATTAGGAGACGAATACTCTACTATAACGGTCTTGCCTGAACCAACAGTATCTTCTCCGTATTTATCACCAGCAGTGATGATGTCTGAAATGACAGATTCTGCGAGGATCTCGCGGCTGATCTTGAAATTGATATAAGGTCCTGCGCAGGATACGGACACGCCCTCGATCTTAAGATCGTCACTTCCGGCAATCTCCGTTGCTATCATGGGCGGTGCCTTGCGCAAGGTCTTGGCGAGAACGAAGCAAGGGAATGCATAATCTCCCATGTCGAGCTGTGGCGGTATCTCAATGAGAGAAAGCACCTTATCAGATTCAAGTCCAGTACAAAGTGCGAGCTTATTAGCTATCTCGGTCTTATAGTCCATTTGGTTCCTCCAAAAAATCAATCTTCAGGCGCAACGTATTCCTGATCTAACAGGTTGCACCTTACAAACATTCCTGATGTGGACAGGAATTCATCCGGCCAGTGTCCTTCATACTTCTCGCTTACCGTGAGGATGGAAGACTGGAACTTGAGCGCATTGGAGCTCTCGGCATTGGATCCGCCAATAGACCAGTTGCACCAGCAGATGTTCCTCTCTTCAAGGAAATCGAGCCATTCCTGTGATTCTTCCACATAGACCGTTCCCTTGCCTGAGTCGTTAGTCGTACCCCACTCAGTTACAAAGACGCATATACCGTTCTCATTTGCGGTGATTATTTTATCACGAAGCTCCTGTCCGTGAGAACCCGCATAGAAATGACAGGTGTAGCAGATATTGTCGCCGTCAAGAGGATCCTCGGATGCGATATCGACATCCTGGCTCCATGTTGATGTACCTACAATTATGATGTTATCAGGGTCATTCTCTCTTATTGCAGCTATGACTTCCTCAGCATAAGGTTTGATGGAACCTTCCCATGTAACGGGAACAGAGTCATCTTCAAATGTCGTGCCGTTAGGCTCGTTGCAGATCTCATAGAGGATATTGGGATTCTCGCTGTATATAGCAGATATCCTTGAGAAGAAGTCAACAGACTCGCTCCTGAACTCATTAGGATCACCGTCGTAGAGGATATGCCAGTCAACGATAACGTAGATGCCCTGTGCGATGCAAAGATCGATTATCTCGCAGACCATGTTAAAGTACTTGTCAGGGTCAGTTGAATAGTCGTCAGAATTGCCTCTGGTGGTCATGGCGATACGGAGAACGTCAATGCCCCAGTCTTCTGCCAAAGTCTTAACGAACTCTTCGTTAACGGTGTCAGGACACATGTTGAGCGCATATGTGCTCATGCCCTTGAGCTGTATGACTTCGCCCTCGGAGTTGACTATGTTGGTCCCTGATACGGAGAGCTGACCGTTAAGATCAACGATCCTGTCGGTCACGACAGCCGTACTGTTAGGACCGTGAACGGGACCCGTCTCCTCAGTTTCTGTTACAGACTCTGATGTCTCTATGACAGATTCAACTGTCGGATTGGTGGCAACCTCAGACGGCAATGTCTCAGGTGACAGCTTCTTGGAACATCCCGCAAGAGCAGAAAGCGCCAAAGACACGGCAAGAACAACAGCAATACATCTCTTCATAACCGGACTCCTTAAGAAATATATAAGATTATATCTTTTCCGACAGGAAAAAGATAACAGATAATAAAAAAGTCCCATTATCTTATAAAAAATAACGGGACTTTAACAAAACAGCCTTGTGTATTACTGGATCTCAACTATCTCTCCGGCCTTCTTATAGATGGAGCCTGCGGGAACAACGCCTCTTACGCATGAGAGAGGATAGATCCTTGAGCCTCTGCCTACTACTGTTCCGGGATTAAGAACGCTTCCGCAGCCGACTTCAACATTATCGCCTACCATGGCTGCAAACTTCTTAAGACCTGTCTCGATCTCGCCGCCCTCATACTTGACCGTAACGAGCTTCTTATCGGACTTAACGTTTGATGTGATGGAACCTGCGCCCATGTGTGCCTTGTAGCCTAAGATCGAATCACCTACGTAGTTGTAGTGGGGAACCTGAACGTTATCGAAGAGGATGACGTTCTTGAGCTCTGTGGAGTTGCCTACAACGGCATTCTCGCCTACGATGGCGCTGCCTCTTATGAATGCACAGTGTCTCACCGTTGCATTGGGGCATATGATCAAAGGTCCTGTAAGATATGCGGAATCAAAGACTGTAGCAGACTTTGCTACCCAGATATCCTCGCCTCTTTGTTCATAGATCTCAGGATCCAATGTGGGACCGATCTTAAGTATGAATTCCTTTATCTCGGGAAGCACCTGCCAGGGATACTCTTTGCCCTCAAAAAGCTCTGCTGCGATCGTGTGGCTAAGATCAAAATACTCGCTGATCTCAAACATATTATTATCCTCCTTGGGTTTAAGATACTGAATAGATAGTTACGGAGACCGTCTCAGGCACCTGACGCTCAACACGGAAGTAGATATTGGCATCGGCGCTGGTAACGTTTACGGGAAGCTCGACTACGCCTACTGCGTTATCGCTTATGGAAGAATAGTCAATAAGAGCGATGACATCATCATTGGTAAGCCTGTCTATCGTGTTCTGACGACCGACGATCTCTATCTCAACATTTCTTACAGGATAAGAGACCTCGATGTTCTCAGGCATCTCTTCCGTGTTATATGCGATCGGGACCGTGATGGTCTTGGATACTACAGGGTTGTTGTTTATCTGGATATAAAGCCACATCGTAAGCGATAAGATCACCGAGATGATAGCAAAACAGATACGGAGTCCGATGCCCAGTTTCTGCGAGTTCTTCGTATCATCTGCTTCCTTGGTCTTGATCACGAGTTCTTCAGAAGACATTCCTGCTTCCTTGGTGGCAGTGTCAGCATAAGCCTGAGAGGTCTTTATCTCTTCACTCTTCTTGTGTGAACCGAAGACCTTGTCAACGACCTTGGCAACGCCCTTCTTCTCGCCTACAGCGCCGAGACCCAGAAGGTATGCGAGGTTAGCCTCGAGCTCCTTTGTGGAATTCATCTCGAAAAGCCTGCCGTTAACGGCAATAGATGTCTTGCCTCTTTCCTCGGATACAACGACTGCAACAGTATCGCCCATCTCACTGGCACCAACTGCTGCCCTGTGTCTTGTTCCGGCACGCTGGAGTTCATGCATCGTAACGGAGAGCGGGACATGGCATCTTGCTGCGATGATCCTGCCGTCTCTGATGAGAAGGCCGCCGTCGTGCATGGGAGCGCCCTTATAGAAGATGCTGGTAAGCATCGAACTCGTAACTGCGGAATCAAGTCTTACGACATTCTCCTGTGACAGGAGCTCATCCAATTTAGTAGTGCGCTCAATAAGGATGAGTGCGCCTGTATACGTCTTGCTCATGTCCCTGCAAGCTATGCAGATCTCATTTATGAATGATGAGAGCTTGGCATGGTCCGTATCGACATTACGCTTGAAGAAGTTAAGGCCCGATATCGAGGAAGACCTGAGACCCAGCGTCTCAAGCACCCTTCGAAGTTCAGGCTGGAACAAGACAATAAAGAGTATCGCGAACACATAGAGCAATCTGTTGAAGATAAAGGACACCATGTCGAGTCCGACGATACTGCAGAAAGCTACGAAGATAAGGATATAGACGATTCCCTTCATGAGCTGCCAGGCTCTCGTCTGGCGGAGGAATACCAATATCCAGTAGAAAAGGAAAGCAACGAAGCTGATATCTAATATGTACCTGATGAAGTCCAGGACACTTCCAAAGAAAAGGACACCGCTGTCGAGACTGGCAATGAGCTCGTTAATGAACTCGATTATCTGTTCGATAAATGACATGGTCATATGCCAAAGCGCCTCCCAACTCGGTATCTAACTTATTAATTATAGCATAATATCAGGACATGAAATGCTTTTCTTAAACCTTGAGGATGTGTCCTTTGCATATAACCATCTTAAGACGGCCTTCTTTATCCATTATGCATATATCGGCCTGACTGCCAGGTGCCAAAGACGGAGCAGGCTTTCTGAGAAGCTCATTAGGAGCCTTGGTAACTGAAGTTATAGCATCTTCTATGCCTATTCCCCAGCTTATGAGGTTTACTATCTCAGATGATATGTCAGTAACGGAACCTGCAAGAACATTATCTTCTCCAAAGTATGTCCTCGCTCCTCTGACAGTGACCATATTGCCTCCGAGATCATATTCCCCATCACCCAGACCTGCTGCCCTCATGGAATCTGATATCGTGATGATCTTATCTCCAAACATCTTAAATGCCATCCTTACAACGGTCTTATCCACATGAAGTCCGTCACAAATAAGTTCGGCAAAAGCTGACCTGTCAAAAGCAGCGCCCGGAAGGTTAGGTTCCCTCTTGCCCAGGAGCTTCATTGCATTAAACATATGAGTGACTGATCTTCCGCCATTTTCGAAAAAACTTAAAGCCTCACTGTAGTCACACTCCGTATGCCCTGCAGACATAACGATGCCAAGGTCTGAAAGCCTCTTTGTGAGCTCCATGGCGCCTTCTGTCTCAGGCGCGATATCGATGATCTTAATAAGTCCCGGATACCGGCTGACCAGGTCTTCGGTCAGATCAGTTCCTTCTTTAGGAGTGATCAGGCAGTCTCTTGACTGGACACCTGCCCTTTTGCCGGAAAGAAACGGACCTTCGAGCCTTAACCCGAGGATGGACGCATAAGGTCCACTTTCTTCTTCAAGGACAGATGCTGCTTCTGACACGGCTGATGCTGCCTTCCTGATCTTTTCGGGCGGCAAAGACATAAGTGTCGGAAGAAATGACGTAACGCCCTTAAACGGCAGCTTCTTAGCCATAAGAACGATATCTTCCGATCTAAGATCAGAAACATCAAAGCCGAAAGCCCCGTGGATATGAATGTCGGTAAAGCCCGGGGTGACATAAAGCCCCTCACAGTCTATGTCTTCAAAGTCAGAAGACGGCGCGGTGATCATGTTAAGACAGGGATCCAGATAAATGTCTCCTGTCTCAAAACATTGATTTTGGTTAAGAATATTTCCGTCTTTCAGTCTGAACATAATGCTATTATATCAGTTATCCTTTTACACGCTCTTAAGATTGGCTATAATTACCGCATAAGATCGCGAGGTGCTCATATGAAAGTTGAATTTGGTTACGGCAAGACAGTTCAGGTTGTAGATATCCCTGATAAAAACCTGGACGGCATCCTGATGGCTAATGACATCAAGCATGAAAGACTCGGTCCTGATGCCGTAAAGTACGCCCTTGAGAATCCGATAGGCTCAGCCAGGCTTAAGGATCTGGCAAAACCGGGTCAGAAGATATGCATAATCACAAGTGATATCTCAAGGCCCCTTCCGAGCTTCGACGTGCTCCCTTCCGTCTTGGACGAGCTCTATCTCGGCGGCATCTCCCCTGATGACATTACCGTTGTCTTTGCTCTCGGCTCACACCGCAAGCACACCGAAGAAGAGAAGAAAAAGCTGGTCGGAGAGCGTGTCTATAATGAAGTCAGATGCATTGACAGCGACCCTTCAGACTGTGTCCATATGGGTGATACTTCCGCAGGGACACCTGTTGATATCACAAGGAGCGTTGCAGAAGCTGATTTCCGCATCGGTATCGGCAACATCGAATTTCACTATTTCGCAGGTTATTCAGGAGGTGCCAAGGCGCTTATGCCCGGCGTATCCACTCCTGCAGCCATACAGTGCAACCACAGCATGATGATCGATGAGAAGGCATGCGCAGGAAGGATCGACGGAAACCCGATAAGAAAGGACATCGAAGAGTCTGAGACATTCTGTCATCTGAGCTTTATCGTTAATCCCATATTAGATGAGCATAAGCACATCGTTTACTGTGTTGCCGGCGATGTTACCGAAGCTCACAGAGCAGGATGCAGATACCTTGATACGATGTACCGCAAACCCCTTAAGAGAAGAGCCGACATCGTCATCGTCTCCCAGGGAGGCGCCCCGAAGGATGCAAACCTCTATCAGACACAGAAGGCACTTGATAATTCCAAGTATGCGGTAAAGGACGGCGGTACCATAATAGTTATAGGCGCATGCAACGAAGGACTTGGATCTGCCAAGTTTGAAGAGTGGCTTACAACGGCCAAGACATCAGATGAACTCATCGAAAGAGTCGGAAGGGACTTCCAGCTCGGCGGCCACAAGGCAGCTGCCATAGCGATGGTGTTAAAGCATGCCGAGATCGACCTCATATCAGAGATGGACGATGATTTTGTAAGGGGCATATTCTTAGAGCCCAAGCACAGCGCCCAGGAAGCTTTCGATGAAGCTTACAGAAGATATGGTGAAGACTGCAGTGTAATCTGCATGCCGTTCGGAGGAGCTACTTTGCCTATCCCTCCCGAGGACTGACAGGACTCAGCCTTCAATATAAGAAGTATCTGTTACGGCCTCCGATGACTCAGTCTCGGGGGTCTTTAAATAGTCTTCGTACTGTGAAGGCGTCATGCCGAAATCAGAACCCTTGGAAAGAGTCTCCAATATTACGAAAGCAACGGCATTGATCCTTATCTGGAGAAGGTCTCCTGACTTCTCGGGGATACCGTCTTCATCCTCATCTATGTCATCCTGTCTTAAGACAGAATCAAGGAGTTCAGCAGAATCCAATGACGTTCCCCTTACCTGTCCGCCCATGGCCTGAAGGTTAAGGTTCTTGGTATCCTTCATGGATTCGAACTTATCGAAGTTATAGTCAAAGCTGTCTATGTAAACGATGGGGATGCCCGCATTATCAAAAGGAACATAGTCAGACTTGTTGGCAGAGACCTCGTTATATCTGTCGATCGTTCCGTTGCCGTCAAGATCCATGGCGATCCCTGACTCGTTATAAAGGATATCGAACCTGTAGTTGGAATAAAGAGTATTGGCATAGCAAACGTCATAGGTCTGATAGAGCTTACGCCTCATCTGATACCTGTTCTGGTCATTAAGCGAATTATAGCCTGCTGAAGCATAGACCTTATCTCCTGCATAGATGCTGTCTATGCAGTACATGACATCTATAGAGGCTATCTCTTCAGGCGAAAGACTTCCAAGGAAAGTCCTTGCTCCCGCATAGTCATTGCCGCTTGCTCCAAAAGCAACGATATAGACATCAAAACCCATATCGGCATATTCGCCTGCATGCGCCAGGCAGGTCAAAAGGCATCCTACGCCTGATGCATTATCAGATATGCCGTCGTACTTATATTCACTTCCGTCATCGTCAAATGCAGAGAGCATATCGTCGTAATGTGCGCCTATCACGGCTATCCTTCTCTTAAGAGAATAATTGCCGAAGCCGTCGTCTACATAGAAACCCGTTCCTTCGATCTTGACGTAGATATTGTTGGATGTCTGGCCGAAGTCACCTGATACCTGCTGGACAACAGGTTCATATCCCAGATCTCTCATCTGCTGGGCGATATACTGGCCGGCCTCTGATTCCTGTGAAGAATAAGCAGTCCTGTTTGGGAAGCTGTTTGCAAGCTCTCTTGCGACATCAGCTCCGTATGATCCGTAGTCTGCAGGAATGACAGTGCCTTCATCCTTGCCGCAGGAAGTAAGAGGAATGGCAAGCATTATAAATGCAACAGCTGTAGCAGCGGTCTTTATTATTCTATTCTTGATATCACTGGTCAGCAAATCAGATCGAGCCTCCCTGAGAATAACTGAAGGGCTTCTTCTTTGGACAAAGACTTGATGGCCCACTTGCCGTCATCGTAATCGACAACGTTATAAGGACCTTCACCCTTCCTGTCTAATATGGAATCAAGAGACTTCATTATCATGGACTTGGCTACGCCTTCAAGCTTAGTCGGAAGACCGAGCCCTGCATAGATAGAGCCAAGTGCGGCCCTGCCCTCTTCAGGCATGCAGGAATAAAGGCTTAATGCAAGCGCCTGGCCGTCTGAATAGTTCATGAACCTGAAGTAGCCCTCTATCGCATGTGCTATCTCTGAACCGAGATTAAGGAGCTCCGGATTCTTGCGCTCTATCTTGGTCCTTGCCGCATATATCCTGTTAAGGAATTCCCTGAAATCCTTGCCCTCATCAGCAAGGCTCGTCATGAGGGTTATATCCATCAAAACGGCAAGTCTTATGATCGGTGCATAGCCGTTGTTCCTGTATTTGGAAGGGACTGTCTTAAGAAAAGACGGATCAACAAAAACAGCTTCGGGTCTTACCTTGGATACCGCAGCGTCCTTGTACTTGCCTGAGTTAAGCAGAGCCGTGCCCGCGATGCTGCTCTCAGCCATGGATGCAAGCGTAGTCGGGACAAGGATAAGCCCCGCAGAACCTGCATACAAGGACTGGGCAAAAGACGCGCAGTCAATGACTCCGCCGCCTCCGAACGCTATTATCCAGTCATTGGATCCGAGGTTCATCTCCGTTAGGTCAGCTACGATGTCTCCGACGCTCTTAAGGCTCTTGGCATTCTCAGTAGCCTCGCACATGATGAGCCCGGGCTTGATGTTCCTTAAGATAAACTGGTTCTCAAAACTGTTATAGTAATATCCGCTGACTTGCCTGTCTGATACTATGGCTACCTTAAAAGGACTCATGTCAGTCCTTCCGAGGTTATATTTCTCTAATATATAGCCTGCAACGAACTCACTTGCGATGCCGTTGCCGCAAAAGCAATCATAATCTCTGTTGGCTTCAAGCCTGTCCACTTGCCCTGCCTCCTTGATATTCTTTGTTATATTACCACAAAAGTGCTAAAATTAATCGATTGACTTAAGCAAGAGGTAAACCCACATGAAGATCAGGACACGTTTTGCGCCCAGTCCGACAGGCTTTATGCACGTCGGAAATCTTAGGACCGCACTATATGAATTCCTTACAGCCAAGCACGAAGACGGCACGTTTGTTCTAAGAATTGAAGATACTGACCAGGAACGCTATGTTGAAGGCGCTACCCAGGTCATCTACGATACCATGAAGCTCGCAGGACTCACTCACGATGAAGGTCCTGATATTGGCGGAGATTTCGGACCCTATGTTCAGAGCGAGAGACTCGATCTTTATAAGCCTTATGCCGAGAAGCTCGTAGAAGAAGGCAAGGCATACAGATGCTTCTGCACCAAGGAGCGCCTTCAGGCTTTAAAGGACAATGCTCCCGAAGGAGCCGTTGTAGGATACGACCGTCACTGCAGGGATCTTTCTGAAGACGAGATCAGGGATAACCTCGAAAAGGGCATCCCCTACGTTATCCGTCAAAAGATGCCCCTTGATGGCGTTACGACATATAACGATCTGGTCTACGGCGAGATCTCCTTCCCTAACGCTGATCTTGACGATCAGATCCTCCTTAAGACTGACGGTTATCCTACTTATAACTTTGCAAATGTCATAGATGACCACACCATGGGCATCACCCACGTTGTAAGAGGATCAGAGTATCTTTCTTCAACACCCAAGTACAATCTCTTATATGAGGCATTCGGCTGGGAGATCCCCACATACATCCACCTCCCGCTCATCATGGGCAAGACTGTTGATGAGGACGGCAAGGAAGTCGTATCCAAGCTCTCCAAGAGACACGGTTCGACAGGATTCATGGACCTTGTAAACGAAGGCTATCTGCCTGAAGCGATAATCAACTACATTGCACTTCTGGGCTGGGCACCTGAAGGAACAGAAGAGATCTTTACCCTTGATGAGCTCATCAAGTTATTCGATATCAACAGGATCTCCAAGTCCCCTGCCGTATTCGACTACGATAAGCTCGCATGGGTAAATGCGGAGCACATCAAGCGCATGAGCTCTGAAGAGTTCTTAAAGCACGCTAAGCCCTACTACGATGAGGCCGGCATAGACAGCGATAACTACGAACTCTTAGACGAGCTTCTTAAGCCCCGTATTGTTAAGTTTAACGAGATCACCGGGAAGCTTTCATTCGTAAAGGAATTCACTGATTTCGATCTTAATCTTTTCGAGCATAAGAAGAGCAAGTCTACGCTCGAGACATCCAAAGAGATGCTCGAGGCTGCAATACCGGTGCTCGAGAATACGCCCTGGGAGCGTGAGGCTCTTACCGAGGCCATGAAATCACTCGCTGAATCCAAGGAAGTCAAGAATTCAGTAGTCATGTGGCCTGTAAGGATCGCAGCAGCAGGCGTAGCGGTAACTCCGGGCGGATGCTCTGAGGTCATGCTGCTTCTGGGCAAAGACGAATCAATGAGAAGGATTAAAGCAAGCCTTGCAAGGCTTTGATAGGAGTTAATATGGCAGATTCCAAGAATTTCATTTGGCAGATAATAGACGAAGAGCTCGCTGAAGGCGGCAGAGTTTACGGCAAGAAGATACACACCAGATTCCCGCCTGAACCGAACGGTTATCTTCACATCGGGCACGCCAAGGCCCTGGAGATCGACTTTGGTACGGCAGAGGCTTATGGCGGTCTGTGCAACCTCCGTATGGACGATACCAACCCCACCAAAGAAGACGAGGAATTCGTTGAAGCGATCAAGGAAGACATCCGCTGGCTCGGACACGACTGGGACGACAGGTTCTTCTATGCATCAGAGTACTTCGAGCAGATGTATGACTTTGCCGTAGAGCTCATCAAGAAGGGCCTGGCATATGTGTGCGAACTGACTCCCGATCAGATGCGCGACATGAGAGGCGATACCAAGACTCCGGCACAGTCTCCATACAGAGACAGACCTATAGAAGAGAGCCTTGATCTTTTCTCCAGGATGAGAGCCGGAGAATTCGAGGACGGCAAGATGACGCTTCGTGCCAAGATCGACCTGGCATCGGGCAACTTCAACATGCGTGATCCCGTTATCTACAGGATCAATCACCTCCCCCACCACAGAACGGGCAACACATGGTGCATCTACCCGATGTATGACTTCGCACACCCGATAGAAGACGCGCTCGAAGGCATCACACACTCTCTTTGCTCACTTGAGTTCGAGTCACACAGACCGTTATACGACTGGGTAGTTAACAACATCTCCGTTGAGACAAAACCCAGACAGATAGAGTTTGCAAGGCTCGGCATCACACATACCGTCCTTTCCAAGAGGAAACTCAGGAACATGATCGATTCCGGCATCGTAACAGGCTGGGACGATCCCAGAATGCCTACTCTGTGCGGTCTCAGAAGACGCGGCTACACACCTGCTTCCATCCACAACTTCACGGAGAGGAACGGTGTTGCCAAGGTCAATTCAGTAGTTGATTTCGCTTTCCTCGAATACTGCTTAAGAGAAGACTTAAACGAGCATGCCAAGAGAGCCATGGCGGTATTAGACCCCGTTAAGCTCATAATAGACAACTACCCTGAGCTTCAGACAGAAGAATTCGACGTTGAGAACAACCCCAAGGATGAAGCAGCCGGCACACGTAAGGTTACCTTCTCCAAGGAGCTTTGGATCGAGAGAGAAGACTTCATGGAAGTTCCTGCCCCCAAGTACTTCAGGCTCTTCCCCGGCAACGAGGTCCGTCTTAAGTCTGCTTATGTAATTAAGTGCACAGGCTGTGACAAAGATGAGAATGGCAACGTTACCGCCGTTCACTGCGAATACGATGAAACATCAAGAGGCGGCAATCCCGCAGACGGCAGAAGGATCAAGTCCACTATCCACTGGGTCGATGCAGGAAACTGCATCGATGGTGAGATAAGGCTCTACGACAGGCTCTTCACAACCGAGATGCCTGATCTTGCTGACTGCAATTACCTTGACTTCATAAATCCCGAGTCACTTACGGTTATAGAAGGCGCCAAGCTCGAGAGATCTCTTGAGAGCACTCAGCCTTCAGACAGGTTCCAGTTCTTAAGGACAGGATACTTCTGCGCTGACTCCAAGGATTCAAAGCCCGGGCATCTTGTATTCAACAGAGCTGTATCTCTGAAAGACAGCTATAAACCTGAATAAATGAAAATCATCTGACCATCCTTGTCAAGATACGGTTAAGTTTTCTGAACCTTTTGGGTTTTACCTTTGATCTGTTTCGTGTGATAATCGGACTGTACATAAGTACAGGCGTTCAATATCGAAAGGAGACAGATCATGGCAGACATTTTTGATCTCAAGGACAGAGTAGCTCTTGTTACAGGCTGCTCAACAGGTTTAGGCGTTCAGATGGCTAAGGCTCTTGCCGGCCAGGGCTGCAACATCGTTGCAATTGCCAGAAGGCAGAATCTCATCGATGAAGTTGCATCTGACATCGCTAAGGAATTCGGCGTAAAGACACTCGCTATCAAACTCGACATCACTGATACTGATGCAGTAAATGCCGCAGTTGACGAGATCTTAGAGAAGATGGGCAGGATCGACATCCTCGTTAACAATGCCGGCACAGGCGCTGTAGCTCCTGCTGAAGACATCACAGATGAACAGTTCTATAACGAATTTAATATCGACCTCTTCGGCTCATTCAGAGTTGCAAGAGCTGTTGCCAAGAAGGCAATGATCCCCGCAGGTTTCGGCCGCGTCATCAACATTGCTTCAATGTACGGACTTGTCGGAAACAAGGTAGCACCTGCTTCTCCCTATCACGCAGCTAAGGGCGGCGTAGTTAACCTTACAAGAGCACTCGCAGCTGAATGGGGTAAGTACGGCATCACCGTAAACTGCATCTGCCCCGGCTACTTCTACAGCCCGCTTACAAGAGAGACATTAGATTCAGATTTCTTCCAGGCAAATGCCAAGACAATGATCCCTCTTGAAAGATACGGAGATGAGGGTGAGCTCGATACAGCTGTATGCTTCCTTGCTGCTCCTGCAACAACATATGTAACAGGCGTTAACCTCCCCGTTGACGGCGGTTATACCTGCATGTGATCTATAAGAACAAGTACTTACAAGGCCTGTGATATCACAGGCCTTTTTTATTACTCTGCTCTGTGTCTGAGATTTTTAGGTGAAAACTGCTGATCTGCCGAGTTTTTACCGAATTTCTGAGATTTTTAGGTGAAATACCTGTTTTTACCGAATTTTCTCCGACAAGTGAAGTGATACCGTAAAAGTAGACACCCGCAAAAAAGTATATACACCTTCGTTAG
>CAMHSJ010000027.1 GCA_946187935.1 uncultured Clostridia bacterium
TCTTGGAAAGCTTTCCTCTGGCCCCCCGGTAAAGGATGTTTATCCGCATCGTGCAGATGATGAAGTGATAAAAAGACATGATCATCAGCCAAACGGACATCGTGAAGAATCCTACAAGAAAGCAAAAGATGCCGTAGATGATGTCGAAAGGAATGGACGGCAGAGTAAGGAGCACGGTATTCCTTTTGTAATCTGATATAAGGCTCCAGAATGAATTCTTTTTCTTAGTCTCAGCCATATCAGTTGCGCATCGAGTGGATTGGTGCAGGGATCCTTCCTCCTCTGTTGATGAAGTCGGAACAAGACTGTGTATTTACAGGCATGATTGGAGCCATACCGAGAAGTCCGCCGAACTCAACGCTGTCACCTACTCCCTTGCCGGGAACAGGAATAAGCCTTACTGCAGTTGTCTTGTTGTTAAATGTTCCAAGTGCCATCTCATCAGCAATGATGCCTGATATCGTAGTAGCAGGCGTGTCTCCGGGAATGGCGATCATGTCAAGACCTACAGAACATACGCAAGTCATGGCTTCGAGCTTTTCGAGCAGGAGTGAGCCTGACTTGGCGGCAGCGATCATGCCCTCATCTTCGGATACGGGGATGAAGGCGCCTGACAAGCCGCCTACAAATGAGGAAGCCATAGTGCCGCCCTTCTTGACTGCATCGTTGAGCATGGCAAGAGCCGCTGTCGTTCCCCACGTTCCGCATGTCTCAAGACCGAATTCCTCAAGAAGTCTTGCTACAGAATCGCCAACAGCAGGTGTGGGAGCAAGTGAAAGATCGATTATTCCAAAAGGTACGCCGAGCCTCTCTGAAGCTTCTCTTGCAACGAGCTCACCTACTCTGGTGATCTTAAATGCAGCTTTCTTGATAGTCTCGGCAACAACTCCAAGGTCCTCGCCCTTAACAGTTTCCAAGGCGTGCTTTACAACGCCGGGGCCTGATATACCAACGTTTATAACGCATTCAGGTTCTCCGGGGCCCAAGAAAGCGCCTGCCATGAACGGGTTGTCTTCAGGTGCGTTCGCGAAAACAACGAGCTTGGCGCATCCGATCGCATCCCTGTCCTTGGTTGCTTCAGCTGTAAGCTTGATTATCCTGCCCATGTCACGGACGGCATCCATGTTGATACCTGTCCTGGTGGATGCAAGATTGATCGAAGAACAAACGAAATCAGTGCTTGCCAAAGCCTCAGGAATGGAATTGATCAGGATCTCATCAGACTTGGTATAACCCTTCTGCACGAGAGCAGAGAAACCGCCGACGAAATTGACTCCGCATTCCTTTGCAGCTCTGTCTAATGTCTTGGCAAACATCGTGTAGTCCTTGGCACCTGATGCCGCTGCGACAATGGATATAGGGGTTACTGATATCCTCTTGTGGATAATGGGAACATTGTACTTCTTGGAGATAGCATCTCCGACTTCAACTAATCTTCCTGCGCATCTTAAGATCTTGTCATAGATCTTCTGACAGGATTCTTCAGGCGTTGAAGCGCAGCAATCGAAAAGGGATATACCCATTGTAATCGTTCTGATATCCAGGTGCTGCTCGCTGAACATCTTCATTGTTTCTAAGATTTCAAATTCGTTGATCATGTGAGATATTCCTGTCAGATCCTGTGCATTTTATTGAAGAGTTCCGTGTGCTGGATGGTGATCTGCACACCGAGCTTGTCACCTAATTCCCTGAGCTTGTCAGATATGTCGGATTCTTCGATCACGACATCCTTAAGATCAACGATCATGACCATCGTGAAGATGTCATCTAAGATCGTCTGGGAGATGTCGTTGATATTGATATTGTACTCACTGAGAAGATTGGATATTCCCGCGATTATTCCAACTCTGTCCTTGCCAAGGACGGAGACTACTGCCGTATTCTTATCCTGCTGCATAGAAAACCTCCGGAAGGCTTATTATCTAGAGTCAATTATACCTTAAATGCAATACAAATTATGAAATATCTTTGTAAACAGACATTATCAGCGCATTTGCGCAATTAATTCCGTCGATTGCTGACGACATGATGCCGCCTGCGTATCCTGCGCCCTCTCCGCACGGAAACAATCCTTTAAGATTTACGCTTTGGTAATCTTCTCCCCTTATTATCCTGACAGGAGACGAGCTTCTGGTCTCAGGTGCCGTAAGGACAGCATCAGGACTGTCAAAACCCCTGATCTTCCTGCCCATGAGAGATATGCCTTCTTCAAGAGTTTCAATAATGAAGTCGGGATAGATGTCTCTGAGATCAGCAGGAGTAACGCCCGGCTTATATGAAGGTAAGATCTTATTAAAGCCCTCAGGGATATTCTTCTCGATCAGGCTTCTATATGTAGCCGCAGGAGCATTGCCGTTTGATCCTCCTGCAATAAAAGCTTTATGCTCGATATCTTCCTGGAATTTTATACCGTCTAATACTCCCTCACCGTATTCTTCGCTTGAAACAGGCACAAGAAGCGCGCTGTTGGAGTTCTCGAGATCACGGGCATAGTAGCTCATTCCGTTGGTACATACCGAGTTGTTATCAGTCTGTGCGGCAACTACAGTCCCTCCCGGGCACATGCAGAAAGTATAGAGCTTTTTGCCTGTTCTTGTAGGTACTGCAAGCTTATAGTTTGCGGCAGAAAGATCATTTGTGTCAGATGAATCTATACCATACTGTGCAATGTCGATATCTGATCTTTTGTGTTCTATCCTGACACCTACTGAAAAAGGCTTTGACTCCATCTTAAGGCCAAGTTCAAAGAGCTTCCTGAAAGTATCTCTGCTCGAATGTCCAAGCGCCAGTATCATGCGGTCACATTCGATCTCATGAATGCCCTTGCTGTCCTTAACAAGAATGGATGTAAGTCTGTCATTTCTGGATTTATAACTCAAGAACAAAGTATCGAACCTGACCTCGCCGCCAAGCATCTCAATGTCACGTCTTATGCCTACAACGCATTTCCTTAGCATATCCGTGCCTATATGGGGATGGGAATCGTATAAGATCTCCTTGGGTGCGCCATGGATAACGAGCATCTTGCCGATATAAGCTTTCAGACCTGACGAAACACCTGTAAAGAGTTTGCCGTCTGAGAATGTTCCTGCGCCGCCCTCGCCAAATTGAATGTTTGATTCGGGATCTATCTTAGCCTTGCCGGACCTGAAATCCTCAGTATCCTTTATTCTCTTATTCATTTCACTGCCGCGTTCAATGAGGATCGGCCTAAGTCCGTATTTTGCAAGTATAAAAGCCGCGAAAAGACCCGCGGGCCCGGAGCCTACGACAACAGGTCTTAATGAGCTGTCTGCTGTCTCACCTGCTTTATCCATATAAGGAAGAGCAAGAGCTTCCAATTCCTGTTCGCTGTTTTCGATGCTTTCAGGGGTAACAAAATCAAACCTGTAACAGACATGCGGGATACCATGCCTTGCATCGATGTATTTTTTGTCGATAAGAAGCTTAAGCTCACCATTAACGCATCTTTGGTATGAACTCGTAAGAGCTTTGTTATAGCTCTTTTTGCAGTAATTCATGATGCGTATTGGATCGGGTATCTTAGCTCTTCCCTCTTCTGCCTTTATCCTTATCTCAAACATTAAGGACACCCCTGGCTGCACAAGCGGCAGAACTCCATGCCCACTGAAGATTATATCCGCCGCAGATACCATTGACATTAATGGCTTCTCCTGCAAAATAAAGACCCCTGGACTTACTGTATTCCAGATTATCAGTTAGAGAAGAGAGCTTAATGCCTCCGCTCGAGACCTGTGCATCGTCAAAACCCTTGCTGCCTGTTATAGGAATCATCCAGTTAGAGATGGTATTAGACAGTAGAGCAAGCCCGTTATCGTTAATGGAAGCCGCAGTCATGTTGGGATTGATATGGCAGTCCCTAAGCACATTCTCAAGAAGAACACGGTGCAGGATCCCTGAGAAACAATCACAGACGTTTCTTACAGGGAAAAGCTGTCTTCTTATGTAGAGCATCCTCAATACATCCCCTGCTCCGCTTCCCGTAAGATTTAATGAAGCATATGTCTTCTTACCTTCTCTTATCAGTCTCAATGCCGTATCAGATACATCAAGGATTGCTATTCCGGTAAGCCCTCCGTCTTTAGAAAAGAGTATCTCGCCTTCAGATCTTTCATGTTCTGTTCCTTCTGATACAACTGCAACAGAACCGGTAAACCTTATTCCTGCGAGATTTTTAATATCTTGTTTATCTGAATTAAGAGGGACCAGAGCAGGAGTAAAATCCACGATATCATCTTCTTCAACAAATGATCTTATGAGATCCATGGAGCTTCCGTCAGAACCTGTCTTGGGATAGCTCCTGCCTCCGCATGCAAAGATGACATTACCGGAAGAATAGTGCTTTCCGGAAGATAAAGCCACCATATAACCATTATTGCTGTCTGATATCCTGACTACAGGATCTTCTAATACTGTCTCAACATCGCGCTCATCAATGTAGAATCTAAGTGCATCAAGGACGGTGGCACTCCTGTATGTCAAAGGATAGTACAGCTCATCTTTGCTCGTAAGAACAACTCCTAGATTATTCTCGTAGAACCCGACAGTATCATTAACGCTGAAACTCTTAAGAACAGTCTTTAATCTGTCAGGGCAATCAGTGTGATACTTATCTGTTTTTACATTGTTATTGGTAATATTGCATCTGCCGCTTCCGGTAAGAAGGAGCTTCTTGCCAACTCTTGGCATCTTCTCGATCAGTGTTATATCCAGTGAAGGCTTGAGATACTTAAGATAAGAAGCCGCAAACAGACCGGAAGCCCCGCCCCCGATAATGATGCAGTCTCTTACCTCATCTCGCATAGATCATCCTTTGTCTATAAGATTTATCGTTCTTCTGTACTTGCTCTCGTTAAAAGGAAAACAGCCGGTTTCCTCAATGATATAATCAGCCATTTCCTTAAGGTCAACGACATCCCCTGACTTAAGTTCCAATTCAAGCTCGACTATGTCTTCAGATACTTCCTTGTTGCTTCCAGTGATC
Organism: uncultured Clostridia bacterium; assembly: GCA_946187935.1. GTDB lineage: Bacteria > Bacillota > Clostridia > Saccharofermentanales > Saccharofermentanaceae > Saccharofermentans. The sequence continues at coordinate 5,006 of CAMHSJ010000027.1, forward strand.
TTGCCTACGTCAAAGCAAGCTTCCATTATAGAATCACCGAAACCGAACATATAGACAGTACGGTTAAAGGAATTAGAGCAAAGCACAGACAGATCCTGGTCCTCGATGCCTTCTAAAGCTTCATCAAGAAGCTCATCCGGATCATCAGAGCTCCTGGCTGCTTTCTTGAATTCTTCTATCTTAAAGTCAGAATCTTCAGATCTAACGTTCCATTCGTATCTCTGGTGAAGGCCATCTGATACAGCACCGCCGTACTTGACAGTGAATTCATAGTAGTCTTCTTCATCAGATGTATAATGCCTGACCCTGATCATTGCTCCTCTCGAAGAAGCCTTACGGTCAGGTGTATCAAGATACTTATTCGCAAGAAGAACGGATTCTTTCTCAGACGGGTCTAAGCAATAATCAGCAAACCAGTCAGCCGAAGTTATGGCAAACATCGACTCAGCATCCTTAAAACCCAATTTTATCTCGGTTTCCATATAATCTCCTATCAGTTGATCGTGTGTACGCCGCTTGTTGAAACGATGCACAGTTTGTCTCCGGAAATAAAGTTCATTCTCAAGATATCCTCATCAACTGAGAAGTCATTGATAACAGTTCCGGATGCGTTATAGATAAATACTCTCTTGTTTACAGATATCGCATAAAGGCTTCCGTTTGTACAGACCGCATTGATCTCTGAGCCGATAGAACTGTTATAAAGGACCGTGTTGGATTCATTGATAACAGCCAGTTTATTCATCTGTGAAACGCCGTCAGAGTACGTAACAAACAGATTGTTCTTGACCTTTAAGATCCTGCCGACAACAGCAAAGTCGAAATTAAGCTGCTGTATCTGGTCGCCTGAGACTTGATAGATGGAATCACTTGTAAAGCAGTAGAGTTTCTCGCCGACGAAGAACAGTGAAGCAAATATTACGCTGTCTTCGGTTGAATATACTGCCCTGTCAGCGACCTCGATTCCCTTCTCACCATAAGTCAGAGAAAACTGTCTAATATAAGGAACGACAAGAGCACCGTTGGTGTTGAGCGTCGATACGGCAAGGATCGTTGAATCATCGTTAAATGCGCAGGACAAAGGATATCCTGAATTATAAGAAGACCATTCGGATATTGCGCTTCCGTTCTGATCAAAAAGAAGGACCTGACCATAAGAATCAGGGCTGTTCGTGATAACAGCGGCAATGCCCTTGCTCGATACGTTAACGGCCTTTATCTGGTTAACGGTAGGCTTTGAATATAAGACATTATCGGCTGTCAGCATCGTAAAGCTATAGCCGTCAAGATCGAATACGACAGCATATTCACCGAAAGTGACGCACTGCGGATTCTGGTATGAAACAGAAGCTGAATAGATATCATTTCCTGAGAGTGTCAGGTAAGCTATTCTCTCATTTGTGACCTTAAGAACGCCTTCACCAAACGGATAGAGCTTCTGCGCCTCAGAGTATTCACAGTTAAATCCGCCCTGTGCAGAAAGCTTTATCTGAGTATCGGCATTAGACATTGAGTCGATCTTGCCGGAAACATAGAATATCAGCACCAGACTGAGCAAGAGAATGACAGCAAGGACCATGACGACTATGGTCAGGCTCTTGCCGAAATCAAATCTCTGGTTGTTGTTATTCTGCTTATTTACTGTTCCGGAAGACATTTATCACTCCTTAAGAGATATCGTATACACCATTAATGTTTTCATCAATAGCAGTAACAAGGAGATGGTAAGCAGGCCATACACCATAGCTGTATGTATCCGTGCCGCCGTCGTTGAACAGCTCTTTGTTATAAACGTAGAAGCAAGAATACTCTCCGTCAGTCACCACATAGCAGGATTCGCTGTTTCTCTCATAGAATGCATACTCATGAGTTACATAATCCTTGGTAACTATAGTAATAGTCATTACAGGATCAGCAGAGAGATCAACTGTAGCTTCGGTATCAAATCCGCCGAGAGCAATACAGGAGATCGCCTCATAGAGCGTTGCACAGTAAGATCTGCCGTCCGAATTGAATACCTTGGCATTCCTGCCGTCCAGAGTTACGCTGGAACCTTCTGCGCTTATGGATTCAGTAGCCTTTACGTCGAGCTTGAACTCGAATGACTCATCTCCACAGGTAGCTCTTATAGAAGAAACATTGGAAACATTATTAGATGCTACATAAGAGCTCAAAAGCGTCATAACAGGGGTCTCAAGGCCCTTGACCTGCATCTCGGAGACCATGAAATACCTGTCCATTCCAACGATATAGCCATAGTAGAAACCGGCCATATTCTCGGAGAAATAGACGATCTTTTTGGTACCATCCTTCATTATGAGCGTAAATGAGAATTCAGGATCATCAAGACCGTAAGAAGCCAGTTCTTCCTGAGGAATATCCATATACTGGGAGATCTCCAAGGTAGCTACATACTCAACAAGATTCTCAAAATAAGGACTTGCCTGGATATTGAAAGGTTCATAGATGAAATACTGAGGTTCACCTGTAGATTCATATATCTCGCATCTTGCCTCGATATTAAGACCATCAGACTTTCTGGTGAACTTGACTATATCAAGGTTATCAAAGCTGATATTAAGGAGCTGTGACTCAAGGAAGTTAACAGAAGTCATGCTCGCACCGGCGATCTTGCCGACACCAACGGAATAGACATCGGAAGAACCTTCAAGTCTCATGTAACATGCAGTACCATCGATCGTTCTGTTGCCGATATAAGCTATATAAGTACTTCCTGTTAATGTTGTAATGGTTACCGTATAAGCCGGGTTATCAAGGCCGTATTCAGCGTAATTGCCTTCGCTCGAAACGAGTGAATTACATGAATAAGAGGAAAGCAGTGTAACAAAAGAAGCCATCTCAGACTGTGAGTAGCTTGCTCCTTCTTCTTTATCGCTGCCCTCATAAGAATAAGAGATAACGCCTTCAGAATTCATGGAGGAAACTACTTTTACTGTCGGCGCTCCCTCTTCATTTGACTTTACTTCTACAGACTGCACATCCTGTGTTCCGATGTACAGAACGTCTATCATTGTAGACTGTGTCTCTTCGGTCTTATTGGAATTCTTATAGATGAAATAACCGACTACTCCAACTGCAAGAACAATAAGAACTATAAGAGGAATTAGAAGATTCTTTGCTGATTTCATAATTAGAGATTCTTTCTTCTGTTATAGACTACTGCAGCAGCAATGATCAGACCCAAAGGAATGACGATCATAAATACGATAAGAACCGTTGTCTGGGCAGAACCTGTTGCCTTTGTCTGATCGATGCTGTAATCATCAAGAGGCTTGGATGTGATCTGAAGTGCATCAGAATCATCAGTTCCGAGAAGCATCCTGATAGTTGCTCTTAAGAATTCGATATTGGAATCGTTAAATCCGAAATTAGAGATATAGGTATCAGAAGTAAAGTTTGTAGTACCGAATACCATTACTTCCGGCGGATCAGCCATGCCGTCAAATGTACCGTACATAGCTACATTGTATGTTCCCTCGTTCTCATAGTCAGTTGTCTGACCATTCTCATCAGTCCTTACTGCCATTGCATTATCAGATGTGCTTATGACAGGATATACCTCTATATATGAATGAGGTGTGCCGAAATCCCTTACGGGTCTTGCAAAACTGCTCTTAAACTGAGTAAAGTTCTGCATGTCCTCATTGACAGATAAGATCTGTGAATTAAGAGTTGCAAGTGAGTTAAAACCTGAGGACTCGAGCTGATATGAAGCATTGTTCTCACGGATAACTGAATCATCGATATTAAGGCTTACATAGTGAAGAACATTATTGAGGTTGGTAAACTTCTCAGTAACGTTATCAGCGCTGTAATTTACAGCTACTATCATATCTCCGCCGTTGTACAGATAATTCTCCATTGCCACATACATAGTCTCTGAGATATCCGTATTAGGACCGTTAACTATAAGAAGATCGCAGTCTTCAGGAACCGTGAAATTGTCCGATACAGGAAGCTCCTGAACACTGCAGCCGATAGATTCAAGGATGCTCGTGAGGTATACACTTCCCTCTTCCCTTAAGCCTGTAACGATATAAGCTTTGAAAGTCGTGCCGCGTGAAAGCTGAAGGATAGCATTTGTAAAAGTGTATTCTACGTTATTTGCAGTAGGAACCATGGAATAGCTCGTAGTCTGCGAACTGTCGTAAGCAAAACAGTCATAAGGAGAGATAACCTTGAGATTATTGTTATAAGCTACAACATAATTGCCTGCAGTTAAGTCGTTTAATCCCTGGGGATCGAGCTGGTTGATGATAGAAGGATACTTCTCAGGATCGATGTATTCTACGGTTATCCTTCCGCCTGACTTAGCCTGATAGTCATCAAGCAGCGGAACGATGTACTGGTAAGGAGAATTAGCAAGATTCTCAGGCTTTTCGAGAAGTCCGATGATCCTGATATTAGAATCATCAGGCAAAGAGTTGATGAAATCGACTGATTCCTGGGAAATGGAGTTGTTGCCTGACATTGAGAAATCAAATGTCAGAGCCTTGCCAAGAAGACCGTCGAAAAGGATATTTGCGAGCAAAACGATCGCAATAAGAATTATTACAGACCAGATAGAAAAAAACTTAAGCGTCTTAGCTCTGTTATCGGTCTTAACCTGTTTGTTGTCTTTATTAGCCATAATTCGAATGATACTCCTTTGATTGATCAGCCCTGGCTCCAGCGCTTCTTCTCGAGAACGCGGAAAGCAAGATAGAGAAATACAACAGCTACGGATAAGCAGAACATCAGGGCGGAAACCGAGAAGACTCCGAATCTGAAGTCCTGTGTCTTATCAAACGGATCAAGCCAGCTAAGACCTTCAGCCAGTTTGGATCCGACGGAAGCAGCTTTCTCTGAATTAAGTCCGAAATTGCCGAGCAATGCAGTAACGGCATTACCGAAATATGTTGATATCGTATCGATGAGCTGGATAACGAGGATCATGATGAAGCAGAAGATCGCAGCAATGATCTGGCTGTCTGTTACCGCAGAAGCAAGGATACCGATGCTGATGAACATGAATGCCATGAAGAAATAAACGATGACAGAACCCCAGACACCTACTCCGACTGCACCGTCACAAGCCTTTGTAACTATCATGTGGATGAATACGTTCGAGAACATAACCGCAAACAAAGCGACAGCCGCAAGGAACTTGCCCATAACAACGGAGAAGAGATTAACAGGAGTTGTGTAATAAAGAACTTCTGTTCCCCTCTTCTTATCTTCTGCAAACAGACCCATCGTTATGATCGGGATGATGATAACGAAGAAATTTCTAAGTGAATTGATCTCAGAACTTAAGTTAACACCGCCGGTGCTGAACTGAGAATAAAAAAGAAAGCCGGAAAGAAATGAGAATATCGCGATAGCAACATAACCAACCGGAGATCTGAAATATGAGAGAAATTCTCTTTTGAATATCGCAGTCATATATATCCTCCTTAACCTTTTGACGTAATGCTCAAGAAGATCTCTTCGAGAGAAGGATCAAGTGAACGGAATTCCAGGATCGGCCAGCCGCTCTTTGCCATTGCAAAGAAGATAGATGCTCTGACATCAGATGCGGAATTGTTGTCTATAGTAAGCTCGATCTCGTGGATATCGCCGTCAGAGATCCTCTGAGAAACATTTACAACACCGGGAACTGAATGGATCTTGGAACAAACTTCCTTAACAGGACCCTTAAAAGAGAGAAGGAGCTTGGAAGAACCTGAGAGTCTCTTTGAAAGGTCTGAGATAGTATCGATTGCCGCTACCTTACCCTTGTTGATGATAACTACTCTGTCAGCAACTGCCTGGATCTCAGACAGGATATGGGAGCTTATGATAACGGAATGAGACTTGGCAAGAGTCTTGATGAGCTTTCTGATCTCTAAGATCTGATTAGGATCGAGACCGACTGTGGGCTCGTCAAGGATGAGGATCTTGGGATCTCCTACTATAGCCTGGGCGATACCTACTCTCTGCTTATAACCTTTTGAAAGGTTTCCGATGAGACGGTCAGCAACATCAGTGATCTTGACCATAGAAATAACCTTGGCAAGATGTTCCTTACGCTCAGACTTCTTAACGCCCTTAACATCACAGATGAAGTTAAGATACTCCAAGACTGTCATATCAAGGTAAAGCGGAGGAAGCTCCGGAAGATAACCGATATCCCTCTTAGCGAGCTCAGGTTCTTCAAGGATATCGTGTCCGTTAACCTTTACGGTACCTGAAGTGGAAGACAGGTAACCTGTAATAATATTCATCGTAGTTGACTTGCCGGCACCGTTAGGTCCGAGGAAGCCTAAGACTTCATCGTCATTTACGGTAAAAGAAATCCCGTTAACGGCTTTCTTATCGCCATAGTGCTTAACCAGATTATTGATCTCAATCATGGCATACCTCCATATAAATTGCGTACAGTATATTTTATCTCAAAGTTCGAAAATACAAAACTACTTTTTATTATTTATTATAAAGAGTGATCCATCCCCAAAGCAGCGGCAAAAACCTTAACATCTGTGTTCTTATAGCCATAGACACAGTAACCTTCATTATTCCCGGTGATAAATAGCTCAACCTTCTCCCCTGCTTTTACCTCATTGTTATAGTTAATGGTAATCTCATTGACCTTTGATACATCAACGCCAGCCTTAAACAGAGCATCATAGACCCATGCGGTATAACGCGAATTATTGACATGCCTGTTGCGGTCAAGCTCTGAAAAATCAGCATATTTAAGGATGACAGGCTTATCAGTCATAGACGAGATAGCATCTCTGTCCGGGAAATCAAGCTTTGGGCAGTTCTCTTTGAAGATCTTAAAGTCAATGGCTGACCTGTCCTCGGGAAGCTCAGGCCTCTTCCTGGCAATGACAGGTCTGTGAGTATTCCAGTCAGCAAGTATCCATGTTGAAGTAGCGATTCCGATCTGGTCACCATTACTATCCAGGATCTCAAAATCCCTGCCGTAAGAGATCTTCTCAAGACCCGTAAACCATGTCTTGATCGTAATATCCTCATGCCATGAAGGCAGTCTCGTGAACCTGAGGCGCATCCTCAGTATTATCCAGCATATGTTGTGTTCGCGGAGAAAATCAGTACCATATCCGTTCTTGTGTGATCCCTTCTCTGCTGCTTCCTGAAGATCACCGATAAGGACTGATGCGAACATCTTATCGCCTATTCCGCATTCAGTAGCTTTTGCTGCCACATTAAGACTGACAACACCTTCCCTGTCTTCCATCATGACTCCTTGACGATATAAGAAGCGGTATTTCTGGGATTATAACGCCTGAAGACCTTATACATCTCAGGCTTGAAATTGAAGATGACCATAAACCTTACATTGTCTTTATTGACTAATGTATACCAGTATTCTTCAGTGAGCGGTATATCAGGTACGGCTGAGATCTTCAATGTGAATTCTGCATCCCGGCAGTCCGAACTGTATCTTTCATCTGTAACAGGACCAATAAACTCGCAGTCACGGATGGAGAACTCAGCAAGCTCTTCCCTCTTGCTCCTGGCAAATATCCTGGCAACGTTAACAGGTCGTTGGAGATCTCTATCTCATACTCAACATACTGTCTCTTGATAAGAACTACCACGCCCCAGACCAAAGCCGCGGATAACATGCCTGTAACGAAAATGATGTTTAAACCCAAAAGGATCGGAACGACATTGAGTATAACTATAAGTATCAATGCCGTAATGATGATGAATACCTTGAACAGGACGCCCTTAGCACCATTGTTCCTGACGATATGACTCTCGATAAAACTGTCTTGTATCATATAAAACCTCTGTAAAAACAGAATATATAATAACACAACGTAAAAATGCTGCCCACAAAGAGCAGCATTCTTACAAATTTGACTAAGTTTTGCCTTTGGCTTTATCAGTACATAGGCTGCTGAGGCATAGCGGGTGCCTCAGGCTCGGGAATGTCAGTAACAACAGCCTCTGTCGTAAGAAGCGTTGAAGATACGGAAGCGGCATTCTGAAGTGCTGATCTTGTAACCTTGGCAGGATCAACGATTCCGGCCTCGAACATGTCAACGAACTTATCATTCAATGCATCATAACCGAAGCCCTTGTCAGATGTCTTGATCTTCTCGCAGATAACACTGCCGTCAAGACCTGCATTTGCTGCGATCTGGCGTACGGGTTCTTCAAGAACACGAAGGATGATCGAAACACCTGTCTTAACATCACCCTCAGTCTCATCGAGAAGAGCCTTAACAGCAGGGATGGCATTGATGAATGCCGTGCCGCCGCCTGCAACGATACCCTCTTCAACTGCAGCCTTTGTCGCAGCAAGAGCATCCTCGATCCTGAGCTTCTTCTCCTTCATCTCAGTCTCAGTTGCAGCGCCGACCTTGATAACAGCTACACCGCCGGAGAGCTTGGCAAGTCTTTCCTGGAGCTTCTCCTTGTCGTAGTCAGACTTTGTTTCTTCAAGCTGAGCCTTGATCTGGTTAACTCTTGACTTGACTGCGCCGTCTTCACCCTCACCGTCAACGATGATGGTGTTGTCCTTTGTAACCTTGACCTGGTGAGCCTTACCGAGCTGCTCTATAGTTGTATCCTTGAGTTCAAGGCCAAGATCAGAAGTGATGACTGTACCGCCTGTAAGGATAGCGATATCCTCGAGCATAGCCTTACGTCTGTCACCAAAGCCCGGAGCCTTAACGCCGACACATGTAAATACGCCTCTTAACTTGTTAACGATAAGTGTTGCAAGAGCATCACCTTCGATATCCTCAGCGATTATAACGAGCGGCTTGCCTGACTGTGCGAGGGGCTCGATTATAGGGAGGATCTCCTGGATATTGCTGATCTTCTTATCTGTGATAAGGATATAAGGATCGTTGAATACTGTCTCCATCTTGTCAGTATCAGTAGCCATGTAAGGAGAGATATATCCTCTGTCAAACTGCATACCTTCTACTACTTCGAGCTCAGTTGCCATAGACTTGGATTCTTCAACAGTGATAACGCCGTCAGAAGAAACCTTTTCCATAGCTTCTGCGATCATCGTGCCGATCTCTTCGTCGCCTGCAGAGATAGCTGCAACACGAGCGATATCCTTGGAACCTTCAACCTTCTTGGCACCATTTAAGATCTCCTTTACAGCTGCATCTACAGCCTTGGAGATACCCTTACGGAGAATGATGGGGTTAGCGCCTGCTGCAACATTCTTGGAACCTTCACGGATTATAGCCTGAGCAAGAAGTGTAGCTGTTGTAGTACCGTCACCTGCAACATCATTTGTCTTGGAAGCGACTTCCTTAACAAGCTGTGCGCCTGCGTTCTCAAATCTGTCCTCGAGCTCGATCTCCTTTGCGATCGTAACACCATCGTTAGTGATGAGCGGAGCACCATACTTCTTATCAAGGACAACATTTCTTCCTTTAGGTCCCAATGTTACCTTTACTGTGTTTGCAACCTTGTTTACGCCTGCTTCCAGAGACTTTCTGGCATCCTCAGCGTACTTAATGTCTTTTGCCATATCTATTCACCTCCAAATATTGATCAATCTTCAACGATGGCAACGATATCGTCCTGGCGGACGACAATGAACTCCTCGCCTTCGAGCTTGACATTAGTGCCGGCATAGTCACGGATGATGACCTTCTGACCGACCTTGACTTCCATCTTTATCTCGTTGCCGTCAACAATTCCACCGGGACCAACTGCAATAATCTCAGCTACCTGAGGCTTCTCCTGAGCGCCGGAAGAAAGGATTATGCCGCTTGCCGTCTTCTCTTCAGCCTGAAGCTTCTTTACTACTACCTTATCAGCTAAAGGTTTAATTGTCATAATAACGACCTCCAATACAAAAAAATTGTGGTTAGCACTCTAATTATGTGAGTGCTAAACCACAACTAAATATAATCGTGTTTCTGATGCTTGTCAATACGAATATCAAAAAAAGTCAAAAACGTTTTTGTTATTCAATAAGGTCCTCGAGAGGTATGTCTGTATTGCATCTTGAAAGAGAAGGAACATGCTTTGGAAGCCTTACTTCATCAAACGGAGTAGTCTCACCGTAGAAGTATTCCTGAACATAAGGGATCATGGCATTCCAGTTGGCACGGATGCTCCATTCATTGCCGTACATACCTGCATTGTAGCAGCCGCGGATAGGAAGCTGCATGTACTGCATGTCAAGGTTATCAAGTGAAGGCAGGAACTCGAAAAGATATTTCTCGATATCATCCTGAGGCACATTGGTAACGACGCAGGACAAGATGTCATCCATTACGCTGAGCTTGCCGGTAGCGGACATGTTCATAAACTGGTTTAATACGCTCTGCAGGACTTCGACCTGGCGTTCCATACGCTCGTAGTCTCCATTACCAACGTATCTGACCCTGGCATAAGCAACTGCCTGCTGTCCATTGAGCCATACACCGTTACCTGTATCCTCGATAAGCGTAGCCTCACCGTGATAAAGTGCATTAAGGTGATCGTTTGCGCATCTGCGCTCACCTGATGTCATATTTACATATACACCGCCTACATCATTGATGATGCTTGCCATGTTATAGAAATTGACATATGCGTAGCCGTCGATCTGGATCCTAAGCTGGTTTTCGACAGTTGCCTGCAAAAGAGAAGGTCCGCCGTAGTTCATGGCTGCATTGATCTTACCGGGCGTAGAATAACCGGGATAGTATGCATAAGAGTCACGGGCTATGGAAAGGAGTTTGATCGTTCCTGCCTCGCTGTCAACTGACATGATGCAGATTACATCCGCTCTTGATCCGCGTCCGTTAGAAGTATATCTTCTTGAACGGTCATCGATTCCGATGAGAAGGAAGTTCTTGATATGCTTTTCTTCGATGATCTCATGCTCTGTTGATTCCGTAACATCGGACAGGGCAACTGTCTCGCCTGATTCGTTTACGATCGTGATAACGATATTATCACCGCCGGTAGTCTCATAGGTAACCTTGCCGAGAAGATAATCCTTATACCAATAAGCAAAAGCAACAACACCTACGATAACACCTACAAGACCGGCAACGACGCCGAAGATCACTCTGTTGCGGACTCTCTTCTTATGCTTGTCAGCTGCGACTTCTTTCTTATCTTTATAAGGAAGCGGCTGCAATGGTTCGACAGCAGGTGCCTTCTTGGGCTTAGGTTCAGGAGTGGGAAGCTCTATCTCTTCCTTGATCATCTCTTCAGGGGTGATCATCTCCTCCTTATAACTGCTGTTGTCACCGGTATGCTTACCTACGCTGTCATCGCCAAAAGACAAAGAATGATCCTTGCCGTCACCTAACTTATCAACCATGATTAGTCTTCCAGTCCTTTCGGATTCATAGTCTGCCACTTCCAGCAGCTTGAACACATATCATTTATATCATACTTCGCCTTAAAACCAAGGATTTTCTCAGCTTTGTCAGTTTTCGCGAAGGAAACTGCTATATCTCCTGCCCTTCTGGGACCGAAAACATGCTTGATCTCGTGCCCGCAGGCCTTCTCGAAAGCAGCTATCGCTTCCTTGACCGTTGTGCCGTCGCCTGTGCCAAGGTTAAAAACGCTTACGGATTCATCAGTCCTGCACAGATAATCTATTGCCTTAACATGGCCCTGGGCCAGATCGCAAACATGTATATAATCCCTTATGCATGTGCCGTCTCTCGTAGGATAATCGTCTCCGAAAACAGTCAGGCACTCTAATGTTCCGCCCGCAACCTTGGATATATAAGGGAAAAGATTATTGGGAATGCCTCTCGGATCTTCACCGATGAGACCGCTCTCGTGAGCTCCTACGGGATTGAAATATCTTAACAGGCAAACTCTTACATCCGGATTAGCCTTGGCATAGTCTCTTAAGATCTGCTCTAACATCCACTTTGTCCAGCCATAAGGATTAGTACATACTCCCAGAGGAGACTCCTCAGTAAAAGGTACATCCTCGCTCATGCCGTAAACAGTAGCTGAAGAACTGAAAACAAGATTTCTCACATTATACTCAGCCATAAGCCTTGCTACAGTGATCATGCTGTCGATATTATTCTGATAGTAATCAAGAGGGATCCTTACCGATTCGCCTACAGCCTTAAGACCTGCAAAATGAATAACGCTGTCGATCTTATTCTCATTGAAGACCTTTCGCATTGCATCTATATCACAGCAGTCGACGTTATAGAATCTGAATCTCTTACCGCAAATCTTCTCAAGTCTGTTCTGGACTTCCATCTTGCTGTTGGCAAGATTATCTGCAATAACGACATCGTAGCCGCTCTTGTCGAGTTCGATCACAGTATGAGATCCGATATAGCCGTTGCCGCCTGTTACAAGTACTGTAGACATAAAGATACCTCCGGGGAAAGCTCCTAATATAATAAAACTCATATCTGATTATTTCCACACATTTGCACCAAATAAGGCTTTTTGTATAACCAAATTCCTTTAAAATTAACTTATTATCATATGGAGATAAATGAATGAGCAAGATAATCTACATAGCAGACGACGACAGTAACATAAGAAACCTTCTTAAATCTTTCCTTGAAAGAGAAGGATTTACGGTATTCGGTTTTGCAACAGGTGACGATCTTTACGAGCGTTTTAACGATTCCCCCTGTGACCTCATCATCCTTGATGTCATGATGCCGGGTCATGACGGGTTCTTCATCTTAAATGAAATAAGAAAAAATTCTAACGTGCCCATCATAATGCTTACTGCAAAAGACAGTGATGCAGATTACATCCAGGGTCTTAACCTCGGATCTGACGACTATTTCACAAAGCCTTTCTCTCCTGTTAAACTTGTTACCAAGGCGAAGTCCATATTAAAGAGACAGGAAGACATCATAGGCATTACAAAATCCGATAATCAGGAGACGGAGCTTCTTACATTTGCTGACATAACCATCAACAAGAAGACCAAAGAGGCTTCTATGGGTGACAAGGAACTCCCCCTCACACCTAATGAGTATTCACTCCTGACATACCTGATCCTTAACAGTGACCGTGCTGTTTCAAGAGCAGAGCTCCTCGATAAGATCTGGGGCTATGAAACACAGGTTGAAACAAGAGTTGCTGATGATACGGTCAAGAGACTCAGGAAGAAGATCAAGGAATCAAGTGCCGAGTTATCTACTGTTTGGGGTTACGGATTCAGACTGGTAGAGAATAACAAAAAGAAGAAGGCCGGCAAGTGAGACACAGGAAGAACAAAGGCGCGATAAGGATCCCTATTGCACTGCACTTCTTTGCTTCACAGTTTGTGCTGATCCTTACGGTTCTTCTGATCGTCTATATATATGTTCAATCCATCGTATCCAATTACATCCATACAGACTGCGAGGCCAGACTCGACTCTGCCGTTGCTTCATGCCAGAACTTTGCCCAGGCATTCAGGACTCATATCGATGAGACTAACAGCGGAAAACAGCATGAAGACAACATAAGGACTTACCTTCTTAATTCGATCGCCACGGCTGCCGATCTTTCCAACCAGGCCAATATCTCCCTGTTTGCCAACGACAGTTCAGAAGGAAACCAATATACACTTCTGTGGCCTAACAGCCAGTATTCTGTTTCTTACGTTAATTCAACATCAAAGGTCATCGATGCGATCTATGAATCCGGTGATATAAGCACCCTTAATACAACACAGACTATAAACATTGACGGCAACATCATCTACTACAGGGTTCTCGGAATCGAATACAGTGCCGAAGAAGGCATAGTTGAAGATGTAACCGACTACTATATCCTGACATACGTCAATTCAGCTTCTTATTATTCATTCATGGCCGCCATGACCCTTGCACTGATCCAGGCAGGTCTATTGGCTCTTCTTGTAGCTGCACTGATGTCATTTGTAGTAACATATCCTCTGTTCTTCTCGACCAGAAAACTTGTTAAGTTTGCAGGAAGGATAGCCAAGTCAGACTTTACTCCCGTAAGAGGACATATTGTCAGTAAGGAATTGTCAGAACTAGCGGATACCATGAACAACATGGTCGGCAAGCTCAGTGAATCTGACCTCGAACAGAAGACCTTTTTCCAGAATGCTTCACACGAACTCAGGACTCCCCTTATGTCTATCCAGGGTTATGCAGAAGGCATCAAGTACGGCGTTTTCGAAGATGAGAATTCGAAAAACGATGCCATTGATGTCATCATAGCTGAGACAGGAAGGCTGTCCAACCTGGTCGAAAACCTCTTATCCATCTCCAAGATGGACATGAGCAGGAGCGGCGGATATGAGGTCAAGAAGCAGAATGTCGATGCCAACAAGCTCTGTGAGACAGTCATAGACAGAGTCAGGGGCAACTTCATACATAACGATAAGTCCATCATCAACAACATAAACGCAGAAGGCTTGTACATCAACGTTAATGAGAACGACATCTTAAGATGCTTGGAGAACATCTTCTCCAACTGTCTCAGATACTGCAGCAAAGCAGTTACATTTGAATGCAAGCCTGACAGGCTCGGCAAATACCTTGAATTCAGGATATCAGACGATGGTCCCGGTATCGCTCCTGAAGTTCAGGAACACCTTTTCGAGAGATTCTCCAAGGGCAATGACGGTAAGCACGGCATCGGACTTGCACTTGCCAAGGCTATTGCCGAAGAGCACGGCGGCACGATAAAAGCACGCAACCTGAAGAACTCCGGCGCCTGTTTCTCGGTATATATACCTCTCATAAAGCCCAAGGAATCCCTGAGCAAGATCAATAAAGAAGACAGATAAAAAAGGTCCGGACAATGCCGGACCTTAGATCTTAAGTGTCAGAGTTTAGGATCAGAACTCTCTTCTTCTGCCCTTTCTCTCGTCAGAGGAATCATCTCCTGACTTGTTGAAGTCACGCTTACCGTTAAAGCCTCCTCTTCTCTCACGGTTAGGTCTGCCCTCTTTCCTTCTGGGCTCTTCTTCAACATAGCCCTCAGGCTTCGGGAGGCAGTCTCTTATGGAGAGATTAAGTCTGCCCTGTGAGTCGATCTCGATGAGCTTAACGTGAACTGTGTCGCCTTCATGGAGAACATCTTCTACCTTCTCGACTCTGTTCCAAGCCATCTTGGAGATATGAACAAGACCTTCCTTACCGGGGAGGAATTCAACAAATGCACCGAAGTCCATAAGTCTTGTTACAACACCATCGTACTCAGTGCCGACTTCAGGATCAGCTACGATGCCGTTGATGATCATCTGAGCCTTAGCAGCCTTCTCAAGATCAGGTGTTGAGATGTAGATAGTACCGTCTTCGTTGATATTGATGTCAGCACCTGTATCAGCGATGATCTTGTTGATGACCTTTCCGCCGGATCCGATGACTTCACGGATCTTATCTACAGGGATCTTCATAGTTACGATCCTGGGAGCATAAGGCGAAAGATCAGCACGGGGCTCAGGGATGCAAGGCAGGATGATATCGTTGATGATCTGGAGTCTTCCCTTGTGTGTCATCTCAAAAGCAGCCTTGATGATATCCAATGTAAGACCTTCAACCTTGATATCTACCTGGATGGAAGTAATACCTTCTGTAGTACCTGCAACCTTGAAGTCCATATCACCGAAGAAATCTTCTATACCCTGGATATCCATGAATACAAGGAAGTTCTCATCGTTGTCAGGATCAGTGATAAGTCCTGATGATATACCTGCAACAGGTCTCTTGATAGGAACGCCAGCAGCCATGAGTGAAAGTGTTGAAGCACAAACAGAACCCTGTGATGTGGATCCGTTACTCATCGTTATCTCTGATACTGTCCTTATCGCATAAGGGAACTCTTCTTCTGAAGGAAGTACAGGAATGAGTGATCTCTCGGCAAGAGCGCCGTGACCGATCTCTCTTCTTCCAGGGCTTCTTGAAGGCTTAGCTTCGCCTGTTGAATAACCGGGGAAATTATAGTGATGGATATATCTCTTGTATTCCTGTTCATCGAGACCTTCAAGCTTCTGTGCTTCAGCAAGAGGAGCCAATGTACAGATATTCATTACCTGTGTCTGTCCTCTCTGGAACATAGCGCTTCCGTGAACTCTCGGAACAACATCAACTGAGCATGAAAGAGGTCTGATCTCGTCTAAAGCTCTGCCGTCAACACGTACATGCTCACGGAAGAGATAGTCTCTTACGACCTTCTTCTCGAGCTTGTAGATAGCATCAGGCGCCCACTTGGAAAGACCTTCTTCCTTCTCCTCGAGCATTGCTGCAACTTCTTCCTGAAGAGCATCTACATTAGCGTCTCTGACTTCCTTATCCTTGGAAAGAACAGCAGCTCTCATCTTGTCCCAGCCGTATTCCTTAACTGCTTCGAAGATCTCTTCAGGAACGTCAGCGCTCTCGTATTCAAACTTAGGCTTGCCGATCTCAGAAACGATCTCATTGATGAATGCGCAGATCTGCTTGATGACTTCGTGCCCCTCAGCGATAGCATTAAGCATGATGTCATCAGGAACTTCGTTAGCACCGGCCTCAACCATGCAGATCTTGGTAAGTGTACCTGCAAGAGTAACGTACATCTGTGATTCCTGACGCTGCTCTAATGTAGGATTGATAACTGTCTTGTTATCGATAAGGCCTAATACAACGCCGCCGATAGGTCCCTTCCACGGGATATCGGAGATAGCAATTGCAATAGATGTACCGAGCATTGCTGTGATCTCAGGTGAACAATCAGGATCGACTGACATAACGAGGTTGTTGACACAAACATCGTTCCTTAAGTCCTTAGGGAACAAAGGACGTACAGGACGGTCGATAACACGTGATGTGAGGATGGCCTTCTCACCGGGTCTTCCCTCTCTCTTCAGGAATCCACCGGGGATCTTGCCTACAGC
>CAMHSJ010000028.1 GCA_946187935.1 uncultured Clostridia bacterium
AGAAGATACTCGGAACGGCAAAAGTACAGAAGACAGTAGTTCAGTCTTCAGAAACGGATTCATTTATCAAGAGAGGATATATGGCTTTAGAGGACGGTGAGTGGAACAACGCTTACGGTTTCTTCGAGAAAGCCCTCAATACTGATCCCGAAAATGCCCAGGCATATATGGGAGAGTTTCTTGTTGGAGCTTCCAGCAAAAACTTTGATGCCTTTATCGATAATCTGATCGAAAAATACAAGAAGGTTACTCCTGTTAAGAAGAATGCCTGCAGTGAGAAAAGAGATCTGGTCAATACGCTGGTAAGGGAATATACGATCCCAAATTTCCTTCCGGAATCCAAGATACGCAGCGAACTCGCTTATAACAGAAGCTTTCAGTATGATTCAACGACATCAGTTATTAAAGACAGTACGAAAGCGGTCCTTGATGAACTCAAGAATAATAATCTTCTTTCGAAAGCAAGAAGATTCGATGAGCAAAACACCGGAAAGAAGATCGGATCTGCTGTTGAACGTTTTGCCCGGACTATGGATTCGTTATTGAAGGATTCTATTGAACAGGATAAAAAAGCCAAGGATTTCATAATTAAGGATTACGATATCTATTTACAAAAAGCCAACGAACGGGTTGTATCAATGTACGAACAGGCATGTGTTCAAAGAGATGCTGAATATGAAAGATGTGTGGCTGATTTTGGAAAGTGCAGAACTGAAGAGGATTATAACAATATCATTCCCAGACTTAACCGTTTCCACGGCTATAAGGATTCTGAAAGACTTTCTTCACGGGCAAATGAGATAATCAAGGGAAAGCAGATGGAGGCTGAAAGAATACTCGCCGAGAAAGAAAGGATAAAACAAGAGGCAGAGAAAAGAAGACTCGAGGAAGAACAGAAAGCCCGGGAACAGGAGAGACAACGCCGTGAGCGCGAAGCTCAAATGAAGGCTGCCAAAGCGAAAAGAGGACAGCAAAAGAATAAAGCTAAACGGACGATCTGCAGCATATTGCTGCCGTTAGACAATATTGTATTTCTTGCGCTTTTATTCGGAACGGACCTTTTCCGCGTTGGAGTGCTTAACGGAAGCAATTCTTATCGGGACGGGGCCCGCTTTAATCAATTTTCAGGATCTTTTATCAATTGGATAATAGGAGGAAATTTCAAATACTATTTTGCTCAGGGTGTTGTGATCCTCTTTTGTCTGGCTGCAGGCTATTGTATTTGTCATGCCGGTGACAGCGATTTCTTTGTATACAGCTATTATTTATCCTATGCAGTTGTTGTATTAAAGATCATCGTTTGTCTGTTTGTTGCTGCAAAAGCAAATTGCAGCGGCATGGACCTTGTTGGCAAAGGAATTGTTTTTTTGATCCTGGATTTTGTTTCTATTAATCTTTTCTCTTTCATGATTCCGATAGAGAAGAGGTTGCGTAAATAAATACTGCTGATCTTGTTTTGAATTAAGGTGGTGATTGTATGATCGTTTACAAATGTAAGATGTGCGGAGCCAATCTGAATATTGAGGAAGGTGCAAGTATCTGTACCTGTGATTACTGTGATACTACTCAGACCGTTCCTAAGGCTGATGACGAGAAAAAAGTCTCACTGTTCTCAAGGGCAAACCGTCTGCGCATCAACAACGAATTCGATAAGGCTGAGAGTGTATACGAGAGCATAGTCGCTGAATTCCCTGAGGAAGCTGAAGCATATTGGGGACTGGTGCTCTGCAAATACGGAATAGAGTATGTAGACGATCCTGCTACCGGTAAGAAGATCCCCACATGTCACAGATCTTCTTTTGACAGTGTCATGGAAGACACAAATTTCGAGCAGGCATGTGAGAATGCAGATGCCAATGCGAGACCGATCTACCGCGCAGAAGCAAAACAGATAGAAGAACTAAGAAAAGGCATTATCGAAGTATCTTCCAAGGAAGCTCCGTACGATATCTTCATCTGTTACAAGGAAACTGATGAGAACGGTGACAGGACGATAGACAGCGTCATCGCACAGGATGTATACGATGAGCTGACCAAGAAGGGCTACCGCGTATTCTTTTCGAGGATCTCTTTAGAGGACAAGCTCGGTCAGGAGTATGAGCCGTACATCTTTGCTGCACTAAATTCTGCCAGGGTCATGCTGGCATTTGGAACGAATTATGAGTACTACAATGCAGTCTGGGTCAAGAATGAGTGGAGCAGGTTCATGAAGCTGATGGCAAAAGACGGGAAGAAATATCTCATCCCGTGTTTTAAGGACATTGATGCTTATGACATGCCTAAGGAGTTCACAAAGCTGCAGGCACAGGATATGGGCAAGATCGGAGCCATTCAGGATCTTTTGCGCGGTATCGAAAAGCTGATCCCGAGAACAGGGAGCACAGAGCCTGATGCTTTCGTTTCAGACGAGAAGAAAAAACGCAGCGCAGGTCCCGTACTGATCAAGAGCTTAAAACTGGTAGGACTCAAAGAGGACGAGGAATACAATAAGGACGCTGCTTCTCAGACTGTCATTGACAGGTCAGAGTATTCATATCTTATCGTCCGTGTCGGATTGAAAGAGACTATAGATCTGCCAATACTTCCCAACGGGATCGATATATATGACAAGCTTGGAAATAAAGTCTATTCATATAGTCACGATAAAGAGCATAAGCCGACAATAAAGGGTATCAGGACGAGGATCAGGATCACAAACAAAGATGGGACCTATCGGTTTGAACCCGGTGATTATCATCTGGAAGCATGGGTATGTGATTCCAGAGTGTTTGAATACAATTTTAAGCTGATCGATTCTTCTGAGGAGAAAAACTCATTATCTGAGAAGGAGAAGCGTGCCGGCGGTCCCAGGCTGATCAGTGCGATCCAGCTGGTCGGAGCAGAAAACGCTGATGATGTGTGGCCGACCAATCCTGCTAAGAACAGTTTCAAAACAACAGATTATAACTATATCGCCGTTCAGTTCATCTTAAGCGAAACCATCTATGATCCCAAAGTGTCATATGGATTATCCGTTTACGATGATATGGGAAACACGGTCTTTTCATTCAAGAATGAACTTGACTTCAAACCGGAATACACCAAGCTAAGTAAAGTGTGGGTCCTTAATGACGGAGACGGTTTCAAATACGATGTCGGAATATACCGTATTGAGGCATGGGTTCAGAATTCACAGGTATTTGAACATGCATTCAGGTTCTATGACCCTGACAGGGAAGATGATAAGCCGGCTTCTCAGCATCAAAGAAAAGAACTAAATGCCAATGGTACCGCAATAGTCAAGGAGACTATGAATCCGCGAGTATTAAGGATGACGCGCCGTTCCCACAGAAACACCAATGGAAAAGACAGGATCGCTTTTCTCCAATTTGTATGTACCAACAGTGAAGACGATTATTTCCCGATCAGAAACTCAACAAGACGTGTGGATCTTGCAAGGTTTTCATATCTTTCGATGCAGATCATTCTCACGGATCCTATAGGAGTGTTCACTACTCTGCATTACAATTACACCGTGTATGACTGTTACAACAATGAGGTCCTGAACCAGACGATGGAAGTTGACGTCGAGCCCGGATTTGAAAAATTCAGCCTGATGCTGATATTGAAACAGAACGGTGTTGTCAAATTAAGTCCTGGTGAATACTCTGTTGATGCATGGGTTGCCGATTCGCGGATCTGTACAGAAAGGTTTACAGTTTTCGATTCTTCCAAACCGGTTGATACTGCAGAGTCTTACAGGACAGATATACCTGATGATGTTTCCGATGCTGAAAGAAGAGAGATCCTCAAGGGCTTGGTTGCAAGACATCAGTATCTGCTTTATACACGAAGCCATATGAAGAATTCCATTCTGGAGGCAGGAAAGATATTAAAGATCGAGAAGGAGATCGCTGTTGTTGATTCCCGCATCGCGATCCTGAGCGAAGTGGATGATTATATCTAAGCGCTGAAGAATGCTATTGACACGCAAATACAAAAGGTTTATCTTTAGACCAACAATTTCAAACCGTTGATGCGGAGATAAAGGTGTTATATGCGCCCACAGAGAGCCCCTGATGCTGAGAATGGGGCGGAGATGCAGATCATCAAATGGACCGCGGAGGGCACACTAAATATGTGACGTCAGGCACGCGTAAGCTGCCGGGGATATGTTGGTATCCCGCTAAGAGTGCGATCCCAAAGGTCGCGAAGCAAGGTGGCACCGCGGAGCGGAATAAGAATTCTGATTCGTCCTTGACTGGAAAATGTATTTTCCGTCGGGGGCTTTTTTATTGCCCATCGGCGAAGGAAAGGAGAATTAGAATGAATATCAGGCCATCACTTGACGAGGTTATGTCCATCGCGGCAAAGAGCGGTGAGACAGGCATCAAGCTCATCCCGGTCAGCACTGAGATCTTATCTGACATAAGGACTCCCATCGAAGTGCTCAAGATCTTAAAGAACCATTCGAAGCACACCTTCATGCTCGAATCCATTGAGGATTCCGACAAGTGGGGAAGGTATTCGTTCATGAGCTTCGATCCTGAACTGGAGATCACATGCATCAATGGCAAAGTCTGCGTGGGAGACGAGGTCTTAGAGACTGACAAGCCTGCAGATGTCATAAGAAAGATCTTGGCGGATCACAAGAGCGCGAGGTTTGGTTATCTTCCGACATTTACGGGAGGCCTTGTAGGTTACTTCGCATACGACTACATCAAGTACGCCGAACCCACGCTTAATCTCGATGCCGAAGACCAGGAGAACTTTAAAGACTGTGACCTCATGCTCTTTAAGCAGGTAATAGTCTTTGATAACTTAAGACAGAAGATAATACTCATTGACAACATGGATGTTTCCTCAGGCGAGGAAGGATATAAGAAGGCAACAGAGAATCTTAAGTCTCTTGTAGATCTCATAAGACATGGCGAGCCTGCAGATGAGAAGCCGGGCAAGCTCAAGTCAGAGATCACGCCCCTTTTCGGCAAGGAAGAATTCTGCGAGATGGTAAACAAGGCTAAATACCACATCAAGGAGGGCGATATTTTCCAGATCGTCTTATCCAACAGGCTCTGCGCCGATTACGAAGGTTCCATGCTCAATGTTTACCGCATATTAAGGACACTTAACCCCTCCCCATATATGTTTTATTTTTCCGGCACAGACGTAGAGGTCGCAGGTGCTTCGCCTGAGACCCTCGTCAAGCTGGAAGGAAGAACGCTTCACACATTCCCTCTTGCGGGCACCAGGCCAAGGGGAAAGACGGATGAAGAAGACAAGAACCTCGAGAAGGACCTTCTGCAGGATCCCAAGGAACTTGCCGAACATAACATGCTCGTGGATCTGGGCAGGAACGACATCGGCAAGATCTCCGAGTTCGGAAGCGTCAAGGTCGAGAAGTACCACGAGATACAGCGTTTTTCACACGTAATGCATATCGGTTCGACCGTAAGGGGAACACTAAGACAAGACCTGGATGTGATGGATGCGATAGACTCCATCCTTCCTGCGGGAACGCTTTCAGGCGCACCGAAGATAAGGGCATGTGAGCTTATAAACGAGCTCGAAAACAATAAGCGCGGCATCTACGGAGGAGCCATCGGATACATTGATTTTGCGGGCAATCTTGATACATGCATCGCCATAAGGATCGCATACAAGAAGAACAACAAGATCTTCGTAAGATCGGGCGCAGGAATCGTCTATGATTCCGACCCCGAGAAGGAATATACGGAATGCATCAACAAGGCTGCCGCTGTCGTCAAGGCGATAGAGCAGGCTGAAGACGGTGAGATCTAAGGAGGTTTATATGATACTGATCATTGATAACTACGATTCTTTCTCATATAACCTCTATCAGCTCATAGGAGAGATCACGCCTGATATCAAGGTTGTAAGAAACAATAAGGTAACTGTAGAAGAGATAATAGAAATGGATCCTTCTGCCGTGATCTTATCGCCGGGTCCGGGAAGGCCCGCTGATGCTGGGATCTGCGAAGAAGCCGTAGTAAAGCTTGCAGGCAGGTTCCCGATCCTTGGCGTATGCCTTGGCCATCAGGCCATCTGCGAAGCTTTCGGCGGCAAGATCACTTATGCCAAGACACTGATGCACGGCAAGCAGTCGGTCGCAACGCTTAACGAGAGAAGTAAGATCTTCGAGGGTTTAGGAGAGATGATACCCGTGGCAAGATACCATTCTCTTGCAGCAGACAGGGAAACTCTTCCTTCATGCCTTGAAGTCATTGCAACTGCCGACGATGGTGAGATAATGGCAGTTAAGCACAGAGATCATGAGATATACGGACTGCAGTTCCATCCCGAGTCCATAATGACTCCCGTGGGACAGAAGATATTAAGAAATTTCATTGCTATAACAAAAGCTTAAGGAGGATTATAAAAATGATCAAGCAAGCTATCGAGAAGATCGTAAACAAGGAAGACCTCACATACGATGAAGCATATCAGACGATGAATGAGATCATGAACGGCGAATCAACGCCTACACAGAATGCCGCATTCCTCGCTGCACTCTCCACAAAGAGCGCAAGGTTTGAGACCATAGATGAGATCTCAGGATGCGCAGCTGCCATGAGAGAACATGCCATGAAGGTCGACAAGGGTGATCTGAAGGTCCTTGAGATCGTAGGAACAGGCGGAGACAAGGCAAGCTCCTTCAACATCTCCACAACATCAGCTTTTGTTATCGCCGCAGCAGGCATCAAGGTCGCTAAGCACGGCAACAGAGCGGCTTCATCCAAGTCCGGTACGGCTGACTGCCTTGAGGCTTTAGGTGCCAACATCAACATAGAACCCGAGGACTGCGTTAAGCTTCTTTCTGATGTAGGATTCTGCTTCTTCTTTGCGCAGAAGTACCACACATCCATGAAGTATGTCGGACCTATCCGTAAGGAATTGGGATTCAGAACGGTATTTAATATCTTAGGCCCCCTTACAAATCCTGCAGTACCTGACTTCTATCTCCTTGGCGTATACGATCAGTATCTTGCTGAGCCGGTAGCTCACGTTCTTAAGTCCCTGGGCGCCAAGAGAGCTCTTGTAGTCTATGGAGAGGACAAGCTCGATGAGATCTCAGGTTCATCAGAGACATTCGTTGCAGAGCTCTGTGAGGACGGCATCATCAAGACATATGAGATCAAGCCTGAAGACTTCGGTCTTACGAGAGGTGCCAAGGATGACATCGTAGGCGGAGATCCTGCCGAGAATGCCAAGATCACAAGAGACATCTTGAGCGGCAATATCACGGGACCCAAGCTCAACGTAGTCCTTCTCAATGCAGGCGCTGCCATCTATGCGGCAGGCAAGGCCGTCTCCATATCAGACGGTATCGCTATCGCAAGAGATCTCATCAAGGATGGAAGCGCTCTTAAGAAGCTCGATGAGTTCGTTGAGAAGTCAAACAAGTAAGATGGCAGATATATTAGAGACAATTGCAGATCATAATAGGCTTCTGGTAAGGGAGGCCAAGGAGATCATCTCATCTGCTGAGATGACAGACCTTGGTCTTACCGCGGGCGGGATAAGAAAGGCTGACGGCAGGGACAACCTTTTCGAGAAGGAACTTGCTAAAGAAGGAATGAGCTTTATCTGCGAATGCAAGAAGGCATCTCCTTCAAAAGGGCTGATCGCTCCTGATTTCCCATACCTTCAGATCGCCAAAGAATACGAAGAGGCAGGCGCCTCGGCGATATCAGTCCTTACCGAACCCAAGTGGTTTATGGGAAGCATAGCTTATCTCGAGGAGATCGCAAAAGAAGTATCCGTGCCGTGCCTTAGGAAAGACTTTGTAATAGACGAGTACATGATCTATGAGGCTTCTGCAAGAGGAGCTTCGGCGGTGCTGCTCATAGCATCCATATTAGACAGCAAGACATTTGGAAAGTATATGTCGATCGCTGATTCATTGGGTCTCTCCGTGCTCGCCGAAGCGCATAATGAAGAAGAAGTCAGGATGGTCATAGGCGAAGGCGCAAGAGTAGTAGGCGTAAACAACAGGAACTTAAGAGACTTCACGGTCGATCCTTCTAACTGTCTGAGACTTAGGCAGATCGTTGGAGATGACGCTTTGTTCGTCGCAGAGAGCGGCATCAAGTCACATGATGATATAATGGTGCTCGCGGACAATAAGGTGGATGCAGTCCTCATCGGCGAATCGGTAATGAGAGCTGAAGACAAGAAGGCATTCATCAGGAACTTAAGAGACGGTCAATGAGTGATACTAAGATCAAGATATGCGGGCTTACAAGGCCGGAGGACATAGAAGCGGTAAACAGCTTTATCCCCGAGTACTGCGGATTTGTGTTCTGGCGCGGGAGCAGGAAGAGGTTTATCGAGCCTGACAAGGCGAGGCTGCTCCTCGAAAACTTAGACAGTAATATCAGGTCAGTAGGCGTGTTCCTTGATGAGCCCCTTGAAGATCTGATAGATGAAGTCCAGGTCAGCGGAGTAGACATGGTGCAGCTCCACGGCGCAGAAGATGAAGCCTACATAGCAGAAGTAAAAAGAAGGCTCGGCAAGCCTGTGATAAAGGCCTTTAAGGTCAAGACAAAAGAAGATGTCAGGGCCGCTTCAGCCTCAGGCGCAGACTTTATAATGTTCGATTCGGGAGCAGGGACGGGAAGAACGTTCCCCTGGGAACTGATAGAAGATCCGGGAAGGGACTATTTCCTCGCAGGAGGTCTTGATCCCGATAACGCAGCTGAAGCTGCAGGAGCTCTTAAGCCATATTGCCTTGATGTCAGTTCGGGCGTTGAGACAGACGGAGTCAAGGACAGAGATAAGATAAGAAGATTCATAGAAGCAGTGCGCTCTATATAGCAGAAAGGAATTTAAGATGGGAGAATCAAAGGGAAGATTCGGTATTCACGGCGGACAGTATATCCCCGAGACCCTGATGAATGCAGTCATAGAATTAGAGGAAGCATATAACCACTATAAGGACGATCCTGAGTTTAACAAAGAGCTTGAGGATCTGTTTAACGGCTATGCGGGAAGACCTTCAAATCTCTACTTTGCATCTAAGCTGACTGAGGCTCTTGGCGGCTGCAGGATCTACCTTAAGAGGGAAGATCTTAATCACACGGGATCACATAAGATCAATAACGTGTTAGGTCAGGCTCTTCTTGCCAAGAAGATGGGCAAGACCAGGCTCATAGCTGAGACAGGCGCTGGACAGCACGGCGTTGCTACCGCAACAGCAGCTGCTCTCATGGGCATGGAGTGCAAGGTCTTCATGGGCAAGGTCGATACAGAGCGTCAGGCACTTAATGTGTACAGGATGAAGCTCCTGGGCGCTTCCGTCATGCCTGTTACTTCAGGTACTGCAACACTCAAGGATGCGGTATCGGAGGCAATGCGTGAATGGACGACAAGGATCGACGACACTCATTACTGCTTAGGTTCCGTAATGGGTCCTCATCCTTTCCCTACGATCGTCAGGGATTTCCAGGCGGTCATCTCCAGAGAGTCAAGAGCGCAGGTCTTAGAAGCAGAGGGCAGGCTTCCTGACTATGTCCTCGCATGCTGCGGCGGCGGTTCCAATGCTATAGGTTCTTTCTACCACTACATTAACGATAAAGATGTTAAGCTCATCGGATGCGAAGCAGCAGGCAGAGGCATCGATACATTTGAGACGGCCGCTACGATCAATACCGGCAAGGTCGGCATCTTCCACGGCATGAAGTCTTATTTCTGCCAGAATGAGTACGGACAGATCGCACCTGTTTATTCCATCTCTGCAGGTCTTGATTACCCCGGCATCGGACCTGAGCATGCAATGCTCCACGATACTGGAAGGGCAGAGTATGTTGCGATAACTGATGAAGAGGCAGTAAATGCATTTGAGTTCTTATCTAAGACAGAGGGCATTATCCCTGCGATCGAATCTGCACATGCAGTTGCATATGCGATGAAGCTCGCACCCACGCTCCCCAAGGACAAGATAATGGTAATCACCATTTCGGGCAGAGGAGACAAGGACTGCGCTGCTATCGCAAGATACAGAGGGGAGGATATCAATGAGTGATATAAGCAAGGCTTTTATAAACGGAAAAGCTTTTATACCTTTTATAACATGCGGTGATCCTGATCTTGAGACGACTGAAGAGTGCATCGTAAGGATGCAGAAGGCAGGAGCATCAATGATCGAGCTCGGCATCCCTTTCTCTGATCCGACAGCTGAAGGCCCTGTGATCATGGAAGCTTCAATAAGGGCACTTGAAGCCGGCGCCACCACGGACAGGATCTTTGACATGGCAAAAAGGCTCAGAAGCGAAAGAGGCGTAACGATCCCCATGGTGTTCATGACATATGCCAATGTCGTATTCTCATACGGCATAGAGAGATTCTGCGTTAAGTCTAAAGAGTGCGGCATCTCAGGCTTCATCCTTCCTGATGTTCCCTACGAGGAAAAGGAAGAATTCGCATCAGTCATGAGAGGATATGGTCTTGATTTTGTATCCCTTATAGCACCCACATCAGAAGACCGTATCGCGAAGATCGCTTCATCTGCTGAAGGCTTCATATACATCGTATCGAGCCTCGGCGTTACAGGTGTAAGGAGCAAGATCAACACAGACATCCCGAGCCTCGGAAGAGCTGTTAAGAGCTCTGCAAATGTGCCGTGCGCAATAGGGTTCGGTATCTCGACTCCTGAACAGGCAAAAGAGATGTCACAGCATGCGGACGGTGTCATCGTCGGTTCAGCCATAGTCAAGCTGATCGCCGAGCACGGCAAGGATGCACCTTCATATGTTGAGGATTATGTAAGGAGTATGGTAAGCGCCATTACCTGACGTCATCTGTTCCTTTAAGGATCTTCTTGTTCTCGTACATGAGAGCATCAGCTCTTGATACCGTATCATCAAGGCTGGTATCAGTCTCCTTATCGTAGACTGCGATGCCCATGGCTATCTTGATCTTGTTCCATGGTTCTTCAGCCTCTCTTGAGATCGCTTCCTGCTGCTCTGTGAACTTGCTGATGAGCTCGTCTCTGATAAGGAAGTCATTATTCATTACTACCGCTGCAAACTCATCACCGCCGATACGGAATACCGCGCTGTGACGGAAAGTCGTACAGATGAAGTGGCAGGAGTTCTTGATGTACTCGTCGCCTCTTGTATGACCGTATTTGTCATTGATGAACTTAAGGTCATTGCAGTCAAAGATGCAGACGGCAACATCCGGTTCCTCGCCGCTTTCTATCCTCTGCTTAATGCTGCTTAGATACTCGGTAAAAGCACCTTTGTTGCGCACTGAGGTAAGAGCATCGTAATTAACACGCTTGCTGAGATCCTTGGAGTGCTGCTC
The DNA here is from genome assembly GCA_946187935.1 of uncultured Clostridia bacterium. GTDB lineage: Bacteria > Bacillota > Clostridia > Saccharofermentanales > Saccharofermentanaceae > Saccharofermentans. The sequence goes on from CAMHSJ010000028.1 coordinate 11,308, forward strand.
CTCTTCCGTGGCCTTGTGCTCAAGCCTCAGTGTGTTGGCCAGAAGCAGTACGATGATGACCAGGATCACGGCAAGGACCGTCATTACCACGGTGAAGTATTCCTTTATGTAGTCCCAGAAGGTTACCTTGGCATCTTCTGTGGAATAGTAGTTGAGAGAAGCATTGGTTACAGAATCCGGGACCATCGTCGTAAGTTTGCCCATTATCGAATAGAGCGTGGTGTTGCCTTCCTTTATGGCGAAGCAGTAGTCCAGATCTACGCCTGTGGAAAGGGTGGTAAGCTTTAGGCTCTTGCACAGATCCGAAATATTGTTGTATCGGTAGTTGCTGATAAGGATGCAGTCAGCTTCCCCATTCGCTACAGCCTGAAGACATGCGGGAGTATCAAGATAGTGCTCAGGGGTCCAGTCGGGGAAATTATTCTCAACAAACAACTCATAATTGGGATTGCCTGCGTTGATCGCAACGATGATGTCATCTTTCTTGGAGAACGACTGCTGGTCTGATTCGCGCACCACTGCGAGCATCCCGGTCCTCATAAGGGGCTGGCTTACGACAAAACCCTGGAGCTCTCCATAGTAGTCCGTGAAGTTAGCAGGAAACATTAAGTCTATCTCGCCGTCCAGAAGCGCGGACATCGCGGCCGCCGCCGTAGGATACGATACGGCCTCAAATTCCACTTCGGCATTAGACAGGCATGTGGAGAGGTATTCGAGGTAATCCTTAAGAGCTCCCGTCAGTTCGCCTGTCTCAGGGTCTTTCGCGCAGAAAGCAAGGTAATTATCCTGGTAACCGATGCGGATGGGACCATGCTCTTCAAGCCAGTCAAGCTCGGTATTTGAAAGAAAACTTTCCGTTCCTGAGTTGTTAAGATAAGTGTCGTAAAGGTGCTCTGCGTAGTATTTGTCTTCTTCCTGTATGGAGAAGAGAGCTGATTCAAGATCGCTCAGAAGGTCAGGGCGGTCTTTGCTTACCGCAAAATAGAAATCAGAAGAACCGACCATGGCAACAGGGGTCAGGGAGTGGTAATTGCCGTAACTGTCCAATGTTACAAAGGCATCGAGTTCGCCGCTCAGCATCTTATCAAGTGACTCATCTTCTGAACCTTCAAGTTCCACGACATTGATATCAAGACCGCGCTCTTCTGCCCAGTTGCGGAATATGCCTTCCTGGACGCTTCCCTTCGTGACGCCTATGTATTTGCCGCTTAAGGTGGAAAGGTCGTTATACTTGATCTCGCTGGAAGAAGCAGGAATATAGATATAGTAGTCTTCCTGACCCATGGGGATAGAAGGGTAGAGGATCTCCTCGGCACGCTCCGGAGTATATGAAACATCGCTGAGCATATCTATCTCGCCGCACTCCAACATATGGAAGAGTTCTATCCAGGATCCTTCGACATATTCGTAGTTCCATCCGGTGTATGCTGCTATCTTGCGCTGGTATTCATAAGAGTATCCGGATCTTCTTCCCTGATCATCCGTTATGTTAAATGGTGATTCAAACCAGCCTACGCGGACTGTCTTATCTTCATCGTCTGCGAAAGCGGATGACATAACAAAAGTCACTGTCAGCAGGATGCTGAGAAATAATGAAAGCGTTTTTCTTAAACCGGTCTTACTCATAACATGTTTCCCCAGGGACAATTCTATCACCCTTGTTGATTAAATCAAATTAATTAAAAGGCTTAACAGGTGAAATGACCCAATATCAGTGTATAACAGAGCGTTACCCCGGAATAACGCGCGCTTAGAAAACAAATTGTAAACTAATTTTAACAACTTTTGTATTTTGTTGTTTATTACTTTTGGAATTGTTAGAGTTTGGGTATGCAGACTGCTTATTCTGCAAATAAATTAAAGGAGATCAGTGTATGGATTACAGACAATCGGCCAAAGAGATCCTTGAAGCTATAGGCACTTCAGGAAATCTTGTAAGCGCAGCTCATTGTGCGACCAGATTGCGCCTTGTCATCGCGGACAACTCAAAAGTCAAGAAAGAGGTTCTTGAGAATGTCGACGGTGTTAAGGGTGTATTCGAAGCACAGGGACAGCTCCAGATCATCATCGGAACGGGAACAGTTAACAAGGTTTACGATGAATTCATCGATCTTGCCGGTGTAGCCGCAGCATCCAAGGATGATGTCAAGGCTGCCGCAGCATCCAAGGCCCCCTGGTATAAGAGAATGATCAAGACACTGGGCGACATCTTCGTCCCTATCATTCCTGCGATCGTTGCAACCGGTCTTCTTAACGGTCTTTTGGGCGGTCTTTCCAGGGCCTTCCCTCATCTTTCAGATTCATATTTCTTCGGACTGCTGAATCTCTTCTCAAACGCAGCATTGGTATTCCTTCCGATACTCATTGCGGTAAGTGCTGCCAAGATATTTAAGGGCAACATCTACCTCGGTGCCGTTATCGGTATGATCATGATCCACACGGATCTCGTCAACGCATGGTCCGTCGGCGACGGCGCGGAGACGACGACGCTATGGTCGTGGTTTGGCCTGTGGGATATCCAGAATACGGGTTATCAGGGACATGTTATTCCTGTCGTAATCGCAGTCTTCCTTATGTGCAAGCTCGAAAATTGGCTGCACAAGAAGGTTCCCGAGGTCATTGATCTTTTCGTCACGCCTCTCGTTACAGTTCTTGTAACAGGCTTTTTGACGATGACTCTCATCGGCCCCGTCTTCGCGACGGTCGAGTCATGGGTATTGAAGGGGGCTACAAGTCTCATCACGATCCCGTTCGGAATCGGCGCGTTCCTCATGGGCGCGGTATATGCACCGACTGTCGTTGCTGGTGTACACCATATGTACAATGCGATCGAGCTCTCGATGCTCGCAGCTAATAACATGAATATCTGGATGCCGATAGCTACTGCTGCAAACGTTGCTCAGGGTGCAGCTGCTCTTGCGGTCGCACTTAAGACAAAGCAGAAGAAGCTTAAATCCATGGCACTTCCCGCATCACTTTCAGCATTCCTCGGAATCACTGAACCTGCGATCTTCGGTGTCAACTTGAGATTCATGAAGCCTCTTATCGCCGGCATGATCGGCGGCGCATGCGGCGCGGCAGTTGCTTCCATAATGAATGTATATGCTACTGCCAATGGTGTTACAGGCGTATTCGGATTCCTCATTACTACTGAGAGTTTCGTAGGTTATCTCTTAACATTCGTAGTCGCATCAGCAGTTGCATTTATCGTGTCCTGGGCACTCTGGCAAGACGAGAAGCCGCAGGAAGCTCCTGCTGCCCCCGCGCCTGCACCTGCGGAAGTTAAGGAAGAAGTTAAGGAAGAAGTTAAGGAAGAAGTTAAGGAAGAAGGACCTTCCGATATCATTATCGCTTCTCCTCTGAAGGGCAATGCCATAGCACTTGCTGATGTTCCGGACGATACTTTTGCAAGCGGTGTCCTGGGACAGGGCGCAGCTGTAGAGCCTTCAGAAGGCCTCGTTGTTGCTCCCGGTGACGGTGAGATCACTACTCTTTTTGATACCAAGCATGCGATAGGCATCCAGCTTGATAACGGCGCAGAGCTCCTTATCCACATCGGTGTCAACACCGTTGAGATGAAGGGCGAAGGATTTGAAGCTTTCATCAAGGAAGGCGACAAGGTCAAAAAGGGCGATAAGCTCGTTAAGTTCGACATCGATAAGATCAAGGCTTCTGGCTATTCAACGGCAACACCTGTCATCGTTACGAATACTGATGACTTTGCCGATGTCACGCATGTAACTACAGGCTCTGTCGAGCAGCTCGCTGACCTCGTTAAGATAACTAAGTAAAGGTAATTCATATGGCTAACGACTGGCGATCTTTGATCCATCTCGAACCTCGCGCAGGCTGGCTCAACGACCCCAATGGTCTGTGCTGCTTCGGCGGCAAATACCATGTATACTTCCAGTTCTCTCCTGACAGTCCGTCAGGAGCAGGACGGAAGTGCTGGGGGCACTTTGAGAGCTCTGATGACATGAAGAGCTTCGATTATACGGGCATCGTTTTCGAGCCTGATATCCCTGAGGACAGGAGCGGAGTCTACTCCGGGTGCGCTGTCATCCACGAGGGAAAGATGCATATCTTCTATACAGGCAACGTCAAGCTTCCGGGTGACTACGATTACATTACCGCGGGACGCGAAGCCAACCAGATCCATGTGGTGTCTTCTGACGGCATTCACATGGGCGCGAAAAACATCATCTTAAGAAACTCCGATTACCCCAAGGAAATGTCCTGCCATGTAAGAGATCCGAAGGTCTGGATCGAAGACGGCAAGTGGAAGATGGTCCTGGGCGCAAGGACTTTGGATGATGAGGGCGGCATCCTTTTCTATGAGGCCAATGATCCTGATGACTGGCACTTCGTAAGATTTCTTACGAGGAAAGACTTCGGCTATATGTGGGAATGCCCCGACCTGTTTGACGTGGAGGGCAAGTGGTTCCTGGGACTGTCGCCGCAGGGCGTTCCGCATGAGGAATATAAGTTCCAGAATGTCTATTCAGCAGGATACTTCAGATACGAAGATGAAGATCTTAAGGGTGAGTTTGAAGAGTTCGACATGGGATTTGATTTCTATGCTCCTCAGACCTTCATTGATAAGAACGGAGACCGTCTCCTCATAGGCTGGATGGGAATAGGAGATATTCCTTATACCAACAAGACGACAGAGCTGGGCTGGCAGCACTGTCTTACATTGCCCAGAAGACTCAGCGTTGCTCCTGACGGAGCCCTTCTTCAGACTCCTGTCGTAGATTATAACGGCGGTTGGGGATCGTTAAGTGACGATGCTCCGGAATTTCCGTATGCCGTGAAGGCAGAGGTTTCTGAAGGGGCTTCGTTTGAACTTAGCATCGGCGGGGCTAAGATCAGTTATTCTGATAACGTTGCCATGCTCTCATTTGAAGATGAGTCCGGAGCCGGCAGGACTGTGCGCAAGGCTGTGATAAACGGGCTGAAGGACATAACGGTTATTGCCGACAAGTCGAGTCTTGAGATCTTCTATAACGGCGGAAGATATGTCATGAGCACCAGGTTCTATCCTGATACGCAAAGACCTGTGATCAGAGCAAAGGGCATAGATCTGTTTATCCGCAGTATCAACAAGACGGAGGTAAGGGGTTTTGAATAGTAGAAAGCTCATAGCGATCGGCGAAGCGCTGATTGATTTTATACCTTCAGCAAAAGGAGTTGCTTTTGACGATGTCGGGTCATTCTTCCCGGCAGTCGGAGGCGCGCCTGCCAATGTCTGCGGAGCCTTTTCGAGGCTCGGAGGAAACTCTGTCTTTCTCACGCAGTTAGGCGACGATCCGTTCGGACACAAGATAGAGAGATATCTTGGCAAGACAGGCATAGACACGTCTTATATCTCATTTACGGATAAGGCTAATACCGCGCTCGCTTTTGTAAGTCTCGACAAGGACGGAGACCGGACTTTCTCATTCTACAGAAACCCTTCTGCTGACATGCTCTACGATGAGTCCCAGGTGCCTTCGGATGCTTTCGAAGATGCGTTTGCGCTTCATTTCTGCAGCGTGTCCTTAGGCGATTTCCCGATGAAGAATGCCCATGTCAAGGCGATCGAATATGCAAAAGCAAAAGGCAGTCTTATAAGCTTTGATCCGAACCTGAGATTCCCTTTGTGGAAGAGCGCAGCTGCTCTTAAGGCGGCCGTAGAGGAATTCCTGCCTTATGCGGATATCCTCAAGATATCAGATGAGGAACTGGAGTTCATTACAGGAACAGATGAGATTGAGAAAGCGTTGCCTGTTCTATTTAACGGCAATGTAAAGCTCATCCTTTATACATGCGGCAAGAAGGGAGCTTTTGCTTATACCCGGAATGCAAAAGGTCACTGCGGCGTTCTGCCCGGTGACGTGGTCGATACAACGGGCGCAGGAGACGCATCGATCGGTTCGTTCCTTTGGAAGCTTAATGAGTATGGTGTAACCAGGGAGAACATCAATGATCTTACATCAGAAAGACTGGATGAGGCACTTTTGTTCATGAGCGAATACTGCACCATAAGCGTAGGCGCCAAGGGCGCTATCCCGTCGTATCCGACGCTCAAGGAATTGGAAGAAAGATACAAAAAATAAAAATACAGGAGGACACAAACATGAAAACATTTGACTACGTAATCAAGGACGAGATCGGTATCCACGCAAGACCTGCAGGAAACCTCGCCAAGAAGTGCAAGGAATTTGCAAGTGTCATCACGATCGCCAAGGGCGAGAAGGAAGCAGGCGCTACAAAACTCATGGCAGTCATGGGCCTTGGCGTTAAGTGCGGCGATACTATAACTGTTAAGGCAGAAGGTGAGGATGAGGATGCTGCCATCGAAGCAGTAAAGGAATTCCTCGAAGCGAATCTCTGATCCCAAGTAACAATCAGGAGGACATTCCTATGATCAAGTATACCGGAAAGGGCGTTTACGGCGCTGTCGCTATCGGTAATGTATCTGTGTTCAAGAGGCAGGGCGCCGAAGTCAAGCACGATCACGTGGAAGACATAGAGGCCGAGAAGGCCCGTGTGGAGAAGGCAAAAGAGCTTGCCATAGAACAGCTTCAGGCTATCTACGAGAAAGCCTTGAAGGAAGTCGGCGAGGATCACGCGCAGATCTTTGAAGTGCACATGATGATGCTCGAAGACGAGGACTACAACGATTCCATCATCAACCTTATCGATACGCGCAAGGTTAATGCCGAGTATGCCGTTAAGGTTACGGCAGACAACTTTGCTGAGATGTTCGCATCGATGGATGACAGCTACATGCAGGCAAGGGCGGCAGACGTTAAGGATATCTCCAACCGTCTCATTGCATGCCTTGGCGGAGGCGGATCTTCTGATGCATCAGGCGACGGCAAGTATGTTGTCTGCGCAGACGATCTTGCGCCTTCAGAGACAGTTTCATTAGACAAGGAGAAGGTCCTCGCATTCGTTACCTCTCACGGATCCTCCAACTCGCATACAGCGATCCTGGCAAGAAACATGAACATCCCTGCGATAATCGGCGTGGGCGATGAATTCTTAGAGAACATCAAGGACGGCGACTTCGTGATCGTTGACGGTTTCACGGGCGAGGTCTATGTGGATCCCGATCCTGAGACACTGGAAGTTATGACGAAGAAGCAGACAGAAGATATCGAGAAGAAGAAACTGCTCCAGGATCTTAAGGGCAAGGAGAACGTAACCTTAGACGGAACCAGGATCAAGATCTTCGCCAACATAGGAAGCGTTAAGAACGTAGGGGCTGTCCTTCAGAACGATGCAGGCGGAATTGGCCTGTTCAGGAGTGAGTTCTTATATCTTGAGAACGACGACTATCCGACAGAAGAAGAACAGTTCAAGGCTTACCGCAAGGTATTAGAGGACATGGGCGGCCGCAAGGTCATCATAAGGACTCTTGATATCGGCGCTGACAAGCAGGTTGATTACTTTAACCTCGATAAGGAAGAGAACCCGGCAATGGGTATAAGGGCGATAAGGATCTGCCTTACGCGTCCCGAGATATTCAGGACACAGTTAAGGGCCCTCTACCGTGCATCGGCATACGGCAGCCTCGGCATCATGTTCCCGATGATCACATCAGTATCAGAACTCGAGAAGATCAACACGATCTGCGAGAGCGTAAGGGCTGAGCTCAAGGCTGAAGGCGTAGTTATCCCCGATAACGTCGAGCACGGCATCATGATCGAGACTCCGGCAGCAGCTGTCATAAGCGATCTTCTCGCTCCCATGTGTGATTTCTTCAGCGTAGGCACTAACGATCTTACGCAGTACACACTGGCATGTGACAGACAGAATCCGAAGATCGAGCCGTTCGTTGATACACACCACGAAGCGATCTTAAGGCTCATCAAGATGGCAGCTGAGAATGCTCACAAGCATAACTGCTGGATCGGCATCTGCGGTGAGCTCGGCGCTGATACGACGCTCACGGAGACATTCCTTAGGATGGGCATCGATGAGCTTTCAGTGTCACCTACGTTCGTACTCAAGGTAAGAGATCAGGTAAGAAAGATCGACCTGTCCAAGTAACACAAGGAGAAACTTTATGAGGGTAACAAACGACATTATTTATGTGGGCGTTAACGACCACAAGATCGACCTTTTCGAGGGGCAGTACATAGTGCCTAACGGCATGGCGTACAATTCTTATGTCATTAAGGATGACAAGATCGCGATAATGGACACGGTCGATAAGAGCTTTACGCATGAATGGCTCGATAACCTGGAAAAAGCATTGGACGGCAGGAAGCCTGACTATCTTGTAGTCCAGCACATGGAGCCTGACCACTCTGCGAACATAGTTAACTTCGCAAAGGCTTATCCTGATGCCAGGATCGTCTCTTCATCCAAGGCTTTTGCCATGATGCAGAATTTCTTCGGCACGGCGTTCGAAGACCGCCAGGTCGTAGTTGGCGAGGGAGACAGCTTAGAGCTCGGCAAACACACTCTGAGCTTTATCGCAGCTCCCATGGTCCACTGGCCGGAAGTAATAATGACCTACGATCAGGCGGACAAGGTCTTATTCTCTGCAGACGGTTTCGGTAAGTTCGGAGCCCTCGATGTTGAAGAAGACTGGGCATGTGAAGCGAGAAGATACTACATCGGCATCGTCGGCAAGTACGGTGCTCAGGTGCAGTCTGTCTTAAAGAAGGCAGCAGCTCTTGATATCAGCATCATCTGCCCGCTGCACGGACCTGTTCTTTCAGAGAACCTGGGCTACTACATCGGCCTGTATCAGACATGGTCTGCTTACCAGCAGGAAACAGAGGGCATAGTCATCTGCTACACTTCTGTTTACGGCAACACCAAAAATGCTGTCTTAAAGCTCGCAGACATGCTCCGGAGCAAGGGCTGTCCCAAGGTTGCGGTTAACGATCTTGCGCGCTGCGACATGGCAGAGGCGGTCGAGGATGCGTTCCGCTACGGCAAGATCATCCTGGCTACGACTACATACAATGCGGAGATCTTCCCGTTCATGAGAGAGTTCATAAACCATCTTACGGAGCGCAATTTCGCGAACCGCAAGATCGGTCTTATCGAGAACGGTTCATGGGCGCCTATGGCAGCCAAGATCATGAAGGGCATGTTCGAAAAGTGCAGGAACCTGACTTTTGCAGACAACACCGTTCACATCAAGTCAGCGCTAAATGAAGAGAGCAGCGCACAGCTCGAGGCGCTTGCAGAAGAGTTCTGCGCAGAATACAAGGCAAGAAAGTCCGAGACTGCAGACAAGAACGATCTTAAGGCATTGTTTAATATCGGATACGGTCTTTACGTCGTTACATCCAATGACGGCAAGAAGGACAATGGTCTTATCGTCAATACCGTTACGCAGGTAACCAATACTCCGAACAGGATCGCTGTTACGATCAACAAGGATAACTACTCTCATCATGTAATTCAGCAGACCGGCATAATGAACGTCAACTGCTTGTCTACCGACGCCCCGTTCTCGGTATTCGAGAACTTCGGTTTCCAGTCCGGCAGAACTGCTGATAAATTCGCAGGAATAGAGGAGATGAGATCTGACAACGGATTGAGGTTCCTGCCTCAGTACATCAATGCCTTCTTCTCTTTGAAGGTCGAAGACTATGTCGATCTCGGAACGCATGGCATGTTCATCTGCTCCGTTGTCGAATCGCGCGTCATAACCAAGAAGGAAACGATGACATATACATACTACCAGAACAACGTAAAGCCCAAGCCTGAGACTGAAGGCAAGAAGGGTTTTGTCTGCAAGGTTTGCGGTTATGTCTACGAAGGCGACGAACTGCCTGACGACATCGTCTGTCCTCTTTGTAAGCACGGCGCAGCCGATTTTGAACCTATAGAATAAGATCCAAGGCCTCATAAAGTCTGCCACGGGTCCAAGCGATCCGTGGCATTTTTTATTGTAAAGGCTTACTGTTACAGATCTGTGTCTCATGCCCCGGGCAATGTCTTTTGCTAATATTTTTGTTATAATTAGATAACCTGTTTTTGCTTTTAAGATAAGGCATTGTTTGAGGATTATATGGGTAAGAAAAAGATCATAATCATTGCCGTGGCGGCAGCAGCAGTTATTGCAGTTGCCGGTATTATTCTGTTTTTCGTCTTTAACAAAGAGGACAGTTACCGTCTGCTTAAGCTTTATG
>CAMHSJ010000029.1 GCA_946187935.1 uncultured Clostridia bacterium
ATATGAGTATCGATAGATTACGCGGCCGCATAACGGCAGCACTGACAGTCTTTATCGCGGCGGTGATGATCCTAACAGCTGTGCCGCTGTATTCTTTTGCAGATGAAGAGGGCAATACCCCTGAAGAGATAGAAGTAGACCCCACCGGAAATGCCCAGGGTTATTCAGCAGTCCTCTATAACAACATGAACGGACTTCCGACCTCGGAAGCAAATGCCATCGCCCAGACACCCGAAGGCTTCATATGGATCGGCAGCTATTCCGGTCTTATCAGATATGACGGCAACACGTTCGAGAACTTAAGTTCCGAGTATGGTCTGTCCAGTGTCGTCAGTCTCTATGTTGATTCCAAGGACAGGCTTTGGATCGGCACCAATGACAGCGGCGTTTCCGTAATGGAGAAAGGTACTTACAGGACTTATAACAGAGTTGACGGCCTTACATCCGCATCCGTAAGGGCTATCGCCGAATCAGGAACGGATATCTATCTTGCAACGACTTCCGGCATCGCTGTTGTCAGAGAAGACATGTCTCTTAGCATGATCGAAGATGAACGCATTTCAGAAGAATACGTAAGAAGCCTCAAGTCAGGTCCGGACGGCAGAGTCTACGGCGTTACGATCGGGGGCGACATATTTGCTCTGGCAAACGGTCAGCTGACCGAGTTCATCAAGGCATCTGACCTTGACATCCCCAGTGCCAGGACCATCTTCCCTGACAAGGATAATCCGGGTTTTGTCTTTATCGGTACGGCATCAGATACGATCGTTTACGGCAGGCTCAAGGATAATTCATTTATCACGGACAAGACTTATAAGACCACAGGCATGGCATTCATCAATGCGATGGATTATCACGACGGCTATCTCTGGGTCTGTGCTGATGACGGATTCGGCTTCTTCGTGGGAGATACGTTTATTCAGATAACGAACATCCCGATGAACATCGCGATAGCTGACATGATGGTCGATTACCTTGGCAACATCTGGTGCGTTTCTTCTTCGCAGGGCGTAATGAAGATCGTTCCCAACCGCTTCAGCGATCTTTTCGAAAAGTATGACCTGGAAGAGCAGGTTGTATTTACCACTTGCTGCCAAGACGGCACTCTCTTTATCGGCACCAAGACCGGCGGACTCATAGTCATTAAGGACGATCAGGTCCTTGATTCCTTCCCGCTTGCCAAGGTTACAGGGTCTTTGGAGGATGCTGACAAAGATCTGATAACGCTTCTTTCAGGAAGCAAGATAAGATCCATCACGGAAGACAGCCGGGGAAATCTCTGGTTTGCGACATTCGGACCAGCAGGACTTGTCCGTTACAAGGACGGCGAGGCTGAGATCTTTACCATGGCTGACGGGCTTCCTTCCGAACGTGTAAGAGCGGTCTATGAACTTAGTGACGGATCTCTTGTCGTATGCTGCACAGGCGGTCTCGCAGTATTGAGAGACGGCGTGGTCACGAGAGTCTATGGCGAAGGAGACGGTATCTCGAACCTGGAGATCCTGACCGCAACGCAGATGGATAACGGCGACATCGTCATAGGAACTGACGGCGGCGGCATCTATGTGATAAGCGGTGATAACGTAAGGCTCGTCAGCGTCAGTGACGGACTTACGTCAGACGTTGTCATGAGAGTCAAGCACGATCTTACAAGGGATCTTGTCTGGATCGTTACGAGCAACTCTCTTGCATATATGGATTCAAACTATGAGGTTACAGTTGTTAAAGACTTCCCTTATCTTAATAACTTCGATGTATATGAGAACAGCAAGGATGAACTGTGGGTATTGAGCAGCAACGGCATATATGTTGCAAACGTCGAAGCGGTAATGTCAGGAGGCGCCTTCCAGACTGTTCATTACGGCATCGATAACGGTCTGCCGTGTATCGCGACATCCAACTCATACAGCGCGCTTACTGATAACGGAGACCTTTATATCGCAGGTTCTTCAGGTGTCGCGCTCGTAAATATCGAAGAGAGCTTTGATGACGCGGCAAGCCTTAAGGCATGCGTTCCCTTTGTGGAAGCAGACGGCGTTGTCATCTACCCTGACGCTGACGGCAAGTTCGTGATCCCTTCTTCCACACAGAAGCTTACGATCTACGGCTATGTATTTAATTATTCTCTCCTGAATCCTGAGGTCACTTTTAAGCTTGATGGTTTTGACAAGGAGTGGACTACCGTAAGAAGGAGCGAGCTCGTTCCGCTTGCCTATACGAATCTCAAGGGCGGAACATACACTTTCCTCATGAATATATACGACTTCACCGGCGAGAGCAGCCAGTCCGTCTCTGTCGTTATCGTCAAGACGAAGTCATTCTACGAGAGAACATGGGTAAGGATCGTTTCCCTGATACTTATCATCGGTGCCATCGCTTACTTTGTTAAGATCCTCATAGACAACAGAACACGTAAGCTCACCGAGAAGGCCAACGAGCAGAAAACCCTCATCAGAGAGATCGTACAGGCATTCGCGAAGATCATCGATATGAAGGACAACTATACCAGAGGTCACTCCATAAGAGTTGCCTACTATACCAAGCTCCTGGCAGAGGAAATGGGCCTTGATGAAGATACTATAGAAAAGTACGAGAACATCGCACTCCTGCACGATGTCGGCAAGATCGGCATACCGCAGGAAGTCCTTAATAAGCCGGGCAAACTGGACGATGACGAGTATAATATCATCCAGTCGCATTCTCCTTTGGGCTACGAAGCGCTTAAGGACATCAGCATAATGCCTGAGCTTGCGATAGGCGCGGGAGCTCACCACGAGAGACCTGACGGCAAGGGATACCCCAACGGCATCAAGGGCGACGAGATCCCTGAAGTTGCCAGGATCATTTCCGTTGCAGACTGCTTTGATGCGATGTATTCAGACCGTCCGTACAGGAAGAGGATGGACTTTAACAAGGTCGTTTCCATCATCACGGAGTGCCGCGGAACGCAGCTTTCTGAAGAGGTCGTTGATGCTTTCTTAAGGCTCGTCGAGAAGGGTATTTTAAAGCCTGCGGCAGACAAGGCTCTTAAAGAATAAATATACATAATTGTAAAAATATCAAATCTGTTAGTCCTGTTCTTCACAAACAGGACTAATTTATAGATTCAATGAAATAAAGGGTTTGAGCCTGATGCCATTTTACGCAATTGGTTATTTTTAACGATTATGTAAACAATATTTTGTCAATTTACAAAAATTCTTTCTATATCTGTTATTTTAATATGTATGATGATAGAATTGACTCAGAGGAGTGAACTATATGGCACGTATTGATAGCTTAAGAGCAAAAATTGCAAAGTTTGCAGCTAAGGGCAAGTTGGATGCCCTTGTTAAACTGTCCAACGATTCAGACGACGACGTACGTTTCGAAGTAGCTATGGCTATGGGCAAGATCAATTCTTATGAGAGCGGCATGGCTCTTATTCCTCTGATGCGCGATCCTTCTCCGATGGTACGTGCAGCAGCAGCAACCGCAGCAGCAGACATCAATGCCAAGCATTGTCTTGAATATATCAAGAAGCTTGCATTCGGTGATTCGGATCCTAACGTAAGGCTTACAGCAAAGGCCGCATTTGACGTGCTTAAGGACAGCGTTGTCTAAGGTCATCTTTCCAACATATTATAAGAACTTTCATTGTATTGCCGGCTTATGCCGGCATACTTGTTGCAGGGACTGGGAAATAGATATCGATAAGGCCTCTCTTAAGCGTTTCGATAAGTTCCCTGATATCTCCTCTAAGATAAAAGACGGCAGTTACATATTAGAGCCTGACGGCAGATGTCCCTTCCTTATGGATGACGGCCTTTGTTATCAGATAAAGACATATGGCGAAGATTTCATCTGTGATATATGCAGGGAGCACCCAAGATTCTATTTTGAAAGAGACGGCAAGTTATACGGCGGGATAGGTCTTGCCTGCGAAGAAGCGGCAAGAGTGGTGCTTACAGGCACTGAGCCGTTTATGCTGGAAGATAATGAGCCGATCCCTTGTGATATAAGATCTTTCGTGGATGAAACGGGTTCTGTATCAGATAAGATAGACAGACTGGCTCCTGTCCTGACATCGTCTTATATGAGATCTAAGATCTTCTATTCGATGGAATATCTTGAAGAAGAGTGGATAGCTTCTCTAAACAGGATATCTGATATCAGGCCCACAAGAGAGGATGAAAATGCTATCCTTGAAGATAACAACGACTTCTTCGAAAGATTCATCATATACATGCTCTACAGGTACGGCCCGCTTAAGCGCCTGGCTGTAGAATCGGCCCTTCTTGTGGCTGATCTCATAATTGCAGGAAATGATCCTTTGGAAGCGGCAAGGATGTTTTCTTCGGAGATAGAATATTCTGATATCAATATAGAAGAGGCGAAGAGCACTTTCTTATAAGGAGGCACAAATGATAATCGATCTTAATGCGATGGAGTGGAAGGAAAACCCGGGATTCAAGGGCGGTGAGGGAGCATTCCTCAATAAGCTCTATGATGACGGCAGGAACAAGATGATGAAGGGCCTTCTTAAGGCAGGATCATCCATCGGATACCATAAGCACGAGGGCAGTTGCGAGATAATATTCATCATCGAAGGCACCGGCAAGCTGATCGACGACGGCGAGGAGTTTGAGGTCAGGAAAGGCCAGGTCCTTTATTGTCCTGAAGGACATTCACATTCTCTTATAAGCACCACAGAAGACATAGTCTTCTATTCAGCAGTACCTGCCAACTGATATGATCGAAGCAAGAGAACTGACTAAGAGTTTTAACAAGAAACTCGCTGTTAATAATCTCTCCTTTAATGTTGAAGGGGGCGAGATAGCAGGTTTCATAGGTCCTAACGGTGCGGGCAAGACTACGACTATCAGGATGCTCACAGGCATCATAAGACCTGATAAGGGAAGCATCACGATCGCAGGACACGATATGCTTAAGTCTCCGATCAAGGCCAAGAGCGACATAGGATTTGTTCTAGACAGTCCCGATATGTTCTTAAAGCTCACGGGACTCGAGTATATTAACTTCATATCTGATGTTTATAAGGTTCCCAAAGATGTCAGGGAGGAGAGGATCAGGAAGTATTCTGCCACGCTCGGGATATCTACAGATGTCCTCGCCGGAAGGCTTACGGGCTTTTCGCACGGCATGAGGCAGAAGACCATGATAATCGCAGCTCTCTGTCACGAGCCCAAGGTATGGATCCTTGACGAGCCGATGGTGGGCCTTGATCCGCAGGCGGCATTTAATCTCAAGAAGCTCATGAGAGAACATGCAGACAGGGGCAATGCGGTCCTTTTCTCAACGCATGTTCTTGAGGTCGCCGAGAAGATCTGCGACAAGATACTGATGATAGATAACGGAAGCCTGGTTTATCAAGGCCCGCTTGACGGGCTTGAGCGTGACGGCGGAGGTCTCGAGAAAGTGTTCCTCGAGATGACGGATAAAGATGAGTCTTAAGCTCATAAGAGTCCTTACAAGAGTCATCGCAAGATCCAATTCGATGGATGAGGCGAGCAGCAAAAAACGCAAGATATGGCTTGCGGCATTCGGACTGTTCGTCCTTATCTTCGTAATGATCCCCGTGACCATAATGACGGGTTATTTCACATACTCTGTAACTGGAGTCTTATTAGATCTCGGAAGGGGAGATTTCGGCATTAAGCTGATCTATGCCGTGGTGTCCGTCTTTACTGTCGTATTCGGAATGAACATCGTAATGAACGAGTTCTACTTTGAAGACGATCTTACGTATCTTCTGCCCATGCCCATCAAGTCCGTGGAGCTCGCGGTATCAAGGTTTACGGCAGTCTTCATTGCAGAGAACCTGATGCAGTTTGTAATAGTGATAGCAGCTGTAACAGGCTTCGGACTCGCTGCCAAGATAAGTCCTCTTACATGGGTCTTGTCATTATTGGGAGGCTTATTGCTCCCGCTCGTCCCCATGTGCGCCATTGCGGTCATATCGATGCTCATAATGGGCTTTACGGGGTTCATCAAGAAGCGTTCGACGGTAAGAAAGATCTCATTTGCCGTGGTTCTTATAGTGATCGCCTTATCCGGAGCCATGCTCCTTACGATAGACGTTGAGGAACTGATCTACTATGCGGCAGGCGACAGGAGCACGGGGCTGGAATTTCTTAAGCTCATAGACTATGTCTTCCCACAGGTCGAGTTTCTCTCAACCTACATGGCAGAGGGCACTTTCTGGAAATTCTTGGACTATATAACAGTCAACATCTGGGCCGTCGTGATCTTCATAGTCACATCACATTTTCTTTATACCAAGTCTGTCATAAGACTGATGTCTTCAGGATCTGAAGGAAGCGAGAAGAAGAGCAGGGCAAGGCTCATAGACCTTACAATGACAAGGACGCCTTTTGCTTCTCTTCTTATAAAGGAAATAAAGACACTCGTAAGGACGCCTGCGTTCCTGTCGAACTGTGTTGCCTCAAACTACGTTTGGCCTTTCTTTGTACCCGTGCTCCTTATGGTCTTCCACATAAGCATGAAGAGAACAGAGCTTATGGCATATGTTTCTGAAGGCAATAAACAGGTCTACATAACGATAGGCGTTCTTGTAATAACTCTGATAAATACTGCGATGAACTGTTTGGGATCAGACGCATTCTCCCGCGAGGGAAAAGGCTTTGATTACATTAAGCTGATACCTGTGCCCTATAAATTGCAGTGGAATGCCAAAGCCATGGCATGCCTGATCTTTACCTGGACAGGCACATTGCCGTTCTTCCTGTTCTTTATGCTCTATGCCGGCATCAGTTTGCCTGTAACAATGTTAAACATCCTTATTTCATTAGCTTCCGGGTTCCTGGTCACATATCTCGGAATGCTCCTTGATGCCATGACGCCCAAGCTCGTCTGGCTCGATGCCTTGTCTGCCCTGCGCGAAAACTACAACACCGTGTTCTCCATGGGGATAATAATAGTCTTCGCGATCCTGATGGGAATTCTGATGCATCTTCTCGGAAATAAGTCAGGCGTAATAACAGAAGGGATAGTTACATCTGCGATCCTGCTTGTGATAGATGCAGCGCTTTATGCCCTCTCCATGACCAAGGGTATCGGGTTCGTAAAAAGGGTGGGGGAATAAGATCAGCCCTCGTACTGCCTGAAGATATCAGCGTATTTGAGGTTAGGCTTGATATATACGGGCTCGGCAAGGTCTTCTTGGAGCATCAGTTCATTTAGCATTACATAGTCTTCATCAGAATCTGAATCAGGGTCAGTATCGATCCAGACATAAGCCAGCGTTCTCTCGTACTGGTCGAACTGCTCGACGTCATATTCGAGATAGACTGTATTGGTGTCCTTTAAAAGGTCCTTGAGGTAGGAAGAAGCCTCTCTGCCTTCCTCTGTATTCATCTCTTCGTCTGGGTGTACGGATTCGGGCGCGTTGATGCCCGTAAGGCGCACTCTCAGCCTGTTGCCGTCTTCATCGTGAACGATAATGGTATCACCGTCAACGACACGTTCAAAATCGCATTCGTGAAGGAGTGAGGTGTCACAGATTATGTGGCTTTCTGCCGTTTCAACAGGCGTTGCCGTCTCCTCAAGATCCCAGTCGATATAGCAGGACGATAAGAGCCCTGCCATAAGACTGAGAGATATGGATGTTATTAGAAAATTACTCTTCTTCACTTAATGATTCGAGATATAAGATGGCCAGTCTGGCGCGTGATTCAGTGCTGTCCTCTCTGGCGATATGCATTACCCTGTCCTCGCCATCCTTGATCTTCTCATCGCAGAGCATTGCTGTTGCGACGGAAAGAGCGTCCAAGAGGTCTCTTCTGCTTACTTCATTGACATTCGAAGGCTCAAGGAAATATGTGAGCTTCTGTCTCCAGGAGAAGTTTACGGGCAGTTCATTCCAAGTCATAACATGGCCTCCTTAAGATCGTTTTATTTAAAAGTATATCGATTAAATATGTTTAAGAAAATGATCAGAAAAAATGTCTTCAAATTGTAATTTTAGTCCGCACAGGGGGTTATTCTATGATAGAATTTCTAAAGAAATTTCAGCGGGGGTGTCATTATGCCAAAAAGAGAAGATATCAATAAGATCCTTATCATAGGTTCAGGTCCTATCATCATCGGCCAGGCATGCGAGTTCGACTATTCAGGAACTCAGGCGTGCAAGGCTTTAAGGAACTTAGGATACGAGATAGTTCTTGTTAATTCCAATCCTGCTACCATCATGACCGACCCTGATGTTGCAGACAGAACATATATCGAACCTCTTAACGTTAAGCGTTTAGAGCAGATCATCGCAAAGGAGAAGCCGGATGCTCTCCTCCCTAACTTAGGCGGACAGTCAGGTCTTAACCTCTGCTCAGAGCTTTCCAAGGCAGGCATCCTCGATAAGTACAACGTCAAGGTAATAGGCGTTCAGGTAGATGCCATTGAAAGAGGCGAGGACCGTATCGAGTTCAAGGAGACAATGGACAAGCTCGGCATCGAGATGCCCAGATCCCACGAGGCATATTCAATAGAAGAAGCCGTTAAGATCGCAGAAGAGCTTCATTACCCCGTAGTTATAAGACCTGCTTACACGATGGGCGGCGCAGGCGGCGGTCTCGTATATAACGTAGACGAACTCAAGATAGTAGTAGAGAGAGGTCTTGCCGCTTCCATGATCGGCCAGGTCCTCGTTGAAGAGTCCATCAGCGGATGGGAAGAGTTAGAGCTCGAAGTAGTAAGAGATGCCAAGAACAATGTCATCACCGTATGCTTCATTGAGAACATCGACCCTATAGGCGTTCACACAGGTGACTCATTCTGCTCAGCTCCTATGCTCACGATCTCTGAAGAGGTCCAGAAGAAGCTTCAGGAGTATTCCTACAGCATCGTTAAGGCAATAGAAGTTATCGGCGGATGCAACTGCCAGTTCGCTCATGACCCTGTAACTGACAGGATCGTTGTCATCGAGATCAATCCGAGGACTTCAAGGTCTTCAGCCCTTGCTTCAAAGGCAACGGGTTTCCCTATAGCACTTGTATCCGCAATGCTCGCATGCGGTCTCACACTCGACGAGATCCCCTGCGGCAAGTACGGCACACTCGATAAGTATTATCCGGACGGCGACTATGTCGTTATCAAGTTCGCAAGATGGGCATTCGAGAAGTTCCATGGTGCATCAGACAAGCTCGGCACGCAGATGAGAGCCGTAGGCGAAGTCATGAGCATCGGCAAGACTTACAAGGAAGCCTTCCAGAAGGCCATCCGTTCCCTCGAGAAGGACAGATACGGCTTAGGCTTTGCCAAGGACTTCAACAAGCTCACCAAGGAAGAGCTTATGTTAAAGCTCACAACACCTACGTCTGAAAGACAGTTCATCATGTACGAGGCTTTGAGAAAGGGCGCTACAGTGGATGAGCTCTATGAGCTTACAAAGATCAAGAAGTGGTTCATCGAGCAGATGAAGGAACTCGTTGAAGAAGAGGAGATGCTCCTTACACGTCCCGGCAGGATCCCTGAGAAGGAAGTCTTAAGACAGGCCAAGCTCGACGGATTCTCTGATAAGTATCTGTCGCAGCTCTTAGGCGTAGCTGAGGATACTATCCGCAAGGCAAGATATGAGTTCGGCATCAAGGAGGCATGGGAAGGCGTCCATGTATCCGGAACACAGGATGCTGCCTACTACTATTCCTCATATCACATCGAAGACAAGTCACCCGTATCAGATAAGAAGAAGATCATGATCTTAGGCGGCGGTCCTAACAGGATCGGTCAGGGCATCGAATTCGACTACTGCTGCGTACATGCTGCGCTTGCATTAAAGAAGCTGGGATTCGAGTCCATCATCGTAAACTGCAACCCTGAGACAGTTTCAACTGACTATGACACATCAGACAAGCTCTATTTCGAGCCTCTTACATTAGAGGACGTTCTCGCTATCCACGAGAAGGAGAAGCCGATAGGCGTTATCGCTCAGTTCGGAGGTCAGACGCCTCTTAACCTCGCTGCTTCACTTAAAGCAAACGGCGTAAACATCCTTGGTACGACACCTGAGACTATTGACCTTGCTGAGGACAGAGATCACTTCCGTGCCATGATGAACCGCCTTGGCATCCCCATGCCTGAGGCAGGCATGGCAGTCAATGCTGATGAAGCGATCGCTATCGCTAATAAGATCGGCTACCCCGTAATGGTACGTCCTTCTTACGTATTGGGCGGAAGAGGAATGGAGATCGTTCACGACGATGAGATGATGCGCGTTTACATGAACGCAGCTGTAGGCGTTACGCCTGACAGACCGATCCTCATCGACCGTTTCCTCCACCACGCAACAGAATGTGAGGCTGATGCCATCTCTGACGGAACGAACTGCTATGTTCCTGCAGTAATGGAGCATATCGAATTAGCAGGCGTACACTCAGGCGACTCCGCATGTATCCTTCCTTCTCTCAATCTTACTCCCGAACAGGTCGAGACCATCAAGGACTATACAAGAAAGATCGCTGTCGAGATGAACGTCGTAGGTCTCATGAACATGCAGTATGCCATTGAAGACGGTGTTGTCTATGTGCTCGAGGCTAACCCCAGAGCATCAAGAACTGTGCCGCTCGTATCCAAGGTAACGGGCACCAACATGGTCAGGATCGCTACAGACATCATGACGGGACACCTTACAGGAAGACCGTCACCTGTACCGGAACTCCATGACAGGATCATTCCTCACCACGGTGTCAAGGAAGCTGTATTCCCGTTCAACATGTTCCAGGAAGTTGACCCGGTCTTAGGACCTGAGATGCGTTCAACAGGCGAGGTATTAGGTCTTGCAACGCACTTCGGCGAAGCTTACTTCAAGGCTCAGGAGGCAACAAAGACAGTCCTTCCCCAGAAAGGTACAGTGCTCCTGTCCGTATCTGACCTTGATAAGATCGACCTTATCGATGTTGCAAAGGCATTCTCTGATCTCGGATTCAATATCATCGCAACAGGCGGAACTTATGACATGATCACCGAGGCAGGCATCAAGGCTACAAAGGTCAAGAAACTCTACGAGGGCAGACCCAATATCGCCGACATGATCCTAAATGGTGACATCGACCTTATCATCAACACTCCTGCAGGCAAGACATCTGCTCACGATGACTCCTACATCCGTAAGGATGCCATCAGACAGCATGTTCCCTATATCACGACCATGGCTGCTGCCAAGGCTTCAGCTGAGGGCATCAAGGCTGCAAGAGAGCGTGTATTTGAAGTCAAGGCACTTCAGGATTTCCACGCTGACATCAAATGATACAGGACATAGCGCCGTCATATCTTAATAATGAATTTAAGCCGGAGGCACGGGCATTGCCCGGGTCTCCGGTCTTTTATTTCTGCGGCAATAAGGTCGCTGTCAAAGACGACCACACTATCCCCTTAGCCTCGGATATTAAGGCGGATGATCTTGTCTTTCTTTTCGAGCTTACGGGCAAAGATTGTTTCCTTACAAGGACAAGGCCTGTCGGGTTTGAGCTGATGCCTATAAGGCAGCTTAGAAACAGCGGGGTGCTGAGCAAGGATATGGCCTTTGCAACTTATACCGCATACCATCTTGCAGCCTGGTATCTGGATTCTGATCACTGCGGCAGATGCGGGACTGAGACTGAGATCTCGACGAGGGAACGCGCACGGATTTGTCCCAGGTGCGGCAACGTGATCTATCCCAGGATCAATCCTGCTGTAATACTGGGAATCTTAAACCACGACCATAGCAAGATCCTTCTTACCAAATATGCAGGCAGGGATTTTACTCACTATGCGCTCGTAGCAGGATTTGCCGAGATAGGCGAGACCTTGGAGCAGACATGCGCAAGGGAAGCGATGGAAGAAGTAGGCCTTAAGATCAAGGACATAAGATACTATAAATCGCAGCCATGGGGTGCGGCATTAGATATCCTCACAGGTTTCTTCTGTACGGTGGACGGTGATGAGACCATAACCATGGATGCGGGCGAACTTAAGACTGCCGAATGGCGCACTCCTGAAGAAGTTATCCTTCAGCCTGACGATTACTCCCTTACCAATGAGATGATGAGACTGTTTAAAGAAGGCAGACTCGTTTGACGCATATTGGCTTTTTGAATAAAATTTTCGAAAAACAGGATTTTTCGAGAACCTGAGAGGCTCTCACTTCGTCTTACAGGTAACAACATGATCCGGGGGGCAATAATATGTACTGTTTTAAGTGTGGAGCAAAGATCGCTGAGGATGCAAGGTTTTGTGATAAGTGCGGGACGCCTGTTGCAGGCACCCGGGATTCCGCAACAGAGGATCCGGGCTTCAACACGATCTTCCTTGGTGATGCTATGAGCGTGATCGATCTGATATACAGCACGTATATGAACGCCAAGCTAAGATATGAGAACGCGAAAGATATCCTCGGACTTAAAAACACCATCATAGGCGGAGGACTTATATGTTTTATCCTTTGCATAATCGCAGTTGTTGTGGTTAAGCTAAAGGGAATTGAAAATGATCCTAATGTCGGGCTGTTAGTGCTGGTCGGACCCTGGATACTCTTTGCGGTCATGTTTATTCTAAGATGTGTGTATTTAATAACTCTCGCGATAAGATCCAAGACTAAAGAAAGACAAGCAAGAGCAATGTATGCAGAGAAAATGGTTGTGATCGATGAATTCCCTTCCGGTTACCGTTACCCTCTGGCTGCTGATTATATCTTTGACTTGATCACATCGGGCAGGGTCAGGACTATGAACGAGGCTCTCGATAAGTTTGATCAGCATGTACACCAGCAGAATCTGGTCAGCCTTCAGAGTGTCCAGAAAACCGTCATGGACAGTCTGAGACCCCGGTGATCTCTCCTGTTTATTCTCAACTATGGATGATGAGACTGTTTAAGGAAGGCAATAATTAACAGTAAAATCAAGAACCTGATCCGATCTTAATTCGTCTTACAGATAAGAATGTAATACGGAGGAGGTAATTGGATATGGCTCATGTCTTGTTGAGCGGTATATACACGATCACCGAAAGAGACGAGAGTCTTAATGACCAGCATCACCTGATAGCGGCATTATGGGAAAGCTGCGGTTGTGTATGGTGCGCGGTAGGGAAAGTGGTTATAGTATTGATATCGTTTGAATTCATTATCCTGTTTTGGATAATCAAGGGTTCATTACGAAGGTAATTAAGAGGTTGATCGTTATGTCTGATATCAATGATTTTAAGATCTATGCAGAGCTTGTAAAAAGAGTGAAAGCCGGTGATGAAAGCGCATTTGCCGAGCTTTATGAGAGATCAAAGAAACTTGTATATACCACCTGTTACGCTATTCTTAACAACAAACAGGATGCCGAAGATGCAATGCAGGAAACATACATCTCGGTTTATAACGGGATAAAAGACCTGACAGAAGAAATGGCTTTCCTTCCCTGGATCAAGAGGATCGCAGCAAACAGATCGCTTGATAAATACAGAGCCAGAAAAGATACGGCATCTTACGATGATATACAGGAAAGCGAGGTCGAAGGTGACGCTGATCTTGAGACCCTTCCTGAATCCCTTATCCTGGAAAAGGACAAAAGAGAAACGTTTATGGGAATAATGCGCGATGTGCTTACAGCAGATCAGCTTCAGGCGACTATCCTTTTCTATTACGATGAGATGCCTGTAAAAGATATTGCGGACTCCATGAAATGTCCTGAAAATACAATTAAGACCAAGCTGAGACTCGCCCGTGTCAAGATCAAAAGCGGTATCGAAGCATACGAAAAGTCCAACAAGGTAAGTCTCATGGGCGGCGCTGTTGGAACACTTTCGCTTGGAAGATTCTTCGAAGAATACTACAAAGGGCTTAAGATTCCCACGCCTAAAGATCTTCCTTTTAAAGCGGCAGGCGGGAAGGCTCTCAAAGCAGCTGGTAAAGCCTCGGTCAAAGCAGCATCGGGATTATCCGGAAAGACTATGGGCATCATCGGTGCTTCAGTTTGCGGTATTGCTGTGATCACGGGCGCGGTTATCTGGTTCAATTCAATGAATAAGCCGAAAGAACCGGAGCCTCAGTCATATGCTTCCGAGCAATCTGTTGTAATGTCAACGGCTGAAACAGAGCCTGCTGCCACTCAAACAACTGAGACAGAACCTGTAAAGACAAAGATGACACTGGAAGAAGCTTATCTTGATATTCTTGCTGTATATGGGGAAAGCATTCTGGATTTTGAGGAAACCGGTTATTTTGATGACTACACAGGTACAGCAGGTGCAGATCGTTCTATCAACTTTATCGACATCGATGACGATGGAGTTAATGAACTCATTTTTGCATACGAAACACATACTGAAAACTCATTGGGAGTCAGCAGAATAAATCTGGCGATATACACTTATTCGGATGATCAGGGCGAAGCAGTCTGCCTGTTAGACAGACAACTAAGCGAAGATATTCTGCAGTTCGGATGGGCCGAGGCTGCTGTTATGAATACCGGAAATATCGTAATAGCGGACTCCAATAACTGGCGTATGTCTAACTATGAACGCGTGACAATGTATTATTTAGATCGAAACAATCTACAAGGAGAAGAAGTTTTAGTATTTCAGGATTCGTTATCGGTTGGTGTTCCTGGTGGCCCAAGACTGTTGGACTATGCGGAGGAAGACGGACGCAGTATGTCTGTCGAAGATTACATCAATGATTATGAGGCTGTCAAATCCGGCGTTGTATATCCTCTTATAGCTGTTGATTATAATTGCACCGGTGATGATTCCTGGGTTTACAAGAGAGAGAACAGCGAACTGGCAGGGGCGGTCAGTGATAAGGCAAATTACTATTCTTTTAATGATTTTGTCTCTTTCCTGGGCGGAGACCCTGATACCATTTTCGAGCCGAAATGTGATTGGAAGGCGCTTTATCTTGAGACGATCGGATCGATGGATGTGAATGAATACAGTGAAGGGCACATCAGTAATAGCGCGGACTGTTCATTGTATTATGAACTGATAAATGTAAACGGAGACAAAACTCCTGAATTAGCGGTTATGCTGAGCGATAAATCAAGCGGTGAATCTTTAATGCTGATATTTGCCATCAGTGATGGTTCGGTCACAGAGCTGTATCACGAATGGTATTCGCCATCGCAAACACACTTTATCTACTATCCTGAGGAAAGCATGATCGAGACAGTTACATCCACAGATAATCCCGGCGTCACGCATAATAAGTTTATAGGTATAAACAGTACCTGTACGGAAGTCTCGCTTACAGAAAACTATATAGAGTCAGATGTTAATCTGTTCCTTTGTCCGGATTACCAGTCAGGCGTAAATTCCATAGTGGATGGGGTCTATTACCATTTCTGGTGTAATGAGGAGTACGAGGTGACTTCAAGAGAATTGGAGGTATTCTGCCGTCCCGACGAGAAAAGTGATCTTAACCCGTCGAAAACTATTGAAGAGATTACCGGAGAACTGGGCAATTGATACAGTATGCGAAATAGTTAATGGCGGCTTTGGCGTTGATCTTGAGGCTTTCGATCAATACGATTGTTCAACCTGAAATATTTTTACAAAAAGAATGAACCTTTTCTGAATTGTGGTTGTCCTATAGGTAAGAACAGCTTATAGGAGGGTTCAGTTATGTATTACGACAGCAATATAAAGAATAAGCAGGTCACTATGGCGGTGATGACAGTGATAGCTCTTGTTATGCAGGTGACATCACTTATAAACAATGGGTGGATCAGTGATATGTGCGGACATATCTGCCGGTTTTTCCACTGGGGTTTTTACAAGATCTTTAATGGCGTTGAAGCGGCGCATACATCACGCGAGATCTATGAGATCGTCAGCGGCAATCAGGTCTTCAGGGATCTCAATCCTTTGTTTACACTGGAACTGCTCGTCTTATTTGTCTTTATAGTTGCCATTGCCTGCCCGCTTGCCATTCTTATGGAAAAGGCTGCTATGTGGCACTTTACACATTTTGTCGGTCTGAACAATACGTTCTATGCTCTGTCTATAGTATCCTGGCTGATCCTGCCGGTCCTGATCATGCAGTTCATCCCGGGTGCACCGGTCGTGTTCGGGTTTACGCAGACCGGTAATGCGGTCTTATTACATGCCTGGTTCTATCTGACACTGTTGTTCTATATCCTGATGGCTTCTATATATAACGTCACATCAAGATCTGCAGAACACAGTCTTGAACATACCGAGATAGACTTCTTGTGGAAGAGGACAGAACTAGCAGCAGAGACTGTGATCAAGGTCGTCCTGGCTGTCTCGTTCTTCGTCATTGCGATCGCAATCGTAGTTTTTGGTAATTCATTCGGATCTTCGAATGATGACAACAGCAGAAATAATTACAAGAATAAGTCATACCTGTAATCTGAATGTCAGGTATCGTTCATTATTTGTTAATGAAATATGACCTCTCCTTTGCTATACTCAAGCTATCAACAAAAGACAGACACCTAAATAAACATGAGATAGGTAGAGTCAGAAATAAGGAGGCAGGACCAATGAACTCAGAAGAACAATCAAGTAGACAGTTGGTTTTGCTTGGTTCGGTTGATTCTTAACGAAAAAGGTTTTCGTACCGGGTTTTATAACTCATAGTGAGCTTTAGCACCAACTGTAAATACTTGGACCACAATTTAATAAACGATCAACTTGGAGCCGCTTCAAACAGCGGCTCCATTTAATGCACGGACAAAAAGTCCTGTCATCAGGTCCTTATGATCGGAAGCAGGGAGAATAACAGAAATGTCAACAATCGTTCATTATTCGTTAATGATTTTTGCCTAGGTCTCTGCTATACTCAAGCTATCAATAAAAGACGAACACCTAGATCAAGAGTAGGTTACAAGTCAGAATCAGGAGGTAAGACCCATGAATGCAGAATCACTTTCAAGTAGACAGTTGGTCTTACTTGGTTCAGTTATTTCTCCACAGTAAGGTTTTATTTTCTTAATCGAGTTCCAAGAACTCAAAGTGAACCTTAACACCAACTGTTAATACTTGTACCACAACTAAATAAACAGATCACTTGGAGTTGCTTCTGCCGAAGCAGCTCCATTTTATTGGTTCCGCCAACATTTTCATGGGTTTTACATTGTGACATTAAATCTTGCAAATTGTATTGAAATCTGACATTTTGCATGGTATTATAAAACTCAAATAAATCCGATAGAATAGTAGTATCATAATCATGGGTGCCAATAAGGAGGATGTGCAATTGAGTAGCGTTAGTGATGAACAGAACCGCTGTATCGATATCCTTACTGAAGAATTGCCTATTCTCCGTGCCCGTTTGCATATTTCTCAGGCAGAACTGGCCCGCGGAGTCGGTATCAGCAGACAGACGTATTCATTGATAGAAACGAAGAAGCAGAGAATGACATGGGTATCTTATATGGCCATGATTGCATTTTTCGGTGGTTACACTAAGACACGTAAGGAATTGATCAGTCTCGGATTGATCGATGACGTTGGCAAATAAACAACACAGTTACTAATTTTGAAGGGGGAAGTTAAAAATGGCAAAGTTTGCGATCGAATGTCCAAAATGCGGAAGCATTAACCAGGCTTCAACATTCATCTTTGCAAAGAAGGCTATCCAGTGCGGAACATGCGGCGAGGAGATCAACATAAAGGCTTCGAGATTGATCTCTAAGGAGTGCCCTCACTGCCACAAGGTCTTTGTTTGTGATCAGGCTAAGATAAAGGATAAGAGATGTCCTTCCTGTGGAAAGCCGATCGACGTTCTTCAGGCTGCAACAGCTAAGTACAAGATGGTTACGCTCAACTGTCCCCAGTGCGCCTGTGCGATCGATGTTGACGGCACAAAGCCGGAATACTTCTGCCCCATCTGTAACTGTCAGATCGATGTCAAGAAAGAGATCCTAAAGTCAAAAATGGTCTCTGATACAGGCGTCAGTGTCATCCAGTATGAGGGCGACAATGAAACTTTCATCTGGAAACATCCTATAGAAGACTTCAACCTCGGTTCGCAGCTTATAGTTCACGAATCACAGGAAGCGATCTTCTTCCTAAATGGTGAGGCTTTAGATTCATTCGGTCCCGGCAGACATACTCTCGAGACTGAGAATCTTCCTGTCATGAAGAAGATATATGATCTGCCCACAGGCTCACAGACACCATTCCATGCAGAAGTATACTTTATAAACCTTACTGTTCAGATGGGAATGAAGTGGGGCACTGATTCCAGAGTCAGATTTATCGATCCGGAGACAGGCATACCTCTTGATATCGGCGCATCAGGTGAGATGAACATCTGCGTTTCAGACCCCAGGAAGCTCCTTATCAAGCTCGTCGGAACGGCAAATGGTCTTGTAAACAAGCATGTCCTGGAATCTGAGGGCAAAGATGGTGAAGCTGTTAAGTCTATCAGAGGTTTCTTCCGTGCTCCCTTGATGACTCAGATAAAGTCATATCTTGCTTCAACGATCAAAGAGCAGAAGCTCAACATAATGGAGATCGACGAGAATCTGGGTATTCTCTCCGAGGCTTTGAAGACCAGAGTAGTAACGGCATTCGAAGAATACGGCCTTACGATCCCCCAGTTCTATGTAACCAATATCTCACTTCCTGAGGATGATCCGAACTATAAGAAGATCAAGGAATTGCGTGCAAGAGCTTATCTTGGCGTCAAAGAGGAAGAGACAGAAGCAACTGTTGCAGAAGCTTCCAGAAAGAGACAGATCATCGAAGCACAGACAGCAGCGCAGCTTAAGATACTCCAGGCTCAGGCTGAAGCAGAAGCTAAGAAAGCAACCGGTTTTGCTGACGCTGAGATCTTAAGAACCCAGGGCCTTGCCGAAGCTGATGTCATGAGGCAGAAGGGCTACACGCAGAAGGACGTTCTCCAGGCAGATGTTCAGAAAGCGTATGCGGAAGGTCTCGGCAATATGGGTTCCGGCGGCGGAAACGGCGGTAATGGCGGCGGAAACGGCGGCGGTATGGCCTCTGAGCTCGTCAGTGCAATGATCGGAATGAATATGGCCGGTAAAGTAATGAATCAGATGGATTTCAACGTGGGTATTCCCCAGACTGAACCCATTGCGCCTATAGCAGCAGCCGCTGCTAAGTGGACATGCTCATGCGGAGAAACTGAGAATGTTAAGGCATTCTGTATGAGCTGCGGCAAGCCAAAGCCGGAGCCTGTAAAAGCAGGCGGATGGAAATGTCCTAACTGTGGTGAGTCAGGCATTACAAGTGCTTTCTGCCCGAGCTGCGGCAATAAGAAGCCTGAAGATACTGCATGGAATTGTCCTGCTTGCGGAGCAACAGGCATAACAAGTGCTTTCTGCCCTGATTGCGGCGGAAAGAAGCCTGAATGATGAGAGGAGGAAACAGTGATGAACATTTCTGGTAAAGGTAAGAAACTGGCGATGATGCTCGGTATATGCTTTGTCGCTTACAATGTGATCCTGTTTGTTATATGCGGCTTTAAGGACCATACGCCCGTGTTCTGGATGTCATGGATCTTTATGCTGGTAGCTTTCGCAGCTTTGGCTGTTTCCGGAGTGCTCTTGGGCTCTCAGGGAATGTATCTTAAGGATTGGCTCTTCGGATTCCCGATCGTAAAACACAGTACGATCTATATCATTGCTGAGTTAGTAGTTTCTACGGTATTCATAATATTCGAAGACTATGTGAAGTTTGGATGGGCTTTTGCCATACAGTTCCTTTTCCTCAGTGTATACTGCATCTTTGTTATCGCCGGATTCCTTTCCAAGGAGACGATCGATGAGGTTCACAACAAGGTTAAGGACAAGACGAGTTTCATCAAGCTCCTTAGGGCCGATACGGAAATGCTGGTTACAAAGTGTTCTGATCCTGAGCTCAAAGGAAAGCTTAAGACACTGGCTGAGGAGGTCAGATTCAGTGACCCCATGAGCAACGAAGCTTTATTCGAGCTGGAAAAAGAGATAACACTTGCAGTTTCAGAGTGCAGCGAACTGTTAGACAGTAATGATCTGGCTAAGGCATCGGAGGTCTGCGATAAGGCCAGCCTCATGCTCAAGGAACGCAACAAGAAATGCAAGGCATTGAAGTAAGAAATCATCTTGTCTGATCCTTTCAGACAGTTTGGGGTAGTTATGGCAGTCTATAAATGTAAGATGTGCGGGGGAAACCTCAATATTGAGGAAGGCGCGAGTATCTGTACCTGTGAGTATTGTGATACTACGCAGACAGTACCTAAGGCTGATGATGAGAAAAAAGTCTCACTGTTCTCAAGGGCAAACCGCCTGCGCAGTTCCAACGAATTCGATAAGGCAGCTGGAGTCTATGAGAGCATCGTCGTGGATTTCCCTGAGGAAGCAGAAGCCTACTGGGGTCTTGTGCTCTGCAAATACGGAATAGAGTATGTAGACGATCCTGCTACCGGCAAGAAGATCCCCACATGTCACAGGTCATCTTTTGACAGTGTCATGGACGATGAGAATTTCGAGCAGGCATGTGAGAATGCAGATGCCAATGCAAGACCGATCTACCGCGCAGAAGCAAAACAGATAGAAGAACTAAGAAAAGGCATTATCGAAGTGTCTTCCAAGGAAGAACCCTACGATATCTTCATCTGTTATAAAGAGACTGACGAGAATAACGAAAGAACGATAGACAGTGTTATCGCCCAGGATGTTTACGATGAGCTTACCAGGAAGGGCTACCGCGTGTTTTTCTCAAGGATCACGTTAGAAGACAAGCTCGGTCAGGAGTACGAACCCTATATCTTCGCAGCTTTAAACTCAGCTAAAATAATGCTCGTATTTGGAACTGACTACGAATACTTCAACGCAGTCTGGGTCAAGAATGAGTGGAGCAGATTCCTTCAGCTGATGGCAAAAGGTGAGAAGAAGTCACTGATCCCATGCTACAAGGGAATAGACGCATATGACATGCCCAAGGAGTTTGCAAAACTTCAGGCCCAGGACATGGGCAAGGTCGGAGCGATCCAGGATCTTCTAAGAGGAATAGAGAAGATACTCGGAACGGCAAAAGTACAGAAGACAGTAGTTCAGTCTTCAGAAAC
>CAMHSJ010000030.1 GCA_946187935.1 uncultured Clostridia bacterium
TGATTTCTACGGTGTAAAAGCACAGCTCATCACAATGATCATTATGGCAACAATAACTACCGTATGGGTCAAATTATATAAAAAAAAGAGTACCAAGGCTGTTTTTGAATGCTAGAAAAAACTTATGTTTGTAGAAACGGTAGTGTATAATTCTTAGCAGTTTTTAAGGTGTAAAATTATACACGTGATAACATGAGAATTCTTTGAAATCAGAAAGAATAATCAGGAATTTTATTATCTAAGCTCCGAAGTGTTTCGGAACTTTTTCATGCTTTTCCAGCTCAAAAGTCGGTTTAGGTTGATTAATCGGACAGTCTGCACTTCCCATGTGGATATGCTATTGACACACATTACCACGCCTCCTATAATCCAATCAAAACATTTGTTCTTTTGAGAGGCGATAGATATGAATGAAGATAGCGAAGCAAGGAAGAGACTAATCAATCCTGATCTTTATGAGCCGATCGAGAGATATGGCGAGCAGTCGTTTGAAATGAAGATCGGAAATACAGTATTTGAGATAGAGACACACTATAATCCACAAGGCCGTGTCTCTGTGATGAAGCAGTTTCAGGAGTATCTTCTGAAAAACGTGGACGATTCTTCTTTTGGGGAGTATTCTGAAAATACTGATGCTATGCCCGGTTGTCAGAAAGGAGAGAAGCAACATGACAACATCAGATAAAAAGGGCAACAACAATAAAATAACAGCACTATACTGCAGATTATCAGTAGATGATACAGATAAGCAGTCAGACGAGGAATCCAATTCCATCAAGAACCAGAAGCAGATACTTCAGGATTACTGTAAGAAGAACGGATACCATAACACAAGATTCTTTGTAGATGACGGTGTCTCAGGTACCACCTTCGACCGTCCAGGGTTCAAGGAAATGGAAGCTCTTGCAGAAGATGGTAAGATCGGAACGATAATCGTCAAGGATCTGTCAAGATTCGGTCGTGAACAGACCGAGATGGGACGTCTTACACAGATAGTATATCCATCTCTGGGAATAACGTT
This sequence comes from uncultured Clostridia bacterium, assembly GCA_946187935.1. Taxonomy (GTDB): domain Bacteria; phylum Bacillota; class Clostridia; order Saccharofermentanales; family Saccharofermentanaceae; genus Saccharofermentans. Next base: position 1,022 of record CAMHSJ010000030.1, read on the forward strand.
CATATCGATCCAGGAGCATGTGAACACCTCTACGGGCGAAGGTGTGGAGATTATGCCATTCCATACGATCTTTAATGAATGGTATGCTGCGCAGACGTCCAAGAAGATCAGACAGGTGTGGAAGACAAAGTCGGAGCACAACATGCGGGTATCGCATCGTATTCCTTTCGGTTATGTCCGAGATAAGGACGATAAGGAGAAGTGGCTGATAGACGAGGAAGCAGCAAAAGTCGTAAGGCATATCTTTGAGCTATACCTCTCAGGTATGGGAATAGAAAGAATAGCCAGAAGACTTCAGGAAGAGAAAGTGCTTACACCTAATTCTTACTATGCTTCTATCGGACGTGGTTATTCTGTTTACCTTCCGGATAATCCTTATGAATGGAAAGATACTTCAGTAGCGAATATCTTGGATAACAGAAAGTATACCGGGTGCATGGTGAATAATGTTTATTCAACGGTGAGTTACAAAGTTCACAAGCGCACTATTACTCCCGAAGAGGACAGGCAGATAATTCCCAATCTTCACGAGGCGATAATCTCTGAAGAAGACTGGCTTAGGGTACACGAACTGAGGCAGAACAAAAGAAGAACGCTAAAGAGTGGTAAGACCAGTATGTTTTCCGGATTGCTCTACTGTCATGAGTGCGGTTCCAAGCTCCACTTCTGCACCAGTAAGACCTTCGGACCAAGACAGGACTTCTACAGGTGTGCGAAGTACAAGAGCGGCAGAGGGACATGTTCTATACACTTTATCAGGAACATTGTCCTTGAGCGGATTGTGCTTGCTGCTATAAGCGATCTTGCAGACTTTGTGCGCTGTTATGAGAGCGTGTTCATGTACATGGTAAATGAGAGGAATAGGCTCCTTAAGGTTGAAGCACAGAAAGCTGAAAAGAGAAAACTGGCTCAGGCCGAGAAGAGACATGATGAACTTGATTTTCTCTCAAAACGTGTATATGAGGACAATGCATTTGGTAAGCTGTCGGATGACAGATATGAGAAACTCATCCAGTCTTACGAAGCTGAACAAAAAGAGATTGACAAAACAATCTCGGATTTAAGAGCAAGCCTTGCCAAGACGAATAGAGAAAGCGAAGAGCTAAGATATTTGTTTGACAAGCTTCGCGATTTGTCGCAGGTCACAGAACTTGATCCGACGTTGGTGAATACACTGATAAAGAGGATCGAGATTCATGACAGTGAGAAACGTGATGGTAAGACTTATGTAAAGGTAGATATCTACTTTACTGCAATAGGAATGTTTGATATACCATCGGAGAAAGAGATTAACGCAGTCATGAAGCGCATGGAAAGTGAGCAAGAGACGGCGTAATCGTAAAGCAGTTGGTTACTGCCTTACGACTGTAAAGCCTTTCGCTCACGGGACTTTTTCTTTTCAGTGTTTATGCCTTTTTCTTCTCTTTGGCGCGTTTATCGTTTATTTCATCCATGTGTTCTGCGGTTATGAGCTCGACATTGTTTTCCCTTGCCCATGTGCACTCTATGACCTGAAATGCTTCAGTGACGACCATAGGCCTGTCCCCGCCTTCAGCGATCCCCTTTTCGAAAGTGAATATGCAGTACTGTCGGCATGGGGAAGAAAAGCGAAGTCTGGTAAAAATCATCGACTGCCCTCAGATCTTTAAAGCTGCTCATGCTTAAGTCCTCCTTTGAGCTTGTATCCAAAAGATCAACTAAGTACATTTAAATCGTTTTTATTCTGCGCGAAAACAATGATCTCGAGATGCTATAATTGAGACATGGCTAACAGAACAACTGACACATTTAAGAGCATTGTTGCCGCGGCACTTATGGCCACGATCCTTACCTCTTGCTCAAATACCGCTCCGGAGACAGAATCCGTAGTTCCTTCAAGCAGTATTGCTCTGTCTTCGGTCAGTGAGACAACATCTGAGCCGGCTGCTGAAACAACTGAAGAAACGTCAGCTACTGCATTCACAGTCGAAACCGAGGCATACACAAACCCTTTCAGCGGATATTCAGATACAGAAAGGTATAAGGGGATCGTGTCGATCATTGCTTGGACTGGTGATTACAGGGAAAAGGGTTTCTATTATGGATTTGATAATCCATTCACACTTGAAGTCCTTAGGAATACGATCTGCAAATATACAGGTGCAGCAAATAGTGATGCAACGCTTTCTGATGTAAACTATTTTCAGAATAATCAGCTTGTTATAGAATCCTATGATGGTGATAGTACTTTCAGTGATTATATGGCTGAAAACATGGGGAGTCCCAGAAGAGCTGAAGTAGTCAGAGCTGTTCTTTCAACATTGGGTTTGAGATTTGGCATTGATGAGATCCCGGCATCTTATTTGACCGAGAGGTTTCCAAGGTTCTATCATGATCAATTCATCGGTACATTTTGCTTCGATTTTGAATTTACAATAGAGATAGAAGATCCGTGCGTTGATAATGAAACATATGACATAGATCTTGGCTACTACGATTCCATCAGAGATATTCAAGATGATAACCTGATGGATATGATCCTGTTTAATTCATGCATAGCATATAACCGGTGGAGAACAAACTGCATATATGGACATCCTTATAGAGGTTTGTGTTACGGACGCATCGAGCAGGTACGGGAAGCATCCACAGGAAGAAATGTCTTAGTGCCCTCACCTGAACAGGCTTTATGTATACAGGCAGACATAAACAGTGTACCGGGCTGCGAAGACGTAGATATCTTCGTTGAGCAGACACTAGAGGATTTCTATGCTGTATACGGCTACTATCCGGAAGAACTCTTGAATGTCAGAGATAACTCTGTAAATGCTCCGGCAAACGCTCAAGAGTATATAGATAAACTCCAAAGCATAGGAACATAAAGATCAACACCGACCCTTAATATGACTATAATCAACGATTCGATCTGGGACAGAAAACTTGGCATCAGGACTTGCGGGAGAGATTACTCTGAGCTTGATGCACATAACTTCGGCTACGATCCAACCCCCTACTATTGTCTTGAAAGGCTTGCGGGTTGCGGCATTGTGTCATCTGCTGATACGTTCGTTGACTATGGATGCGGGATGGGCAGAGCTTGTTTTGCCATTAACCATCTGACTGGAGCTTCTGCTGTCGGGGTTGATTTTAATCCCAGGTTCATCGATATAGCGAACAGTAATCTTGCAAAATATGGATCATCCGGTATCAGTTTCGTTTTGAGCGATGCAAGAGAATATATCCCTTCTGCCGGAAGCGTCTTCTATTTTTATAATCCCTTCTCTGTAGATATACAGCTTAAGGTTTTAGAGAATATCAGGACTTATGCCGGAGAAGGTTCCAGGCTTATATTCCTGTAGCCTGACAGGCATGTCGAAGATGCATTGGGAGAAGAAGACCTGACTCTTTTGAACAAACTGGATATGCGGCCTTTGGTCAGGTCAAAAGACAACCACATGTTCATGTACATCTACAGCACCTGAGCTTTCCGGCTTTTTGCATCGGAAAAGGCCGGATCATGTCCTGTCTCAAAAACAGAGGACCCAAAACTTTGGGCCCCCGGTCTTGTGTTAAACAAATGCTTCTAAATGCCTCAGGAAAGCTTCATGTAACCTTCCTTGATGAGTCCGAGCTTTCTTAAGATGAGCTCGAAGCAGATGGAGAGTACTGCAGGAGCTACTATGCAGATAACGAGCATGCCGAACCAAGCTGTTCCGTTAAGCGTGCCTGAGTTTGTCATTGCGGTAATGCATCCGATGGGACCTACGAGTCCGCATGTTCCCATTCCTGCAGATACGCCGTTGCACTCGAGCTTGAAGATCAGAGTGGACATAGGACCTGTAACCGCAGCTGCAAGAGTTGCAGGGATCCAGATCTGAGGGTGCTTAACGATATTAGGCATCTGGAGCATTGATGTGCCGAGACCCTGTGATACGACGCCGCCCCACTTGTTATCTCTGAATGAGCAGGCAGCGAAGCCTACCATCTGTGCGCAGCAGCCTGCAAGTGCAGCACCGCCCGCGATACCTGCGATACCGATCGAAGCGCAGATAGCAGCGCTTGAGATAGGCAGTGTGAGGATGATGCCTACGACTACCGAGATGACGATACCCATCAGGAACGGATGGAGGTTTGTTGCTTCGTTAATGAATTCACCGATCCAGTTCATTGCGATCGCAATGGCAGGACAAGTGACATATGCAACCAGAAGACCCGTGCCCAATGTAACGATAGGAGTTACAAGGATATCCACCTTTGTCTCCTTGGATACGAGCTTACCGAACTCGGTTGCAAATATTACTGCGATAAACACGCCCAGAGGACCTGCCGCATAAGGCTCGCCCGGGAAGGCGTTAGCGAAGTATCCTACGCATGTTGCGCAAGCCATAACGAGCATCGGTGCCTTAAGAGCTGCGGCAATGCCTACGCCGATCGCAGCGCCTGTGATAGCTGAAGCCATCTGACCGCTCTTAGTAAGGAGTCCTGCTATGACAGTAAATGCATCACCGGGGATAAGGGCGACATACTTACCCAATGTGTTAAGTATGGTACCGATAAGCAGCGAAGCAAAAAGGCCCTGAGCCATTCCGCTCATCGCTTCGACAAAATATGCCTTTGCCGTGATGTTGACGTTCTTCTTCTTAAGAAAATCCGAGAGATTAAACTTCTTCTTGGACATTTCTATGACCTCCGATGCTTAGTAACTGCACAAATGTTAGCACAGCAATATATATGTTTCTATTTGTCGGGTTGTACGAATTTCCAGAGTTTTTGTTCTTCCCTTTTGTATCCGGCAATATCGAAGTCATATGCTTCGCTTGCCTTGCCGCTCTTTACCGCTTCCTCGAGCAATCCGTCGAAATAGACTTTTCCGTCCTTAAGAAGTATGGTCCTTCCTGAAAACCTCATGGCCTGGGTAAGATCGTGGAATACCGCAATGGGAGTGTTCCTGATCTTGCCATAAGAAGTATATGTCGAATCCTTTGCCCATGTGTTTATGTATTCCTCGAGTTCCGCGTTATATCTGATATCAAGGTTGCTGCCGGGTTCGTCGAGGAGTATCACAGGAGCGCCCTGACAAAAGCACATGGCGAGCATTACTCTCTGGATCTGTCCTCCGGAGAGTTCGTTTATGTATCTGTCTTTGAGTTCAAAGATACCGCAGGCTTTCATGGCAGCCCGCGCTGCATCTGTGTCTTCCTGACTGTTCCCTCCAAAAAGTCCTGTATGCGCATACCTTCCGAGAAGGACAGCATCTTTTACCTTATAGGCAAAATACATCCCGCTCTGCTGCGGCATCAGAGATATAAGACGAGCCGACTCCTTGCGCTTAAGGCTTCTGATATCCCTGCCAGATATCAGTACCTGTCCGGTATAAGGAATAAGGCCTGATATGACCCTGAGAAGCGTAGTCTTGCCACTGCCGTTGGCACCTCCGATGAAGACCTTCTCACCTTCACCGACTCTTAGGTTTATGTCTTTAAGGATCGTGCTCTTACCGTATCCTGCTGATACATTCTTCAGTTCAATGAGCATTATTTCCTCCTCGACGCGAAAAACACATAAGCAAAGAACGGCGCACCTATAAGCGCGGTTACCGCGCCGACGGGGATCTCCCTCGGAGAAAGGACTGTCCTTGAGATAAGGTCGGCCAAAGCCATAAACGCGCCGCCATAGACAAATGACATCGCTATCGCTGTCTTGTGAGAAGGTCCGAATATCCTTCTTACCACATGCGGCGCTGCCAGATCGACAAAACCAATGACTCCCGCGAAGGCGACTGATACGCCGGTAAGGACCGAAGTGATGAGGACTATTACGATCTTGGCTGTGTTCATGTCGACGCCCATCGCCTTTGCCTGCTCGTCTCCGAAGGTCATTATGTCTAACTTTTTCGAATAGAATACCAAAAGGAACAAAGCTCCGAGGAAACTGACCACAGCAAGAATCTCTGACTGAAGCCATGTGATGGAAGACAGAGAACCTGTCATCCACATCCAGATCTGCTTGGTATGATCGGGATTAAGCGTCGATAAGAGATTTAAGATCCCCGTAACGAACAGGGAAACGATCATGCCGATAAGGATAACGGTGGTATTGGAAAGGAAACTGTCGATCGCCTTGGACAGAGCAAGGACCCCTATTACCGTAACAGAGCCGAAGATGAAGCCTGCCAGAGGAAGGCTGAGGCCTTTTGCAACGGGAAGAGTAAAACCTGTTATAAGAACGACCGCGGCGCCCAGGCCTGCACCCGAAGATACGCCCATCGTATAAGAAGATGCAAGGGGATTCTGCAAAAGAGCCTGCATCGCAAGCCCGCTTACTGACAGCGCGCCTCCGACAAAGAATGCCGCTAAGACTCTCGGAAGCCTTATGGTCCAGAATATCGATACGATGTTCTTCTGTATGTCAGACGGGACTTCGCTGCCCGAGATATGCGCCCAGGTAATGCGCGCCATGTCCCTTAAAGGAATGTGGACGCTTCCGAACCTGATACAGATGAGCAGAATAAAAAAACAGGCCAGGACGGAAAAGACGATCCCCGCCTGCCTGCTTATTGTCTTAACTGTTTTTGTCTTTGCACCCTGCACAGTTATCAGGCTGCTTCGTTATCAGAGGATGTGCCTGCTGAAGTTATTAAGCCTGCCCATTCAACGACTGCGTCTGCGATGTGCTCGTTGGGTCTTGAGCAGAGGTTGGCATCAACATAGTAAACAGCGGCATTTTTGATAGCTGTTACATTCTCCCATCCTTCAAGCGCAAGGATGTCGCCTACAGGATCTTCAACCCAGTTTACTGTCGTGAGGATAACGTCAGGATCTGCTGCAATGGCATCCTCTGAAGATACTGAGATCCATCCTTCCTGATCAGCGAAAACATTGGTAGCGCCGATGATGTCTAACATCTCCTGCATGTATGTGCCGCTGCCGAATGTATAAAGGGACGGATAGTTTGCATCAGGGATGCTCATAAGGAAGAGGACCTTGGCACCGTTGCCTACTTCAGATACTGTGGCAAGTGTCTCGTCCATGTAAGAAACAAGGTCTAAGGATTCATCGTACTTGCCTGTTACGGCGCCGATGAACTTGATGTCATCCCTTATCGCATCGAGAGATTCGCTGCTGGGGATGTCAGCTACGCAGTAACCTGCTTCAACAAGCGGAAGGAAGGGGTTAACGCCGCCGACAGAACTCATTCCGGATGTGAACACGATGTCAGGATCCAGAGAAGCGATGAGCTCGCAGTCAGGTTCCATCATGTCGAACTGAGGGATATCAGCATCAAGGTATTCAAGGTAATCAGCTGAATAGTAATCGATCCCTACGATCTTATCTGCAAGACCGAGCTCAATGAGGACCTCTGTTGTGGAAGGTGCGAGCGATACGATCTTATCGATATTCTCAGGAACTTCGATAGCATTGCCGGCGCGGTCAGTTGAGATGTCAGGCATTGATGTCTCTATTGCTGATGCTTCTGCTGATGAAGCTGCAGACTCTTCTGTCGCCTTTGTGTCATCGGGTTTTGCCGTGCAGGCAGCGCAAGTGAGCATAGCTGCTGCAAGGATAAGTGTTGCGATTTTCTTTTTCATATAAATCATCTCCTTTTCTTTAAACAAAAGCATTATAATACATTAGTCGGAAATTTCCACAAGTGGAGGAACACTTATGAAGATATCAGATATATTGAGCCAGAATAAGCCTGCCATCTCATTCGAGGTCTTTCCTCCGAAGCAGGAGACAGGTCTTGGTGACGTTAAGCAGGCAGCAGGAGCCATCGCAGCCCTCGGACCGTCCTTTATGTCCGTAACTTACGGTGCGGCAGGATCTTCATCCAAGCTCACCATAGAAGTTGCCAAGGATATAAGTAATCTTCACGGTGTAACGGTAATGCCCCATCTTACATGCGTTGCTTCCACTAAAGAGCATGTAAGGGACATGGTTTCACGCATCCGGTCTGAAGGCATCGAGAACATAATGGCTTTAAGGGGCGATATCCCCAAGGACGGTGTCGTTGCAAATGACTATGTTCACGCGTCCGATCTTATCACCGATATCAGATCCATAGCACCCGATATTTGCATCGGCGGTGCATGCTACCCTGAAGGACACATAGAGAGCGAACACAAGAAAGACGACATAGATTTCCTCAAGTTCAAGGTCGACTGCGGTCTGGACTTCCTCACGACCCAGATGTTCTTTGACAACAACATCTTCTATAACTTCCTGTACAGGATCAAGGACAAGGGCATCAATGTCCCTGTCCTTCCGGGCATCATGCCCATAACAACGGCAAGACAGCTTTCAAGGTCCGTTCAGCTATCCGGCACGAGCGTTCCCGAGAGGTTCAAGGCCATAGTCGACAGATTCGGTGATGATCCGGATTCCATGCGCCAGGCAGGCATAATCTACGCGTGCGAGCAGATAATAGATCTTATCGCCAACGGAGTAAACCACATCCACGTATATTCCATGAACAAGCCGGAAGTTGCCAGGGCCATATTAGATAACCTCAAGTACATTCTGGAGTAAACATGCCGCTTACAAGAGACATACCCAGGAGCGAAGCATTAAGATATCTTGGTATGGGCAAGTCAGTCACACCGGATCCTGACACCCTTGCGCTCCTGGATTCGTGCGCGGAAACACTCACCAGGGAATCTGTCCCCAAGAGCGTATGTAAGGAAGTCTCTATCGCAGTCACTGACAGCGAAGTCTTAATAGAAGATACGAAGATACAGAGCACAGGCCTTGCGCGTAATCTCAAGTGCTGCAAAAAGGCCGTTCTTCTTGCAGTCACCATAGGTCCTGCATGCGACAGACTCGTAAAGCGCGCTCAGGTCAGATCCAATCTGGAGGGCGCCATATACCAGGCATTGGGAGCCGCAGCAGTTGAAGACTATATCGATCAGATCGATGAGAAGATCAGGACTGATTATGAGGGGGAAGGGCTTTATGCAAGGCCCAGATTCTCACCCGGCTACGGAGACCTTAAACTGGAACACCAGAAAGACTGGTTCAGGATATTAGACATAACCAAAAACACAGGGATCACGCTCCTTGATTCCCTTCTCATGGTGCCGACCAAATCGGTCACTGCGATAATCGGGCTTGCTTCTGAGCCCTCTAATGAGCAAAGACACAACTGCGAAGACTGCAGCATGGCAAACACCTGCAGTTTCTCGAAGCGAAAGGAAATAACATGAGCACTATTAGACCTCTTAGAGAAAGACTCGGCAAAGAATGGCTGTTTTGCGACGGCGGTACAGGGACCATCCTTCAGGAGATGGGGCTTAAAGGCGGAGAGCTTCCCGAGACATGGAACCTAACAAGGCCTGACGACATCAGAAAACTCAACAGAGCTTACTTCGAAGCAGGCTCTAATATAGTCAACACCAATACCTTCGGAGCCAACCCGATAAAGTTTGCTAACTGCGAAGAATTGGTAAAAGCTGCCGTTAAGATCTGCCGGGAAGCAAGATCTGAAGCCGGAAGAGATGACGATGCTTATGTTGCGATCGATGTGGGACCTACGGGCAAGCTCTTAGAGCCCATGGGCGATCTCTCTTTTGAAGATGCGGTAGACTGCTTCAAGACGATAATCAAGGCAGGCTGTGAGGCAGGCGGAGACCTGGTCCTTATCGAGACCATGAGCGATGCTTACGAAGCAAAAGCTGCTGTCATAGCTGCTCATGAGACATGCGATCTCCCCGTCATCGTCACTATGGTCTATGGAGAAGACGGAACTCTTCTTACAGGAAGCACCGTGGAAGGCGCAGTTGCGATGCTCGAAGGCCTCAAGGTCGATGCCATAGGTGTCAACTGCGGCTTCGGCCCCAAGCAGATGCTGCCTATAGTCGAGCGAATAACGAAGGTATCTTCGACACCTGTAGTCGTTAATCCCAACGCAGGTCTTCCGAGGACAGAAAACGGCAGGACCGTATTTGATGTGGCGCCTGATGAATTCGCCGAGGTGATGACACAGATCTCTTCCTTGGGAGTACAGGTGATGGGTGGCTGCTGCGGCACGACCCCCGCACATATAAAGGCGCTTATCTCAGCAGTATCTCCCCTCCCCTTCAAAGAGGCAGAGGAAAAGGATATATGCATGGTGTCAGGCTTTTCGAGCTGCGCTGTGATCGGCTTAAAGCCCGTCGTCATCGGCGAGAGGATCAACCCGACAGGCAAGAAGCGCTTCAAGCAGGCTCTAAGAGACAACGATACCGACTACATCCTGACAGAAGGGTTAAACCAGGAGGAAGCAGGCGCTGATATATTGGACGTCAATGTCGGACTCCCCGAGATAGATGAACCTCAGATGATGCAGGATATCATAATGAAGCTTCAGTCTGTAACGGGACTTCCCCTGCAGCTCGACTCGACTGATCCTGTGGCCCTGGAAAGAGGCATGAGGATCTATAACGGCAAGCCCATGATCAATTCCGTTAACGGCAAAAAAGAGAGCATCGAAGCCGTCATGCCTCTGGTAGCAAAATACGGCGGCGTTCTCGTAGGATTATCACTTGATGAGGACGGCATACCTGACACATCAGACGGCAGGATCAGGGTCGCGAAGAAGATCTATGAAGCAGCTGACAGATACGGCATCCCGAGAAAGGATATCGTCATAGACGGTCTTGCGATGACGATCTCATCAGAGCCCACATCCGCCATAGTTACGCTTGATACCATAAGGAGGATAAGAGACGAGCTGAAGGGCAAGTCCATCCTGGGCGTTTCCAATATCTCCTTCGGCCTTCCCGCAAGAGAGCTCATCAATTCGAATTTCCTTACGATGGCCATGACAAACGGTCTTTCGTGCGCCATCATCAACCCGATAAACGGTCCCATGATGGCTTCCGTCAGGTCTTTTAAAGCGCTTATGAACCTGGATCCGCAGTGCGGCGGATTTATTGCGGCATATCAGGATTATGTTCCCGGCCAGACACAGACTGCAGGTCCCGGCAAGGCTTCTTCTGCAATCTCTTCAGACAAGTTCTCTTTGTCTGAAGCCGTCGAAAAGGGCGTTGCCGGAAGAGCGGCCGAAGCTATGCAGGAAAAACTTGATAAGGGCGGCAAAGCATTGGAGATAATAGATACTGATCTCATCCCCGCCCTCGATAAGGTCGGCAAAGGATTTGAATCAGGTAAGATCTTCCTTCCGCAGCTTCTCATGAGCGCTGACGCCGCCAAGGCTGCCTTTGAAGTGGTCAAGAAGTCCATGGCAGGCACCAGGACCGAGAGCAAGGGGCGCATGATACTTGCAACGGTCAAGGGCGACATCCACGACATCGGCAAGAACATCGTCAAGGTAATGCTCGAGAACTACGGCTACGACGTTATAGACCTAGGCAAGGATGTACCGCCTGAAGTCATCGTGGAAACCGCAGTCAAGGAAGATATCAGGCTCGTTGGCATGTCTGCCCTGATGACTACAACTGTCGTATCCATGGAGGAGACCATTAAGCTTCTAAGAGAGAAGAAACCTCATACCAAAGTGGTCGTCGGCGGCGCCGTAATGACGCAGGAATATGCCGACAAGATCGGTGCCGACTGCTATGCCAAGGATGCTATGGCAACAGTCAGATATGCAGATCTGGTATTCGGAAACTGATCAGTAGATCTTAGGCAGTTCTTCGCCGTCAGGTATCCCGTATGACTTGCGGAATGCCTTAAGGTCTTCATCGCCTCTTACGAGCATAATGTCTTCGAACTTGCCCGTCTTAAGGTTCTTAAAGCCCGCAACGGCTTCGCCCGTGCAGATCGATGTCTTTATCACGGGTGTCCATTCATCTCCTGGATACTTGTTCTTGGCGCTTTTAAAGAGTTTCATGATCCTGCCTTACATAATCCTTTGCTAGTGATATAATACGCCAATGCGCAAGACTAAACCATCGGGAATAATAGCTCTGCTTATTACCGCAGTTATCTGGGGTTCTTCATTTGTTGCCCAGCAGGTCGGCAGCGCGGTCGTTGATGCCTTCACCTTTACTGCCGTAAGAACGTGCCTCGGCGCATTATTCCTTCTTCCCGTAACGCTTATGATCAACAGGAAGTTCTATACCGATAAGACCACTCTCATAGCAGGCCTCCTGCTCGGAATAGATTTCTCTTTTGCGCAGAATTTCCAGCAGTTTGCATTCTACTTCTCGACTGCAGGCAAGATAGCTTTTATCACCGCATTCTACATGTTCTTCGTATCGCTTATATCCGTACTGACAGGAACGAAGCTGAGGCTTCTTACGTGGGTTGCAGTAGCAGTCGCTCTGATCGGATTATTCTTCCTCTGTATCAATCCCGAAGACATGACCAAGATCAACTTAGGCGATGCTCTGGCACTTGTCTGCGCCCTGTTCTTCGCCGTTCAGATCATGCTGATAGATCACTTCACGGGCAAGGACGTTAACGCGATTCAGATGTCCTTTATGCAGTTTACCGTGGCAGCGGTAATATCCGTGATACTGATGTTTATTTTCGAGAAGCCTTCCATAGACAATATAAAAACCGCAGCCCCTTCCCTTCTTTATTCGGGAATAATGAGCTGCGGTATTGCATATACTCTTCAGATAGTGGGACAGAAGAGATCGAGCCCTGTTGTGGCATCGCTCCTGATGTCTCTCGAATCAGTCTTCGCGGTAATAGCTGCTGCCCTTATCCTTCACCAGAAACTCTCAATTAGAGAAGGTACAGGGTGCATACTGATGTTTACGGCGATTTTGATGTCTCAGCTTGCAGAGTTCCTCCCTGACAGGAAGACGAAAGCTACTCCTTAGGCACTATCTTGGATGTGAGCTTGTCATCACTCGGAAGGACCTTCTTCAAGATAAACATGAGCCCTGCCGTTAAGGCGATGCCTATTAGCATACATATAACTGCATTCTTAACAAATCCTGCTATAAGGTATGTCACGAACGATACGCCTGCTGCCGTAAGAGCATAAGGAAGCTGCGTTGATACATGAGCGATGTGGTTGCACCTTGCGCCTGCCGATGACATGATCGTCGTATCAGAGATCGGTGAGCAGTGGTCGCCGCATACAGCGCCTGCCATGCATGCCGAGATGCATACGATCGCAAGAACATTTCCTGATTCAATGGGGAAAGCCTTGAGCGTGATCGGGATCAGGATACCGAATGTACCCCATGATGTACCTGTCGCAAATGAAAGACCTACGGCGATAAGGAAGATTATAGCCGGCAGGAAGTTGATGAAGCTGCCCTTGCTGCTGTCAACTAATGCGCTTACGTATTCAGCTGCGCCAAGAGAGTCTGTCATGGCCTTAAGTGACCAAGCGAGTATGAGGATCAGGATAGGAGATACCATTGCCTTGAATCCTTCCTCTACGCAGCTCATGCACTCCTTGAAGGAAAGAACGCTCCTGATGAGATAGAGCAAGAGTGAGAATACGATAGCGCCGAATGAACCGTAAGCCAGACCAACGGATGCATCACTGTCTGCAAAAGCATTTACGAAATCCTTTATGCCCATGCTGCTCTCGAAAAAGCCGCCCGTGTAGATCATACCGAGCACACAGAAGATGATAAGTGATACTACGGGGAGAACGAGGTCTATTACCTTGCCCTTGCCTTCAACTGCATCACTGCCCTTATCTTCTGTTGTGGGAACAGTAAACAGATCTCCGTTAAGAGCATTCTTCTCATGTGTTACCATCGGGCCGTAATCGACCTTGAATATGGCAACAAGGACCATCATGAGTATCGTAAGGATAGCGTAGTAGTTATAAGGGATCGCCTTGATAAAGAGCAGGAGTCCGTTGGTCCCCTCAGGTGCAAATCCGGATACTGCAGCTGCCCATGAAGACACAGGTGCGATGATGCAGATAGGAGCTGCCGTCGCATCGATAAGATATGCGAGCTTGGCTCTCGAGATCTTATTTCGGTCAGTAACGGGACGCATGACCGAACCAACCGTAAGGCAGTTAAAGTAGTCATCGATGAAGATCAGGCAGCCTAATATGATGGTCGCGATCTGAGCGCCTACCCTTGACTTGACCCTCTTGGATGCCCAGGCGCCGAATGCCGCCGAGCCTCCTGCCTTGTTCATCATCGCTACGATGATCCCAAGGAATACGAGGAAGACCAGAATGCCTACATTGTAAGAGTCGGATACTACTGCGATTATGCCGTCCTGGAATACATGCTCGAGCATTCCAATGGGATTGAAGTTAGCATAGAACAGTCCTCCGACAACGATGCCGACGAACAAAGAAGCATAGACTTCCTTGGTTATCAGCGCGAGAAGGATAGCGACCAAAGGCGGTATGAGCGCCCAAAAAGTCGCATAGAAACCCATGTCCATAAAACGCCTCCAAATTATTTGAGATGTTTAGATTATAGCAAAGATCATCCCAGTGTGGCTTCGATCAAAAGATCCGATGTAAGATCACAGTCAATGAATCCGTCTTCAATGCTGATATCAGTTCCGTTAGCTGATACCTTGGTAATCTTATAATCACCATAGTCCCTGCCTTCAGGATTGATGTAGGTAACCGTGATCTTCTTGCCGTTCCTGTCAAAGGAGATGCTGATCTTGCCTTCTTTATCAAACTGCTCTTTAAGAAGTCCAGGAGTAAGCCTTAGCTTTCCTCCTAAGAACTCGACACCGTACATCCTGCTTAATACGAGGAGCACAGCCCAGCTTGCAGCACCTGTGAGATAAGGATACATTCCTCTTCCGCTGCCTCCGAAATACTCGGGAATGCCCGGATACATCCTGCCGCCGTCAGCGCCTTCTAATACGCTCTGATCGTACATCGCCTTTATGACCTTATAGCCTTCACGGGCAAAACCCCTGGTGTAAAGGCTGTATGCATACATAACGCACATGTGGCAGAACACGGCACCGTTCTCCTTCTCGCCGTATGCAAAACCAAATGCCCTGCCCATGTTCATCTTGACTTCGTTGAAGTTGGTATTGAGCCTGTAGCCGCCTATGGCAGGCGCATAAAGATACTTGTCACATGACTTGATGACGCTTCTTACCATATCGTCATCAGCTATGCCGAACATAGTGGTAAATACCTGAGATGTGAGCATCATGCGGACGGAATCGCCAAACATTCCTTCGACCTTCTCTGAGTCATTATCATAGTATCCGTTAAACCACTTGTTGCCTTCGTTATCACTTACGATCTCATTTGAAATGATGTGTGATCTTAAGTGGCCGCTCATCTTGATGAGCACGTTGACTATCTCATCTGCGCTTACGGTTACGGTCTCGCCCGTAACATTTGATGCGACTGACCTCTCGTACGAAAGAAGCGTTTCCCTCAGAAGATCAAGATCGCTGTAGTCGATGTCCTTAAGAAGGGCTGTGAGTTCCCCGCAAACCGTGATCTCTTCTTTGCCGCTTTGTCTGATGAGATCTGCCAGGATCTTCATGGATCCTGCGTAAGCGGCAGTAAATGCCACGCTCTCGCCGCGCTTTGATGCCATGTCGAGGGCATCGTTCCAGTCTGCTCCGCGGAGCCTCATATTGCCGTGTTCTCCGCGGTCGAAGAACTGCGTCAGCTGCTGGATGAGCATGTGCTCTAATATGGTTCCTTCGTAAAGCTCTCCTGATATGGTTAATTCCGAAGGCTTGGAAGCGATATCAAAACTCTCATCAACGGCTTCTCCCCTTAAGATCTGCCTGTCCTTGAAGTAAGGCTTTCTGATATAGAGGAAATCCGTATCGCCCGTCTGGCCTATATAGAGATTAACGGTAAACATCGGCCAGAAACCATGGTCCATCCAGACCCTTGCAATGCCGTTTCTGTCTGCTATGAACTCTCCCGGCTTAGAACCGATGATAGTAGCGTTAGAGCCGTCCATCCTGACTCCTGCAAAGAATCCTGCAAGATCGTCCCTGACAGACTCGGGAGACTTTAAGAGAAGCGCCAGACAGTCCTGCCAGAGGTCTCTCCAGCCTCTTCCGCCCCTGCCGTAGTCATGGTAAGGAAGGAAAGAACAACCGTAGAGCTTACGGAGCTGAGGCTGCACGCTTACCCATTCCATCCAGCCGTCAAAGGTCTCATCTCCCGTCTTTACGTGGATGACCTTGGCATCGTTCCAGTATTTCTTCGACTCTTCAAAAGAAGAAGCGATCTTGCTGCTGTCCAGATACTCATATCCTTCGGCGCCGAAGCTCATAACAATGTTAAACGAAACAGAATCAAGGCTTTCAAGAGTCACCTTCTTAAACTGAAGACCTGCGAAAGCTTCCTCTCCTGTTACAACGCTTCCCACAGAAAGCCCTGCTGATCCTGCTCTTGCACCCCGCGGATCAAGGAGATTTCCGCCTTCGCCCGTAAATGAGATCACAGTAGGATAGATCTCTTCCGGGCACTCACCTTCTGAAGTTCTGCCGTAGACGGCATATACGTCTTCGTTCCTGTGGTGTCCTCTCTCGTCAAATGCCATGGTAGGCTTGACTTCAACTCCTATGTCCTTTACTTCGCAGACATTAAGGAGCGAGGTTACATGCCTGTGATCTCTTATGTGATCAGCTCCCCTTGCAAAGATGGGGATAGCTGCAGCAGGTGTAAACGTGACAGGCTTATCGCCCGTGTTGGTAACGGTTACCTGCATGACCTCGGATCTGGACTGTCCTTCAGGTGCAAAGGATAAGACTTCCGCCTTAAGGCCGCCTTCTATGTTCCTCGTGACCTTCTGGTAAAGCGCGCCGCCTTCTAATACTGCATCTTCATCCCTGCCGAGCTGCGCGAGTGAGAAGCCGAATGCGGATCTTAAACCAACTCCTTCGATATCAAGCCAGAAGTTTCTTGAGATCATTGATTCCTGCAGATCTTCGACGACCACGGGAGGAAGAAGGTATTTATCCTGACCTGTCCTGGAATCGCCAAGTCCTCTTGGCGTGATGCAGGATAAGACTCCGTTTGAACTTGCGATGGGAAGATAAAGGTAACTGTATCTTCCGGGATCTTTCATCTCAAATGTGCCGTTGCTGTCTTTGAAGGAGTAGTTCATAAGCTTTACCTCTTGTATGCATATACGAGAGCCTTGAGATTCTCGTATCTTTCCTTTTTCTCTATGCTCGAAAAGTGGTCTTCCCTGGACTGCGGATACTGGTCGTCGTATTCTAAGAACCTCACTTCGTCACCAAACTGCTCTGAAGTAAGATCGAACCTTTTGCCGTCCACTACGTTATAGCAGTGGAAGTTGCCGCCTTCTCTGGGGATCCCGTACACCTCGCCGCCAAAAAGATCCTGTACCAGGAAAGCCGTAATGGAGCACTGGCCCAGGGTCTTGTTCTCTTCGCTCCATTCATGCTGCATCCTCGGAGCACATGTCTCTTTCCTCCAAATGCCGTCAGATAAGGCATTGTAAAGATCGTACGGGGATCTGAGCCATTCGAGTTCAGTTGTTACGGGACTTACATCGCAGTTATCTGCGCCATAGAATTCGTACATAAGGGCACCTCGCAAACTGTCAGGATAGTGTTGTTATCATTATATATTATCAGGTGGCTGATAGCGTATGTTTCTTCTTTTCGCGCCCTAATATGACAAAGCACAGGATCATGCAGTAGAGCATCGCAGAGCCCCATGCCAGAGGATCGGTGACGCATGCCGCGCCCCAGCCGAAAACAGGTATTACCCAAAGGGACATCGAGAGCCTTGCAACCATCTCAAAGCCGCCTGCGACCATCGCTGTAAGCGACCTGCCGACGCCCTGGATCGTGTATCTGAAGATAAAGAGCAAAGCCAGAAGGAACATCATGACCGCATCGATGAAGATGTACTTGTAAGAAGCAGCTATGACAGCAGTCTCAGATGCCTTGACGAATATCCTGATCAAAAGCTCGCCACCGAAGACATTTGCGCAGAAGGCAACTATATAGAACGCCCCGGCGATTATCATGGACTTAAAGATACCCTTATAGATCCTGTCGAACTTGCCGGCGCCGTAGTTCTGCCCGACATAGGTCGCTAGAGCCGTGCCGAGTGAATCAAACTCGGGGATAAAGAGCTGCTTGATCTTGAGAGCTATCGTATAGGCTGAGATATAGACCAGATCAAGACCGTTTACCGCTATCTGCAGGAGTATGGAACCTATCGCCGTGACCGAACACTGAAGTCCCATCGGAAAGCCCATGCCCGCTAAAGTCAATAAAGACCGCTTATTAGGCGCAATATCCTGCCTGATGTTCCTGAGCTCTTTAAAGTTCCTGAACAGGCTTACCGTACAGAGGATGCTCGATATGCCCTGGGCGATGACGGTTGCTATGGCAGCGCCTTCAACGCCCATGTCAAAACCAAATATGAACAGGAAATCCAGTCCGACATTGATGACGGCAGAGATGACAAGATAAATGAACGGCGTCTTGGAATCGCCCAGTGCTCTTTCCATCGATGCGCTCTGGTTATAGAGCACTGTAAACGGCAGACCAAGGAAAATGATGAACAGATATGACGATGCGGCATCGAGGAGCTTATCAGGTGTATGCATCATTATAAGGATCTGCCGCGTGCATGAACTGGTCACTGCCATGAGTATCACGGCAAGTGCTGCTGCAAGATAGAAACTGTTAATGACAAACCGTCTCATCGACTTGTAATCGCCCGCACCGAATCTCTGGGCTACGGGGATGCCGAATCCTGCACATGTGCCTATGGCAAAACCGAATATGAGGAATAATATGGAAGTGGATGCACCGACTGATGTCAGAGCATCTACGCCGAGCTTCTGCCCTACGATGGCAGAATCCGCCATGTTGTAGAGCTGCTGGAAGATATTGCCGAGGAACAGAGGTATCGCAAACTTCGCGATAAGAGTCAGAGGGTTCCCCTTGGTCATGTCAGTCGTCTTAGCCATATATCAACTATATTCCCGCACGGGATAAATGTATATAACAGACAAGTCAAAACTTTAAGATAACAGGGAACTTACAGTCTGCCGGCCTGATGTTAGAGTCACTGAAGTGATACCGTAAAAGTAGACACCCGCAAAAAAGTATATACACCTTCGTTAG
>CAMHSJ010000031.1 GCA_946187935.1 uncultured Clostridia bacterium
TCATCTTTAACAACATACCTTCTGACATCTATGCAAATCGAATACCGTTGACAATAGGCGGTTACGGGGCAGCATCTTCGCTGGCAGTCAGTTGGGCTGTATATGAGTTTAATACATCACAAGATGAATACAGGGTATATTTGGATGATTATTGGAGCACTCATCCATATAATTCAGGAGTTGATGCTCAGGCTCAGACTGCTGAGCTGATACAGTATTTTAATGATGGAAATGCGCCCGACATCTACTACGGGACGAATTTTGATTACCGGTATATGTATAATGCCGGACTAGTTGCCAATATGTTGCCCCTCATGGAAAATGATCCTGATTTCAATGCTGATGATCTGTTGCCATCTATCAGGGATACCATTATAAGAGACGGAGTGTGTTATCAGTTTTTCCCTGCTTTTATCTTCAATGGTAATTTCGGCCTTAGAAGCGTTTTCGAAGATAATGATGATGTTACATATAAAATGCTGGATAGCCTGGCCGCGGAGAATGGACTCTCAATACGAGGAGATTGCCGATCTTCTGATAATGCTGATGAGATATTAAGATACCCATTGGGAGATCTCATAGACAGATCATCGGGCGCGCACTTAGTTTCAATTGAAGAACTTAGAGAAGTGGTGGACTATTCCATAAGGAACGGAATACCGAGTTCTTCCATGCCGAACAACATTGCGGAATTGGAAACTGTTCATGATGGGTCATACTTAATCTGCCGAAGTTTTCTAAGAAATGTATATGAGTTGTCTTTCTTTGAATCCAGATTAAACGACAGTTTCGTTTATCTCGGGTTCCCTTCTATATATGGCTCTGCCCATGCTGCTGATCCCGATGGTCTTGTTGCCATCTCTGCTGATACTCCTTATAAGGAGGCATGTTGGCAATTCTTAAAATGTATGCTTTCTGATGAGGTTCAGCAGATAGAAATCGGACGGGGACAGAATCCGGTAATGAGTGATGTTTTGGATGATTTTTGTCAATATGCAGCTGATCCGGACACTGTGCCTGAAGATGAGACAATATGGAAAAGCATAGTAAACGGCCAAGAACCTGTTTCGGAGTGGATAATCTCAGATTACAGGTCTATGGTTTACAGTATAGATTCGGTTATATCATATGACTGGGGACTGTATAACCTGATCTGCGATGAAATAGATTCTTATTATCTTCAGGGAAGACCTGTCGATGTGATAGCAGAATCGCTTCAGTCCAGACTGGATCTATATGTATCGGAGAATTACCAATGAAGCCACATGCTAAAGCTTTGATCGTAATAACGATTGCAGGGACAATGCTTCTTCAGGGATGTTCCATAAGCACATCTGAAAGCAGCTCATCTGCTCATACTCTGGCGACTATTTCCTTAACACCTGATGTGGAGACAGAAACAACGGCGGAATCTTCTGTTGATGCGAACGAATCATTTTCGGAAACTGAACCAAATGATCGGTTAAGCGTTGATATTGATCAGAATGCTCATACATTTGTTATCAGTTATGAAGGGTATGATGCGAATGAATATTTGGAAGGCGTGATACTGACATATGATCATCCGGATACTGCAAAAGTTTATAGGATCATACCATCAGAGGAAGAGACGGATCCATTTTACAATGCTATCAGTGAATGGCAGATGGGGCGATTCCCGGTTCTTGAACTCTTGTTGGGATATGAACAAGGTCAATCTTATACACATTTGTCACGTTCAGAGATAAATAGCGTTCTTGATTCATTAGCAAGAATAGATATATCGGATATTGATAGTATTGATACAATCACGGAAGCTTTCCCTGATGTTGTATTTAATGACTATGCCTTGAAAGAGACATTCCCTGCCGTTGAATCACATCTGTATCAGGTAGCGGTTTTTGATGAATCTATTGGTGAAGAAAGAATCGCAGACACGATAATCGGACGGGATTTAGATCATTATTTGATCAGGCAGGCTTTGGATGGGATTCCAATAGGCGCACCGTCAGATGTTGAAGTGGAATACTATTATTCAGATGATGAGCATACAACAACGACACGCATCATTAATGACTACTACAAGATGTACTATGACGGTGCTAATGTATATGAGATCTTTACCATCAATAATGATCTGGAGAATAAACAGGAGCAGCAAACCCTGCTTTCTTTTGAGCAGGCGATAGATTTTGCGACGCCGGCAATCTCAGATATACTTGATGAAGCGTCAAACAACGATTGGGAGGCACATATTTATGCCGCCGAATTGGTCTATTTGATGGTTTTGGATTCTGATTATATTGATTTCGATTCAGATGTCAGCATTAGTCACAATAACGATGAGAGCTATCTATCCCCGTTCTGGGTTATATATGTGCACACCAATCAAGTGATATCGGGATCAGAATGCGTCAGCCGCAAAGCGATACTGATTAATGCGATCACAGGTGAAGTGCTATTTAGCAGTTAACAGATATCTTTGAACAAAAACAGAGGCCACCAAGATTGGCGACCTCTGCATTGTGTGTGTTTTAGGTTTAGATCAAGCCTTGCCTGCTGCTTCGAAAGCTTCGCAGAGTTCCTTAGCCTTGGCGATGATGGCATCTGCACCCGGCTTGAGGAGCTTTCTGGGGTCATAGCCCTTGCCCTCTAAGTCCTTGCCTGCCTCGATGTACTCACGTGTAGCAGCTGCGAATACGAGCTGGAGCTCTGTGTTGATGTTGATCTTGGATACGCCGAGCTCAACAGCCTTCTTTGTCTGCTCGAAAGGAATGCCTGAACCGCCGTGAAGAACGAGCGGCTTGTTGCCTGTAGCTTCCTTGATCTCAGCGAGACGGTCGAAGTTAAGGCCTGCCCAGTTCTCGGGATACTTGCCGTGGATGTTTCCGATACCTGCTGCGAGGAAGTCAACACCCAAGTCAGCAACGAGCTTGCACTCAGCAGGATCAGCAAGCTCACCGTTTGATGTAACGCCGTCCTCTGTACCGCCGATACCGCCGACTTCGCACTCTACGGAAACGCCCTTAGCGTGAGCGAGTTCGATGATCTCCTTGGATTTAGCGATGTTCTCGTCGATGGGATAGTGTGAACCGTCGAACATAACGGAAGAATAACCTACTTCGATGCACTTCTTAGCGCCCTCGTATGTACCGTGGTCGAGGTGAAGAGCTACGGGAACAGTGATGCCCATGGAATCGATAAGGTCATTTACCATATCTACTACCATCTTGTAGCCGCCCATGTACTTTGCAGCGCCCTCAGATGTCTGGATCATGACGGGTGTGTTTGTTTCCTGTACAGCCTGAAGGATGCACTTTGTCCACTCAAGGTTGTTTGTGTTGAAGGCAGGGATAGCGTAGTGACCCTCGTGAGCCTTCTTGATCATTTCAGTTGCTGAAACAATTGCCATATATTTGTCCTCCTGGATATTTTTAACCGCTACTATCTTACATATATCAATTGAAAACTCAACATGGTTTTGCGTTCAAAATCAGGGTTAAACCTGTCTGTACTGCCGCCTGAGGCACAAGATTTTGCGTAATGATTTTTATTTATGCACTTCTATGTGAAATCTGCACATTGCAGGTGGCGGAATTTCAGTACAATTACCCTCGATAGGATGTTCGTAATTAATTAGAATATAATCATATCGATTACCTGAATAAGGTTTTTGGGGGCTGCCTTTTGGCAGCTCTCTTTTTGTGACAAGGGGACTGTCCCTTTGTCACATTTACAGATTTCTTAATTAAATTTCATACAAATACCATTAATCCTAAAGCCTAATCTAGTATTATCTAATATTATGGATATATAAATCTGAACTTGGGGGAACGTTAAATGAACTCTAAGACTCTTGACTGGAACCTGTACCGCAAGGCTTGCATCGATGCTGCATCAGAAGGCATCGTAATGCTGGAGAACAAGGGCAATGTCCTTCCTCTCAAGAAGGGGACAAGGGCTGCTCTCTTCGGAAGGATGCAGACTCACTACTATAAGTCCGGAACAGGTTCAGGCGGCATGGTAAACGTTCCGCACGTCACAGACATCAGAGAAGGGCTCATGGACTGTCAGGGACTGACCTTGGACGGCGAGCTCATGGACATCTACGATAAGTGGGATTCTGAGAATCCTATGGAGGCAGGCCTCGGCTGGGGCATGGAGGCATGGTCGCAGCCTGAGATGCCGGTCGCAAAGGATCTGGCAGATAAGCTCGCCGCGCGTAACGATGTAGCCATCGTCATTATCGCGAGGACCGCAGGTGAGGACCGCGATAATTCCGCAGACAAGGGAGCTTACTACTTGAGCGATACTGAGGAAGCTCTTCTTTCCGTCGTGTCGGGAGCGTTCGAGAAGACGGTGGTCCTCCTTAATGTCGGAAACATCATCGACATGGCATTTGCAGCCAAATACGATATCAAGTCCGTCCTTTACATATGGCAGGCGGGAATGTTCGGCGGCACTGCCGTTGCCAAGGTGGTAACAGGCGAGATCACTCCGTCAGGATGTCTGCCTGATACTATCGCAAAGTCTCTTGAAGACTATCCTTCGAGCAGCAATTTCGGCAACGTCGATCCCTTAGAGGACATATACCAGGAAGATATTTTCGTCGGTTACAGGTATTTCGAGACATTTAAGCCTGATGCCGTCTTGTATCCTTTTGCCGAGGGCAAGTCTTATACCACTTTCGAATACACCGACATCACCTGCGGATATAAAGATCACGAAGTAACAGTGAGCGTAAAGGTCACCAACACGGGATCTTTCACAGGACGCAAGGCTGTCACGCTCTTTATCAAGGCGCCTGCCGGCAAGCTCAGCAAGCCCTCAAGGGTCCTTATCGGTTTTGATAAGACCGGCGAGATCGCGCCCGGCGAGTCTCAGACAGTAGAGATCGCTGCTCCCGCCAGATACTTCGCTTCATTTGACGATGACGGCAGGACAGGTTTTGGAACAGGTCTTATCCTCGATAAGGGCGAGTATGTCCTATACATCGGAGGCAATGTCAGTGAGGCTTATGAGATCGGAAGATTCGCCATAGAGACTGCCGAGCTTCTCGAGCAGCTTTCAACCGCGCTTGCTCCGCGCAAGGCATTTAAGAGAATGGTCGCGGTGAAGGCCGGCGACGGTTTTGAGATCGGTTACGAAGACACGCCGCTTGCTGAAGAAAACATGTTGGACACCCGCATGGACCGTGTCATGCCCGAGATAGCGCAGACCGGCGATAAGGGCATAAAGCTCTGCGATGTAAAGAGCGGCCGGAACACATTAGAAGAGTTCGTTGCCCAGCTCAGTGACGAAGACTTAAGCCTCATTATAAGAGGTGAGGGCATGGGCTCTCCCAAGGTTACGATCGGTACGGCTGCCGCTTTCGGAGGCATCTCCAAAGAGCTCAAGGAAATGGGCATCCCCACCCTCTGCTGCACGGACGGTCCTTCAGGAATGAGGATCGACTCGGGCAAGAAGGCGTTCTCGCTGCCTAACGGAACATGCCTCGCATCAACGTTCAATCCTGATACCGTCGAGGAGCTCTACACGTTCTTAGGCATCGAGATGCTGATCAACAAGATCGATTCTCTTCTCGGTCCCGGCATCAACATCCACAGACACCCCTTAAACGGCAGGAATTTTGAGTACTTCTCCGAAGACCCCATCCTCACGGGCAAAATGGCGGTATCCCAGATAACAGCGCTCGAAAAGAGCGGCGTTACGCCCACGATCAAGCACCTGTGCGCCAATAACCGCGAGACTCACAGACGCGACATGAATTCCGTCGTTTCCTCAAGAGCGTTAAGGGAGGTATATCTCCTTCCGTTTGAGCTCGCGATCAGGGAAGGCAAGGCAAGATCCGTCATGAGTTCCTATAACCGCATTAATGGTGTCTACAGCGCCAATAACTACGAGCAGAACACCATGGTCTTAAGAGAACAGTGGGGCTACGGCGGCATCGTCATGACAGACTGGTGGGCATACATAGCGCTCAACGGAGACGATTCTGCGGAGTACAACCTTACAGCGCATTCAGTTATGGCAAGATCCCAGAATGACATCTATATGGTATGTCCGCTTGCCGAGAAGTCTGAACTCAATGAGACAGACTGCTACAAGGATCTTACCGAAGGCGACGGTTCCCGCATTACCAGGGCCGAGCTTCAGAGGAACGCCATGAACATCCTGCGCTTTGCCATGAACACGCCTGCAATGGACAGACTAAACGGCAATGAGGTTACGGTAGAGCAGATAGACAACCCGTTCAAGGATGAGGATGTCACGGTAGAAGCAGCAGTCTATTTCGATCTTGACGAAGAGGTCTTCGTACCCGTCAATGAAGAGACCAGGTTTGACAACGACATAGTCTTCGGCATCGCAGCAACAACGCCGGGCATGTACACAATGGACTTTAAGGGTCACTCAGAGCTCGGCGAGCTCGCCCAGATCCCCATGACGCTCTATGTCCAGTCGATCCCGATATCGGTCATCACATGGAACGGTACGAACGGCGAAGATGTAACGCATCAGGCAACCTGCATGATGTACAGCAGGAACAACGTTTTCCGCGCCCACTTCGGAGGTGCGGGAGTCACTGTTACGGGAATAACCGTAAAGTATAAGTGCCCCATCGGCGAAGAGTAATAATCAAGCTTGTTTCTAATGTTATAATAGGGTCAGTCTTACGGGGCTGACCTTATTTTCGAGAATGAAGGACCGGTAGATTGAGAAGAGACTATTTTACATGTGTATTTCTGGGACTGGTTGCAGGCGCTCTGATGTTTGTCTGCTTCAAGCCTTTGTATTTCACATTCCAGGGTATAGTGCCCAGGATCTTTACTGTATTTGAGATCCTGATGAGCCTTCTTTATACCGTGTTCTTCGTATTCTTCCTGCCGTTCTTCGGCGCGTACCGCAAGAAGACGTGGGTGAACTTCGGTCTTGCGGCATACGGCTTCCTGGCATTTGTTCCCAAGTGGTTCTATCCTGCTCCCGAAGCAATAACGGGCGATAATGCCAACCTCATCTCATCGCTGTTTGCCATGCTCCTCCGGGGCATCTACGATATGGTCCAGGCGCCTTTTGCGGCAACGAGCGCATTGATAGGCGATAAGGCGGCCATGGCACTGGCTTACTGGATACTGCCGCTCTCGCTTTTGTGGGTGCTGTTTTTCAAGGTCGCAAGATTCTACAGGAATGCTTATCTTACAGAGCAGCTTGCTCCGCGCACGGCGCATGGTGAAGCTGATCCCGCGATCGAGCGCAAACCGAAACCGGAAGAGATCATAAACAAGCCTGAGCCTGAGGTATTGGGAACGGTAATCCAGGCACCGAGCTCAGCTGCTTCACCCGAGGAAGTTGCCAAGGAGGCGATAAGGAGCCGGATGGCAAACGGGAACGTTAAGATCTCAGGCGAGCCTCAGCAGAAGAAGGTGCGCCCGCCGGTCAGAAAGGTAAATGTCAGACTGAATGCTTCAGACGAGGCGATACCTCTTGCAGCTCCCAAGAAGGAAGATGGCGTTATACACTTGGGACCGCCTCCTGCAGACAGCGGGAATGGCGCATCTGACGGCGTGATCCGCTTAGGACCGCCGAGGGAAAACTGACCTGTTGAAAACATAACGGTCTCTATGTAAAATAATACAGTTTATCAAAGCTTGAGGGAGCTTAACTAATGGCAAAGAACAGTAAATTCTGGAAGACATTCGTTGCAGGAAGTGACGATAAGAAGCATCTGGCTGCAACAGGCGAGGACCCGCTCGAAGAAGGTCTTAAGGATCTTACCTGGTTTCAGAGTTCCAAGCGCGCAGTAAAGCGCGGTCTCCAGAAGACATACATGACATTCGGCGAAGAGGTCGGCAACTCCATTACTGCAGGAGTTCCTGCTCTCTATCTTCTGTGCCTGCTTCCCTTTGCGGCTATAAACACTTATATCCATGCATCGGCAGCAGAGGGTGCCACCAAGGCTTCCATGGTCATGGCGATCATCGGCACCTCAGCATTTATAATCACGCTCTTCTTATCGCTCCTGTTTGCCACCATATATCACTTCATGAAGCACGGCACGCCTCATAAGAGGATAATGGATAAGCTCAACAGGTCAGTCGCTTACTTCGCCATACTTGGTGCATACACACCTGTCTGCATCAATTTCTTAGGACCCGTCTCGGGTGCGGTACTCTGGTCACTTGAAGCCGCCATGGCAATAGCCGGCGTTCTCGTTACGGCTCTGGCATACCCCAACAATAAGGTCGGCAAGGGCTTTACTTATCTGCTCTATGCACTTATGGGATGGAGCTTCATCTTCAGGATCAAGGAGTTTTATTCCAACGCGTCAAACGTTTGCTTCTGGCTCATCTTCTCGGGAGTCATCGTTTACACGGTAGGGATCTTCTTCGGACCTTCCAAGAGATTCAAGTTCTCACACATGGTATGGCACCTGTTCGTTCTGGCAGGCGTAGTCCTCCATGTACTTGGATTCGTTTACTTCTTCGGATAAGAACTTACAAAGTCAGCCAGCTCTTCTTCTTTAAGAGCCTGGCCGAGGATCTTTCCCTGGAAAAGATCGCAGTCTTTTGCTGCGAGCGATTCAAACTGTCTTGCTGAGCCGACACCCGTCGCACAGACCTTAATGTCTATATCGTGCATGAGCGATATGACAGAAGAAGTGAGTATATCAACGTTAGGATCGGAGCCTAACATCTTCGTGAAGTTTCCGTCGAGCTTGAGCATGGTGATGGGCAGGAGAGGTATCGTGTTGAAGGAGGAATAGCCTCTTCCGAAGTTATCGAGGGCGAGCTTTACCCCTGCGCCCTGGAGTTTGTCTATAGTAGTCCTGATGTCCTCGATGCCTGTAAACAGACCTTCCTCGGGAATATCTAGGATTATGCTGCTGAGGCTGATCCCTGAATTGGAAACCGCATTGGAAAGAGTCGAGAAGAAATCTCCCTTAAGCTGGGCCGTGGAGATGTTGATAGAGAGCATGAGGTCCGGCATTGTCTGTGATACGCGGGAAAGAGCACCCAGGGATCTCTCGAGCGAGAAATCACCGATCCTCTTAAGATAACCTGCGCTCTCTGCTGCAGCCAGGAACGACGGAGGAGGTATAAGATCCCCGCCTGATTCGAATCTCATGAAGCTCTCGAAACCGACGAGCTGTTTATCCTTGTTAAAGGACGGCTGATATACCATATGGAAGGATCCGTCCGCTATAGCCCGCTCGAAAACAGAGGCGATCTCGTCTCTTGTCTTGCCGGCAAATAACGCGCGTCCCTTGCCTAATGCCTCTGACTGCCATGCAAGAGATGTCATGGAAACATTGCCGACGACGCCTGTTCCCTCACCATATACGGCATTCATCGCATCTTCAGCCTTGGCGATGAGCTCTCCCGCGTTTCTGGCATCTTCAGGGTAGCAGGCGATGCCTGATGAGATGCTGACCTCCATCGATTCGCCGCCGCCCTCAAATGCTGTGGTGCACGCAGCCGAAAGACGCTTGGCGTATCCTTCGCAGTCAGCAAGGCTCATATCGCGTGTCGTCAGTACGATGAACTCTCCTCCTACCACGCGTGCAACTATGTCCTTAGGCGCGGCAGCTTCACGCAGCTTGTGTGCCATATTCTGTATGAACAGGTCCATAGTCCTTCTGCCGAGCTCTCTGCTCATAAGATCTGAACTGTCCAAAGCCATGTATATGATCTTGAATCTCTTGGAGACCTTGCTGGGAATAGTGGAAGTCTGCATGGCAGATATGTCTTCTGCTATCAGTTCATCTATCTTGTTTACGAGCATTCCCTTGCCGGGGAGAGTGGTAAGAGGATCTACGGAAGTCGCGAGGTTCTCGCCGATGGCCTCGTTGATCTTATCGTGCTTGTCTGACTTGTCGTGGCTTACGATCAGGCTCGTCCTTGAGAACATCTCGTTCTCGAGCTCTTTTGTGATCCTCGCGCCGCGCTCTTCCTGCTGGTTCTTCTTGATCGCATAGATGCGGCTTGCGACACGGACGATGTAGTACTGAAGTATGAGGTCCACTACCATTATGGTGAATGTCATGCCGATCAGGACCGGCGCGCACTTGTTGCCTGACACCATGAACTCATAGGTATAGATCATGAACTGTATGAAGTTAAGGGCAAAGGATGCGTAGAAACCGAACTTGTCGAGAGCGATGTTCATCAGGAAAGACAGGAACATCAGGGCTATGCCGATGAAATAGATGGTCGACGGCTCTATCGAGAGGATCTGCATTGCCAGAAGGACAATGAATATGAGAGCCGAGCTTATCAGCACGGTTACATACATGACTCCTGATCTGAAGAAGATCCTGTTAGCATTCGCATCCATACCACCAATTATGAATGAATAATTATAAAAATGTATTAAGACTATGTGAAATTTTACTTTCAAAAATAATTGATGCATAATTTATCTGTTGCACTGCAACATTATCACCGCTCCATCTGTATTAAGGACAGAAGCGGATAACAGGAGGCTGGATGACGACCCTGCGCTTGAGATTACCGTGGATATACCGCATAGGCTTATTTGCCGCTGCGGTGATCAGCGGAATTACTTCTGAGGGTAATACCGGGGCCTTGTCTGACGAGGAGCTCCTCGAGGAGCAGACCAGACAGATAATGGACGAACTCGGCAATTCAATACTCCGTCTGGCCTTTTCTTATCTGCACAACATGGAAGATGCCGAAGACATCCTGCAGGAGACGCTGATCAAGTTCGTCACCACGAGGCCTGTTTTCGAGAATGAGAAGCACCGCAAGGCATGGCTTCTCACCGTAGCATCGAACCTTGCCAAGAACCGCATTGACTATAACAAGGTCAGGCAGTCGGAGGAACTGAACGAGGAGATAGCGGGAGCAGAGGACAGAGAAGACCTGTCTTTTGTCTGGGAGGCAGTAAAAAAGCTGCCTCAGGCTCAAAGAGAAGTCATCCACCTGTTCTACCAGGAAGGATACCAGACCGCTGAGATAGCTAAGATCCTGGGCCGAAAGGAAGCCACGATCCGTTCGGACCTTCGAAGGGCAAGGGAAAAACTTAAAGAAATACTGAAGGAGGCGGATGACTTTGAATAAGTACAATGAATTCATGAGTCATATCACAGTTGACGACGAGATGAAGTCCCGTGTGCTCGAGAACGTCATGAAGCACGCCGGCGAGTCATCTGCCATGCCTCTGCCTGTTAAGAGAAAGGCTAAGATCTCTGCCATTCAGATCGCATCTTACGCTGCTGCAGGCATCCTGGTAGTCGGATTTGCCGTATTCTTCGCAACCAGATTCTCTAACCTCGGCACCGCCAAGTCAGCTTCAAATGATACAGAAGCCTATAGCGTTGAAGGCGCCCAAATGTGCTACGATTCCGAGCTTAAGCTCGCAGAAACGTCGGCTGCGGGCATTACTGAAGGAGACAGGGCTCAGATATCCATAACTCATAATTCCGGCAGCAACGCGTTCGCTACAGCCACTGAGGCGGCAGACAATCTTCCTGCTCCTGAAGGACAGGAAATAACGAGCGAGCAAGACAATAGCTTAACGGTAGTCGAACTGAACCTGCCCATAGAAAACTACACAGACTCAGCTCTTTACACCGAAGAGATCCTTATAGGCAATACAAAAGTCTATCTCCTGAGCTTCGATGAAGAAGGCTCTTTCTCCGAAGCTGTATGGGAAATAGACGGAACAGTATTCTCGGCAATGAACTATGCTTCTGTCACAGCTGACGAATGGGAAGCTCTATTGCAGGATATCATATAAGGTGTGTTATAATCCCCGTATAAACCTATTTAATAAGGAGACCGGGTGTTATGAATTGTCCTAATTGTGGTAAAGAATACGGCATCGGCGCAACTTTCTGCCCTGACTGCGGAACTGAGCTTCCCCAGTATGACAGCAGCGCTGATATCGCAGGCGATGCAGTAGATGCTGCAGATATTGCAGGCACTGCCGCTGCAGAAGCTGTTGCAGCAGCTTCAGCTGAAAATCAGAGTTCAGGAACAGGAGCAGGCAAGTCCAAGAGCAATATGCTTCCGTTCGATGAATTCTTCAAGACTCTTGTGAATGCTACCATCAAGCCTTTCTCTGCTACTGCAGAAGAAGCTGAGAAGTACGACAGCATGGTAAATGCTGCGATGCTCGCAGGCATCGTGGTCGTTATACTTACACTTGTAAGAGCTGTTGTACGTACTGCTACAGGCGGCATTCTCGGGATCTTCACATTCCTCTATGCTTTCGGTTCTTTCTTCGGAAGCCTTGTTATGTTTGCTGTCCTTACCTTCGGTCTTGCAGGAGCTTACTATATTGCAGGATCCATCTTCCATGAGAAGTACAGCTACCCCAAGCTCCTTGCCATCTCAGCCATGGCAGTAGCTCCCAACTACCTGATCAAGTCCCTTATCGTTCCTTTCCTGAACCTTATCTGGGGCAATCTCGGCAGTGCAGTAGGAGTCATGGCAACAGCATATCTTGTTCTCATGCTCTACGAGGGAACAAGGAAAGAGGTTAAGCTTACGGGTGACAAGAGAGTTATTGCCAACGCGATC
Source organism: uncultured Clostridia bacterium (assembly GCA_946187935.1). GTDB lineage: Bacteria > Bacillota > Clostridia > Saccharofermentanales > Saccharofermentanaceae > Saccharofermentans. The sequence goes on from CAMHSJ010000031.1 coordinate 12,522, forward strand.
TGCATCGGCGCTGCAATGTTCATCTCATATCTCTTCTGATAAAAGATAAAAACATAAGCTATGAGAGTTGCTTCGGTCCGGGGCAACTCTTTTAGTTTAGGAAAAACTGCAACATTTTGTCTTTCAGTCTTGTATTAATGGTATGAACCGATATTACCGGAGGATAATGAAATGAAAGAATCTATAAAGATCATGACGGCAGCAATGGCTGCAACGCTCCTTCTTACCGGATGCAGCGTTTCTGCCGGAAAAAGCCCAAGGGAAGACGGGGAGCCTGACAAGGCCAAGGCTCCTTTTGACTACAGCGAAGTCGCTAATACCACAGTATCTGATGAGGAAGCTTTTATAAGTGAGTACAACAGGTATTCATTCGAGCTTCTGTCACGGATCGCTTCAAGTGAAGGCGATACCAATGTAATGGTTTCCCCTGCATCCGTCATGATGGCTTTTGACGTTGTTGCGGCAGGTGCGAACGGCGACACATTGACCCAGCTGACGGATCTTTTCGCAAACAGTGCTGACCCTCTTGAGCAGCAGGCCTTCGCGGCAGCGCTCATGGAGAGGATAAACAGCGCTGAGGATATAGAGTTTACATGTGCAAATGCCATCTGGAACAACTCGGATGTCCTGGGAAGCAAGATAAACCCGGACTATGTTGAATATGTCTTTGATACTTTCGGAGCAGATGCAAGGGAGGAAGCTTTTAACAGCGAAACAGTGGATAAGATCAACGCATGGATCAACGAGAACACGGATGGCATGATCGATAATGTTCTCCGGGACCTTCCCAATAACACTGCAATGGTAGTTGCCAACGCCATTGCATTCGATGCCCAGTGGGAGACTCCATTCTCAGAGTCTGATGAGGCAGCATTTACTAATGCCGGCGGAGAGACCCAGTGGGTCAGCATGCTCTCTGATGAAATGAATTTCTACTATGAAACAGACGAGGCAGAAGGGTTCATCAGATACTACGAAGGCAGCGAGTATGCTTTTGTAGCGATCCTTCCCAAGGATGAGACCATAAATGCAAATGAGTTCCTCGCGTCATTCACAGGCGAAGATTTCGAGGAGTTCATGAACAGCGACACCATAGGAAATGTCAGGGTCATGATGCCTGAATTTGAGTCAGACTACGATGTTAAGCTTAACGACTACCTTGTTTCAATGGGCGCTATAGATGCCTTCGATGAGGATCTTGCAGACTTCTCGGGCATAGCAGAAGACTCACGGCTTTATGTTGATCTGGCTCTCCACAACACACATATCAATGTTACCGAGGAAGGCACACAGGCAGCAGCTTCAACTGTTATCGTTATGCGTGATGTATCCTGTGCGATGCCCGCGGATGATATAAAGGTGATCGCATGCGACAGACCTTTTGCTTATGCGATCATTGAGACAAGCACGAACATGCCTGTCTTTGTCGGAACGGTCAACAGCATAGACGCGTAAGGCGATCGATCACAATCTAAAAAACTGACGGGAGACTGCAAAAGCGGTCTCCTGTTTTATGTCAGTTGAGATCTATGGCTGTTCTTCGTCCGGGGATAATCTTAGGGTTTTCAGATAATCACTGCGGGCAAACAGGATCCTGTCAAAAAGAACAGAACTCTGTTCTATTCTGTAAAATGCAATATAAGATTTAAACACAACAAAGCGGTAACCGGTGAAAGCATCCTCATAGTAAAGAGGGGCTCCCGATTCAGGGAAAAGAGCTTTTGCTTCTATTTTGTCCATCAGTTCGCTGATGTATTCTTCGGTTACCCTTAAGTCCTTGGAGGCTTCAAATACCTCAAACCAAACCCGGTCAAGATCGCGAACGGCGGCTTTCGAATATTTCACCTGATATTTCATGATTCTTTGTTTTTGAAATAAGAACGCACATCTTCAGAAGAGATGTATCCGTCTTCTTCTCCTGAACGTCTGCCTTCATTCAATTCACACATCAGGCGCAGCATTGCCTTTGTCTTCTCAAACTCTTCGTCTTCGGCAATGTCTCTTATGGTGTATCTGCCCCTTCCGTTGACGGTGAGGTATACAGGTGAACCGACAGCCACCTTCTCGAGAACTGTATTATAGTTCCTAAGATCTGAAACGGGACTTATGTTTGTCATACGATCACATCCTTCCTTCTGCTCTTATCAAAATGATAACCCGCGTCATAATATTAAGCAATATTTTACGAAAAATATTAATAACTGTTCTAATGATCTCTAATGAAACTGTAACTGCAACAATCTTTCTTCCTGTCCTGTATTAATGGTATGAAACGATGATCTGGAGGATAAACATATGAGAAGATCTATAAGGGTAATGACAGCAGCAATGGCTTTGTCTATTCTTTTTACAGGATGCAGCGTTCATTCCGGACACAGCCGCAGGGAAGATGAAGAGCCTGCCAAGGCCAAGGCTCCTTTTGACTACAGCGAAGTTTCCAATACAACTGTATCTGATGAGGACAGATTAATAAGTGAGTACAACAGGTATTCATTTGAGCTGCTATCACAGATAGCAGGGGCTGAAGGTGCTGCGAACGTAATGGTGTCTCCTACATCCATCATGATGGCTTTTGACGTTGTTGCCGCAGGTGCAAACGGGGATACGCTGACACAGCTGACCGATCTTTTCGCTAAGGGAGCAGACCCTATGGAGCAGCAGGCTTTTGCGGCCGCGCTCATGGAGAGGATAAATGACGCAGAGGGTGTTGAGTTTTCCTGCGCAAATGCTATTTGGAACAACTCAAGTATCTTAGGAAGCAAGATCAGCCCTGATTATGTTGAATATGTCGGTGATGTTTTCGGAGCAGACGCGAGAGAAGAAGAGTTCAACGGAAGGACGGCAGATAAGATAAATGCCTGGATCTCCGAGAACACGAACGGAATGATCGAGGGCATGATAGACGATATCCCCGTAAGCACGGCTATGGTAGTTGCAAATGCGATAGCTTTTGATGCCAAGTGGGCAGTTCAGTTCGAAGAGCCGGATACAGCTATGTTCACAAACGCAAACGGAGAGAGCAGCTGGGTAGACATGCTCTCTGAGGATACAAACTCTTATCTTGAGACGGATCTGGCTGAAGGATTCATCAAGAAATACGAAGGCGGCGAATATGCTTTTGTTGCGATCATTCCCAAGGACGGAACCGTAAATGCCAATGAGTTCCTTGCTTCGTTCACGGGCGAAGATTTCGAAGAGTTCCTGGCAAGCACAAAAACAGGCGATGTTACCATTAAGCTCCCTTGTTTCGAGTTTGATTATGACACTGATCTCGGCTCTGCTCTGACAGCAATGGGCGCAGGAGATGCTTTTGATCCCGATCTTGCAGACTTCTCCGGAATATCTGAAGAATCCCCGCTTTACATAAACAAGGCTATCCACAGCACGCATATCAAGGTAACCTCCGAGGGAACACAGGCTGCAGCTGCAACGGTCATATACATGTATGAAGCATGCTGCGAGCCGGAAGTGCAGGCAAGAAGGATAATCGCATGCGACAGGCCCTTTGTTTATGCGGTCATCGAGACATCAACAAACATGCCGATCTTCGTTGGAACTGTAAATAACCTGAGCGAATAAGCTGAGTTTGAGCTAAACGATATAAGTCCATGATCATCTGACAGGAGGCCGAAGGTCTCCTGTTATTATTGCTGTAGTTCTAATATGATTTGCAGCAGACCGTACTTAAGAGTTTGGATGATACAAGGCGTTTAATGCAAAATCTGCCAAATATCTGCAAAAGTCGTCAGACGGATTGATAATAACAAAAGTAAACACCTATATTAAACTCATAGTTTTGCATGATATGCGGAGGTGTTTAGTTATGCCCATCTATCAGTTTCGCGTGACAAAGATCTTGTCAGTATTATTGGCGTTGGTGATAACCATTAGTACTTTACCAATCGGCAGTTTGTATGCTGATTTCCTTACTCACGGAGAGTATAACTGTTCACCATTAAGTGTTGTATACAATCAGAATTCGACCTGGGGATATAATACTCAAGGGCAGTACACAGTTACTAATGAGTCAGCATATAATGTCTTATCCTGGACTATAGCTATTACTTATGCAGACGAAGTAACAGTGACAGACATATGGAATGCTAATAATTCAACATCCGGATCTTCAGAACAGATTACGATAACAAGTAATACAGCTATTACTGCCGGATCAACATGTTCATTTGGCATGATTGTAACGGGCAGTGAAGAGGCACCTGCAGCACCGATCTCAATATCTCTTGTAAATATAGTTACAGATGAATCGACTCCGACACCGACTCCTACAGAAGAACCTACAAACACACCGACAGTCACAGTAACACCTACTCCTTCAGAAGAACAGACAGAGGTTTTTCCTTATGCTGTCTTCTCTGCAAGTACAACAGACGATTTTGTGTTTCAAGGCTGGAAGTCCAATATCACAGGAGATATCTATTCAGGTAAGGATTTCCTGTATCAGGGCTCAGAGCTTACTATGTCAGGTTATGCCAGAACAGTAGGCACCGTAAATCCTTCAGGCTGGATAACATCAATGACAGGCGCCGAGGAACATATTCAGCCTATAACTATCCCTGACTGGTCTTTATCCATCTTAGACAAAGCAGACGATATGCCTTCTATATCTGAGTCAGACCTTACAGCTCAGGACAGTGTTATTGCCAATGGATACTACTATACAAATGGAAGCATAACCATAAACGGAGCAGAGTTTACCGGCGATGCAGTTATAGTAGCGCATGGAGATATCACTTATAACGTAAACTCTCTTAATGCAGGAGAAGAGGCCACCGGAAGGATACTTCTGTATTCCGAAGAAGGAAACATCACTATCAACGGAACACAGATAGAAGTAAACGGTATTCTCTATGCACCGAACGGCAGAGTCTCCATTAATGCTTATAACACTGCACTGAACGGAAGGATAGTTGCGGATAAGTTCAGCTATAACGGTTCTATCCTTAATGTGACTGCTGATCCTACGGACTTGCAGTTAGTACAAGAACTTCCGCAGGTAACAGTAACAGCATCAAGCAGTCAGGTTACAGAAGGCCAGACAGCATACTTCACGATAGAGATACCGCAGGATAATGCATATGAGATCCTCTACAGACTTAACGGGACTGATGTAGAAGTAACGTTACCGTCAACAGATGAAGATCCGTTAACATATAACCTTGATACAAGCACAGCAGAGATATATACCTTAGAAGCCTATGTAGAGCTTCCTTATGGCACTTTTGTATTAGACAGCGATACCATTACTGTCACAGCAGTATCTACAACTACTCCTACTGACACCCCGACACCAACTGAAGAACCTACAGAGACTCCGACAGCAACGCCGACAAACACTCCATCGCCTACTATTACAGTGACGCCTACGCCAACGGAAACGCCGATACCTACAAGTGAGCCCACAGTAACTGATACACCTACTCCAACAGATGAACCTACGCCATCTCCGATAGATCTTGCACAAGACAGTGATGAAGATGGTCTGCCAGATTTATTTGAGATTGAGATAGGAACAAATCCTAACGATCCGGATAGTGATGATGACGGGCTGGACGATATGTTTGAGATATCAGTAGGGTGCGATCCTACCAATGATGATACTGATAATAACGGAGTTATAGATTGTAATGAAGATCCTGATCTAGATGGCCTCAACAACATAAGAGAATACATAATTGGAACCGATTTGTTTTGTAATGATACTGATTGTGATGGATTAATTGACGGAGATGAAGTTGATATATATGAAACAAATCCTCTGTTATCCGATTCTGACGGTGATGGAATCAGAGATGGTGATGAGGTGTTACTGGAAAAAGATCCTACGGATCCTTCAGATGGAAGCATAAGAATACAACAGACAACAACAAAGGATATAGATAATGAGAATGATTCATTTATTACGTCAGTATCTGTAACGATGGAGCTGGCTAACAGCATAAGTAAATCATTGTTCATTCAAGATATGTATAACATTGATGTTTATACCACGAGTGTTGCAGGAAGAAAGGGCAGCCCGATATCGCTTGATTGTAAGGAAACATTTGATTCTGCTACAGTAATAATCCATTATGATGATACTAAACTCGGTAATACACAAGAAAGTGATCTTGGGGTGCTTTGGTATGACGAGGATAATGGATGTTATGTAATGCAAGAACAAGCAATACTTGATACAACCAATAATACAATTACAATTCAGATTGGTCATTTTAGTGTGTACGTTGTAGTTGACAAAGCTGTATGGAACAACAGAATGCCAAAAGTTTATACTATTGATGAAGATAGCATTAACAACGAAATACACTTTGATGTGATTATTGCTGTTAACTCAACAGGATCAATGAGCACAACTGAACGCTTGATGGCTGTAGATGCAATGAATAGAATTATTCGGGAATTAGAAGACGGAGACAGATATGCTTTCGTTTTCTTTGGAGAAGATACAGCATACCAGCCAAATGAGTTTTATGAATCAAGCGGTTCAGATAATGAGATTCCAACATCTGCGAGAAATCATTGTTTAAACACCAGTTTTTCTGGAATTGCAGATATAAGTCTTGCATATGAAATCTCCGGTATATATGGAAACAGTGGTAATGAAGATATAGG
>CAMHSJ010000032.1 GCA_946187935.1 uncultured Clostridia bacterium
GCCTACAATACTTGGCTGGCAACGGCCTGGGAAGATCGGTTGCTGCCGGATTTATATGAGCCCGTTGGCGGAGAAACGCTGACGGGCTTTTATTATGTCTGTTCATTCGCTAATTAGTTCGCCAGGCAGCGAATGTGTAAGCTAACAATATACGACTATGTAATTTAAAGATCCTAAGTTCGCCAGAGAACTTCGCTAAGCGGCGAACCTGGCAGCGAACTTTATATGTAAGCGTAATCATCAATGCCAGAGTTCGCCAGGGAACTTCGCTAAGCAGCAAACCTGCCGGCGAACTTTTCGCTGAAGAAATAGTCATAGGCGCAGACCAAACCTGACTCTTTGCAAATCATTACAAAACTGACTACAAATTCGTATTGAAAATGTAATATTACAATTTACAAGATTTTTATTATTGGTAAAATAAAACAGTATTTAGATAAACACTCTATAGTTGGTCGGTTTTTGAGGAGTAATAAATGGCTAAGATTTTGATTGTTGATGACGAGATAACCCTGGTCAATTCCACTGCGGACATGCTCAGGTCATTCTCATTTGATGTTTTGACCGCAACGAGCGGCAAGGCAGGTTTTGAGATAGCTGTAAGAGAGAAGCCCGATGTAATCATCCTTGACTGGATGATGCCTGATTATAACGGTCTTCAGTTCATCAAGGACTACAGGGACAACGGATATCAGACTCAGGTCTTATTCCTCACGGGCAAGGGCGATCTGTCACAGTATCAGGTTGAGGCATTAAGAGCAGGCGCTGACGATTATATGTCCAAGCCTTATGACCCCACTGTACTTGTAGAGCGCTTAAGAGCCATGATCAGACGTAATGACTACAACAAGAAGCGCACTACAGGCGAATCCAACAGACATGAATACTGCGAGGGTGAGCTCATCATTGACGGTGACGTCATGCAGGCATTTAACCACGATGTCAGCTGCGATCTCACCAACCGTGAGTTCCAGCTTTTGCAGTACCTGGAGACAAACAAGGGAAGAGTCTGCTCAAGATCAGAACTCTTAAAGCAGGTCTGGAAGTTTGATTTTTTAGGTGATGAGAGGACTGTCGACGTTACCATCAAGAGGACAAGACAGAAGATCGAGCCTGACCAGAAGAACTTCAAATACATTCTTACCAGAAGAGGATTCGGATATTTCTTCCCGAGTGATCTAACTTGAATACCGTCGTTTTAGCAACTGAACTGGGCAGGGCTCTTAAGGATAACTGGGTCCTTGCGCTCGTTTTCTCGCTCATCCTTATAATGGTGGGTGTGCTTGTCGGTTATATAGTCGGCAACACTTCCTTAAGATCCAAGGTCACTACTAACATCGACAACTTGGAGCGCGAGAAGATGATACAGCAGGCCGTATTAGACAGTGTCGGCCTGGGCATCGTCGTCTATGACGAGCATGAAGCGATCTATGCCAATGAGACAATGTTCAAGCTCCCGTCGTTCTTAAGAGACGGTCTGCCAAACAGCCTCGAAGGATTCCTCGAGACATTTGATAAGGACAACCAGCTCAAATCCAATTACATCTTAAGCTGCGAGAACGGCGTCAACACGATAAGAGTCAATTACACTGCCGACAGGCATATATACGAGATCAAGATAATAAAGCGCAAGGCTGACGAGAATGACAGGTTCTTCCCTGGGATCGAATTGTCCATCGTGATCGTCGATGACATCACGGAGATCAAGGACGACGAGAGAAGGCAGAAGGATCTTGCAGCCAATGTTTCACACGAACTCAAGACACCTCTTACATCCATAAATACTTCGGTATTCTCCATCCTCAAGTCCGGTGAGGACGGCAATATGCCCAATAGGGAGGATCTCATGCTCTGGGCACAGAGGATCCAGGTCAATTCCGTCAGGATGCAGGACATCGTAAACGACTTTTTGGTCCTTTCCCAGTGCTCGCACACCAATGTCATGAGCATCTTTGACCTTTATGAAGTTGCCAACAACGCGATAGCGAATGTCGCCGAGTACCCGGGCAGAGCCAAGGTCACGATCCAGACACCCGAGAAGGGCACATATCCTCTCATCTACGGCAACCCCAAGCTCATAATGAGGACTATAATCAATCTCCTCACCAACGCGATCAAGTACATAGATTACGACGGCAAGAACGTTCCTGACACCATTCACGTATCAATCGTTACGATAGACGACCGGATCGGCGTGCAGGTCGAGGACAACGGCAGGGGCATACCCGCCAAGGACATCGAGCATCTTTTCGAGCGCTTCTACAGGGTCGATAATTCGGGCTCGAGGGAAGTCGGCGGAACGGGAATAGGCCTTGCCATAGCCAAGGAGATCGCGGACATGCACGACGGCGCCATCAGCGTAACATCAACGCTCAATGCGGGCTCGACATTCACCCTGAGCCTGCCTACGGGCAAGACCGTTTTCGACGGCGTGTATGCCGATGCCAAGGCCGGGATAATAAGCGAAAAGCCCAACTGCAGGGCAGCGGCATATTTCCTGGGGCTCCAGGAATGCGAGGCCGCAAGATCCATGGGCTATACTGACCTTAACGACATCATAGCCGAATACGAGGGCAAGGCCGAGACTGATGTGATAGGAAGGGACAAGGCCCTTATCGCTCTTCTTAAGGCATATGGAGATGAGAGGTTCGAAGACCTCGAAGAAGAGCTCTTCTATGTGGATGACTTCGGCGACGGGGAAGGCTTTGATGAAGAGTATCCCGAAGAACAGATGCCTTCTGAACCCCAGGCAGAAGATCCGATGCAGGCGATGGCAGGCGTTGATTCCTTCGATGTCATGGAGGAAGCGACAGGCGCATACATAGCAAATGCCGAGGTCGAAGCAGCCAAGCTCGCGGAAGCAGAGAAGGCAAGGCTCGTAACAGACAGCCGCGCGATAGAGGAGGAGAAGGCAAGAAAGCTCGCAGAAGAAGCAGCTCTTCTAGAGCAGCAGAGAGCCCAGGAAGAGGAACTCTTAAGGCAGCAGGAAGAATTAGAGCAGGAGGAAGCAAGGCGCCTTGCCAAAGAAGAAGCAAGGAAGATCCTGACCCAGCCGGTGGTCCAGAGGAGCGTTACTGCCACAGAGCCTGTTAAGAATGTTGCGCAGATAAATAAAGAAAACAAAGAAAAAGCCATAATACACCCAACTTCTGCGGGAAAAAGGTATAATAAGACGGAAAAGCCTGACGAAGAAACTGCAGTCAAGTCCTCGCTAAAGCAGGTATTAGATGACAGCAAGCCCGTCAGACCGGAGTGATATCAAGGTGACTGAAACTGGAAATAGTTTTGATTATTCCAAGCCTTATGCCTACGAGATAAAGGGCGGAAACAGGCTTGAAGGCGATATAGAGATAAGCGGCAGCAAGAATGCCGTTCTTGGCGTCATAGCCGCATCCATGATGGTCGACGGACCCTGCACGTTGGAAAATGTCCCTGACATCTCTGACGTTCATGTCATGTTCGAGCTGTGCCGTTCTTTGGGCGCTAACATCGAGCAGGTAGACCAGCACACATTTAAGATCGATCCTACCACTATTAACACTTATAAGGCTTCAGGCCAGCTCGTATCCAAGATCAGGGCGTCCTACTATCTCATGGGAGCTCTGCTTGCAAGATGCGGCAAGGCATCCATAAGGCTTCCCGGCGGATGCAACTTCGGTCAGAGACCCATAGACCTTCACCTCAAGGCTTTCCAGCTCATGGGAGCAAAGGGCGCAAGACCTTCTGACATCGACAGCGGCATCGTTAACCTCACGGCAGATCCTCTGCACGGAGCCAAGATCTTCTTTGACATCGTTTCTGTAGGCGCCACGATAAATGCGATGCTCGCAGCATGCAAGGCGCAGGGCAAGACTGAGATCATCAACGCGGCCAAGGAGCCTCACATCGTTGATGTCGCCAACTTCCTTAACGCGATGGGCGCGAGGATCAAGGGCGCAGGTACCGATGTCATCAAGATCACGGGCGTTCCTGTGCTTCCCGGCAACTTCACTTATTCCATAATCCCTGACCAGATAGAGGCGGGAACCTACATGATCGCCGCAGCCGTAACAGGCGGTGACGTCACTATCCACAACCTCATTCCTACGCACATGGAACCTTTGTCTGCCAAGATGCGCGAGATGGGCTACCAGATCGAGGAAGGCGATGAATCCATTAGGGTCTACAAGTCTTCACCTGACGATGAGATATACCCCACGAGCGTAAAGACCGCTCCTTACCCGGGATTTCCCACGGACCTTCAGCCCCAGACCGTAGTGCTCCTGTGCTCTGCAAGAGGACAGTCGAGGATGCACGAGAATGTCTGGCAGAACCGTTTCCAGTATGTTCCCGAGCTTGCCAAGATGGGCGCCAACATCAACGTCTACGAGCGCATCGCCTGGGTCGACGGCATCGATTCATTCAGGGCTGCAAGGGTGGAAGCAACGGACCTTCGTGCAGGTGCCGCATTAGTCTGCGCAGCTCTGGCAGCCAAGGGCACGACCTATATCACCGAAGCCAAGAGGATCGACCGTGGATACGAGCACATAGTCAAGAAGCTAAGCTCTCTTGGCGCTGACATCAGGCGCGTCAACATCGAAGACTCCTACAGTGAGGACACCGAGGCATGACGAAGGGAACAGAGCTTATTCCGCTTTATTCCAGCAGTCAGGGCAATTCAACATTAATCAAGGTAAACGGAATAAACATTCTCATAGACTGCGGTAAATCCTGCAAGATGATCACCGAAGCCCTTATGAGCGTCGGCGTTTATCCTGACGATGTGTCCGCCATCTTCCTTACTCACGGGCATTCAGACCACATCCAGGGGGTTACGGTCTTTTCGAAAAGATACCACACGCCGGTCTACGCCACGCAGGGCACCATGAAGAAAGTCGGCGAGGTAAACACTCAGGTCAATGTCATATCAGAATCTGAGATCGTAAGCTTTAAGGATGACGGGTTTGAGGTATGGGCTTTCCCGACGCCTCACGACATCGACGGCTCTGTCATATATAAAGTTAGAAATCTCGAGACAAAAAAAGACGTGTGCGTCATGACGGACCTCGGGCAGTTCACGCCTGCGATGAGAGGCTTTTCGAGGGGGGCTGCGGCTGTGCTCTTAGAGTCTAATTACGACAGGCAGATGCTCCAGGACGGTCCTTATCCTTACCCTCTCAAGATGAGGATATGTTCGGGCCACGGACATATCTCCAACGACATCTGCCATGAGGCTGCGGAATACCTCATAAGGGAAGGCACGAAGAAGATAATGCTCGGTCACTTATCTCCCATGAACAACACAGAGGAGATAGCCGAAGAGACTTTTGTCACATACATGAACGGCAGGGACCTTGCCAGGGGCAAGGATTACGAACTTAAGATCGCATCCAAGACCTGTCCCACGGAGGGCTTTACCGTATGAAGATAAGGATAGTATCCCCGGGGCATCTTAAGGACAAGTGGCTCAGGGAAGGCATAGAAGAATACAAAAAACGCCTGTCTAGATACGCCAAGCTGGAGATAGTAGAAGTCGATGACTGCGCTGACAATATCCCTGATATAGAATGCCTCAAGAAGGAAGGCGAGAGGATCTTGTCACATATAAAGCAGGGCGAGAAATACTGGGTGATGGATCTTCACGGAGATAAGGTCACGTCAGAAGAGCTTTCAGAATATCTCATCTCGGATATTGAAAGAGGCGGCGGAAACCTTACAATAGTAATCGGAGGGAGCAGAGGCATATCTGATGAAGTGAGAAACAGGGCAAAAAGGCGCATCTGCTTCGGCGACATCACGATGACGCACCTCATGACCAGGCTGATCCTGACAGAGCAGCTCTACAGAGGTTTTAAGATAGCAAGAGGCGAGAGATACCACAAATAACAGGAGGGCATTATGGGCAAGATCTTAAACAAGCTGATGCAGACGGACGGAGTCGTGGCACAGGCCGACATCGGAGGCATCGTGATAAACGGCATACCCGTTGAGATCGATGAGGGCAAGAACTTCATCCGCATGTCCGTGGTGTGCTCTCTTGAATTCTTTAGGAGCGTCAAAGCTGACATCGAAGCTGACTGCCGCGAAAAGAACATCAACCCGCCTTTCTACGAAGGCACCAAGGCTTTCTTCGCAATTAAAAACGACGGCGCTTTCGATCTTGTATATCCCAAGGTCAAGGAAGTGATAGGAGCTCATCTTACTGAGATCAAGGAAGCGGAGTGCCCTGTCTGCAAGAGGGGCTTTTGTGACACTGCTGCTTTCTCGGGACCTTATTTTGTACCCGTCCACAAGGCATGCATCGACAGCATCAATGAAGACAAGAAGGAAGCACCCGCAGCTCTTCACATGTTCATTGGCGTTCTTATTGCAGTCGGCATACTCTTTTTAAACCTCCTGATGCTCCTGGGATTAGACCGCCAGATGAGCATCGTCTATATGGTTGCAGGCGTTTTCGGCGCTATCTATGTTAAGTCCAAGTGCCCGAACATCACGGCAGGGCTTAAGACAGTTTTTGCGATCATCTGCACAGTTGCTTATATAATCTTCCCATATCTTTCGATAGGCGCTCTGCTCTGCAACAACAGGGGAATGGCCTTCTCCGAGATCTTCTCGAGGTGGCCCATCGTACTGAGCTATACGTTCAGCTCGGATAACCTCTACATGCTCTTCTTCGTTGCAGGCGGAATCATATTCACATGGGCAGGCATCTTCGGCAAGGACAAGCTCGGAAAGAACAACGTTAAGAAGATAAGACTGCCGTTATAATTTAGTTGACTAAAGTATTTATCCGTGTTAAACTTGCAAAGTTAAAAATGGTACTTTAGTACACTAAAGGAGTTAGTCATGGGAAACAAGTTTTACACACCGGACGGTTTTACTGACCTTATCCCCGGCCTTTGCGCCTGTAAGCGCGGCCTTGAGAACAAGCTGAGAGCATTATACAGTCTCCACGGCTACGATGAGATCGAGACTCCGGGCGTAGAATACTGCGATCTGTATACGGCATCGGGATTCGTTCCTGAGGAGGAACTCTACAAGTTCACTGACAGCGCCGGAAGGCTCCTGTGCACGAGATACGACGGCACAGTCCCCGCAGTAAGGTTCATTGCAGGCAGGAATGAGACATTCCCCGTAAGGATCTCTTATATCGAGAACATGTTTAGGGCCGGCAAGACCGGAGGCGGCAAGCAGAGCGGCTTTACCCAGGGCGGCATAGAGCTCATGGGCGCAAAGGGTGCAGGCTCTGATGCGGAAGTCCTGGCTATTGCCATCAAGTCCGCATTAGAGTTAGGTCTTACTGACCTTCAGATATCTATAGGCCAGGTCGAGTTTTTCGCCGGGCTTAAGAGGCAGATGAACCTGACTGACGAGCAGGCACAGGATATCAGGGAAGCCATAAACAGAAGAGACTCTGTTACCATAGACAAGCAGAGCTTGAGCAGGGAAGACAGGGACATCCTCCTTGCCATGACAGAGATGAGCGGCACATATGATGTCTTGGACTACTTCCTTCCCAAGGTCACGGACGAAGGCGCCAAGGGCGCTCTTACCGAGCTTAAGGAGATACTGGATATTTTAGAGAAGTATGGTTTCTTAAAGTACATCACGATCGACCTGGGCCTCATCGGTTCGGAGGAATACTACACGGGCATGATCTTCAAGGGATTCACCTACGAAGTAGGCTTCCCGATCATAAGCGGCGGAAGATACGACGATGTCAGCAAGGCCTTTGGCAAAGATATCTCATCTGTCGGTTTCTCTATCTCATTAACGCTCGCGCTTACTGCGCTCATCAGGCAGGATAAGCTCGTAACCAGCCCCGCTGCTTCAGTCATAGTTGGCGGCGATTACGAAGCTGCAAGCGCGGCTGTTGAAGCATTAAGAGCAGAAGGAACAGCTGCGATCTTAGATACCACGGGTCTTTCCGAAGATGAGCTGAACAGCTATGCTCAGGCCAAGGGCATCGAGACCGTAATGTATCTTAACGGAGGTGAAGACTGATGCTGACTATAGCTTTATCAAAGGGAAGGCTCGCTGAGCAGACCTTAGATCTTATGGAAAAGGCAGGCTACGATGTTAGCGCCGCCAGGGAAAAATCAAGAAAGCTAATATTAGAAGACGGCAAGTCAGGTCTTCGCTTTATCCTCGCAAAGCCTGCTGACGTCCCCACTTATGTCGAGCTCGGCGCAGCCGACATAGGCGTTGTAGGCAAGGATACTTTATTAGAAGAAGGAAGACAGCTCTACGAAGTGATCGATCTTGGATTCGGCAAGTGCCGCATGTGCGTTGCAGGCCCTGCTGCTCTTAAGGACAAGCTCGACGATATCCCCAACAAGAGGGTAGGCACCAAGTATCCCAATATAACAAGAAACTATTTTGAAGGTGTCAAGAAGGAGAGCGTCGAGATAATAAAGCTCAACGGCTCGGTAGAGCTCGCGCCCCTTACAGGCCTTGCAGAAGTAATAGTAGATATAGTAGAGTCCGGCAGGACCTTATACGAGAACGGACTTGAAGTCCTTGAGACCGTAGCAGACATCTCCGCAAGAGTTGTCGTAAACCGCGTCTCGATGAAGATGAAAGAAGATGAGATAAAGCCCATGATCAGCAAGCTCAGACAGGCTTTGTCAGAAGGTGAGGCAAACACATGAAGTGTAAGATCTTAGAGGGCACTAAGGAAAACCTCAAGTCAACGGTCGAGAGCCTTGGCGTCAGGGGCAAGATGGATCTTAAGCCCGTAATAGATACAGTTCAGTCGGTAATAGATGACATCAGGACAAACGGCGATGAGGCGCTCTTAAGATACACCGAGAAGTTTGACGGAGTTAAGCTTACTCCTGAAACATTAAGGGTGACAGAAGAAGAGATAGCATCTGCCATCTCACAAGTTGATCCTGAACTTTTCGAAGTAATGAAGAGGGCAGAAGCCAACATAAGGAGCTTCCACGAGAAGCAAAGAGAAGAAGGCTTCATGATGGGTGTCTACAGTGGCGGCAAGGTCGGCGTAAGAGTTAGGCCCATTACAACCGCAGGCATCTATGTGCCCGGCGGCACGGCACCTCTGCCGTCAACTGTATTAATGGACGTCATCCCCGCATCCGTTGCAGGCGTTAAGCGTATCGTTTTCGCGACTCCGCCGAGAAAAGACGGCACGATCGCACCGGTAATCTTAGCAGCTGCCAAGATCGCGGGCGCAACAGAGATCTACAAGATGGGCGGCGCGCAGGCGATAGCAGCAATGGCCTACGGCACCGAGACCGTTCCAAGGGTCGATAAGATAGCAGGCCCCGGAAACATCTACGTCAACACGGCGAAGAGGCTGGTCTACGGTCAGGTCGACATCGACATGTTCGCAGGTCCGTCTGAGATCCTGATAATAGCAGACGATTCTGCCGATCCTGACTTTGTAGCAGCAGACATGCTTTCCCAGGCAGAACACGACAGGCTCGCATCAGCGATCGTCCTTACGGACTCAGCTGAGTTTTCAGAGAAAGTCCTGGAAAGAGTCGATGTAAGATCAGACATGGCAGAGAGAAATGAGATCCTTGCAGCATCACTTAGAGACTACTGCGCGATAATCGTCTGCGACAGCTTAGATACTGCAGTTGAGTTCTCAGAAGAGATCGCGCCCGAGCACTTAGAGCTCTGCGTAAGAGACGCCGAGAAGTTCTCGGAGAAGATCAATAACTGCGGCGCGATGTTTTTGGGCAGCTACTCACCCGAGCCTCTCGGCGATTACTTCGCAGGCCCGAACCATACGCTCCCAACATCAGGAACAGCAAGGTTCTTCTCGCCTCTTAACACAGGCGACTTCTACAAGAAGATGAGCGTAATAAATTACAACCGCGAATCCTTAGAGCAGGTCTATAAAGACGTTGCGATGTTCGCGGACAGCGAAGGCCTTACATGCCACGCGGCAGCCGTAAGAGCAAGATTTATGTAAAATGTGACAAGAGGCATGTCCCTCTGTCACGTTGAGGATAAAAGATGAGTAAATATTGGAACAACAAGATAAACAGTGCGACGCCTTATGTGGCAGGCGAGCAGCCGAAGCCGGGGCAGAAGGTAATTAAGCTCAACACGAACGAGAATTCCTACCGCCCGTCGCCTGACTGTTCGGATGCGATAAAGACATTCGATGTCGGCGCCCTGAGGCTGTATCCGGATCCCGAGTGCACCATCGTAGCTGAAGCCATAGCTGAGGCTGAGGGACTCCTGCCCGATAATGTATTTGTCGGCAACGGTTCTGATGAGGTGCTCGCTTTATGCTTTCAGACCTTCTTCGAGAAGAAGGGCAACACGGACCTGCCGGTCTTAACGCCTGAATTCTCATACAGCTTCTATCCGGTCTTCGAGGAATTCTACGATCTTAACCCGAAGAAGATCCCTCTAAGAGAAGGGCTTGAGATAAATAGCGATGACTATATAGGCGTGCCCAACTGCGGCATCGTTATAGCAAACCCCAATGCTCCGACATCAAGAGCGATAAGCCTTACTGACATAGAGAAGATCCTTAAGGCCAATCCTGATTCCGTCGTAATAATAGACGAGGCATATGCATATTTTATGGAGCCTTACGAGACGGCGGCATCACTTATCGAAAAGTATAGCAACCTCCTGGTCGTAAGGACCTTATCCAAGTCCTACAGCCTGGCAGGACTTCGTGTAGGATACGCCTTAGGCTCTGAAGAACTTATAGAAGGATTAAAGAGATGCAGGGACTCATTTAATTCCTATCCTGTGGGAAGGCTCGAGCAGGCTATAGCAGCTGCCGCCATCAAGGATAAGAGATACCACGAATGGTCCAGAGGCGAGATCTTAAAGACAAGGCAGTACACCACAGATGAGCTAAGGCGCCTTGGCTTTGATGTTCCGCCGTCTTCTGCCAATTTTGTTTTCGCGAAGCCGCCCGCATGCATTTCAGCGGAAAAGTTATATCAAAACCTTAAAGCAAAGGGTATACTTGTAAGGTATTTCAAGACCGAAGGTATCTCTGACAGATTAAGGATCACCATAGGCACGATGGAACAGATGGAGAGATTCATCCAGGAAACTGAGAAGGAGATTGACGATGCCAAGGACAGCTAACATCTCAAGGAAGACAAAAGAGACTGACATTAAGATCAGTATCGATCTTGACGGCAAGGGCATAAGCGACATCGATACGGGCATAGGGTTTTTCGATCACATGCTGGAAGCTTTGTCCAAGCACTCCGCGATCGACATGACCGTTAAGTGCAGGGGCGATCTTAATGTCGATTCGCACCACTCCGTAGAGGATGTCGGCATCTGTTTGGGCAAGGCTTTCTCTGAGGCTATAGGCGACAAGGCCGGCATCAGAAGATACGGCAGCGCAGCCATACCGATGGACGAAGCGCTGGCAAGAGCTGTCATCGATATATCCGGAAGGCCTTTTATCGTATTTGACTGCGAGTTCGCAGGCGATATGTGCGGCACCATGGACACGCAGCTCTTCGAGGAGTTCTTCAGGAGCTTTGCTTATAACGCGGGGATCACGCTGCACATCAGCTGCCTTTACGGTAATAACGACCACCACAAGGCTGAAGCGATGTTCAAGGCGCTGGCAAGGGCTTTAAGGCAGGCAGCTGAAGAGGACCCGAGGTTTAAAGGAGAGGTCGTCTCCACAAAAGGAAGTTTAGATTAATAAAACGGAGGAATATACATATGCTCATTAAGGATACTGATTTTATCGATAAGCCGGTCCTGGCCAAGGGAAAGGTAAGAAACATCTACGATCTGGGAGACTCACTCCTTCTTGTCGTAACAGACAGGATCTCAGCTTTTGACGTCATCTTCGACGAGCTGATCCCTGACAAGGGAAGAGTCTTGTCATCGATCTCAGCTTTCTGGTTCGATTACACCAAGGACATCATCCCCAATCACGTCATCACGACTGACGTATCCAAGTTCCCCCAGGGCTTCGATAAGTACAAGGAAGAATTAGAGGGCAGGGCGATGCTCGTAAAGAAGGCTGAGATGCTCCCTGCAGAATGCATCGTAAGAGGCTACCTCGAAGGATCCGCACTTAAGGAATATAAGAAGTCCGGCACAGTCGGAGGCATCAAGATGCCTGAGGGCATGCTCCAGGGCGACAAGCTCCCCGAGCCTCTGTTCACACCTTCCACCAAGGAAGACACAGGCCACGACATCAACATCACTTTTGAACAGTTAGTCGACCTCATCGGCGAAAAGGATGCCACGGCATTAAGAGACGCATCACTTGCTCTTTATAAGAAGGTTTCTGAATATGCCCTCACAAAGGGTCTCATCCTCGCAGACACCAAGTTCGAGTTCGGCAAGATCGACGGCGTCCTCACGGTATGCGATGAGATGTTCACACCTGACTCTTCAAGATTCTGGGATGCGGCAGATTACGAGCCCGGTCATGCACAGAAGAGCTTCGATAAGCAGTTCTTAAGAGAATGGCTCGAGACTCTCGATTGGGATAAGACATATCCTGCTCCCACGCTTCCTGATGAGATCATCAGCAAGACGGCAGAAAAATACAGAGAGTGCTACAGCCGCTTAACAGGAAAGGAAATCTGATCTTGATAGCGATCGTAGACTACGGAATGGGCAATCTTGCATCGGTCAAGAAAGCCCTGGACTTTATCGGCGAAGACTCGCTCATAACTGATGATGCCAAGATGATAAGCAAGGCCTCGGGAGTGATACTTCCCGGTGTCGGTGCCTTTGCGCCTGCGATGGAGAACTTGAGGAGCAAGGGCCTGGATGAAGCTATAAAAGAATTTGCATCAAGCGGCAGGCCGTTCCTGGGCATATGCCTCGGAATGCAGCTCCTTATGGACGGCTCTGAAGAAGGAGCCTCTGCTGACTCTCCCGTTAAGGGCCTCGGCATCATACCCGGAATGGTAAAGAAATTCCCGGACATGGGGCTCAAGGTCCCTCAGATCGGCTGGAACAGCTTAGTCGGCGTTAAGGGAAGTCTTCTTACCGAAGGCGACTACGTTTATTTTGTACACTCATATTACTGCGATCCCGCAAGGGAAGAAGACTGCGCCGCCATGACGGATTACGGCATCAGATACTGCAGCTCGTTTGAGTCAGGCAATGTCTTCGCTACACAGTTCCATCCCGAGAAGAGCGGCGAAGCCGGACTTCAGATCTTGGGCAAGTTTGCAAGGAGGGTAAGATCTTGATCATCTATCCTGCAATAGACCTTCTGGGCGGCAAGTGCGTAAGGCTCCGCCAGGGAAGATACGATGACGTTACAGTCTATAACGAAGACCCCGTAGCGCAGGCTCAGGCTTTTCGCGGCATGGGATGCGAATGGATCCACATAGTGGACCTCGATGCGGCCAGATCAGGCGTGCCCGCCAACCATGAGATCATAAGGGACATCGCCGTAAAGACAGGCCTCAAGGTCGATACGGGCGGCGGGATCCGCAACATGGATACCTTATCGCGCCTCATAGAAGAATACGGCGTATCAAGGGCGGTCCTTGGCACTTCCGCGATCAAGGACCCTGAGTTTACCACGGCCGCTCTCGAAAAGTACGGCGCCAAAGTAGGCATAGGCATTGACGCCAGAAACGGCTTTGTCTCGGTAGACGGCTGGACCAACGACTCGACCATGAAGGCAACGGAGTTTGCCCTTAAGATGAAAGAGATCGGCGCTAAGACCATTGTCTTTACGGACATATCAAGAGACGGCATGCTCTCAGGTCCCGCGTTTGACGCCACAAAGGAGATGGTGGAGGCCTCAGGCCTTGACATCATCGCATCAGGCGGGATCTCTTCTGATGAGGACATAATCAATATCAAAGATACGGGCTGCGCGGGCGTTATCGTCGGCAAGGCTTACTACGAGGGAAAGGTGGATCTTGTAAGATGCTTGCAAAACGTATAATCCCCTGCCTCGACGTTAAGGACGGCAGAGTCGTCAAGGGCGTAAACTTCGTATCCTTAAGGGACGCCGGAGACCCCGTTGAATGCGCCAGGACATATAATCTCTCAGGCGCGGACGAACTCGTCTTCTTAGACATTACAGCGACGCTCGAATCAAGAGATACCACCGTTGACATGGTAAGGCGCGTCGCATCAGAGATCTTCATACCGTTTACCGTAGGCGGCGGCATTAGGACCTGTGATGACATCAGGCAGATCTTAAATGCAGGCGCAGATAAGGTCTCGCTCAATTCTGCGGCGGTCAAAGATCCTGACTTCATTAAGAAAGCTTCAGACATGTTCGGTTCCCAGTGCATAGTCGTAGCTATAGACGTTAAATCAAGAGAGGATCTTGAGACTTTCCCCTCGGGTTATGAGGTGGTCGTTGCAGGCGGCACCAAGCCCACGGGTATAGATGCTCTGTACTGGGCAAAGAAGGCAGTAGAGCTCGGCTGCGGAGAGATCCTTCTTACTTCGATGGATAAGGACGGCACCAAGTCGGGCTATGACAACGTCATAACATCCATGATCTCCGAAGCAGTAAACGTACCTGTAATAGCTTCAGGCGGAGCGGGCTCCATGGAGGATTTTGCTGATGCGATAACGGAAGGCAAGGCTGACGCCGTTCTGGCTGCAAGCCTGTTTCACTTCGGCGAGATCAAGATATCTGACCTTAAAAAGTTCCTCGCATCAAAGGGCATTACGACAAGGTCCATACCCGAAACTCTCAACATGTGGGCTCACATGAAGAAGAACAGCGACGGCATGGTCCCCGCGATAACGAGGGAAGCAGAAACAGGCGAAGTCCTCATGACGGCCTACATGAACTACGAGGCTTTCCGCCTTACCTGTGAGACAGGCTATATGCACTACTACTCGAGGTCGAGAAACACCCTCTGGAAAAAGGGCGAGACCTCAGGCCATGTGCAGAAGGTGATATCCTGCGCCATAGACTGCGACAGGGACACTTTGCTCTACACGATTGAGCAGACAGGGGCTGCCTGCCACACCGGCAATCACACATGCTTTTTTACACCTTTAGATAATTGGAATTATGAGGAGGACTGAAATGGACGTTATTCGTGAATTATACAGCGTCATCATGGACCGTAAGGCTAACCCTACAGAGGGATCTTATACGAACTATCTTTTCGATAAGGGCACGGACAAGATCACCAAGAAGGTCGGCGAAGAGGCCGTAGAGGCCATAATCGCAGCTTCAAAGGGTGACAGGACAGGTACGATCCAGGAGCTTGCAGATCTTCAGTACCATCTTCTGGTCTTAATGGTCGATCAGGGCATCACGATAGATGATGTCGAATCCGAATTAAGATCGAGAAGAAGTTGATTGCATTTTCCGTAAGGGTGTGATACAATCTTCAAGCTAAACCCTCGGACGGGGCTTTTTTAGTTGCGCAGATTTTGACGGGCAAAACGCCGCAAATGACGCAGCACAAAGGATTTGGAGGTACTGTTACCATGGCAAAGGCCGGAGCTCGTGATAAGCTGACGCTCGCATGCACAGAGTGCAAGCAGAGAAATTATCAGACTTATAAGAATAAGAAGAACAATACAGAGAGGCTCGAACTTAAGAAGTATTGCCCTTTCTGCCGCAAGCACACGATTCATAAGGAATCCAAGTAATAACGAAGGATATTCACTATGGCGGAGAAGAAACAGAACATATTTAAGCGCATTGGCAAGAGATTCAGCGATGTCATTGCCGAGCTCAAGAGGGTTACATGGCCGAGCAAGGACAAGCTTGCTAAGACTTCAGCCGTGGTTTTGCTTGTTATCGTATTTTTCGCCGTATACCTGACGCTTCTCAGCTCAGGCGGACGTTGGATCCTCGACAAGATCGGTTTCTACGATATCGTCGAGACATCAGCTACAGAACCTGTCTATGAGTCCATCGACCCGACAGAAGCAGTAGCTGCAAGCGTTAACGAGAGTGCAAGCTGATTTAACAGGAGTTATATAATGCCGGATAATAACGAAGCTAAGTGGTATATCATCCATACCTTTGGCGGATATGAGAAGAAAGTCAAGATGTCCATCGAGAACTACGCTGAGGCGCAGGGCTTGCAGGACATCATTCAGCAGGTTTATCTTCCCACGGACATCGTTGTCGAGACAAAGAACGGCAAGCGCAAGGAGAAGGAAGTGCTCCGCTTCCCCAACTACATCTTCTTAAAGCTTGTTTACGGCAACAACGATAAGCTTGACAAGGAACTCTGGTACAGGATCCGTAACACAAACGGAGTTACGGGCTTTGTAGCACCCGATCCTTCCAAGCCGACTCCTATGACGGAAGAGGATCAGATCAAGATGGGTCTCATCGTACCTACTTCTTTCGAAGTCGACTACGGCATCGGTGATCTCATCATCATCACAGACGGACCTTTCAAGGATAACAAGGCCGTTGTTAAGGACATTAACGAAGAGAAGCAGCAGGTTACTGTCACAGTATCGATGTTCGGACGTGAGACACCTGTTACCTTGGACTTCATTAAGGTCAGGAAAGTTTAATTAAGATATTAACGCCCCGGTGCGTTGATAAATAAATTTGGGAGGTGGCCAAGTATGGCTAAGAAAGTAGCAGGTTACGTAAAACTTCAGATACCTGCAGGCAAAGCAACACCCGCGCCGCCGGTAGGACCAGCTCTTGGACAGCACGGTATCAACATCGCGCAGTTCGTAAAAGAGTTCAACGAGAGAACAGCAAAGGACGCAGGACTCATAATCCCTGTAATCATTACAGTTTATGCAGACCGTTCCTTTACTTTCATCACAAAGACTCCTCCGGTACCTGTATTGCTTAAGAAGACTGCAAAGATCGAGAAGGGTTCCGGAGAACCTAATAAGAAGAAAGTTGCAACAGTTACAATGGACGACTGCAGAGAGATCGCTAAGATCAAGATGCCTGACGTTAACGCATCAGACATCGAGTCCTGCGCAAGAATGGTAGCAGGTACAGCACGTTCCATGGGTATCGTTGTCAAAGACTAAGAGAGGAGATCAGAGTAATGAAAAAAGGCAAGAGATATGCCGAGCTCGCAAAGCTCGTTGACAGAACTCAGCTCTATGATCCCTCCGAAGCTTGCAAGCTTGTTATCGAAACAGGTAAGGCAAAGTTTGATGAGACAGTAGAGCTTCACGTTCGTCTCGGCGTTGACTCACGTCACGCAGACCAGCAGGTCAGAGGCGCAGTCGTTCTTCCCCACGGTACAGGACGTTCCAAGAGAGTATTAGTACTCGCTAAGGGTCCCAAGGCTGATGAGGCTAAGGAAGCAGGCGCTGAATATGTAGGCGACGATGACATGATCGAGAAGATCCAGAAAGAGAACTGGTTCGACTTCGATGTTATCATCGCAACACCCGACATGATGGGTAAGCTTGGACGTTTAGGTAAGGTCTTAGGTCCTAAGGGACTCATGCCTAACCCTAAGGCAGGCACAGTAACAATGGACGTTGCCAAGGCTGTAACAGAAGTTAAGGCCGGTAAGATCGAGTACAGACTCGACAAGGCAAACATCATCCACTGCCCCATCGGCAAGGTTTCATTCGGTGCTGAGAAGCTCGAAGAGAACCTCAAGGCTCTTATGGAAGCTATCATCAAGGCTAAGCCTGCAGCTGCCAAGGGCCAGTACATCAAGAACTGCTCCATTGCTTCAACAATGGGTCCCGGCGTAAAGGTAAACGCTGCCAAGTTCGGTTGATGGACTAAACCTACAATTAAATACCTTTCTGCCTAAGACAGCAGGCGGGACATGTCCCTTAATATGGTAGCGATACCTAGCCAGCCGAGGAAGATCTTAATACTTATGTATTATCCTGCCCCTGCGTCTGTCAAATTGGCGCAGGGGTTTTTAATAAAAATAAAACAAGGAGGAAAACCAGATATGCCAAGTGAGAAGATTCTTGCAGCTAAGCAGCAGCGTGTTGAAGAGATCGCTGAGTCATTCAAGGGTGCGGTAACATTCGTTTTCGCTTCCACAAGAGGACTTACAGTAGCTCAGGACACAAAGATGAGAGCAGAGCTTCGTGAGGCAGGTGTTAAGTTCGAGATCATCAAGAACACAACACTCATCCGCGTATTCGAGAAGCTCGGTTACGAAGGTCTTGAGGATACATTCAAGGGACCTACGGCAGTAGCATTCTCTGACGAGATCACAGCTCCCGCTAAGATCCTTGCTAAGTATGCAGAAGAATACGAACCCATGGAGCTCAAGGGCGGCATCATCGACGGCAAGGTAGCATCACTTGATGAGATCATTGCACTGTCCAAGGTACCGGATCAGGAGACACTCCACACACAGCTCGCTTATACTATGCTTTTCCCTTTCACAAAGCTTGCTATGCTCGTTAAGGCAGTAGCAGAGAAGAAGGAAGCGGAAGGCGGAGCACCTGCAGCAGCTGAAACAGCTGAAGCAGCAGTTGAGGCTCCCGCAGCAGAGGAAGCAGCACCCGTAGCCGAGGCAGCAGCTGAGGCACCCGCAGAAACACCTGCAGAATAATTAATTATCATTTAGGAGGAAAACTAAAATGGCTAGTGAGAAAGTTACAGCAATTCTTGACGAGATCA
>CAMHSJ010000033.1 GCA_946187935.1 uncultured Clostridia bacterium
AGGGCGGCTTCGAGCACTTCATGATGAAGGAGATCCACGAACAGCCCAAGGCAGTATCTGACACTTTAGGTTCTCTCATCACATCAGAAGGCGAGACCTACAAGGCAAACATCTCTGAGACAGGCATCTCTGACGAGATCATCAAGAAGATCTCTCAGATCTATATCGTCGCATGCGGCAGTGCAAATCATGTCGGCATCGCAGGTCAGTATATCTTCGAGAAGCTTGCCAGGATCCCCGTAAGATGCGAGCTCGCATCAGAGTTCAGATACAGGGACATCATGCCTGACAAGGATGCGCTCGTAATAATAATCAGCCAGTCAGGCGAGACCGCTGACTCACTCGCAGCATTAAGAAAGTGCAGGGAGAATGGTATCCGCACGCTTGCTCTTGTAAACGTCGTAGGTTCTTCCATAGCAAGAGAAGCTGACCATGTGCTCTACACATTGGCAGGCCCCGAGATCTCCGTTGCCACCACAAAGGCATACAGCGCACAGCTCGCAGCGGTCTATGTGCTCGCAGTCGTTATGGCCGGCGTTAGAGGAGAAGCAGACGGGGAGACAACAAACTATCTTTTGAGCGAGATCATGACGATCCCCGAGAAGATCTCCAAGATCTTAGAGGATAAGGAAAGGATACAGTGGTTTGCATCCAAGCTCGCAGCCGAGAAGGATATATTCTATATCGGCAGAGGGATAGACTATGCGATCTGCCTCGAAGGCTCGCTCAAGATGAAGGAGATCTCCTACATCCACAGCGAAGCTTATGCAGCAGGAGAACTCAAGCACGGCACGATAAGCCTTGTTGAAGAAGGCACGTTCGTAATAGGCGTCCTCACACAGAGCGCTCTGTATGACAAGACACTGTCCAACTTGGTCGAGACCAAGTCCAGAGGCGCATACTTGATGGCTCTCACCAACTTCGGCAACTATGCGATAGAAGACTCCGCTGACTTCGTAGTCTATGTTCCGAAGATAGATGAGCTCTTCACCGCTTCACTTGCCATCATCCCTCTGCAGCTTCTTGGATATTACGTATCCTGCGCAAGAGGACTTGATGTCGATAAGCCGCGTAACCTCGCAAAGAGCGTAACGGTCGAATAAGATGGATGAGGAGCGTTATAAGTCAATAACCGATCTTGCCCATGCGATAGCTGCAAGTGCGGCAGCAGGCAAATACTACACAAAGAACAGGTTTGACAAAGAGCACTACGAGAACATCCTTAAGTATTCAAGGGAGATCTTATCTCTCGGAAGCGACATTCCTCTCGAAAAGGCCGAAGAACTCCTGGAAGGCAATGACGGCTACCAGACACCCAAGGTAGAGACAAGGGCGATCATCTTTAACGACAAGGATGAAGTCCTCCTGGTAAAAGATCACGACGGTCTTTGGAACCCACCCGGGGGCTGGTGCGAATATAACTATTCCGTCTTTGACAACACCATCAAGGAAGGCCTCGAAGAGACAGGCCACAACATAATGCCCTACAGGCTTGCTGCCGTTTTCGACCACAGAAAGGACAACAATCCGAGATCGATGTTCTCGGCATCCAAGTTCTTTGTCCTCTGCAGGGACTTAGGCGGAGAGTTCAAAGAGAATATCGAGACCACCGAGATGGGCTATTTCCCTTTGGACAAGCTTCCCGAGCTAAATACCCATAAGACAAATCTCATGCAGCTCGAGCTCTGTCTTAAGGCATCCAAGGCCGAGGTCTGGGAGACCGTTTTCGATTAAAGATGTTAACATATCGCATTTATATGCGAGTATAATCTTAATATGAGTAAACACGATCACTATGTTTTTGTTACCCAGAACCACCTTGCTGATTTTGCAAGATACGACATGGGTTTTTCCGACATCATCGAGGGCGAGCTTATGGACGCGCTGGACTATAAGCCCGGTGATGTTGAGTGCGAGAGCAGTTATCCCATGATGCTCCAGGACTTAAGGGCCGCTCTGGAGGCTTTCAGCGAGAGCTCCACGGATGTATATGTATTTCTTCTGGACTGGTGGCTTCCCCTCATGACTTATTTCTATAAGGAATTATGCCTTGATGAGATCATGGGGCCCGATCCTGACGCCATTGGCTCCATGGAAGTGCGCGACATACCGGAGAGCGAGGAGGATGTCCTCGTTACCATCTTCAACGTAATAGGAAGGACTGTAGACATCAGGCAGTTCAGCCAGACTCTTCCGCCTCCGTTAAAGGATGTGCTCGACCTTGATTCCATGATCGAGATGATCGACAACTTCATGGAGGATAAGGACCTGCCCATTGAGCAGAGAAGATATACCAGACCGCAGAAGGTGGCATTCATCAACCACTGGAATAACAACATGCTGTTAGAGGATGCTCCAGAGGGCGTAAAGCAGCTGTTCAGGCAGTTCACGGACGAGCTTTGTGATGAAGGCGTCTTAGATGCTCTTAAGGTCAAGGCATATGCCCTCTATGGCGGCAATGCAGTCTACGAATGTGACTGGGCAGAGTCTGCCAGGCTTCTTGAGATACTCTGGAAGGACTACAGTTTCGGCTATGCGGCAAACACTCTGGGTTATATCTACTACTACGGCAGGTTAGACGGCGGCGTCCCCAACTACGAGCGCGCCTTCTACTACTATTCCGTCGCATCCTCGTTCAACATAATCGAAGCCAAGTACAAACTTGCAGATATGTTCATGAACGGTTACTACGTAATGAAGAACCCTCCGATGGCGTTCCAGACATATCTCAAGCTCTATAACGAGACCAAGTTCTTCTTTGAATCGGGTGATGCCGGCTGCGATTTTGCAGACTGCGCATTGAGGCTCGGCGACTCGCTTAAGGTCATCCCGGGTCAGGAACTCCAGAGATATAAGATCCTTCTCGAGGCCAAGTATGCTATAGACAAGAGGCTTCAGATCGCGCCTGATTTTGGTGACAGGAAGGTTAAGGACAATATCGTCAAGGCTTTGGATGAGAGCAGGAAGGCTCTTACCCTTAATCCCCATTTCAAGCACGGCAGGACCGTCATCCTCGGCAACAACGACTACACGCAGCCGATAGAGGAATTCGTCAGCACATTTGCAGGCATCACATACGAACTGTCCTGCAAGAAGCTTAAGTCAGGCAAGTTCAAGCTCAGGATAACAAGGCTTCCCGAGAGCGAGGACAAGGCTCCGAGGCTGTCTTTATCCACACAGCCGTGGACTGATTTCTGCGGACTCGTCAGCAGGATAGAATTCACGGTAGATGAGGGCAAGGGCACGGGCTATCTGGACTTTTTGACAGACAAGTGCGGCGGGAGCATCTTTTTCGATACCCTTAATATAAGCGATCCTCTTGAGTACACGAACATATCGACCTTCGTCTTCTACGACAGAGGCCATAAAGTCTTAATGTTTACATCGGATAAGCTCTTCTATAACAAGCCGAAGGATGAAGCCGACTGAGGCTTATTGAGGGAGCTTGCTGTAGATCCAGGGATGCTGCTTGAAGAAACCGTCAGCGAACCTGCCCCTTGAGAAGAGCTGGAACTGAACACCCTTAACAGACTTCATGTAAGGCTTTAATGCAGCGGCTATCTCAGGGAAGATCTCATTGATCTTGTCTTCCGGACAGTCAACTATGCACACATAGTTCCTCTCCTTGGGGTTATCCTCGGGATAAGATAAGAACACGGCGATCTTGCCGATCGCAGCATGTGTATTTCCGTAATTCCTGATCGCGCCTGCAATGAACTTGAACTCGCCCTCTTCTTTGGGCTGGGTGATTATGAACTTTCTCTTAGGCTGGGGAGCGGCCGTTACCTGAAGAGTATCTCCCGGAACAGCTTCGCCTGATAAGGCCTGGGCAACGTTCATGTCAGCGGCCTTTTCGCCATAGACACGCTTGAAGCTCTGGGACTTTGTGATATCCGTGAGCATCTGCTTGGGGAGTGTTATCGTAACAGGGCCAAAGGGATTGATAACGAGACCGTCGTTGGAATCGCTCCTTCCGATGGCGCATGCCCTTGCAAAATCAAGGACGAGCACGCCGAGCTTGCCCGCCTTCTCGTTGACCTTGAAGCCCTGCTTCAAAGAACGGTTGAACGTCTCCGTATCGGTATATGCGGGAACGAGCATCTTTGATTCATCCGCCTTATTACGAAGGCCAATGAAGTTGATCTTGCTCTTGCCGTCTTCAGGCTTCATGACCTGGATCGGCATTGCGAGCTCAGAGTGAATGACGGCATCCATCATGGAGCCGAAGAATTCCTTGTCGCCGGGGAATCTGGAATACTCTATCATCATGCCCAGGAGCCTCGGGGTCTGCCTGCCCTTCTTGGGCTCGCCCTTGGTGAGGACGGCAAACCTTGAGATCGGGCGTGAAGCCTGCTCGTCCGGATTATCCGCATCGGGGATGTCGCCTCTTGTGACCTCGAGTTCGACCCTCATGTCAGAAGCTTCAGTGATCTTCTCGCGCAGTTCGTTCTTGATGGAATAGACTGTGACCTTGTTGTTCTTATTACCTTCCTGATAGACCATGATCTCATCACCGACAGAGATCTTTCCTCTCAGGTTTCCGGTAACCAAGATATTGCCCTCTGCTTCAGGCTCGAATTTCGAAACTTCGTCTGCCAGGAGGTAGAAGCCGTCATCAGGAGCTCCTGCAAGAACTACGGCTGCAGCGTCCTTAGCCTTGTTATCGGCTTCCTGCTTTGCCCTTTTTGCTTCCTCCTGCTCTTCCTCGCGCTCTTTCGCCTTGGCTTCGCGCTCGGCCATCTCCTCTTCCCTTGCTTCGAGGATTATCTTCATCTCGTCATTGACGGAGGCGTTATTCTGCTCTGCCTCAGGCTCTACAGGTTTCTTCTTTCCGAAAAGTGCCATTATGGGTCATCCCCCTGTGTTTTTATTCCTCAACGATTATAACATAAAGACTCTTTCTCTTTACTTGAATTGCCGATTGCGTTTAAATAGTACTATGTTTGAAAAAGAAGAGCTTTACGACAAGGCATCCGAGATATACTCTCATGCCGAAGAAACGGTCAGCAGGATGGACATGGTATTCCGGGAGATCTCGGGGATCAGTTACGATGCTGAAGCTACCCTTGCTGAATTCGATATGATACTGCAGGGCATCCTCCTGAGCGCTGCCTTGGCAGACGGTCATTTCGATGAGACTGAGAAGACCTTTATAGAGAACATCCCCTGCCATGGTGATCTTCTTGAATACTTAAACGAACTCCTCCCCGAGGATATAGAGATCACCTGGGACAGCCTTATGTCGCTGCCTAAGGAGCTGAGCGATGATCTCGTTTCCCTTCTTCCCCGGATATTGGATGATAAGTGCGAAGATTTTGTAGCGCCCCTTGCGGCTGTCGATTTCTCATATGCCAAATACGGAAACCTCGAGACGGCGCCCGGTGATTTCTTAAGACAGATCGAACAGGATCTTCTTAAGCTCTCAGCGATCCTGGCCTTTGTGGACGATAACGGCGAAGATTCTGAGATAGTAAGTGCCGCTGTCATGACCAGGGCATTAGTGGACGATCACTGGAAGAAATATATCGAAGCATAAAAATCGACAAACCCCTCCCCTTGTGATACTGTATTTATGCTCATTTTTATTTTACATATGGAGGGTATGTTATGAAGAAAGGCGTGATCATCGGCATATGTGCCGGAGCCGCTGTTATTGCAACCGGTCTTATCGTTGCAGGCGTCATAATCGCCAATCAGCCTGAGGCTCTTCTTGCACGTGCCATTACCAACGACATCAACGACTTCCGTAATTCTGCTGACTACAAGTACATGCAGGCAGTGGCAAACGGAGGATCTTTCAGCGCTTCTGCAGATCTTAGCAGCTTCGCTAAGGACGACCTTTATGTCCAGTATCAGATGTTCCCCAATATAAGTCGCGGACAGGGTGCTGTCGTATTTGGCGCATACGATGACGACATGGAGCCGCTCGCTACGATGCAGGTCAATTACAATTCTAATCGTATAACCTTTATGAGTCCGGAACTTATGGATGACGATGTATACGGCGTTGACCTCAAGAATCTCGAAGAGAATATCGACGGATCCTTCCTCGATCCTGAAGAAGACGGAAGATATGCCGTTATCGGCCAGTACCTTCTCAACCTCAGCTCATCTCTTAATACCAACAAGGGCATAGAGAGTGCTTCGTACGGCATAGCTGAGGACTACAGAAAGCTCGTCATCAATGCCATCGTAGAGAATTCCGAAGTTGAGAAGAGTTCTGAGACGATAACTGTCGCAGGCGAGAAGATTCCCTGCACCGTTGTTACTGTCACGACAGATATCGAGGGCCTCTCAGATGCTCTGCTCGAGATCATCGACTACGCCGAAGACGACGACGAGCTGGAAGAATACTTAAGGGATGTCTTAGACAACGGTTACCAGGATATTGACGAAGTCATGGACGAGTTCTACGACGGATTAGATGAAATGAAAGACACTCTCGAGGATGCCGAAGATGCTGAAGGCGATCTTATCTGGAACTGCTATATCACAAAGTCCGGCACACGTCTTGCCAGAGTCGACTTCGAGTTGAACGTGGACGATAACGGCGAGGAGCACGAGATGACAGCTTCCCTTGTTCTCGGCAAGCGCGTAAACGACATCAAGGAACTCTCATTCAACATGAACATGGATGACGAGCAGTCGCTTGATATCGTTTACACGGTAAAGGAAGACTCAAAGTCCGCATTCAATGCTGTTCTTGAGGTAGAGGTAAAAGACACTCACGAAGTCTACACCTACTACGATTACGATGAATATGAAGACTACGAGCCCGAGAAGGTCGAGGAAACGACCGCTTTTGAGGTCGAGCTTGAATGGGACAAGAAGAGCGGCGATTATGTCGTATCGTTCGAAGGCGAGAATGATGACGGTGATAAGACCAAAGTAGAGCTTGAGTTCAACTACCTCGTTAAGGGCGGCACAAGGACTATATCATTTGCAGACATGGATCTTAAGGTATCCGGTGAGGACTCTGATTCAATAGACCGCACATTGGATGAAATAAGAGACATGGAGATCGTCCTCGTATTCGAGCGCAGGGCAAAAGCTCCCAAGGCTCCCAAGAGATTTGAAGAGATCACCGACATGGATGAAGACGACTTCGAAGACCTCATGGATGACATCGAAGATGAATTAAGAGACGCTTTGGAAGATTACATCTGACAGATAAGCTTAACTTGAAACACAGTAATGGGTTTCCTTTATGGAAGCCCATTATTATTGCAGTCCCGCATCGGCCGGGAGCTTTGGCAGTTTATTCGTTGTTATTGGATTCCGGCTTTTCTTCCGCCTGTTTTACGTTTTTGCTGTCAGAAAACTTGGATCCTGATCAAAATCCAACTATTGAGACAGGTGTTTTTGAAAACAACTGTCAAAAAGTCGGAATGTGACAAAAGGACTGTCCCCTTGTCATCAATCCTTGTGAGTCTCTGCCGTAACCTGCCTGACGCGGTCTTCAGCATCTGTGAATGCCTTAACGACATTAGGATCGAAGTGGGTCCCGGAATCCTTCTTGATGATGTTCATGGCCTCCTCGAATGAGAAAGGCGGTTTGTAGCAGCGCCTTGATACAAGAGCGTCAAATACGTCAGCTACAGCCATGATGCGCGCAGAAAGAGGTATGTCTTCGCCGGACAGTCCTTCCGGATATCCCTTACCGTTCCACTTCTCGTGATGATAGTGAGCCATGTTCTTGGCTTCTTCAAGGTAGCCGCTCTTGATGCCGCCGACCCTGGAGATAACATCATCGATTATCTTGGCACCTTCGGAGGTGTGGATCTTCATGCGGTCGTATTCTTCGTCGGTAAGCTTGCCGGGTTTGTTTAAGATCGCATCAGGGACCATGATCTTGCCTACATCGTGCAGAGGCGCAGATGCAACGACATCCATCATGTACTCATTGGTAAGCTTATCGTCGTAGATCTTCTCCTTCTTGAGCTGGTCAACGATGATCTGAACATAGTCAGCTGTATTCTTGATATGCGTTCCCGTGGACGGATCGCGGCTCTCTACGAGATCTGCCATTACATTGATCATCGCAGTCTGAAGTGCCTCTAAGGCCTTGCTCTGTCTCTGTGTCTGCGTGATGTAATCTACTGTATCCTGAGTCGTCTTGGTGAGTGCATGGTAGAGATGCTCGATCTCATCGCCGGTATTGATGACGAGTCCCTTAAGTCTCTCTACGGTCTCGCTTCTTGCTTCGTCGTTGTTGTAGTCGACCTTCTCCGTTGCAGATGCAAGTGAGTTAACGGGATCTATTATATAGACTCTGGCAAGGGTAACGCCCAGTGCGAGTATCAGGGTAAAGAATCCCAGGAGCATAGATACGATCTTAACGGCAAATACTACTTCCGATGTCTCGAGGTTCGGCATCGAGATGTCCACTGCGGCATAACAAACGCAGTTGCCATCACTGTCATATACCGGAACATAAGATGTCAGAAGCCAGCCGTAAGTATCGTTGGTTACGATCGGATCTATCGGTCTTCCCGCGATAAGATCAGGGATATACTCCATGAAGCTCTCATCGAACGGGATCAGATCTCCTGGCAGGCTCCCCTCGACTTCTTCGGTATCCATGTCGAAGACAACATGGCAGCCTTCACCGTCTATCTTATAAACATACAGGTATTCTATGTATTCTGAGCTGTCAAATATTATCTGAAGCCTTTCCTTGGTCTCAAGATATCCAGGTGCATCCTCGCCTCTGGCAATATATTCATCCACCATGTCAGGGTCGATGAGCTTGGCAGCGGCAGTAGCTTCATCGTATGCAAATCCGCCCTTGTCCTGGACCAGATAGTCCTTAAACTGGCTGTAGCACACATAAGAGACCGTGCCGGCAACAGATATGACTGCGAGGCTTACGATAAGGATGAGCTTTGTTCCCAGGGAAAGCCTTGTGACATTCTTCTTATCAAGCGAAAAGCTCTGCCTTTTTGGAAAGACCTTTTGTGGTACGAGCCAAAGAACGAGCACGGCCACAACTGTGCTTATAAGCTTGTCCGGGAGATCGACCATGAGATCGGCCGAAAGCTGAGCGAAGAACGCATTGTGTATGTAGTTGTCGTACAGATTATATGCAAGAGACTGTGAGACTTCCTCACCTATCGAGTTGCCGTAGATGCCCCATGTAAGGAGCGATCCTATGCCGCCTCCTGCTATGACAAAAGCCAGGACCGGTACGATGAGCTTCCAGGGTTTCTTCTTGTCGAAATATCCCTTTGATGAGAGGAAGGCCGCAACGACCGCTATCAGAACACTAATGACACTGTAATAGGCTGTAGTGTAATCCTGAAGTCCGCCTATGAAGTTCGTAAGGAATCCGACCACGATGCCGGGCATGTAACCACCCGCAACGGATGCGATTATGGTGCCTATGCAGTCGATATATAAAGGAAGTGATAAAGCCGAGACCAATTTGCTGCATACTATATTTATGGCGAGGCATGCCGCCACGAGGATAATAGTCTTAAAATTGTTCTCTTTTCTGTTCATGTTACGCTTAATTATAGCAAAAACGGGCTAAATATGTGCGATTCTTTACATATTAAGAAAAGATGTGACAAGGGGACTGTCCCTTTGTCACATCCGCAAAAAACAGAGGGCATCTCAGATTTGAGACGCCCTCTGTGTGAATTATAAGATCAGGATTTAGCCGTTCTCGAACTCAACAACGAGCTGAGATACTGTCTGCTTGGCATCGCCATAGATCATGATGGTATTGTCGTTGGTGAACAGAGGATTCTCAATGCCTGAGAAGCCTGTGCCCTGTCCTCTCTTGAGGACAAATACCGTGCGTGCCTCGTAAGCATTAACGATAGGCATGCCGTAGATAGGCGATGACTCATCGTTGATAGCTGCAGGGTTAACGACGTCGTTGGCGCCGATGACTATTGCAACATCAGTATTTGCCATCTGCGGGTTCATCTCATCAGCTGTCTTGAGCTGCTCGTAAGGAACGTTGGCTTCAGCAAGAAGAACGTTCATGTGACCCGGCATACGTCCTGCAACGGGGTGGATGGCGAAGTTGACTTCGCAGCCGTTCTCTTCAAGAACGTCGCAGAGCTCCTTAACAGCGTGCTGAGCCTGGGCAACAGCCATGCCGTAGCCCGGGATGAATACGACTGATCTTGCAGCCTCGAGGATAAGGAATGCATCCTCGATGGACATAGCCTTGGGTTCCTTGTGCTCGCCTGTAGCAGAAGAAGCCTTCTTCTTGACTGTCTTAAACAGGAGTGATGCGAAGGACTTGTTCATGGCCTTGCACATGATGAGCGTAAGGATGACGCCTGATGCGCCTACGAGACATCCGGATACGATGAGCACCGTGTTGCCGATAGGGAATCCTGCGAATGCGGCAGCAAGACCTGAGAGCGCGTTAAGGAATGAGATGATAACAGGCATGTCTCCGCCGCCGATGGTGATGACGAGCGTGATGCCCAAAACAAGTGAAGCAACCGTTGTGATGAGGATGCCTGCAACACCTAAGCCGCCTTCAGGATCACACATGTATAAAATGATTCCGATTACGGAAACAAGGAGTATTCCTGCATTGATGAAGTTCTTGCCGGGAAGAACGATGTTCTTCTTGAACATCTTAAGTCCGGCGAGCTTGCCCCATGCGATCAGTGAACCTGTGAAGGCAACGGCACCGATGAGGATCGTAAGACCTAAGGTCATGGAAGTGAAAGCATCTGTTCCAACAGCATCAGATCCGCCTCTTAAAGCGCAGAACTGTGAGATGGCAACGAGCATTGATGAAAGGCCGCCGAAACCGTTGAACAGAGCAACGAGCTGCGGCATTCCCGTCATCTCGACCTTCTTGGCCCAGATGAAACCGATGACTGACCCTGCTGCTATGGCAAGGACAATGATCACATAAGCTACTATACCTGCTTCGAAAACATCCTGCGAGATGAGCACGGAGATGACTGCGATGCCCATACCAATAGAGGACATCAGGTTACCCTTACGGGCAGAATCTGCCTTTCCGAGCTTCTTGATACCCATGATGAAGAAGACGCTCGCGATCATGTAAAGGAAGATACAGAAAAAATCAATGAATTCCATTATTTCTTCTTACCCTCCTTCTTCTTGAACATTGCGAGCATCCTGTCTGTTACGAAGTAGCCTCCGATAACGTTGATCGTCGCGAAAAGAATGGCGATGCCGCCAAGGATCATGCCCAAGACATGATTATCCACGTTGATGGCGCAAGCTGCGATAGCACCTACTATGGTGATACCGGAGATAGCGTTCGTACCGCTCATGAGCGGGGTGTGGAGCTGTGAAGGAACTTTGGAAATAAGTTCGACTCCGAGGAATGCTGCAATGATGAATACGAATATGAGCAGCATTATTGTCTGTCCGTCCATTTTATGCCTCCTTGAATCTCTCGTGGATAATGGCGCCGTCCTTTGTGAGCAGGCAGCCCTTCATGATCTCATCAGAGAGATTGACTTCAAATTCTTTGGATTCCTTGTTGTAGAAGTGAGTGAGGAATGCGGAGATGTTGCCTGACAACATCTTGGAAGCATCCCACGGTACCTGACGCTCGAGCTCGTCGCCGGGGAGGATGATAACGCCGTTATCAGTGATGACTTCCTTTGTCGGATCGCTTCCCTCAACGTTGCCGCCTGTTGAAACAGCCATGTCAACGATGACCGTGCCGGGCTGCATACGCTCGATAACATCCTTCTTGATAAGGACAGGAGCCTTCCTTCCGAAGACCTTAGCCGTTGTGATTATGATGTTGGACTTCTCGCAGACCTTAGCCTGAGCTTCCTGCTGCTTGGCGATCTGCTCGGGTGTAAGCTCCTTGGCATATCCCTGTGAGGTCTGGCCCATCTCGCCAAGATCGATCTTAACGAAGTTTCCGCCAAGTGACTTGACCTGCTCTTCTACGACAGGCCTTGTATCGAAAGCGTCAACACGTGCGCCGAGTCTCTTGGCCGTAGCGATCGCCTGAAGACCTGCAACGCCTACGCCGATAATGAAGCATCTTGCAGGATTGATAGTACCTGCAGGCGTGACCATCATCGGGAGGATCTTGGGAAGTCTTGCAGCAGCGTTGAGAACTGCAACATATCCTGCGAGTGAAGTCTGTGAGGACTGAACGTCCATCTTCTGTGCAAGTGTCGTACGGGGTATCATCTCAAGAGATACAGCCTGTATCTTCTCAGATGCAAATTCCTTAAGAAGATCCTTCTCATTAAACGGATCGAGATAGCTGACGTGCAAAGCGCCCTCGCTCATGCCCTTGGCAGACTCAGGCTTTAAGATCCTTACAACGATCTCGGCATCCTTAAGCCCCTCTTGTTCGGATGCAATGATCTTGGCTCCAACCTTCTCATAATCAGAATCCTTGATCCCGCTCTTTAGTCCGGCACCGCTGACGACCGTAAATTCGAATCCCATTCCGGATAATTTCTTGATGTCATCCGGAATAAGAGCGACTCTCGTCTCAGCAGCAAGGGTTTCCTTACAAACCAATACTTTCTTCATAGAAAGCACCCCCTGCGTTATAGTTTATTCTTTAAGCGAATAAATTATAAACGGCAGAGGGCAATTTGACAATTATTATATTTATATACTATTTACGCCGCGAAAGCCCTTGTTTTAAGACATTTATGACATCGTCAGAGATTATTGACCGTTCTAAGCTCAAATTTCTGCTGATGGCACCGTTTCTTATCTCAAAACGAGCATCTGATTTCCCAACAATGCTTTGGCAACAGACTTATAATCGTCGGTATCCATGATCTTTGTTATTGTCGTCATCCTTTTGCCTGCATCTTTGCTGGAAGCACCGCAGTGATATACCTTCATATCCTTTGTGCCTTCATCCAAAACTATATACCTGTCATGCACACGATGGGCAGATTGAAGAAATGTGATCGATCTGCCGGGATTCTCCGTGACAAAGTCTTTATACTCAGACCGTCTAAGTCTCGGTCTTGCCACATTATCGCTGATTATAGTGATCTTTACGCTTTTCCTGGAATAAGCCAGGTGATGAAGTGTTTTAGTGCCGATATAATCATCTACGATCATTATCTTGCTCTTGGCACTTCTGTATATCTTCTGA
This sequence comes from uncultured Clostridia bacterium, assembly GCA_946187935.1. Taxonomy (GTDB): domain Bacteria; phylum Bacillota; class Clostridia; order Saccharofermentanales; family Saccharofermentanaceae; genus Saccharofermentans. Next base: position 13,094 of record CAMHSJ010000033.1, read on the forward strand.
TAGGCTTCATCTGCTTTAAAGGGTTTGCCGTCAAGGATGAGGATCTCCTCGTTACTAATATTCTGATCAAAGAGCTTAATAATGTCTGATAAGTCAGCCTTATTAACCATGGACTCCTGCATTGCCTCTATCTTCTGAGCATTCTTCTCAACTTTATCAGCAAGTGCAAAGTAGTTTTTCTGTGTCAGAAACGACTGATTCTCAATAAGGTAATCTTTCATAGACTTGAACAAACGGACGAGCGCAATGCTTTGACCAATGGCCTGATCGCCCTTAAGAACACTCATAAGCATATATATTCCCTGCTCTGTGAACGCAAATGGAAGATATCGCGAACCTCCCCAGCTTGAGGTCAAATTTTTTGACCTCAAGAGTGTTGCCACCTCTTCTTTGGTCAATTGAAATCTGAAATCTCCCGGAAAACGCTCAATATTATTCTTAACCTGTTGGTTAAAAGACTTGGTCGTATACCCGTATATCTCCGCAAGGTCAAAGTCCAGCATCACCTGCTGTCCGCGGATCGTGTATATCTTATCCTTCAGTGTGGACTCATCCACGATCATTAATTTGATATCATTTGCCATGATCTTTGTGCTCTTCAGATTCGAATAATCTGATCACCTCCTTACTATGTATTTTGAATTCTAACAAACAGAAAGAGTCATTAATGGGACTTATCAGCACACCCTCAATAATCAACCCCGCAAACTTTTTGCGGGGTTAGAAGTCTAAGATGACATGAGTTGCAATTACTTAACTTGAATTGCTTTACGCGTCTATGCTGTTTACCGTTCCGACGAATACCGGCATGCCTGTTGAAGTCTCGATGATCGCATAAACAAAAGGTCTGTCGCATGCGATTATCCTTCTTGCCTGTACTTCCGGCTCGCACTAGATGGAAGTATAGTTTTCAGACATTACAAGTTCTGCCCTGTTCTGTATCCTGGAGATGACCACATCAAGACTTACATCACCGTAGAAATAAGCGCCTGCTTCTTCAGTCAGGATTACGCTAATGTCGTCATTAAAGATAACGACGCTGTCAAGTGAATCTACAATGCTGTTGATCCTCCCTCTGAATCTGTCACGCATCGCATCATCTTCTACCTGTTCAAATCTTGAATCGCGCAATTCATTCTCAACGCTTGAATTAACAGGAAAAGCCGTCCTAGACAGTATGTTTTGATAGTTATCGTTAAGTCCCATTGAAATAAGCATCCATGCAGCATCCGGATGTTCACAGTCTGCTGTTATTGCAAAATTATACTGAGGCAAAGCAGCGATCAAACTATTGTCTTCTGTGGGAAAGCCTGTATATGTTACATCACTGCCCATAACACTCTCATAGTCAAAGACGATCTGGTTAGCATCGCTGATCAGCACCTGCTGAGCAAACGCACCGCTTCCAAGTGAATACAAAGCCTCGTCGTTATCATTAACATTGTCCTTGACCCACTTCATAAGATCAGCAAATTCATCAGAATCAAATCTTACTTCATTAGCATCAATATCATAAAACTCCTTAAGCCGCATCTGGACGATACCTGCAAGATAATCCGTTTTGCTTAGCCCGATAATTGAATTACCGTTAAAGCCTTCTGCTGAGGCTAGATCGTTATAATCAGAATAAGAAAGATCTTCTTCATCATTTATAAGACCTGAAGAGTTGTCGACTGCCAAAAGATCTATGTAATAAGACAGGAAAACAGTATAATTGCTGCCTTCATACAATCCCTCATACCAAGGCAGCATAGAAATATCCATGCTGTTCATATATGGCGACATATCAACCAGAAAATCACTATTTGATATCTCGCCTAATGGCAATACATTATTGGGATCAACTATTATGTCAGGAGCATCATCGGTAATATGCGAATACCTTATATCTTCCATAAAGGCTTCATAATAAGGCGATAGATCATCTGTTTCACCATCACCCTCAGAGTAATCATGTATCTCAAAGTAATACTCGGAATTCTCCATGTTGAATACTTTGACCATATTGAGTATTACCGGATCCTCATTAATGCCGACACCTGCAATAACGAGCTTCTCCCTGCCTTCCATCGGATCCTTATCAGTCGGGACGCATTTAACCAGGTATAATCCGTCATTTAAGCCGTCACTGCCCAGATAAACCAGTGTTCCATCGGGTTTAACTGAATAATAATATGGATAATAAGGACACTGAGAAGATACAGGATCCAATATCTCAGTGCTTTCTTCTGTTTCTGTATTGTAGCAGCAAATACCTGAATGATCGGACACAAATAATCCTTTTTCGGTTACAACAATATCATCCGCATCGGCAAACATATCAGGCAAAACAATGCTATTATCTGTATTTCCTTCAAATACCGATTCGACAGGTATCAGGCATGGAGTGCTTACATCATTCTCACTGTCATAAGGACAGGCGAAAACATAATCCGTTCCATTCAACGAAACAAAAGATTTAACGGGATAATTACAATCCGCAGCAGACTTCAGCCCACCGGTATCTGAGAACGAATAGATGACTCCGCTGTATGTCTCTTGGTCAGTACAGTTAAAGTAAACATTACCATCGGAAGCATAACAACAGTCATACACATCCACATGCCTGTCAAAACCGAGATCAGTACTGCTGATCAGTTCACCATTTGAATCAAATTCAAGATCATAATAATACAACTGATCTGTTTCTATATCCGCAGTGCAGACTATCGCATGCACATGAGCCTCACTATCCGTCTCTATGCACGGAATCTCGCGGGAATAACCTTGAACTCCATCCAGATCCACCTTCGTTATGTATTCACCGCTTGAAGTAAAGAAAAACAATTCCTTTAATGTAACGCAGATATTGCCTTCTTCATCTGTCGGAAGGACTTTGAAATCAGAAGTCCCCATACTGTCATACCAACGTTCCTCAGCTTCAAGGATCTCGTCATTATATCCGATCCCCAGAACAACACAATAATCTGATCCGAAAACAGCAGCTCGTGAGCCGACTTCATAACCATCTTCTCGGATCGCCAATTCAGTTGCCGAGTATTCATAATAAGGTCCTATCGAAAAATCTTCAGTGTCATAATCGTTGTCTTCTTCGTGTCTATATAACAGACACCCTGATATCATGAACAACAAACATAGAACTATTAACAAAGATATACAGCGCTTCATTATTCTATCTCCGCTTTAAGCCTCCATCTCGCAAATAGCTAATAAACATAGCATTGAAAATGCAGATTTTCATTTGCTTGATAATACTCAATCTCCTCTTGCTTTTTCAAACTGGCTTCTTGGTCATCCTTATATATAGGATCATCAAACACCAATGTCTCCAAAGAATCCATATTTCTAAATACATCAAAATCATCAATAACAGTCTTTGTCGGCAACTCAATATAAACAAAGGGAATACTACACTCATTGAAAGATGATGTCTTAATATTGTCTGCAACATTAACATCAAGGAAAATGAATCTGTCGTTCCATTCAGAAGTTTGCGGATTTAAGACAACATTACAGTTGGATATTCCTGCGTAATACCATATTTGGCTTCTATCGTCATCTGTTGGTTCCTGAGAAAAGCATTGTATTCGAAGCCTTACCCTGTCAGTTAAGATTACGGAATCCGGATTGTTGTCTAAATAATCATTCAGATATTGTCCTATTACAAATATATCTTCTATATGGTAAATGCCATACAGGTCAATACTTGTAGATCTGCTGTCACGATAATAGGCAAAAAAAACAATATCATCAACCATTTCCAGTTCCAATATATCATCTATTATTTGATTAATCTCCTCGTATTATTAGATTTGTAGTTTTTATAAACCCTCATCAAGGTCTTATAATG
>CAMHSJ010000034.1 GCA_946187935.1 uncultured Clostridia bacterium
ACGTTTCCTTGTCTGCAGCCTCCTGGTAGAACTGCTTCCATCCGCCTCCGAGCATAACCTTTGAGCCCTTGGGAAGCTTAAATGAAAGACCTCTTTCTTCGAGGAGTCTAAACAGGAAAAAAGTGTATGAAGGAAAGCCCATGAAGCGCACGGGAGCCTTGCCCTTCTCATATTTTTTTAGCGCTTCAACGATGCTCTCAAAATCAGGTTTATAACCGTCCGGCGTATGCTTCAGGATAAATTTGCGGCTTAATGCGGGAGCCAGGAAAGTAGTAAGATATGCCGTCTTTGCGACCGCTGTTTTATTCGACCTGTGTGGCTTATATCCCATGACGATGTAGCGGCAGGGCTTTGCGGTCATGATGCCGTGATATCTCGTGACTCTTATGGACATCTTCAAAGCCGACCACAGATCACCGAAAGCAAATCTGATGTGACTCATCTTGCCGCTCGTGCCGGACGAAGTCGCCATTATCATATAACTTCCCGACCTGAAATCATGCTGCTTCATCAGCATGGTCGGAATGAACGGGATGTCTTCTGCGCTCTTAATGTCTTCTGAAGAATGGATGTTAAGACCTTCGCAGATCTTTTTGTAGTCATCGCAGTACGTGATCAGATAGTCGAAGTTTTCTTTGCACGCGTCAATAAACAACTGCTGTTTAGTGCAGTCATACGGATTCTTGCTCGAAAACAGTTTTCTACGAAGCCGCATATATTTCTCCCCCATATCATTGAGCCACCGCCGACATGTTAATTATAACAAATGTGGTGTGATAAAGCGCCGCGTGAAAAATGCGGGTTGCGGCGGTAAGAATCAGGCAAGAGTATGGGGACTGCCGTACTGGCAGCCGTATTTTCAGTCAGAAAACAAATAAAAAGAGCAGGCAAAGTTACCTGCTCTTTTTATAATACCTCAATTAATAGTTGATTCTGATAGAAACAAGAACGAACCCGGAACTAATGATGAATACATCATAGTTCCCGAGTTCGACTTGTCGTGTTCTGGCGGAGCCGGTGGGATTCGAACCCACGTGCCCTTGCGGACAAACGGTTTTCAAGACCGCCTCGTTATGACCACTTCGATACAGCTCCTTATGTGCGCGATTTAGTATACAGGAAACCGCGCAACATTTCAACTGTCAGTTATTATTCGCCGAGAAGCTCTATAAGTCTGTCGAGATCCTCGTTATCCTTGTAGTCGATAACGATCCTTCCCTTACCTGTTTCAGTGTCTAAGACCTTGATCTTTACGCGTGAACCGAGGTGCTTCTTGAGGCGTGTCTCAACTTCCCTTATGCTCGTCTTGACCTGCGGATCAAGGGCAGGTTTTGCCTTTGCCGTCTTGGGGTTATTCTGCTGATCGATATACCTCTTTACAAGGTCCTCAGCCTGCCTTACGCTCATTCCGTTAGCCAGGATGACATCAGCTACCTTGCGCTGGTCCTCCTTAGCTTTGAGCGAAAGTATGGCCTTTGCATGGCCTGCGCTGAGCTCACCTCTTAAGACATAGTCCTGAAGAGCTTCATCTAAGTTGAGAAGTCTTAATGCATTAGCAATGGTTGCTCTGGGCTTGCCTAAGGTCTTTGCAAGCTGGTCCTGAGTCATCTTATGTGTCTTGATGAGGCTCTGCATAGCCTGGGCTTCTTCAAGAGGATTAAGGTCTTCTCGCTGGATGTTCTCGATAAGAGCCTGCTCCATAACTTCCTTATCAGTAAGGTCTCTTACGATACTTGGGATAACCTTTAATCCTGCCTTACGTGCAGCTCTCCATCTTCTCTCACCTGCTACGATAACGTAACTCTTACCTTTACGCTGTACGATTATCGGAGAGATAATACCCTTCTCTTTTATCGATGCTGCAAGCTCATCTAATGCCGCTTCATCAAAAGTCTTACGGGGCTGCCCTGCGTTGGGTGATACATCGTTGATCTTAAGCTCTACTACTGAATCCTTTGCATTCTCCGGAATGCCTTCTGAAGAGAGCATAGCTCCCAAACCTTTGCCAAGACCCTTCTTTACATTAGCCATATGTATTCTCCTTTACTTAGTTCTCTTGATCACTTCTGCCGCAAGTGCCATATAAGCCTTGGCACCCTTTGAATTCTTATCGTAGTCACAGATAGCCAGACCGAAGCTGGGTGCTTCTGCCAGCTTAACGTTTCTTGGTATTATCGTATTGAATACCTGCTTACCGAAGTACTTGTCGACCTCATCCTTAACCTGTCTTGAGAGCTGCGTTCTCATGTTGAACATCGTAAGGACAACACCAAGGATCTCAATATCAGGATTGATCTTCTTCTTGATGATGTTGATGGTATCTATAAGCTGTGAAAGACCTTCCAAAGCATAGTACTCACCCTGGATAGGGATAATGAGACCGTCAGCTGCAGTAAGAGCATTGATTGCCAGAAGACCTAATGAAGGCGGACAGTCTATTATTACGAAGTCGTAAATATCCTTAACTTCCTCTATAGCCTTCTTAAGAATCTGTTCTCTTGATATCAGAGAGACTAGTTCGATCTCTGCGCCTGCCAGGTTGATATTAGTTGGGCAGATATCTACGTTCTCAGCGCTTGTCTCATAGATAACTTCGCTGATCGGCTTATCGTTGATAAGCACATCGTAAACCGTGTCCTCGAGATCAGCTTTGGAAATGCCCAGACCGCTTGTAGCATTAGCCTGAGGGTCGATATCTATAAGCAGCACTCTCTTCTTCTTTTTTCCGAGATAAGCGGCAAGATTTACAGCTGTAGTTGTTTTACCTACACCGCCCTTCTGATTAACCAGCGCGATTGTTTTAGTCATATACAACTCCTCCATATATAATTAAACTAAATATAACAATTTCTATGTACTGTGTCATCTGAATTGTTCCACGTGGAACATAATTGTAATATTTCAGATCAGGCATCAGGATTGTTCCACGTGGAACAATAGCAAAATAAAAGCCGGCTAATGCCGGCTCATTATTTCTGATTGATTTTAACTATCAGGTGTCGATATTTGCAAGTTTTGCATTGAGCTGGATGAATTCCTTGCGGGGTTCAACCTGGTCGCCCATGAGAAGAGTAAAAGTTTCATCTGCTGCCTGGGCATCTTCAAGAGTTACCTTAAGAAGCTTGCGTGTCATAGGATTCATTGTTGTTTCCCAGAGCTGCTCTGAACTCATCTCGCCAAGACCCTTAAATCGCTGGATAAGAGGATTCTCCCACTTATGCTCTGCCTTGATCTGCTCGATCTCCTTCTCATCGTAAGCATAGTATGCTTCGTCTCCCTTGTAGACCTTAAAGAGAGGTGGGCAAGCGATATAAACATAACCGCCGTCAACGAGAGGTCTTAAGTATCTGAAGAAGAATGTAAGCAGGAGAGTTCTTATATGTGAACCATCTACATCGGCATCTGCCATGATGATAACCTTATGGTATCTGAGCTTGGTTTCATCGAAATCATCTCCGATTCCTGCACCTAGTGCCATAACTACAGGCTGGAGCTTCTCATTGCTGTAGACCTTATCGATCCTTGCCTTCTCAACATTGAGCATCTTGCCCCAGAGAGGAAGGATAGCCTGATACTTTCTTTCTCTTCCCTGTTTTGCTGATCCGCCTGCAGAGTCACCCTCAACGATGAAGATCTCACAGAACTCAGCTTCGTTAGACTGGCAGTCTGCAAGCTTACCGGGAAGTGAATTACTCTCAAATACTGTCTTACGTCTGGTCATTTCACGGGCCTTCTTGGCAGCATCACGCGCTCTTGATGCCTGGAGGCACTTATCCATGATGAGCTTGGCAACATCAGGATGCTCTTCTAGATAGCTCTCGAGCTTCTCATAGACTACGTTCTCAACCATAGGTCTTACTTCTGCATTACCGAGCTTAGACTTTGTCTGTCCTTCGAACTGCGGATCTGAGAGCTTGACAGAGATGATAGCTGCAAGACCTTCTCTTGTGTCCTCACCCTGGAGCTTGGAATCACCATCCTTGATGATCTTATACTTCTTGCAGTAATCGTTGATAGCTCTTGTCATTGCTGTTCTGAAACCCTGAAGATGCGTACCGCCTTCAGGTGTAGCAATGTTATTAGCGTATGTGTAAACAGTTTCCTGATATGAGTCATTGTACTGGAGAGCGATCTCAACGAAGCTGTCACCCTGCTTGGTCGCGAAGTAGATAGGCGGAGTATTGATAGGCTCCTTGTGACGGTTAAGATACTCAACGAATGAGATGATACCGCCCTCGTAGTGGAGGTTCTTTGTAACAGGCTCTTCGTGTCTGTTATCCGTAAGATTAATGGTAACTTCCTTGTTAAGGAAAGCCATTTCCCTGTATCTTGTGATCATTGAATCGAAATCAAAAGTAATGTCAGGGAAGATAGTATTATCAGGGATAAAGTTGGTGATAGTACCTGTATCTTCCTTATTACAAGTACCGACTACATGAAGGGGAACGGTTGTAATACCCTTCTCAAATTCGATCTCATAGATATTGCCTTCACGCTTTACCTGGACCTTCATGTGCGAAGACAGAGCGTTAACTACAGATGCACCAACGCCGTGAAGACCGCCTGAAACAGTATAGGCTCCGCCGCCGAATTTACCGCCTGCATGAAGGACTGTATGAACGACTTCAACAGTAGGGATTCCGAGCTTAGGATGATTACCTACAGGAATTCCCGAACCGTCGTCTGTAACCGTAACTGACCCATCCTTGTTAAGGACAACATCGATAATGTCACATCTTCCTGCAAGAGCCTCATCTACTGAATTTGCAACGATCTCATAGATGAGGTGGTGTAGACCTCTTAATGTCGTATCACCGATATACATACCCGGACGTTTTCTGACTGCTTCAAGACCCTCTAAGACCTGAATATCGTCTTCGTCGTATGAGCTGTCATTCGATGTATCGAACTCATCCTGACCTTCTGTTGCAACTGCAACTTCTGCCATGGACTCTTCCTTGAAGTCTTCTGTCAGAGCTCTGGGGTTCTCAGCCAGGTTCTTGAGTTCATCATCATCTGTGTCTTCCACAGGCTGGAAATAGAGGTCAACAGCACCGGAATTCTTCTTTTCTTCGTTTAAATTGTCAGACATTTTTTACATTTCTCCTAAAATATAGTGATTTAACATTGTTACAGTCTTCCAAACAGGACCTGAGACGATAAAGAACAAACATACGTTTTACTATTTGTCACTATAACTGTCTTAGGTATGTCATCAGTAACATACTGAAGCCTGCCTCTGTCATCCTCGCTCTTAAGGAAGTCAGTTACGCTCCTCTGGGAAGGGATAACAGATTCGAGGTTGATCACGGATATGATAGAAGACTCAGGAAGAGTCATCTCTCCGCCGATATGAACAAACATACGAATAACCTCCCATATAATTATAACATAATATGCTAATTATAATATGGAGATTTCGCTAAATATTTACTCCGGAGTGACTGTTCCTTGTGACACTTTAAAGTATCTGGCTGATCTGCCCTCTGTGAGCTGGCTGAGCTCGTCTGCGATAAAAGATTTATCTGTGCACGTGATGAAAATCTGAGCATCTTTCATGGCCGATACAAGGCTTACGCGGCGCTTGAGATCGAGTTCGGAAAAGACATCGTCCAGTAAGAGCACCGGGGTAGTGGATACAATCTTGCGGATGATCTCAAGTTCTGCAAGCTTAAGGGCCAGAGCAGCAGTCCTCTGCTGTCCCTGAGAAGAAAATACACGCATGGAAAGGCCATTTAAGGATATTTCGATATCATCCTTGTTTACGCCTATGGATGAGATACCCTTTTCGATGTCGTTTACGCGTACAGATCTGAACTTGGCAAGAATATGAGAAGAGAGTATGCCCTTAATTCGCTCATAATCGCCCTGTGAGAGGTTTCGCGATATAAATCCGTCAAAGATATCATTTTCTGTTAAGTATGCTTCCAGAACGCTCACAGTGCCCGTTATAGACGAATAACTGATTTCAAGGTCCTCACTTGAGGATGAGATCCCCGCATGATGCTTCTTGGCATACTCAGACAGCATGTGAGTAAACCTGTACCTGTAGATGATGAGTTCAGAAGACAGATCAGCAAGATAAAAGTCCCAGTAATCAAGCTCCATATTATGATCCTTGCCGGGATCGAACTTGGCCTGCTTAAGGACTGCATTCTTCTGGTTTATGCTGTGATTTATCTTGCCTATGAGATCGACATAGGTAGGGGAGACCTTCATTATCAGGGTATTGAGGAACTTTCTCCTGTAAGAAGGGGCTCCTTTGATGATATTCAGGTCCTCAGGAGCAAAAATAACAGTGTTACAAACGCCTATATAATCGGAAATACGCCTTATCTCGAGCCCATCCTGCTTAAGTACGCGCTTGGGCCTGGGTGATTCAAAGTATTCGTCTGATAATTCAGTCTTATAGCCGTCACTATCTTCAAGAAGAAGCTTGATCTGATACTTATCACAGCCAAGCCTTATCATGTCCTGATCTTTATTGGTCTTATGTGAAGCAACGGAACACGCAGCATATATGGATTCTATGATGCTGGTCTTACCCTGGGCATTGTCACCATAGATAATATTAACGGAAGGCCCGACATCCAAGTCGAGCCTCTCGTAATTTCTGAAGTTTTCCAAGCTGATATTCTTGATGAACATTATCTTCTGATAGGCAGAATGAGATAAATGTACTTATCACCCTCACAAGGCTTGATGATGCAAGGTCCCTGAGTACCGTTGACTTCGATCTTGATCGTATCATCCTCGATATTCTTAAGGGCATCTAATACATACTTGGAGTTGAAATCAACATCCACCATGTCTCCTTCAACCTCAACGTCGATATCTTCCTTAACATTGCCGTGCTCTGACTGAGCTGCAACGATAAGGACAGAAGGATCCTTCATAGTGAACTGGACAGGGCACTTTCTGTCATCTGTCATGATGATCAATGTTGCACGGTCAACTGCATCGAGCAGAGCCTTACGGTCTATTGTCATTACTGTCTTGGGATTCTTGGCGATAATGGAATCAAAATTGATGAAGTTGCCCTCTATGAGCCTTGATACCATTCTTACATTGCCGATATCAAAAAGGAGATTCTGCATGGAAGTGTAGAGGATTATCTCCGCATTCTCGTCGTCACTTAAGATCTTGCTCATCTCGTTAAGTGCCTTACCGGGAACGATATAATTGATCTTAGGGAAGTCATTGCCCATGTCTTCTCTGTTGATAGCCATCCTGAAACCGTCTATGGATACTACAGAAAGGACAGAACCGTCACTTACGATATTAGAACCTGTAAGAACAGGTCTGGAATTATCCTTGGATACTGCGAAATTGGTATGATTGATCATGTTCTTGAGGATCTTCTGGCTCATTATGATCTTCTCTGATGTAGTCTCATCGATCTCAGGGATCCTGGGAAATGTCTCAGGGTCCATGCCGCTGATCTTAAAATCAACAGCGCCGCTCGTGATCTTCATGTTGAGGTTGTCACCAACAGAGAAATCAACGTCATCACCCGGCATCTTCCTTATGATCTCACCGAAAAGCTTGGAATCAACAACAATTGAACCCCTCTCAGTTACATCAGCCTTAACGTCAGCCTCGATGCCTGTCTGAAGGTCATAACCTGTAAGCTTGATCTTATCATCTGATGTAGCCTCGATAAGGATACCGTTAAGGATGTTCACTGTATTATTGGTAGCTACAGCTCTCTGTACTACTGAGATATTATTGATCAATTCATCTTTACCACAGGTAAATTTCATTTTGTTATCCGCCTTTCAAATAAGATAAAAATATTACGAAAGAATTATACATTATCAGCTTCTGATTTTAAAGTATCAAATATGATTTAACACTGTTACAAACGCTTAATTTCTGCGTATTGTTATTCAGAATACTTTATCATCAGAAACAGTATGTTATGTGTATAAGTTCATAAACTCCCAAAAGCCCTGAAGGGCAGGGTATTGTCCGTGTCAGAAACCTGTTCAAAACAAGATCATTTTGATGTTTATAAGATTACTGTTATGAACCGCCGGTTTTGTAAACAATTAATCTACAGTCTATTTACCTTAAGTTATGCACATAATGACAATTTTTGTTCAAACTCAGGTTATGAGCTTAACGATGTCCTCAGCCTCTTTCTTGAGATCAGGATCCTCGTCAACATTGCTGCATCCGTGCATGACTGTAGTATGTTTCCTGCCGCCGAAGATATCTCCTATCTTCTGGAGCTTGAGTTCTAAGTAATCTCTGCAGATATACATGGCAACGTTCCTGGCTCTGCTTATCTCGGCACTTCTTAAGTTTGAAGTTATCTTGTCAGGCGTAAGATCATAGTACTTTGCAACAGCATTTATTATGATCTCAGGCGTAAGGTATTTCCTCTTATCAGGTGAGAGATACTGGGATAAGACCTTCTCAACATCATCGAAGGTGAATTCTTCGTTTGAAAGGGTTATATACGAAGATATCGTGTTAAATGCCCCGTTGAGCTGTCTGATGTTCGTAGTGATGTTCTCACATACATAATCGATTATCTCATCAGACAGTGTGAATTGTTCACCCTCGAGTTTCTTGAGAAATATCGCCTTACGGGTCTCAAAATCCGGCGGCTGTACGTCGAACATGATGCCGTCCTGGAATCTTGAGGTTAACCTGTTATCGAGCTCTGTAAGATTAGAAGGAGCCTTATCACAGGTAATAACGATCTGCTTGCCTGCGTCTATCAGTGTCTCGAAAGTATTGAAGAACTCTGTCTGGACTGCAAGCTTATTGATAAGGAACTGGATGTCATCTATGAGCAATACATCAACGGTCCTGTATTTATTGCGGAATTCCTCGTAGCTCTTGCTGATACCGCAGGCTACGAAGTTATTAACGAATGTCTCACATGTTGTGTATAAGACTTTCTTCTTGGGATAATTCTGGATTATCGAATTACCTATGGCCTTCATAAGGTGAGTCTTGCCAAGACCTGAATTGCCCCAGAGGAAGAAAGGATTCTTCTGCTTCTGGCCAGGCTTGTCTGCAACTGAGACAGCTGATGCATGAGCAAACCTGTTGCAGTCACCAACGACGAAATTGGCGAAGGTAAAATCACCGTTAAGGCCTGTAGGAGTAGTCTTGGAAAGGTTCTCATCACGGATGGCCTTCTTGGATGAGTTAACAGAAGATCTTACGGCATTCTCATCTCCTGCCTTAACGAACGTGACCTTGATATCCTTGTTTGTTGCAGAACGTATGGCAGTGCTGATTATCTTGCCCAATGCTTCACCCTTGGCAAGTGTAAGGCAGTATTCATCCTTGGCAGCAAGAACGAGGACATTATCCTCGCTGTAGACAACCTCCATAGGCTTGAGCACGGAATCGTAAGTAAACTTATCGATGCCGGGATCAAATTTGATCAGGTTTAAAGCTTGTTCCCAAATAGACTTATCCATACAAGACCTCTTGCCAAAAAGTTGATTGCCAAACATAATAACACGGATTAAAGGTATAATGTTGTAAATCGCAGAAAAAGTTTAGGTTTACTTTTGAGGATAAAAATGGATAAGAAAAAGCTTAATACTATCCTGATAATCGCAAGCGTCATATTTCTCGTCGCAGGCATAATACTGCTCTGCATAGAGCCGATCAAGAGCCTGAGGCGGCAGAAGATAACAGATGAAGCCCTCGATGCTGTTCAGTCCAATATAGAGCTCAGCCTCCAGGCTTCAGAGATCACCGTAATCGTTCCCAGAGACGGCAATGAAGTGGCAGGGGAGAGCTACGACTACTACGGAGAGGACGAGGAAGCTATCCTGGCTCTTCAGCAGCAGGTGGAAGAAAATGAGAAGAACCTTCCCGAGAATGTTACCCTTACATGCGCAGGAATATTAAGGATAGACAAGATAGAGCTCGAGCTTCCCGTCTGGACAGAGAGCTCCAGGATAGCCTTAAGATACGGCCTCGGTATTTACGAGGACTCGGTAATTCCGGGACAGACAGGCAACTCAACTATCCTGGGACACAGAAACCAGCACACCAATACCATGTTCTACAGGCTCAAGGAAGTCGAGGCCGGTGACATCGTCTACTTTACAGGCGTGGACGGTCACGAGCTCATGTTTACAGTAGACGAGGTAAAGATCGTAAGTTCAACCGAACTGATGGATTACATAACAGGAGGCATAACGGATACGATCCAGCTTACACTCGTTACCTGTGCAAATGGCGAACGCGGGTACGGTGAAGGCTACAGAAGACTTGTAATATGTCATATGTCGCAGGAAGACTGATTTTGTTTTATAATATCGCTGTCAAATCTATACCTTCCGGAGGTTTTTAATATGGTAACTGCAATAGTCGGCGCCAACTGGGGCGACGAGGGCAAGGGAAAGATAACCGACCTTTTGGCCAGTGAATCAGATATCGTCATCAGATTCCAGGGCGGTGCGAATGCCGGTCACACGATCATCAACGATCACGGAAGGTTTGCGCTGCACCTCATGCCTTCAGGTGTTTGCCACGAGAATATCGTAAACATCATAGGCAACGGTGTGGCTCTTGATATCCGTAAGTTCATCAAAGAGTATAACGAGATAAGAGAGCAGGGTCTTGAGCCCAAGCTCCTCGTATCAGACAGGGTACAGGTCGTAATGCCTTACCACGTTGATTTCGATAAGTTTGAAGAAGAGAGATTAGGCGGCAAGGCCTTCGGCTCCACAAAGTCAGGCATAGCACCTTTCTTCTCTGACAAGTATGCCAAGATCGGTTTTCAGGTAAGTGAGCTTTTCGACGAGGAGAGCTTAAGAGAGAAGATAAACCGCGTACTCGAGATCAAGAACGCGCTCCTCGTTAACCTCTACCACAAGGATCCTATCGATCCCGAGGCGCTCCTTGCCGAGATGTTAGAGCAGGGCAGGCTGATAAAGCCCTTCGTTACAAATACCCAGGCTTACTTATACGATGCCGTCAAGGAAGGCAAGAACATCCTTCTCGAGGGCCAGCTCGGCACCATGAAGGATCCCGACATGGGAATCTATCCTATGGTCACGTCTTCTTCCACGCTCGCTGGCTACGGCTGCGTAGGCGCAGGCATCCCTCCTTATGAGATCAAGAAGATCGTAACGGTTACAAAGGCTTATTCTTCAAGTGTTGGCGGCGGCGCGTTCGTCTCCGAGATCTTAGACGAAGACGTTGCCAAGGAGTTAAGAGACAGGGGCGGCGACAAGGGCGAGTACGGCGCTACGACGGGAAGACCGAGAAGAGTCGGCTGGTTTGACTGCGTTGCCACAAGATACGGCGTAAGGATGCAGGGCGCTACTGATGTTGCCTTAACAAACCTCGACGTATTGGGCTATCTCGACGAGATCCCCGTATGCACAGGCTACGAGATCGACGGCGAGATCACGAAGGATTTCCCGAACCCCAACAAGCTCGACAGGTGCAAGCCCGTCATCGAGTATCTGCCTTCTTGGAAGGGCAAGGGAGAGGTAAGAGGCCTCACCGAATACGATAAGCTCCCCAAGGAAGCAAGAGACTATGTCGAGTTCATCGAAAAGGAGATCGGCGTACACATCTCCATTGTCTCCACGGGTCCCGTAAGAGAAGAGATCATCAGAAGATAAATCCAATAAACAATAAACGCATCAGACACAGGGTAAGGCCAGAGCTTTATCCTGTGTATTGATTTATGGTAAAAATTCTTTTATCTTTATGGCAGAAGCTCACATTAAGCGGGGTGAACACTATGCATAAGATAACGACAAGGATAATTGCAACAGTCCTCACCGGAGCCATGGTCCTCTCACTTTGTTCGTGCAGGAAGAAAGAAGAAGACTTGCTGGAAGAACTCCTTAAGTTAGGCAACAGTTTCATCGAATCTGTTGCAGAAGAGGACTTAAGGGGAGCCTCTAAGCTTACTAATGGCGCAGATCCCTTTAAGACCATAGATCTTGACGATGCAAGCTACCTGATCTACAACGTGATCGGTCAGGCAAGTCTTAAGGATCCGGACCGCCTCGTGATCTCAGATGACGGTGATGAGGTCAGGATGAAGGTCAAGCTGGAATACCTCAGTTACTTCGATCTTAAATACGGGACGGATGACAGTGGCTTTAAATACTGCATGACAGAAGACGACTACTTAGCTGCCATAAACAACAAGGATAATCTCAGTCTTTCCAATTTCACATTAAGGTTCGTTAAAGACGGTGACGACTGGAAGATCGCATCAGCTACTGCAGCAAGGCTCATGGACCGCCTCACGAAGGGGTGGATCTACGGCATCAATCCCGTAACGATAGATCCTGAAGAAGCAAAGGAGATCTACATCAGCGCCCTTGAGGAGATCGCAGCGGGCAATCTCATGAACGATTACTTCAGCATACCCACGGCAGGTGATCTGGTCAATTACGACAACATCATCGACAAGGGCAGCGGTCCTGAAGTCGAAGCTGCCAAGAAGCTGTTCATCTCTGAATATGTGGCGTACATCCTTAACCACAGCTATTCGATCAGCTCCTGGGATGAATCCGATCCGTTTACCATGAACTTTACGGGAGAAGCGCCGTCAAGAGATGAGATATACGAATATATCAGGGACACCTTCATGGTATTCTACTATGCCGAATGGTTTAAGTTCTCAGAGCTCGGACAGTCCTACGACGATACGGTCAATAACATTTCCGCAGGGCTTTACAGCGAACTGGCATCTGCCATCAAGACCATGGACTCAGAGCCTTACAGCCTCTACATGACGATGTACCATACGACCTCTGACGATCCGTACATGGTCTTTACGACAGATCTCGTATTAGCACCTGACAGAGCCTTGTACGAAGCTCAGAATGCGTTTACCCCCGAGCAGAGTCTTGAGCTGGGCAAGGCGGCATTATCACTGCTTCTTACCCAGGGAGATATAACGGCTGCGCAGTTTAACGAATACAACCGCCAGATAGAAGAGGACTACGGGGAGCAGCAGGGACAGACAACGGATCCTGTGCAGGGAGAACTCTATCCCAACCAGGCAGTAAACACCGAAGAATATGTTCCTTCCTTCAGCGACGGCTCCCTCGTCTATGCCGAGTCTTATGTGGATGAGAACGGCTACTGGATGTTCTACAGCAAGGAAGACGGCGTTCTGGATACGGTGCACTACTACCTCTGCGATCAGGGCATCTACATCACCTGCATCTTCGAAAACGACCTCAGCGCGGGGACCACCCTTATCGCCGACTGGTGGGAAAACGGGGAGCTTGTCATAGATACAGACACCATCACCATCGGGGAGACGGGGAACACCGTAACGGTATTCATGCGCACTAATTCATTCCCCGATCAGAACGGTTACGAGATGAGACTTTGGGAAGCCGACCACAGCCATGTGCTCGCTTATGTACAGCTTAACAAAGCATAAGCGATGAAATAAGCCGAGTTTTTGCAAAAGCAACAGTGATTTTATATTTATAAACAGGCCTCCTGCAGAGTATAATTACCTCATAGTTTTTATACATGCCGGAGGCTTAATATATGGCTAAGGAAACGATCCTTGTCCTCGATTTCGGAGGACAGTATAACCAGCTTATCGCCAGAAGAGTGCGCGAGCTCTCTGTCTACAGCGAAGTAAGACCCCACACGACAAGCATCGAAGAGATCAAAGCTCTTAAGCCTTCGGGAATAATCCTTACGGGCGGTCCCAGCACGGTCTACGACGACGATGCCCCGAAGTGCTCGCCTGAGCTTTTCGAACTGGGCATACCTGTCCTCGGCATCTGCTACGGCGCGCAGCTCATGAACTACCTTCTCGGAGGCGAAGTAAAGGCAGCTCCCGTAAGAGAGTACGGCCACACCGATGTCCTTGTCGATACAAATGCCAGACTGTTTAAGGACGTAGCGCCTAAGACAGTCTGCTGGATGAGCCACACGGTCTATATCGCAAACCCTGCCCCCGGATTTAAGATCACAGCCCATACCGAGGTATGCCCCGTTGCGGCTGCAGAGAACACAGATAAGAACCTGTACTGCGTACAGTTCCACCCTGAAGTCGTTCATACTGTGGAAGGCACCAAGATGCTCGCCAACTTCGTTAAGGATGTCTGCAAGTGCAGGTGCGACTGGAAGATGGATTCCTTTGTCGAGACATCGATAAGAGAGATAAGGGAGAGGGTCGGCACAGGCAAAGTGCTCTGCGCCCTGTCAGGCGGTGTCGATTCATCCGTTGCAGCAGTGCTTCTATCCAAGGCAGTAGGAAAGCAGCTCACATGCGTCTTCGTAGATCACGGCCTCTTAAGAAAGAACGAGGGTGATGAGGTCGAAGCCGTTTTCGGTCCTGAGGGTCCTTACGATCTGAACTTCATAAGGGTCAATGCGCAGGAGCGTTTCTACTCCAAGCTCAAGGGCGTTACCGAGCCTGAGACGAAGCGTAAGATAATAGGCGAAGAGTTCATAAGGGTATTCGAGGAAGAGGCCAAGAAGATAGGCGCAGTAGACTTCCTCGTTCAGGGTACCATCTATCCTGACGTTATAGAATCAGGTCTCGGCAAGAGCGCCGTCATCAAGAGCCATCACAACGTAGGCGGTCTTCCTGACTATGTTGATTTCAAAGAGATCATAGAACCCTTAAGACTCCTGTTCAAGGACGAGGTAAGGAAAGCCGGCCTGGAGCTCGGCATCCCCGATAACCTTGTCTTCCGCCAGCCGTTCCCCGGTCCCGGTCTTGCGATCAGGATCATCGGTGAAGTCACCGCCGAAAAGGTCAAGCTCGTACAGGATGCAGATGCCATCTTCAGAAGAGAGATGCAGCTTGCAGGCTTTGACAAGTATGCCAACCAGTACTTCGTGGCACTCACCAATGTGCGTTCAGTCGGCTGCATGGGCGACGAGAGAACATACGACTACGCATGCCTCTTAAGAGCTGTCACCACCACTGACTTCATGACCGCGGAAGCAGCAGAACTCCCCTGGTCACTCATCAGCAAAGTCACTAACAGGATCGTAAACGAAGTCAAAGGCATCAGCAGAGTCTTCTACGACTGCACAGGCAAACCGCCGTCAACGATAGAACTCGAATAATTGCAAAACGCTGGAAATGCCCTAAAATAGGGCATTTCATTTTTTAAAGCCAACAAAAAGCCAACCAAAATCAGT
>CAMHSJ010000035.1 GCA_946187935.1 uncultured Clostridia bacterium
CACTATCCCTGCAACTTCATCTCTGAAGCTATTGACCAGACAAGAGGCTGGTTCTATTCGCTCATTGCCATAAGCACAGTCCTTTTCGGAAGGGCACCTTTCGAAAACTGTATCGTTATGGGTCTTGTCCAGGATAAGGACGGCAAGAAGATGAGCAAGCACCTCGGCAACGTTGTTGATCCCTGGGATATCCTTAATAAGCAGGGTGCCGATGCCGCAAGATGGTATTTCTATTCTGCAAACCAGCCCTGGCTTCCTTCGAGATTCTCTGATGAGGCAGTTAACGACGGCATCAAGAAGTTCATCGGTACATACTGGAATACTTATGCGTTCTACGTAATGTATGCAGATATCGATAACTTCGATCCGACAAAGCATGAGCTCAAGAAGGATACCCTCTGCGCTATGGACAGGTGGGTGCTCTCAAGACTCAATACCGTTATCAAGACAGTAAGAGCCAAGATGGATGCATACGATATCTCTGCTTCTGCAAGAGTCATCCAGGACTTCACGGACGAATTGTCTAACTGGTATGTAAGACGCTGCCGTGACAGATACTGGGGCGCAGAGGAGACGCAGGATAAGATCGATGCCTACATGACCCTCTACACCGTATTAGAGGAGATGACAAGGCTTTGCGCTCCCTTCGTTCCTTTCATGACGGAAGAGATCTATCAGAACATCGTACGTTCAGTAGATCAGGATGCTCCCGAGTCAGTTCACCTCTGTCTGTATCCTGAAGCAGATGAGAGCCTTATCGACACCAAGCTCGAAGAAGAGATGGATCTTGTCCAGAAGATCGTTAACCTTGGAAGAGCATGCAGAGAGCAGGCCAACCTCAAGAACCGCCAGCCTCTTTCTACGATCTATGTCGTATCAGAGAAGACATTGGACGATGAATACAAGTCGATCGTTTTAGATGAGCTTAACATCAGGCAGATCGAAGTGCTCAAGGATGCTTCAACACTTGTTGATTACAGCTTTAAGCCGCAGCTCAAGACATGCGGAAGAAAGTTCGGCAAGCTCCTCAATAGCGCTAAGGAAGTTATAGCGGCACTCCCGGGTAAGGAAACATACCTTGCTATGAAGCAGGGGCCCGTTAAGATAACTGTCGAGGGAGAAGAGTTCGAGATGAACGAAGAAGACTTCCTCGTTGAGACCAAGCAGCCTGAGGGCTACTCAACACAGACAGACAAAGATCTTACAGTTTCCATATCAACAGTCCTTACTGAAGAACTCATCGAAGCCGGTTTCGTAAGAGAACTTATCTCCAAGGTTCAGACCCAGCGTAAGGAGACAGGCCTTGAAGTAACAGACAGGATCATCCTGGGCTATGACGGCAACGAGAAGCTCGGCGCTATAATTGCAAAGAACAGCGGGTATCTCGCTTCCGAAGTCCTTGCCAATGAAGTCGTTAACACTCTTGACGGAAACTCCAAGGAGTGGAACGTTAACGGCGAGACTATCACGCTCTCTGTTAAGAAGGCATAATCAAGAGGCTTAATAATGATAATAGAGTTACTTAACAACAGCTCGGATATGTCAGTTCAGCAGATCGTTTTTTCTGCTCTTCTGATGTTCTTTGCACTGTGTATCTCTTTCTCTATCCACGAGTTCATGCACGCTAAGGTGTCTGACTGGCTCGGCGATGACGTCGCAAGACTGCAGGGAAGGGTAACTCTTAATCCTCTGGCACACTTGGATCCCATGGGTACCATCCTCATCCTCCTGGTAGGATTCGGCTGGGGCAAGCCTGTCATGTATAACCCTAACAATCTCTCCAGGTTCAAGAGCAAGAGAATGATGAACATAATGGTCCATCTGGCGGGCGTTACGGGTAACTTTATCCTGTCGTTCGTCTCGATGCTCATTTGCTGTATCGTGGTGAAGTGCTGCGGTTACTCTGCCACTGTTCCTGTCCTGGATGTGCTCTCATTTGCAATAGGCGGAATAGAGGGTTTGAGTAATATACCCATGATCCCAGCCGTCGTATGTTATGTATTCTTTTATGTTTACTATTTCTCTCTGGGACTTCTGGCTTTTAACCTTTTGCCTATACCTCCTCTTGACGGTTTCCATGTGCTTCAGGAACTTCTGCCGGTCAAAGTCAGGTATTCCGAAGGTTATCAGAAGTTTGAAAGATTAAGCCCCATGATCATAATGGCGGTATTGCTGATGGGAAGGTTTACAAACTTCAACATCCTCTCGACACTGATCTCTATCATAGAGCTGCCGTTCCAACTGATAATCAATATCGTCTGCAGCTTAATATCTTTCATCGGGTGATCAGATGAAGGAAGAGGTCAAGCCTGCAGTAAGATTCAGACATTTCGAAGGTCCTCTGGACCTTTTGTTTCATCTGATAGAAAAGAATGATATCGATATCTACGATATTCCCATTGCAAGCATCACTGAGCAGTACATGGATTACCTTGCAGGCATGAAGAGGCTCGACATGGAGATCGCATCTGACTTTCTTGTCATGGGAGCCACTCTTGTTCATATAAAATCGAAGATGATGCTCCCTGGTGCCAAGGGAATGAATCCTGAAGATGAGGGCGAGGACCCCAGAGAAGAACTCGTCATCTCGCTCATGCGTTATAAGAGATGCCGTGTTTTTGCGGGTGAGCTGAGGGAAAGAAGAGATAAGTTTGACGGTATGAGGACGAGACCCGCATCTACTGCCAAGGATCTCGGCATCGAGATAACCCTCCCGCCGCAGGAATTTGAATCGGATCTGTTCGATAAGGCAATAGCTGACATCAATGCGCGCAACGAAGTAAGATTTGCAGACATATCAGCCAAGATCACGAACATCCTCCAGAGGGACAAGCTCTCGATCAAGGAGAGGATCAAGTCGCTTGCTGATACCATAAGGCGCAAGGGCAAGATACTGTTCTCTGAACTCTTCAAGGGCAAGAAGGATACCAGGATGGACAGGATAGTCAGTTTCCTTGCAGTCTTGGAACTCGTAAGGAGCAACAATGCCAAGGCAACGCAGCATAAGAATTTCGGAGACATACTGATAGAGGAGAAGAAGGATTGATATGGCAGATGATTTTAAGATAACTTCACAGGAGCTTCCTGCAGCCATCGAAGCAATTCTCTTCGCATCAGGAGATCCGGTTAATATCGAACGACTGTCTGAATGCCTTAATACCAAGAAGGCTGCAATAGAAGAAGTGCTTTCCAAGCTCATCGAAAAGTATGAGCAGAATCCCTGGGGAGGACTGGTCATAAGGAAGATGGAAGATTCCTACTGCATGATGACCAAGCCAACCCAGAAGAGGGTCTTGGACCGCATGTTCGGACCTAAGGCTCAGGTACCTTTATCACAGGCTTCATATGAGACTCTTGCAGTTATTGCTTATAACCAGCCATGCACCAGGGCACAGGTTGAAACCGTACGAGGAGTCTCATCAGATTCGATCATCTCGAGGCTTTTGGACAGGGGCTGGATAGAAGAAGCAGGCAATCTCGATGCACCCGGACGTCCGGCACTCTTCAGGACGAGCAGACAGTTTCTGTCTGAATTCGGCATCGAATCTGTAAGTGAGCTGCCTGCCATGGAACTCATGAGCTACAAGACCATAAGGGATCTTGAAGACTCTTTAAGGAAAGCCGCCGGCGGTGAAGACAAGCAGATCACGATAGACAGCCTCCTCGATAAGAAGGATGAAGACAAGACAGAAGAAGAGGAAGATAACAGTGGAGATAATTGAACTCATCAGCAGCAGCGCTCCTAACATGAGCAAGGGCCACAGGGCAATCGCCGCTTTCATCCTGGAAAGCTACGACAAGGCTGCCTATATGACCGCTGCAAAGCTCGGTGAGGAAGTCGGAGTATCTGAATCCACTGTGGTAAGGTTCACAACTGAACTTGGTTTTGAGGGGTATCCCGAATTCCAGAAGGCCTTGAAGGAAGAGCTGAAGAGCAAGCTCACATCAGTGCAGCGTCTTGATTATACCGAGCGCTTTGCAGATGATTCGGATGCCATCTCCGAGATAATGCGTCAGGACATAAATAACCTTAAGGATACTCTTGCGAATATCGATGAAGCTGAGTTCAAGAAGGCTGTAAATGCGATACTTGATGCCAGGAAGATATACATAATGGGCATCAGGGCTTCAGCGCCGCTGTCTGAGTTCATGCATTTCTATCTTACTGTACTTTTCGATGATGTTATCCTTGTAAGGAGTACCTGCACGAATGAGCTTTTCGAGCAGATAATGCCTATAGGTGAGGGTGATGTCATGATCGGCATATCCTTCCCGAGATACTCGGCGCGTACGATCAATTCAATGAAGTATGCCAAGCAGAAGGGAGCTACGATAATCTCCATAACGGACAGGGACAACACCCCTATGACCGAGTATTGCGACTGCAAGCTCCTGGCCAAGTCTTCCATGGCTTCGTTCGTGGATTCGCTGACAGCTCCGTTATCGCTTATCAATGCGCTGCTGGTTACGCTCGGAATGCGCCGTAAGGATCATATCAAGAGATCATTTGAATCGCTCGAGACTCTATGGTCACAGTACAGGGTCTATGAGACCGGCCGTGACCGCAAGGCGGGAGACGACGACATACTATAAGATCAAGACATAAGGAGAGAATTTATGGGTATTTATCAGATCGCAGTTGACGGTCCTTCAGGATCAGGCAAGAGTACGCTCGCAAAGGGCGTAGCCAAGGCGCTTGGCATAATGTACCTTGACACCGGCGCCATGTACCGCACATGCGGCCTTGCTGCCATCAAGAAGGGCATAGATCCCAAGGATGAAGATAAGGTCAGGTCTCTTATGGAAGAGATGAATCTCGAAGTCAAGTTCATTGACGGTGAGCAGCGCATGATCCTTGACGGTGAGGATGTTACAGGCAGCATCAGGACTCCCCAGGTATCTGTAGCAGCATCTGATATAAGCGCTCAGCCTGTTGTCCGCACGGCCATGGTCGATATGCAGAGGACTATCGCAAAAGAACAGAGCTTCGTCCTCGACGGAAGAGACATCGCATCAAATGTTCTTCCTGACGCCAAGTACAAGTTCTATGTAACGGCCAAGGCATCTACAAGAGCTGAAAGAAGGCTTAAGGAGCTTAACGAAAAGGGTGATTTCTCCCAGAACTACGAGGAAGTCTTAAGGGATATCGAGTACAGGGACGAGCAGGACATGAACAGGGAATTTGCTCCTCTTACGCAGGTGCCCGAGGCTATAGTCATAAATACGGAAGATTATACGATCGAAGGCACGAGAGATTATCTTCTGAGCTTCATCAAAGAGGAAAACTGATGAAGGTCACGACGGCAAAACTCTCAGGGTTCTGTTTCGGCGTCAAGAATGCCGTTAGTGCTGCTGAGGCTGTCTGTGAAAGTGAGACAGACGGCAAGCCGCTCGCGCTTCTTGGCGAGATAGTTCATAACGACCTGGTCGTAAATAAGCTGAGATCATCAGGTTACGTGGTCTACGATAAGGCTGAGGATGTGCCGGACGGAGCCATAGTAATAATCCGTGCCCACGGCGTTGCACCTGAACAGATAGCTGTATTGGAGAGTAAAGGCTGTGATGTCAGGGACATGACCTGTCCGTTCGTATCCAAGATCCACAAGATAGTCAGGGAAGCCGCAGAGGGTGGCAGGAACATCATCGTCACGGGCGCCAAGGGACATCCCGAAGTCGTCGGTTTCTGTGCCGAGGCTGATCCTTACAACGTGAAAGTGGCCGTCATATCGGCCCCTGAAGAGCTTGAAACCCTTGATTTTCCTGTTGATTCGGCGATCCTTGTATCTCAGACGACATTCTCTTCAAACACTTTCAAAAAAATTTGTCAAAAAATAGAAAATAAAATTGAAAAAAAATACGTTTTTGATACAATATGTAATACGACTGAAAGTAGGCAAAGGGAAGCGGAAGATCTCTCTGGGATATCTGATTCGATGCTAGTCATCGGTTCGTCTCACAGTTCGAACACCAACAAGCTTTTTGATATCTGCAAAGGTCGCTGTGTAAGATCGTTTCTGGTCAATTCTGCACTTGAAGTTCGGGAGCTGATTGCCGAAGGCAAGATCCTCCCGGGGGACAAGGTCGGGATCACGGCAGGAGCATCTACACCGGAAGCTATTATTTTGGAGGTTGTTCAAGAAATGAACGAAGACGAGAAGATGACAAATCAGGAGCAGCTCGATTCAGAGTTTGCCAATGCTGTGGATGCGCTTGCGCAGATCAGGAGAGGAGCAGTTGTAAAAGGCACGATTACATCCGCTGATGCTGATTATGTTTATGTAGACGTCCATGACAAATCCGAGGGCAGAATTGCACGTAAGGAGTTCGAGTCCGATCCGGATTTCGACCTCGATAAGGCAATTGAAGAACATGCGGAAGTTACCGTTAAGGTAAGAAGTATCAAGAATTCCGATCAGGGCAAAGAGATAATCCTCTCCAAGAACGATATCGAGGCTGAGAAGGGCCGTGCCGAGATCGAAGAAGCATTCAACAACAAGACACCTATCGATGTTAAGATCACACGTACTGTTAAGGATGGTCTTATCGGAACATACAAGGGTGTTGATATCTATATCCACAGAACACAGATCAAGTCAGGCGACGTTAAGGACCTCGCTCCTTATGTAGGTCAGACACTTGATATCCGTGTTACCAAGTTCGACACAGAGAAGAACAGATTAAGGATCTCCGGTTCACACCGCCAGATCGCTTCAGAAGAGCGTGCCAAGAAGGCAGCTGAGATCTGGGACAACATCGAGGAAGGCAAGCGTTATAAGGGAACAGTACGTTCCGTTGTTGCTTTCGGCGCATTCATCGATATCGGCGGCGTTGACGGTCTCGTTCACGCTTCTGAGCTCTCTTGGAGCCGCAATGCAGTTCCTTCTGAGATCCTCAAGGTAGGCGATGAGGTTGAAGTATATGTTAAGAGCTTCGACAAGGAGACAAAGAAGATCTCCCTTGGTTACAAGAAGCTTGAGGACGATCCTTACTACAACATCGAAGAGAGGATCCCTCTCGGCAGCATCGTAAGAGGTACAGTTGTACGTCTTACAAACTTCGGCGCTTTCGTACAGCTCGAGCCCGATCTCGATGCTCTCTGCCACGTATCACAGATCTCTTCCACACACTTAGAGAAGCCTGATCTCGTTCTTTCAGTTGGTCAGGAAGTACAGGCTCAGGTAACTGAGATTGATACAGAGAGAAGAAGGATCTCCATCTCCATCAAGGCTGTAGCTCCTATCGATCCTGAGATCCCTGAAGCACCTGCAGCTGAAGAGGCTCCCGCTGTTGAGGAAGCTCCTGTTGAAGAAGCTCCTGCTGCAAACGAAGAAGCTTGATCTTATTAGAAAAACGGACTAATTTTGAGGCTGCCTTATGGCAGCCTTTTTTTACTTTCAATAAGGGTAAGGAATGTCCGGTCATTAAAAAAGATTATTGTTACAAAGAACGGATTGCAACCCGCTTTGATGAAAAAGGGGTATTGATAATCGACATATTAGAGCTTCGAGAAATCGGGGCTCTTTTTGCTTATCCGGATAAATTGGAAAAGTGTCATAGATGACAGAAATCCATTCAGTGATTCGGCGCCTCAGAGTATAAGGTTATGTTAAGGAAAGCATAATCTTCAGGAAAGGCGTACTGGTTATAATCGTTATTGTAAGTACATATTATGGTGAGATTGATCATGTATAAGGTTTGTAAGAAAGATTTTAATCATGAGGTGTAAGCAATGACGTGTCCATATTGCAATTATTTGATGGAAGAAGGAATAATACAAAGCTCACAGGAGATTTCGTGGAAAAAGGGGATCAGGCGGCCGATATTCGGAAGAGCCGGTTTCTATGATGATTCATTAGTTCTTTCTAAACTGTCGTTAATAAAAGGTTCAGCTGTAAAGGCATATCTATGCAGGAAATGCATGAAGGTTATCATAGATTGTGCTGATGAGAAATCAGATCTGAACCAATGCTAAGATAGATTGATCGCTATAAAACCGACTAAGAGCAGCCACTTTAATGGGTGTATCTTTCATCGGAGTGCAGCCCTTATTGTTTGCCATAAATATGCCTATCTTATGCAATCTGATGACAGAGAACACTGCTATCATATTCCAAGACATTAGATTGGGGGATCGATATGATCACACGTTTAATCACAAGAACCATAGCTGTCCTGACAGTATTTGCAGTCTGTCTGGGATTGTTCGCGTGCAGCAAGAATACTGACAGTACAGACATAAGAAGTGATAAGACAGTGTCAGATACAACAATAGATCACACTGATGATACTGCCCCTGTCAGTAATGATGAAGATAGTGGTTTCCCCGTGTTTCATTCAGCTTTGACTGAAGATTCGGTGCCTTTATATGATTATTCGGAGAAGGCCATGGAATACCTGAATTATATAGGTACGGAGCTTGCTGACCGTTCCTCGGGTACTGAAGGCCATGACAAGTGTATTGAATGGATCAAAAGTGAGCTTACCGCCGCAGGATATGATCCCGAGCAGATAAAAGAACAGTCCTTTAATGCGGATTCGATGTATTTAGGGAAGGTATCCGGCACGAATATCATCCTTACGGTTCCGGGAGATAATACATCCGGACAGATCATAGTCGGAGCTCATTTTGACGGTGGCGGCATAGGAGACAACGGTTCAGGTGTTGCCCTTTTGCTGGCCACAGCCGTTAAGATGCATGATGTTCAGCTGCCGTATACCGTAAAGTATGTTTTTTTCGATTGTGAGGAAGCAGGGATGGTCGGCAGTCGTGAATATGTGAACGTCATGAGTGACGAAGAAATTGATTCTACCTTATTTATGATCAATATCGACTCGATCGCCTTCGGAGATTTCTGCAATGTTTACGGCGGATGTTATGACGGATATGATGATGATTATAACTGGTATACAGGAGATGACAGATTGCCTGATGTTGAGATGACCGAAGGATACGATCTGGCTATGGATGTCGCGGCGCAGCTGGGCATTAAGGTTTACCGTACCGAGGATCTTGACGGTTACTATGCTGAACATGGGGGCGGAATGCCTGCAGATGAGAATTCTCTTTTTACCAATCCATGGACAAACGATAATCCTGCACCCCGTAATTATTGCATTGCATCACCGTGCACGCTTCCGGCAAGCGATCATGTAGCTTTTACCTCAAAGGGCATCAGATATATCTACTTCGAAGCTACTAACTGGTGGGCAGGTGAACAAGATCCATATTCCGGCTATACGGGTTATATCGAGACCTACGATGAGACTTTGGGGGATGGCGGTATGTTCATGAATACGGAGTACGATACATTGGAGAATCTCGATTCTATGTTCCCGGGAAGGGCTAAGGCTCATTTTGAATTGTATTCCCGTCTGTTATCCGCGCTGCTTATGGTCCAAGCTGATGATCGGGGCATATAAAAAGACCTTGCATTATTCTGATTGTTGTAATATTATAATTTAGCTTGTGAAAGGGAATCTGCTTTCCGGGGTGTGGCTCAGGTGGTAGAGTGCTTGCTTCGGGAGCAAGAGGCCGTGGGTTCGAGTCCCGCCACTCCGACCAATTTTTCCTTTTACGATGCTCATCGGGGTGTAGCTCAGGTGGCTAGAGTGCTTGCTTAGGGAGCAAGAGGTCGTGGGTTCAAGTCCCGTCACTCCGACCAAGTAGACCCTCAAGGATAAAACCTTGAGGGTTTACGCTTAAATCTAGGGCTTTACGTTTTGGAAATAGGATAATGAAAAATAGAAATCAACATGCGGTATTGCTCATTGCAATAATCATTCTTGTCATTGTCATGTGTATCCTGATCAAGGTCAAGGGGAAGACCTTTGGATTGTTCGGTGATGATACATCAAATTCTGAATACAGCTATTCTACTCTATATACTTCTGAGGCATCTGTTGTTTCAGAGCCTTCTGAATCCATGACTTCAGAATCTGAAACAAGTGAATCTGCCGGCTCGAGCAGAGCTACTTCGAGAAATACTACAGTTACGACTGCCACAACGGCGAGAGCAGCTTCTTCACCTACGCCGACTCCTACTCCTAAGCCGACAACTGTGCCGACTACCACCACTACTACGACTACTACAACAACAACTACTACACAGGCGGCTGCAGATACAACAACCCAGACTGAAGCAGCGATAGTCGATTACAGGCTGTCCGGATCTGTGTTAAATGCATCCGGTGAAAGAGAAACAGTTCAGTTCTCAGGCAGCCGTGACAGCGTTGTGGCGCAGTATAACAGTTACTGCAGTGACAATGGTTATCAGGCCATAGACTACAGCATCTATGCCATCTATAGTGATGGCACTCAGAAGGTCATATAATCGTCTTTTGCAGATTTTACATAAGAGTGGTATAATATTTGCACTATTTTTTGATGGAGATTCGTTTTGCGGAAAAAGATAGTTGCATTGATCATAGCTATATGTACGCTGCTGACTCTTAACAGCGCCGTATTAGCTGATGTCGCTCTTGATCTTTTCGAGTACAAGCCGACAGAAGAAGAGCTCGCTAATTACGACCGTATGTGGCAGTATGCCGATGACGAGACCCGTTATTATATGCCTACTAGGGTAAAGGCAAGGGCAGTAGGTCTTTCCACCAAGGAATTCAAGTTTTTTGCCAGAGTTGTAGAAGCCGAGGGCGCTTTCTGTGAGGATGACATTACTGATAAGGTCCTTGTTGCATGTGTAGTCATCAACAGGACTAACTGCAATAAGTTCCCGACATCGACCATTACGCGTACTCTGCAGCGCAAGAATCAGTTTGCTACGGTCGATCCCAAGACGCACAACTGCACCAGATCCAGGACTCTTGATTCAGAATGGGCTATTGTAGAGGCCTACAGGCTTATCAATAACCACTATATTGATTGTCACATGGTATTCTTTAATTCAATAGGTTTTGGCGGTACATCCAGCGGATATACACGTTATGTTGATAACAGTTACTGCAACGGCAACTATTTTATGTGCATCAACTGTAACTGTGAGCATTGTCAGGCTTATTGCGAAGTCTACGATCCGGAATGGAGCATCAGCACGGTCGAGATGATCTCTCCGAGATATGAGAGGCCGATTGGACACATCGATGCATCTCAGATAGTGTATTTGGGCAGCCGCTGATTAATGTTATAATTATCTGCATAAACTGATCAAGGCGGTGCCGTTTATGAGTCGTGCAGATGATATCTTTATCGAGAACGTTAATACTATCCTGAATTCAGGTTATTCCACCATTAATGACAAAGTAAGGCCCCATTGGGCAGATGACGGAGCTCCTGCTTTTACTTATAAGGCTTTCGGCGTTGTAAACCGTTATAACCTCGCAGAAGAGTTCCCCATGTATACCCAGAGGTTCATTAACTTCAAGGCTGCGGTAGATGAGATCCTCTGGATCTGGCAGAAGAAATCCAATAATGTTCATGACCTTAATTCCCATATCTGGGATGCCTGGGCTGATGAGACAGGCTCCATCGGCAAGGCATACGGCTATCAGCTCGGCGTAAAGCATAAGTACAAGGAAGGCGAGATGGACCAGGTCGACAGGGTTATCTTTGACCTCAAGAACAATCCTTCCAGCAGAAGGATCCTTACTAACATCTATGTCCACCAGGACCTTTCTGAGATGAATCTTTATCCCTGCGCTTATTCAATGACTTTCAATGTTACGGGAAATAAGCTCAATGCGATCCTCAATCAGAGGAGCAACGACATGCTCGTTGCAAATGCCTGGAATGTATGCCAGTATGCGGTCCTTACGCATCTTATGGCTCAGGTATCAGGCCTTGAAGTCGGTGAGTTCATCCATGTCATAGCTGATGCTCATATCTACGACAGACATGTCGATATAGTTAAGGAGCTTATCAAGCGCCCTAAGTTTGAAGCTCCCAAGCTCGTGATCAACAAGGATATCACTGATTTCTATAAGTTCACCGTAGATGACATCAATCTCGAGGGCTACGAGTACGGTCCCAAGATCAAGGGCATCCCGGTAGCTGTATAAGGAGATATTGATGAAGCTTATATTTATCCGTCACGGCGATCCTGATTATGAAAAGGATTCACTGACCGAGAAGGGCTGGAGAGAAGCCGAGATCTTATCAAACAGGGTTTCAGGCTGGAATATCAAGGATATCTACCTGTCTCCTTTTGGCAGAGCTCAGGATACGGCATCTTTGTCTCTTAAGAAGCTTGGCCGCGAGGCGACCACTTTAGACTGGCTTAAAGAGTTCTATTACAGGATCAAGGATGAAGAAACAGGTGAGGAGAGGATAGAATGGGATTTTTACCCCAGATACTTCGTTCCCAGGGCTGATCTTCATGACAAGGACGAGTGGTATAAGACTCCCGTAATGCAGACGGGCAATATCGAAGAACACTATAAAGAGGTCTGTAAGGGCATCGACGATCTTCTTGCTGAGCATGGTTATGTAAGAAGACCTGACGGCGTCTATGAAGTTAAGGAGCATAACGACGATAATCTTGTTTTCTTCTGCCACTTCGGGATCACATCCCTTATTACAGGCTATCTTACAGGTATAGCAGCTCCTTCTTTGTGGCAGGGATTCTTCATGGCTCCGACATCCATAACAGTATTAGGCAGTGAGGAACGCATCCCCGGAGAGGCTGCATTCAGAGTACAGTCCTTCGGTGATTTTAAGCATCTGACCGAAGCAGGCGAAGAAGTATCTGCTTCCGGTTATTTTACAGACATGTTTGAGGGGTGATCTTATGATAGCTATAGCAGCAGTCGATCTTAACTGGGGCATCGGATACAAGGGACAGCTCCTTATATCCCTTCCTGAAGACCAGCGCGGTGTATTCCGCAAATATACATCAGGCCATACCGTTATCTATGGCAGGAAGACTCTTGAGACTTTTAAGGATCAGAAGCTCCTTCCCAACAGGCAGAACATAATCATGTCACGCAACTACGAGTTTAAGAAGGAAGGCGCACTGATACTCCATTCCGCTGCTGAACTCCAGGATTATCTCAATATGGCAGACGGTGATGAAGTATACCTCATCGGCGGCGCCACTCTCTATAACGACCTGATCTCGCTTTGCGATAAGGCGATAATCACATATATCCACGAGTCTTTTACGGCTGACTGCTATTTCCCGAACCTTGATGAGATGCCGGGCTGGGAGCTCGAAGATGAAGAGCCTCCTATCATGAGCGAAAAGGGCGTGGAATTTACCGTAAGACACTATAAGCGCGTTTGATCCATGTTTCTTGTATATGAGATGGAATATAAGCTTCCCGGTAAGGAGAAGCCCTCTGTTTCGCTGATCCCTTATTCTTCCGTTTATCAGGAACAGTATAAGACCCTTTATAACGAGAGCTTCCACAGGATGCGTGAAGAACTTGGAATAGAACCTTTTGATTATATACAGGACGACTCGTATTTTGCCTCGGGGATGGAAAATGTCTATCTGCTTTTGCAGGATGAAGAGATCATCGGCAGTGTTGCCATCAAAGGCGATGAGATTGATGACCTTTTTGTGAACAGCAAATACAGGGGCAAAGCCTACGGAAGACAGATCGTCTTGTGGGCGATGGATCAAATGACAGAAGACCATATAAGGCTCCATGTGGCAGACTGGAACAAACAGGCGATATCCTTATATGAAGATATCGGATTTGAGATAACGAGAAAGAAACTGTCTTGAGTAAAGCATTCTTTATAAATAAAAATAAG
>CAMHSJ010000036.1 GCA_946187935.1 uncultured Clostridia bacterium
CCTTATTTATTAGCTTTGATGCCTTTAAGCTTAGTCTTGAACCTGTCTATCCAGAATGTTGCTTCTTCCATCTTAAAGATAAGCGCTGTAATAAAGTAGACTGCAACAGCAGCAGCGCCCTTAAGGGATACTATGAGAAGCTGCGTGATCTTACCGCCCTGTGCAGGGATTATCTGGTCTAAGACAAAGACGATGCCCGTCATTATTGCTGCTGCGACAAAGCACTTGATGATTGTGCCGAGCATATTGTGGGGTGCAAGCTCTTTCCTTCTGAAATAAAGCACAGTAAGGATTATCATCTGGCAGAAGTTTGTAATGGAATATGCGATAGAAAGAGACATCGGTCCGACGCCTAACATTATCAGGGCCTGGCAGAACAAAGGATTAAGGAACAATGAGATGGTTCCTGCCAGAAGCGGTATCTTTGTCTGTCCTATGGCATAGAAAGCCTGGTTAAACAGATGTGCGACTGATGCCGTGATTATCGCTGTTGTAAATCCGAGAAGGAATGTACTTGCAGTCTTGGCATTAGTATCAGTATAAGATGAAGTCCACTGATATATCGCCTTGACCACATCAACACTTAAGACAGCCATGAAGAACGCAGAAGGTATCATGAGGAACAATGCGCTCTTGATCCTTGCCGATAAGAGCTTGGAAGCTTCCTCATACTTCTTGGACTCGTGATAGCCTGCGAGCATCGGAGTCATTACAGTGGTAATGGCTACAGTAAAGATACCGTAAGGGATCTGCCAGATGGTAGATGCATTCCTGAAGCCGTAGATGCTGCCGGAATCGAACTGCCCTGCAAAATAATTAAGTATGACTACATTGATCTGGATAATAGATGATGAGATAAGGATCGGTATAGCTCTCTTGAACAGAGCGATAAAGTCAGGATCCTTGGGCTTAAAGATAAACCTTATCTGGCTGAGCTTGTCTCTTCCGACAAGATACTGGAAAGCTGCATAAACGATGGATGCAAGAAGAATGCCGCCCGTCGTCATTACGAGCTGCTGCTTGGAGTTGCCTGCGAATATAAGGATCGATACAAGAACTGCAAAGTTATAGATCGAAGGCGCAAATGCCGTGGATGAGAATCTCTTATAAGAATTAAGTATACCTATGGACAATGCGGCGAGCATTATGAAGAATATCTGCGGGAAGAGCATCCTTGAAGCGCTCGAAGCAAGTTCCAGAGTTTCATCATCGATGCCGCCCTTAAGTGCATATAGAGAGTATATCGGCTTGGAGAAGATCGTTCCCAGTGTGCAGACAGTGATCATGACGACTGACACGACAGAGATGAAGATACTTGTCGTGCGCATGCCCTTCTTCTCTTCACCTATGGCGATCTGACCTGACAGATAAGGAGTAACCGTGGAGAATATGGCTCCGCCGACCAGCAGGTTATAGAAAAGATCCGGGATGGTAAAAGCAAGAGTGAAACTGTCTCTGTAGACATCCTCACTGAACTTGATGCTGACAAAAATGTCTCTTAAGAAGCCCGATCCCTTAGTAAAGACCAGACCGATCATTACAAGGATCGTAGAGAAGACAACGCTGTTTCTGTAACTCTTTTTCTTAGTTTCCATTTGTTATGCACCAAGCAGTTCCAAAATAGTTTCAAGGCAAGCCTTGCAAGTAAGCTCTCTTATGGCCAGCCTGTCACCTTCAAAAGCAAATCTTTTTGAAGTGACTTCATCACCATAAGCTATGCCCATAAATACCGTGCCGACAGGTTTGCCGGGCAGATCTCCCGCAGGACCCGCGATCCCCGTAACAGATAATGCGATATCAGTATCCATTACCCGCATTGCGCCCCGGGCCATTTCCTCAGCGCACTGGGCTGACACTTCCGTATGGGCATTTATTATCTCAGGCTTAACCCCAAGAACGTCAATTTTAACACTATTCGTATAAGATACAATGCTTCCTTTGAACACATTGGAAGCTCCCGGGACGCCTACTATTGTTGAAGATATCAGTCCTCCGGTAAGACTTTCCGCAAAAGATACCGTAAGACCTTTATCTCTTAGAGCATTAACTGTTTTTGCCGCAAGTTCATTCATCGCTGCTTCTTGCCTGTATCTCAAGCCATTCCGTCCTGTTGATGAGGATCTTTCTGGGCTTGCTGCCTTCGGGCGGTCCTATTATCTTCTTCTTCTCTAGTTCATCAACGAGCCTTGCTGCTCTCGGATAACCGATTCCGAGCCTTCTCTGGAGTATCGAGATGCTTGCCGCGTTATTCTCGAGGACAGTCTCTACAGCCTGGTTAAACAGGATGTCACCCGCGGATGCTTCCTTGGCGGCATCGGAAGATGAAGAAGGCATGTTCTTGTCATCGTCTGTAGCAGCTTCCTTGATCTCCTTGATGATGTCCTCATCGTAATCAGGTCCGTATTCGTTATTGAGCCATTGGACGAGAGCTTCGACCTCGCTGTCCTTCAGGAATGAACCCTGGCCTCTTACAGGCTGGGGAGCGCTCATGGGCTTATAGAGCATATCGCCCTTACCAAGAAGGTTCTCTGCGCCGGGCTTATCCAGAATAGTCCTGGAATCGACCTGTGATGAGACCGTAAGAGCGATCCTAGAACCGATGTTAGCCTTGATGACACCTGTTATGACGTCAACTGAAGGACGCTGCGTTGCGATAAGAAGATGTATTCCGCACGCTCTGGCAAGAGCTGCGAGCCTTGAGATGTAAGCCTCGACTTCCTTGGCAGCTACCATCATGAGCTCGGCAAGCTCGTCGATCACGATAAGGATATAAGGCAGCTTCTCGATCTCGTTGGCAGCTGCTTTGTTCTGCCTGCGGTACATATCACACTTTTCGTTAAAGCCCGTTATGTCCCTTACCTGTGCCTGTTCGAAAAGCTTATATCTCCTGCTCATCTCCTCTACAGCCCACCTTAACGAACCTGCAGCCATCTTAGGGTTTGTGATGACAGGAGAAATGAGATGAGGTATGCCGTTATACATCGAAAGCTCAACGACCTTAGGGTCAATAAGGATCATCCTGACTTCAGCAGGAGATGCATGAACGAGGATACTCGACAGTATAGAGTTAAGACAAACCGACTTACCTGAACCTGTTGAACCTGCGATCATGAGGTGAGGCATCTTGGCAAGATTACAATACATCGGCTTGCCCGGGATATCCCTTCCTATCGCAACATTAAGAGGCGGTCCCTTCTTAAACTCAGGGGTCTCGACAAGGCTCCTGAGCTGTACGGCAGATGCCTTCTTGTTAGGTATCTCGATACCTATGGCGCTCTTGCCCGGAATAGGTGCCTCGATCCTTACTTTGATGGCAGCCATGGCGAGCATGATGTCATCGTGAAGGCCCGTAACCTTGGATACCTTGGTGCCTGCATCGATAGTGATCTCATAACGGGTAATGACAGGACCTCTGGTGATATGAGAGATATTGGCATTGATACCGAACTTCTGTAATGTTTCGACCAGGATCCTGGAGTTATTCTTAAGCTCTTCTTCAAGCTTTGGATCCTTCTTTTCGATAGTGTCAGGTGCAAGAAGGTCTGTGGGGGCAGGTATGTAATTGTAATTCATCTTGCTCCTGTCGGTCTTTTTCTTAATAGCCCTGCCCTCGTAATCGACATTTGCGCCAGGCACAGGCCTCTCAGCCTCATTGGACTTTAAGATCCTGCCTTCATACTGGCTGTAGCCCTCATCGTCAGGACTTGAAGGAGCGCTGACAGGTGCAGGAGGCGCCGGAGAGAACCTCTTCGGTGCAGGCGCAGCTTCACTTGTATCGCCGCCGAAAAGATCAGGATTAACAAACGGAGTCCTTACTCCCCTGTCGTAATCGTAGCCGGAACCGTTGTAATCTTCTTCGTCGACTTCATAAGGATCTTCTTCTGTCTCAGGTTCAACCGGCTTTGTTTCAGGAGTAAGATCTATGAAGTCCTCTTCTTTATTGTCGAGAAAGCTTAATGTCTTATGCTTGGGCCTTGGATTTCTCGGAATATTAAGTGGATCTGTCTTATAACCGAAATCAGCCTTGGGATGATCATCCGTTACCGCATACTCGCGATCGTCAAACGTGATAGTTCCCGGATCCTGGGGGCTTCCGGCATTAAGGCCCATGGAAGCGACATCCGTAAAACCGGAGTTTCTGTCTACGGGAAGCGTTGGACCAAAAGGATCAGCCGTATTTGATCCCTCTGTATTTACAAACGGTGAAGGCTGACTGGGATTGATACTGACTACAGTCCTCGGGCGTCCCTGAGGCCTTCTTGCTCTTTGAGGTTCGTTTGAATAGACCCTGTAAGGATTATTGTTCCTTCTTACCTTCTGTGCGTTATTGTAAACGGTCCTGGCCTTGCCGCCGATCGCCTGTGCAGTCTTCTTTAATGAAATGTGGAATACGGTAATGACAAGAAGGAGCAAGTAGAATGACAGCAGTATGATGCCGCCTGTCTGTGAAAGCAGATGCTCTAAAGCTACGGCTATTCCTCCGCCAAGTATGCCGCCCGGAATGCAGTTCGCTGATGCAGTGGGATTAGTGATCAGGGATGCATTAGATCCCGACCTGTAAAGGAGCGACAGAGCAGCGGTCGCCTTGATTTTACCGTTCTGATCGAACAGAAGTGATTCGAAGAAGTTGAAATCCATGCTGCAGATCGCAAGAAGAGCAGATACTCCCAGGATAAACATGATGACTGTCCTGATCCTGATCTTGGATACGCCGAATCTCTTCTCGAAGAAGAAATCGATCGCGGCATAGAGCAG
Organism: uncultured Clostridia bacterium; assembly: GCA_946187935.1. Taxonomy (GTDB): domain Bacteria; phylum Bacillota; class Clostridia; order Saccharofermentanales; family Saccharofermentanaceae; genus Saccharofermentans. The sequence continues at coordinate 4,756 of CAMHSJ010000036.1, forward strand.
GAATACTGGAACAACATATGCAACACTTCCGATAAGACCCATGAGGAATGTCCTTATGGCAGCGCCGAATCCGCCTACCAGATCGGTAAAGACGATCAGTACAAAAATAATCGCCAGGAAGAATAATACCAGAGCAGATATCTCGTTATGTTCTTCTGATCTGTTCAAATCCCGAACCTCCTGGATGCAAGATGGATGACGAGCTGAGTCTTGGCATCTTCTATCTCACCTGACAAAGCCAAATCAAGAGCTTCAGTAAGAGGCATCTTAACAAGACCCAAGAACTCACCTTCATCAGGGTTGCCGCCCTTATATTCAAGGTCAGTTGCTAAAAACAATGAGATCTGCTCAGAGCAGTATCCGGGAGTAGCAGACATCTTGCCGAGCTCTATTATGTTCTTTGAGATAAAACCTGTTTCTTCAGTGATCTCACGTGTGGCACACGTAAGAGGAGACTCATCTGTCTCGATCTTCCCTGCGGGAGCCTCCAGCATGACCTTCTCGAAAGGAGATCTGAACTGCTTAACAAAATAAGCATTAAGATCAGCATCCACCGGAAGTATGCATGCTCCGCCATGGTGAAGTACCACTTCTCTTGATGCTATTCTTCCTGAAGGCGTTTCCACCTGTTTTACTATGACATTGAAGACCTTGCCCTCAAACTTGGTGTCTGAAGATAAAGTCTTCTCAAATAACAAATCGTCATTACAGTTTATCTGACCCATTATCCTTTATCTCACTTAAACTTCTGCGATTCTAATACAGCGAGTTCATCACATCTGTTGTTATATTCATTGTCGGCATGGCCCTTGACCTTGATGAAGGTTACTTCATGCATGGATGTGAGCTTTACGAGCTCTTTCCAAAGATCAGCATTGGCAACATCAGCCTTGGCGGAATTTTTCCAGCCGTTAAGGACCCACTTGTCAATCCAGTTCTGATTAAAGGCATTGACCACATAGGCGCTGTCGCTGTAGATCTTGACCTTGCACGGGAACTTAAGAGCCTTAAGTCCGTTAATAACGCCAAGCAGCTCCATCCTGTTATTGGTCGTGTCCTTATCACCGCCTGAGAGCTCTTTTGTATGACCGCCCGCCATAAGAATGGCAGCCCAGCCGCCGGGACCGGGATTGCCTGAACAGGCGCCGTCAGTGTATATGGTTACTTCCTTAAGTTCAGCCATTACTTCTTATTCTGCATCTCAAGCGTCTTGTCGTATGCAGCAAGAACAGACTTGATAGCCGCATTCCTGAATCCGTTTTCCTCAAGAGCCATGACGCCTGCGATCGTAGTTCCGCCGGGAGAACATACCATGTCCTTTAAGACTGCGGGATTCGTGCCTGTCTCAAGACAGAGCTTGCCGGAGCCCATAACGGTGCCTGCAGCGATCTTGAGCGCATCTGCTCTCTTGATACCGAGAGAGACTGCTGCATCTGCCAAAGCCTCTATAAAGAGCATAACATAAGCAGGACCTGTTCCCGAAACGCAACCGATCGCATCAAGAGTCTTCTCATCGCAAAGGATGACCTCGCCGCATGTCTCAAGAAGCTTTACGGTAAAAGCTGTCTCATCTTCATCAAGTCCTACGGGACATACCGCGGAAACCCCGCAGCCAACCTGTGCGGGTGTATTAGGCATTATCCTTACGAACTTCCTGTTATCACCTATAAGGCCCCTGATCCTGTCACAAGTAACTGCCGCAGCGATCGAAAGGATAATGGCTCCATCCTTAAAAGATCCGGCAAGACCGGAAACCGTAGCATCAAAGTGCTGGGGCTTAACAGCCAGAAGAACATAGTCTGCATCTTTAACTGCTTCTATTCCGCTTGAAGCGGCATTAACTTCCAATGTTTCCTTAACGCTTTCCAAAGCCTGTGGGACTACGTCATAACAATAGATGTCAGAAGCAGATATGACTCCTCCCCTGATAAAACCGCCCATCAGGGCTCTTCCCATATTACCTGTTCCGATTACTGCTAATCTCATTGTTTGTCTCCTTTATTAAAAGAATAAAACAGTACGAGTTAGTTTAACATTACACTTGACATAGTGCAAACCAACGAATAAAATGAGTCGGTGCCTTAGGGGTATAGTTTAATGGTAAAACTGCGGTCTCCAAAACCGTTGATGTGGGTTCGATTCCTACTACCCCTGCCATTTTAAAACACCGTCAGGATAATCCCGGCGGTGTTTTTGTTTTTATGCTTTTCGCAAAATGAAATCCAATTGTAATATCAGGCTGTCTTTATCTGGTCAGATTTAAGCGTTGACTTGTGTACGATATCAAGACCAAAGAAAGGCGTGCCGTCAGCTGCCTGATCGTAAACAACCCTGTATGCATATTCTCCCCTTACGATGAAGAGTCCTGATGTATCGAACGTGGACAGAGCGCCGTTGGATAATGCAAGCGCCTCATCTGTTGAGAGCTCGGGATATACAGTCTGGAAGAAACTGGCAAAATAGTATGTTAGGAAAGTAAAGTTCTCTGTTCCGTTGCCGTACTGCGCATATGCTCTTATAGCAACGAGCTTGCCGTCGACTTTCCTGGAAGAACCGATGATGCTCGTGCCGTAACCTGAATCTATGAGGCAGGTAAAGTAATCAAGGTCATTCTTGGCACCTTCGTCAGGCGTGAAGTACTCGGGGGAACGGAAAGCCGTGCCTATCCTGGACAGGAGGTTTACATATATGTCCGTACCTTCGTACTGCTGCTGGAATTCATCGTATGTCATTCCCAGAGAATGATTCCTGGCGTATGGCAGGACAAAGTAGATAGCAGCTCCGAAGACAAAAGCTACTGCAAGAATGATGCAGACCATTATTATCGGGTCTTTTCTGATCTTGCCGAGGAAAGTCTTGGGATTCTCCTCAACAGCAGCTTTCTTCTGCTTCTGCTCCTTTATCTTCTTTACTCTCTTGGACTTGGAAGAGTTTAAGACTTCCAAGGCCTTCTGATACTCCTCATCAGTAACTATCTCATCTTCAGAGGAAGTCTTATCTATATCTTTAACATCTGATTCAGCCATGTTATACCTGCCTTTCCGAAACTATATTATAATACAAAAAGTCCGGAGGTGAAGATTATGGCACATGTAGTTATTTCAGGCGGTTCCAGGGGCATCGGCAGGGCCTGCGCCCTTCTTTTCGAGAAAAATGGTTACGATGTGACCATCCTGAGCAGAACGTGTCCTGAGGAAAATAATACCGGCATCACGCACATCAGCTGCGACGTATCTGACCCTGAAAGCGTTAAGACTGCTTTTGAGAAGATAGAAAGCCCTGTGGATGTTCTTATCTCAAATGCCGGAGTTGCCTTGAGCGGGCTTGCGACTGACTTTGGTTACAAAGACTACAGAAGAGTCATGGACACCAATTTCGGAGGTCTCTTTAACCTGGCAAACGAGGTCATTCCCCAGATGGTAAGAAGGAAGTCAGGCGTGATAATAGCCATCTCTTCAATGTGGGGACAGACAGGGGCTTCATGCGAGGCTCTGTACTCAGCGAGCAAGGGCGCTATAGACAGCTATGTAAAGTCACTTGCAAAAGAACTCGCCCCTTCAGGGATCAGGGTCAATGCCATATCTCCCGGAGTGATAATGACAGACATGATGTCTTGTTACACCGAGGATGACATCAATGCTCTTAAGGACGAGACTCCCCTGGGAAGACTCGGCACTCCCGAAGACATTGCAGGAACTGCACTTTTCTTGGCATCGCCTTCATCAGACTACATCACAGGCCAGATAATAGGCGTTAACGGAGGCATGCTCATTTGAAATGTGCAAAAGATTCTTATAGAATAAAATAATCACGCGAAAAGGATGATAGAAAATGGTACAGAACAATTATTCAAAGATTACTCCCGAGATCGAGAAACTCTCAAAGATCTGCAAGAGCAATACTATCGATTCAGAGCTCTACACCAAATTCGACGTTAAGCGCGGATTAAGAGATATCAACGGCAAAGGTGTCCTTACCGGTCTTACCAGGATATCTGAGATCAATGCCAGCAAGATAGTTGACGGCAAGTCCGTACCCTGCGACGGTGAACTGTTTTACCGCGGCATCAATGTAAAAGAACTCATAGCAGGCCAGCCCAAGGAAATGCACTGGGGATTCGAGGAGGCAACATATCTCCTGCTCTTCGGCAAACTTCCCACTATTGATGAGCTCAATGAGTTCAAGGCAATACTTGCAGATTCCAGATCCAAGATGCCTAAGAACTTCTTCAGGGACGTAATCATGCAGAAGCCTTCTTCTGACCTCATGAACAATATCGCAAGAGGCGTTCTTAACCTCTATGCATACGATTCTCAGCCCATGGATCTGTCTATAGCTAATGTATTAAGACAGTCTTTGGAATTAATATCTATCTTCCCTTCTCTTGCTGTACACAGCTACGATGCTATGCAGTACTACATTGACAAGGATTCACTTGTTGTCCACCGCCCCAAGGCTGATCTTTCAACTGCAGAGAACTTCCTTTATATGCTGCGTCCTGACAACAAGTACTCGCCTCTGGAAGCAAAGATCTTAGACATAGCTCTGATCCTTCACGCTGAACACGGCGGCGGTAACAACTCGACATTTACGACTCACGTTGTAACGAGTTCAGGTACTGATACCTACTCTGCTATTGCTGCTGCCCTTTGTTCTCTTAAGGGACCCAAGCACGGCGGCGCCAACATACAGGTCGTCAATATGTTCAAGGAATTAGGTAAGAACATATCTGACTGGGAAGACGACGATGAGATCTTAAGATACTTAGAGAAGATCCTTCACAAGGAAGCTTACGACAGAACAGGCGTCATCTACGGTATGGGTCATGCAGTCTATTCCATCTCCGACCCCAGAGCCCAGATCTTCAAAGGATATGTCAAGAGCCTTTCCAAGGAGAAGAACCGAGTTAAGGAATACGAGTTCTACGAGAGGGTCGAGAGACTCGCAGCTGAGCTCATCGCAGCTGAGCGCCACATTTACAAGGGCGTATCTGCGAATATAGACTTTTACAGCGGTTTTGTTTATTCTATGCTCGGCATCCCGAAGGAGCTCTATACTCCCCTCTTCGCCATTGCAAGGATATCAGGCTGGTCTGCTCACAGACTCGAAGAGCTTAACGGTAACGGCAAGATCATCCGCCCTGCTTACAAGAGCGTTCAGGAAAGACAGAACTACGTCCCCTTTGAGGATAGAAAATAATATTTGGAGTTTAGCATGTTAGATTACTTTGTAGCCTTCCTGTTTGGCATCGTGGAAGGAATTACCGAATGGCTTCCCGTATCATCTACAGGTCACATGATAATCCTAAATGAATTCTTTAAGCTCAATGTCTCTGAGGAATTTTACAGCCTTTATCTCGTTGTCATCCAGCTTGGAGCTATCCTGGCCGTAGTACTCATCTTCTGGTGGGACATCTGGCCGTTCGGCACCAAATACAACAAGCATCCGCTATCCAAGGAAGGATTCGGCAAGTACATCAAGAAAGACAAGTTCATCATGTGGTTCAAGATCCTTGTTGCCTGCATCCCTGCAGCAATAATAGGTGTCCTCTTTGACGACTGGATCGACGAACACTTCTATAACTACGTTGTTGTTGCAATAGCTCTCATCGTATTCGGCGTTGCTTTCATAATCGTAGAGAACTGGGCAAAGAAGAGAACGTTCCGCGTTGATACCGTAGCTGAGATCAGCTGGGCAGATGCTGCTCTCATCGGCGTATTCCAGCTCTTTGCAGCTATCTTCCCCGGAACATCAAGATCGGGTTCCACTATAGTAGGTTCCATTGGAATAGGCATCAAGCGTGAAGCTGCAGCCAAGTTCACATTCTACCTTGCAGTCCCCGTCATGTTCGGCGCGAGCCTTCTTAAGATCATTAAATACGAAGGTGATGTCACAGGTCATGAGATCGGCCTGCTCCTGGTCGGAATGGTAACAGCTTTCATCGTAAGCATCTTCATAATCAAGGGCCTTATGGCATATATCAGAAAGCATGACTTCAGCGCCTTCGGCTGGTACCGCATAATACTCGGTGTCCTGGTACTGATATTAGGAGCCCTGGGCGTTATCGGCAAGTAAATCCGGTCAAAGAACTGTAAATGTTAGAGTAGGTGTTAGAGTAATAGATAAACTCTAACACCTACATGTTTTTCAGATGGTTTTAACATGTTCTTGTTAGAGTTTTTGCAAAAGTCTAACAACAACTCTAACAGACATCTGATCATTCAGCATTTATCATCCTGTTAAATGCACAGATGACAGCTCTTACAGAAGACTTTGTGACTGAGCTCGATACGCCCGCACCAACGTAGGTCTTGTTATTGCTGCCTCTTATAATCTCGATGAACGTGATAGCCGCAGAGTCAGAACCGCTCTTCATAGCGTGCTCTGAGTAGTTGCCGATGATGAAGTCAATTCCCGTAAACTTCTTGAATGCATCTGTGAATGCATCAAGAAGACCGTTACCTGTACCTTCGATCTCATGCTCTTCCCCGTTATACGTAACGATGGCAGTAACAGTGGATTCCTGCTCGCTGTTCTGAGTTTCTGTAAACTTCTTCAGGCCGTAAGGCTCCAAGACATTGATGAACTTGTCGTCGAAAAGGTCAAATACCTGCTGAGGCAGCAATTCGACCTCAGAGCCGTTCTCTTCTGCTGCAGCCTTGACATAAGGCAGGAAGTCACGCTGGAACGCTCTCGGGAGCTGAACTCCAAAATATGTATCCATGACATATGCGACTCCGCCCCTTCCGGACTGGGAATTGATCCTGATGATGGGCTCGTAGTCCCTGCCGACATCCGCAGGATCTATAGGCAGATAAGGAACAGCCCAGACATCGCTTCCCGCGTCCTCCATGGCCTTGCGTCCTTTGTTGATCGCATCCTGATGAGAACCTGAGAATGCAGTAAACACGAGCTTGCCGGACCAGGGCTGCCTGGGACCGACTTTCATGCCTGTACATTCCTCATATACATCTATGGTCTTGTTCATGTCAGTAAAGTCGAGCTTGGGATCGACACCTGTCATCATCATATTGACAGCCAGAGTGACTATATCTACATTGCCTGTCCGCTCGCCGTTGCCGAACAGTGTGCCTTCTACCCTGTCAGCTCCTGCCATCAGTCCGAATTCGGATGTGGCAACAGCTGTTCCCCTGTCGTTATGTGTATGCAGAGAAACTGTTATGGAGTCCCTGTATCTTGTATTCCTTATGAAATACTCGACCTGGTCGGCATAGACATTGGCCGTCTGATACTCAACAGTCTCAGGCAGGTTGATTATAACCTTCTTATCAGCAGCAGGCTTCCATATATCACATACCTTATCGCAGATCTCGACAGAAAATTCAGGTTCTGTGGAGGAGAAAGATTCGGGAGAATACTCCAGGATAAAATTGGTTCCGCTCTTATCACTGTCTATGTAGTCAATGACCATCCTGGCGCCTTCACATGCGAGATCTATGCACTGCTGTTTATCAAATCCGAATACGACATCTCTTTGCAGAGTGCTGGTCGAATTATACAGATGTATGATCACGTTCCTAGCGCCCTTAACAGCTTCCATTGTCTTATCTATAATGTGCTCTCTAGACTGTGTAAGCACCTGAATTGCAACGTCATCAGGGATCAGATCATTCTCGATAAGATGCCTGCAGAAGTTATAGTCAGTCTCAGAGGCAGCGGGAAATCCTATCTCGATCTCCTTAAAACCTGTCTCACAAAGGAAATTGAAGAACTCTACCTTGGACTGAAGATCCATGGGAACCTCGAGGGCTTGATTGCCGTCCCTTAAGTCCACTGAGCACCAGATCGGAGCCTTGGTGATCTTGTTAGAAGGCCAAGATCTGTCATCAAGCTCAACAGAAGGCATCGCCCGGTATCTTCTGTAATTCATAGTCTTCATAAGAAAACCTCCTTTGCTTCAAATATAAAACCCCCTCGCCATTTTAGAGACGAAGGGGCATTCGCGGTACCACTCTAATTCACCATAAGGTGCACTTAACAGATACGGGATACTATCCGATATCCTGCCCCTGTAACGTGGGGCAAACGTTCAAACCTAATGACCTGAGCGTTCAGTCCGAAAGCTCGGAGGTGAGTTCGTCCTTTATCCTGACTCCCGGCTCGCACCTAACCCGGTTCTCTGCAAGTCTGATAGAAAGATTACTATTCCTCTTCAACGCATGAGATATTCAATTACGAACATTTTAGCAGACATATCGCCTTTGTCAAAGAGTATTATCAGCAAAGTAAAACAAGCGAATGTACAAACTTACCGGCATTTCAAACCGCCGATTATCCGCTCAAGCGCACCTGGATCGTTATTTTGCGATTTATCTTACCAATGTCATGTACGCATTATACTTACTTGCAGTAAGCGCCCGGC
>CAMHSJ010000037.1 GCA_946187935.1 uncultured Clostridia bacterium
TCGAAGTTTTTAATATTATAATTAAATAAAAATAAGGAGTGCTTGTTTGAACCCGTTTCTTGTCGCCTTGCTGGTAATAGTGTCGCTCGGACTGATATTTGCAGTCTGGTGTCTGACTGAGCCTTTTTTCCTCGATGTATCCCGCATTACTCTTATAAGACCCAAGGTCACTTATGATACCTTCAAGAGCATAAAGCCGGCCCGTGATATAAAAGGCTCTCCCGATGTGAGGATCTTTTTCTTTTCGGATATTCATGCGGAAATGTGCCATATAAGCCCTGATAGGATCTTAAGACAGATAGCAAAGGCTGACAGCGAGGCTCATATAGACTGCGTGATATTCGGCGGGGACGTAACGACTTCCCCTAAGAAAGCAGATAAGGGCGTACAATATCTTAAGAAGATCAGATCAGGCCTTGACGGGCTCGGTATCCCCTTCTACGGCGTTACAGGCAACCACGATCTTGAACTGACAGGCGAAGCTCTTGATAAATGCGGATTCATCAATCTCGAAGATAAAGTAACTATGCTCAAGAACGTCAGAGGGCAGGACATCTGCCTCACCGGTGCTGACGACTCAGGAAGGTATAACAGGAGATGGATAGAGCCACCCAAGGCACCTGACGGTGCAGTTAATATACTTGCCATTCACGATCCCGACAGCATAGTCCACATTAACAACAAGCCTGATTTTATGCTCTCGGGCCACCTTCACGGCGGACAGTTAAAGCTTCCCTTTAACCTTGTCTTCAAGCTCTTAAGGAGCGACGATCTGCCCATGCAGGGTGTCTTGCAGGGCGTTTTCGAGTATGGGAAGACATGCCTTTTTATCTCCAGGGGTGTCGGATGCGGACAGCTGCCCGTAAGATTCCTTTCAATGCCTGAAGTTTCGATAGTTGACATATATTTAGATGACCTTAAGGAGGAATAACATGACTAAAGTTGCTATCTTCATTGCAGACGGAACAGAAGAGACTGAGGCTATTACGCCTGCTGATATCCTAAGGCGCGCAGGCATTACGGCTGACCTCATATCGGTCAAAGAGGGCAGCAATACCATAACAGCTTCAAGAGGCGTCGTCATCACTGCTGACATGAACATCAGTGACATCGATATCGACAGCTACGATATGCTGGTCCTCCCCGGCGGTATCGCAGGAACCAATAACCTCAAGGCAGCAACTAAGCTTACGGACGCGCTTGTACGCTTTAATGATCTGGGCAAAGGTGTCGCCGCCATCTGCGCTGCACCTACCATCCTCTCTTCCTTGGGGCTGTTAAACGGCGTAAAAGCTACCTGCAATCCCGGATTCTGGGATACGCTCAGATCTGACGGCGCTGACCTTGTTAAAGACGAGATCGCCGTGATCTCCGGCAATAAGATAACATCGCAAGCGATGGGCACTTCAGCCGCTTTCGGTCTTGCGATGTTAGAATACTTAACTGACAGGGAAACTGCCCTTGATATGGCAGATAAGATCTGCTACAAGCTCTGATCAGACGCTTCCGTTCTCTCCGTGTGAAGTGATCTCCTTGAACTTTGCTTCATCAGCCTTTCTTATAGCCGTTCTCATGATCTTTCCGCTTGCCGTCTTAGGCAGGTCTTTGACGAATTCGATCACTCTGGGGTACTTATAAGGAGCTGTCGCATGCTTAACATGGTTCTGGAGCTCCTTAACGAGCTCAGGAGAGCCTTCGTATGCTTTTGTAAGGACAACTGTTGCCTTGACCACCTGACCTCTCATAGGGTCAGGAACAGCCGTTACGGCGCACTCTAATACTGCAGGGTGTGTCATAAGGGCGCTCTCTACCTCGAAAGGTCCGATCCTGTAGCCTGAGCACTTGATGACGTCGTCGTTTCTTCCTACGAACCAGATATACCCTTCAGGGTCTCTCCACGCCGTGTCACCCGTGCTGTAATCAGTGCCGGGCCACTGGTCAGCCATGGCCTCAGGATTCTTGTAGTACTCACGGAAGAGTCCTGTCGGATGTGAACTGGCATTCCTGATGATGATGTTTCCTACGATACCGTCTTCTACGGAGTTGCCCTCTTCATCTACAAGGTCGATATCGTAGATAGGTGTAGGCATTCCCGTTGAACCCGGCTTAACGTCGATCCAGGGGAAATTCGCGAAAAGAACGCTTCCTTCAGTCTGTCCGAAACCTTCCCTGATCTCAAGTCCAGTTGCAGCCTTCCACTTGTAGAAGACCTCAGGGTTAAGAGGCTCGCCTGCCATGGAGCAGTGCTTGATCGAAGAGAAATCGTACTTGGTAAGATCTTCCTGGATAAGATAACGGTAGATCGTGGAAGGTCCGCAGAAAGAGTTGAGCTTGAGCTTCTCCATGATCTCTAACATTCTCGCGCCATTGAACTTCATCGTATCGTAAGTAACGTTGACCGCGCCGCAGATCCACTGTCCGTAGATCTTGCCCCATGCGAACTTTGCCCAGCCAGAGTCAGCCTGTGTTAAGTGCCTGCAGCCGTCGTAGACCTGCTGCCAGTACTTGGCCGTGATGATGTGTCCCAAGGGAAGCAGATAATCGTGAAGGATCATCTTAGGCTCGCCTGTAGTACCTGATGAGAAGTAGATGAGCATGGTGTCATCGTTATGAGTTGCCTCATCTCCCGTGGGACGCTCAAATACTGTTGAAGCATTTGCCATGTCATCAGAAAGGGATCTCCAGCCTTCGGGAGCCTGCCCGATGATGCTCTTAAACTTGACCGTGGAGCAGTCGGGTACAGCCTTGTTAACGTGTTCCATGATCTGCGGATCGTCTGCACATACGATCATCTTGACTTCTGCCGCATTGCAGCGGTAAACGATGTCGTGGTACATAAGCTGGAATGTTGCAGGTATTACGACTGCACCGAGCTTATGAAGGCCTACCATGACGAACCATACCTCAGGACGCTGTCTGAGCATCATGAGGACCGTATCGCCCTTCTTGATGCCTAAGCTCTTAAACATATTGGCAGCCTGGTTGCTCTTCTCGCTTACATCCTTAAAGGTGAAGTGACGCTCATTGCCGTCATCGTCACACCAGATGAGCGCTTCCTTGTCAGGATCGAGCCTGGCGTATTCATCTACAACATCGAAACCGAAGTTGAAATCCTCGGGTATCTTAAATTTGAAATTCTCCTTAAAGTCTTTATAGCTTTCGAATTCTACTCTCTCAACAAACCTGTTTAACAAATCCATTTTTCTTTTTTACTCCGTTCATCAGCTTATATCAGCCGTTAATTATCGTAAGGAACTTTGCAGTCTCGGTCACCGCGCGCTGTCCGTGAGGCTTCTGGGGATTAAAGTAGATCGAATCTCCTGCCTCGAGTGTGAACTCTCTGTCTCCCACCACGACCTTGATCGCGCCTTCGATCACGTAGTTGAACTCCTGACCGTCGTGCTTAACGAGCTCTGCCGTCTCGGACTTGGAGAGCGTAACTATCATAGGATCCATCTGGCGGTGCTTGTAGTTAAAAGCCAGAGCGCTGAATGAATAACCGGGATAACGCTCGACCTTGACGCCGTTGCCGCCTCTTACGACCGTATAGTCATCCATTCTCGGCACGTCACCTGTCATGAGGACCGTAGGGTCCACCTTGAAGACCTCTGCCACTTTATACAGAAGGCTTATCGGGATCTCCTTGGCACCGCTCTCAAATGCGAGATACTCATTTGTATCGACACCGATCCTGGTTGCAACATCTTCCGCATCCAGTTCAAGGATGTCACGAAGCTCACTGATCCTCTTCGAAATCTGCAGGATATAATCGTTCATAATCCGCCTCCTGATTTTTAATCACGATATTATACAATAAAAATAAGATATATACACTCCCAACTTACGGAGCTTTCTCCATCTCGATAAGATCCCATGTCCCTATCGGCATCTCATATGACAAAATATCGCCTGACTGGACGAATCCGCAGGCTTTGTAGCAGTTAAGGGCAGATGTGTTCTTGGCAAACACTCCGAGAGTGACCCTATCCACATCGAAATTATCACCTATATACTGAAGAGCAAGCCTTACCAGGACCTGTCCCTGGCCCTTGCCGCGAAGATCAGGCGATACTATTACAAAACCCAGTCTCGCATTCTTCCTTGATTCATCAGGAAACCTTATAAGGATGTGTCCTATGACATTATCTTTGGCATCCACGGCTGTCAGCGGATAGATGGGCATTCCTGAAGGAACCCCGTCATATTCAGCATTGAGTTCATCACCTTCCAACGGAAACTTGCAGATCCGGTCAGCAGACCATTTATAAAGGCTTTCCTCGTCTTTGATCCAGCTTGTTATTATCTTTGAATCAGATCTTTTATAATCCCTCAGTTTCATGATTACCTCCTGAACCTGTCAGCCTTACCCTCATTACAGGCACGACGCCGATATCCTTGTTAATGACGCACACTTCTGCCCTGTAAGAAGCATCTGTGCACACAGCCATGCCGTTTTCTGATGCGGTATCCCTGAGCCAGAACAAAGGCTTGACAGATGATCCGCCAACAAGCATAAGATAAGCATTTCTGGATGCGTCAGCTCCTGATAAGGGCATATTGACGATCCCGTGCCTCATGGCCGTATAAGAACACCCGATATCAACGCCCAGACCGCTTATGGTCTCTTCATCCGGTATATATATCTTATCACGGGTAGCAACCGCGTCTTCTCCGCTCGTGATGAAAGAATCTGTTATCATCAGCCTCTCTTCCTCAGTAAAAGCTGTTTCAATGAACCTGCCGTTCAGATAAGACCTGAGCGCAGACTCCTTCCAGGAAACAGCCGCCCCGAACCTGTCATCAAATGCCGCGGTCATCAGTATCGAAGTGCTGATGAGTGTTGCTCTGCCCGCATCAACGCCAAGGACATACCATTCCATCGGCTCATTTCCGAACGTTCCGAAAAGAACAGTATCACCCAGAGAAATATCAGAAGGGATAATATGCGTAACCGTGGCTTCAGACATCCTGATATCCTCAGGCATCCTTCCTGGATAGTATCCCCTGCTGATGAAGGAACTGACTACATCCAGATACTGCTGCTGTCCCATGCTGTTCGGATGTCCCGAGAAGTCACTTACAACGCTTCCAAGCATAGGATCCACATGATCGACAAGATCGTACTCGCCGGGGGAAGCAAAAGAATTTATATAAGCATCTTCCGTATCAGCTTCGTGGCCTTCGAATCTCTCATAGACAGGGAGAAAGACTATGTTCATCCCCTTTTCTTTATTGCACTTGTTTACCAGAAGCTCTATCTGTCCGTTGAAATCCCTGATAGCCTCATTGATCTTCATTACGCCTGCTCTTGAAGTAAGAGTTCCCTGTGAATCATCCAGGAGCGGCGGATAGCCTGCAACGATTATCGTGGCCTGTGGCCCTGCAGCGCAGGCAATGCTCTCATATGCCTGCTCGAGGCGGTCTCTTACTCCGCCTGCTCTGTAGAATTCATACCAGGCATCATCTATCCGGCTGTCGATGATGCCAAGATCAGCTGTTACGCTGTTTACGACCGAAGTGATAAGGATCTCGGCAAAGCCGACATCATTGCCGCCAAGTGTTAATGTGACATAATCGACCTTGCCATACAGACCGTTCTCGTAAAAGACATCGAGCTGGGGCTCAAGACAGTCAGTCCTCTCATCCTGTCCTTCCCTTGATACTGTCTTCTCAAAAGGAGTATAGATATGCCTTATCTCAGCGCCTGAAGCCGCTACGAAATACCACTTAACGGGATCAGAGGGATCAGATGTTTCACAGACCCTGTGATCGCCCATCCTGACACCATCTATAACCAGATTGGCAGTCCATGCCAGATCAGATCTGTGCGCTTCGAAATCCGCAAGATGCTCCGGGTTTGATATGAGTTCTTCATAGCTCTCGCTTGCAACATAGTAAGGTTCATTTCCCTCACCCGAAGAATAGGAATCGCCCATCGATACGACTATGAGATCATCTGATGTGACAGGAAAAATCGCTGCTCCATGGATCATTCCGGTCATCAGGGATATGGCAAGTACAGATGCCAGGGTCTTATTCAGCATTCCTGACCTCGTAATCGTGAACTATCTTCTGCCGGTTTGCCCTGTCGTAGAACTGTGATTTCCAGGAATGCCTGTCATCTGAGCGGGTATACTCTATGCCCGGGATGTTTTCTTGGATCTCCCCTAAGAAGTCCTTGTTCAAGATGACATAGATATGATCTTCCGTATCGCCCAGGAGCCTCCCCTTCATGACACTCCTTACCGTATTGCCAAGGGCTTTCTGCTGATCAAGAAGAGTCTTAAGCTCAGGAGAAAGGGAATCAAGGAGCATCTCCTTCTTCTTTTGCTCGTGCGCTCTTCCTGCTTTTGTATATCCTGTCCACAGCATATAAGCGATCATGTAATAACCCGGATCTGCCAAGATCAGGACAGAGAGCCACTTTACGGGTGATAAGATAAATCCGAGAAAGATAAACAGTCCGCCCATACAGGGAACTCCTGATATATGAACGCCTTTTTTGTGGCTGGTAATAAGCGCGCCATATGTCATAAACAGAAAGAACGCTCCTATGGCGATCAGTATTACGGGCAACACCCACCTGTTCATTAAAGGAACGTTCTCTCCCATTTATGGTCCCCTTTTGCATTAGTAATGCTAATTTTACTTCTGTTAAGGGCAATTGTGAATATCAGGACACTATCCTGAGGTATGCATTTGAAGTGAACTTATAGGTCACCGCATAGAAGATGCCGCAGATAAGAGCGCTTACTCCTGCACAGGTTATCAGGAGCGGCATGTTGTTATGTCCGAAGAGCATAAGCAGCTTATGGATAATCGGCAGAACGAATGCCAGGTGCAGGCAGGCAAAAGCTATAGGGATAAAAAAGACCATCAGCATCTGTGAATTGATGCTCTTTTTGATCTCAGGCCTGGTCATTCCAACCTTCTGCATGATGCCGAATCCGGACTGGTCTTCAAAGCCTTCGGAGATCTGCTTGTAGTAGATGATGAGTACGCAGGATATCAGGAAGATCACGCTTAAGAGTATTCCGAGGAAGAAGAGTCCCCCGAATGTCTTGTAGAAGTCATTGCGCTGTTCTTCGTGGCTGGCACAGTATCTGGTCGAATGCGCCAGGTTCGGCAGTTCCTGATTCATATAATGACCGATAATGCCATTTAACTCTATCTGCCCTTCTGCATTAAGATCCGTGT
The DNA here is from genome assembly GCA_946187935.1 of uncultured Clostridia bacterium. Taxonomy (GTDB): domain Bacteria; phylum Bacillota; class Clostridia; order Saccharofermentanales; family Saccharofermentanaceae; genus Saccharofermentans. Next base: position 7,198 of record CAMHSJ010000037.1, read on the forward strand.
CAAAACAGTATTTCCAGTTCCAGCAGATCATGGGATTACCGGTAACATCCATACGGTCAGCAAAGCCTGAGGCGACACCGTCAACGTCTTTGACTACGATAACTATGGTAGATACGAGCGAGATATCAGGGCAGAGCTTGTCAAAGTCCCTGTCGCTTCTTTCCTTAACACTGAACACAGAGTCTCCGACAGCGATCGTAGTTCCAATGGGCAGCTTTCCCGACGAAGATACTATTGCCTCGCCGTCTTCTAAGCTCTTGTCTTCTCCTGTCAGCTCATCGTACTTGTCTATGCCGATGAACATTACAGTTGCAACATTGTCGTAATCTAAAGTCGTTATGTTCTCCATAGGATTGATGTCTATGTCGAGCTTATAGTCATTGTAGTATCCTGAGATAGTGTAATCGTAGTAAATGACGCTGTCTGTGATACTTGCACCATATTTGGAAACGAGATCATTAATGCCCTCTTCAAAAGTCTCGCCGGCTTCTTTATACCCGCTGTCATACCCATACCTCATCGCAACTGCATTGAGCTGTCTGGGATAGTGATTGCTGAGAGTCTGCTCCCTGTTGATATAAAGCGCAGAAGTTGAAGATATCATTACCAGGATCATGGTGATGAGGATACAGATCGAAGCAAGGCTCGCACCGTTCCTCTTCATCCTGCAAGCCATGGAAGACACTGACACAAAATGATTAGTCTTGTAATAGAACCTCCTGTTCTTCTGAAGAAGACGGCACATCAGGACTGAACCTGAGATGAGCACAAGATAAGTTCCTATGATAACAAGGATGACTGCTATGAAGAACCACATCAGGGCTGCCAGAGGCTGCTCGATCTTAAGCGCGATCACATAGCCTGCTGTAAGAAGAGCAAAACCCGTAAGACCTGCAAACCAGTTTGCTCTGGGAGGCTTCTCCCCTGCCTTGTCAGCGCTTATGAGATTAATCGTGTCAGCAAATCTTACCTGCCTGTATGCATTAAGGAAGATGAGGAAGAATATAAAGCTGTACACCAGGATTGTTGCACAGACAGAGCTTGCCGACAGATAGAAATCGTATGAAGCCTTTACATCGATCATCTTGGCAAATCCGAGTTCAGCTAATTTGGACAATCCTATGCCTGCGAGAAGTCCGCCTGCCATCGAGACTGCCCATGTGATGACTGTCTCATAAAAGATTATCTTTCCTATGTCCTTCCTGTTCATTCCCAGGACGCTGTAGAGTCCGAATTCCTTGAGCCTGCCCTTTACGAGTGCAGACTGCGTATAGAAAAGAAATATCGTTCCGAATATGGCCATGATATATGTTCCGAATATCATCATGTCCTTGGCTGTTCCTGACCCTGCGAAGTTCGTCAGGATGTCCGTAAAGCCCAGCATGTGCATGATGTAGAACACCGCTATCATGAGGGTGCTTGTTGCAATATAAGGGATATACAGCCGGCCGTTCTTTCTTATGCCGTCGGCTGCGATCTTGGGGTAAAGACCGGATCTCATTTCAGTTCACCTCCCTGAGCGAGGAGGTTTAATGTATCGCTTATCTTCTGATACATCTGTGTATCAGTGGAATCACCCTTGTAGATCTGATGGAAGATGATGCCGTCCTTAATGAACATAACGCGTGAGGCATGACTTGCCGCCTTGGTGGAATGCGTTACCATGAGTATCGTCTGGCCCATGCCGTTAACTTCAGAGAACAATTCGAGAAGCTCGTCAGATGACTTCGAATCGAGAGCGCCTGTAGGTTCGTCAGCCAGGATTATCTTGGGATCCGTGATAAGAGCTCTTGCAACTGCAGCCCTCTGCTTCTGTCCTCCTGAAACCTCATAGGGATACTTTTTAAGAAGGTCTGATATACCAAGCTTGGGAGCGAGTAAGTCAAGCTTTGCTCTCATCTCTTCATTCTTCTTGCCTGCAAGGACAAGAGGCAGATAGATATTGTCTTCTATAGTGAAAGTATCAAGAAGGTTAAATTCCTGGAATACATAACCAAGGTTATCCCTTCTGAACTTTGCCATGGCAGCTTCCCTGATCGTTCCTATGTTCATGCCGTCAAGGATGACGCTGCCTTCTGTCGCCTTGTCCAAAGCTGCCAGGATATTAAGAAGGGTCGTCTTGCCGCTGCCGGATTCACCCATTATCGCGACATATTCACCCTTTTCGACGGTGAAGCTGACATTCTTCAAGGCTTGAACAGATGTGCCCCCTCTGCGGGCTTTGTATATCTTCTTAACGCCTGATACTTCAAGTAAACTCATAAACTGTACTTCCTTTCATCTAAGTCAGCCACAGTATAGAAAACATCAAAAACGCGCTCCATCGAATCTGCTTACCAATTCCTTACACGTTTGTCACTTTTACTCGACGCCGATCTTCTTAGACCTGAGATCAAGATACATCTTCGTTCCCTCACCCTCGCAGGACTCGGCATATATCCTGTGTCCCAGATTGTCTGCTATGCGTCTGCAAAGATAGAGTCCTATCCCGCTCGCCCTCTTGTCCTCACGGCCGTTAAATCCCGTATATCCGTTCTCGAATATCCTCGGCAGATCCTCAGGACTTATACCTATTCCCGTGTCTTCTATAAGGAGCAGCCCCTTCTCGGGCATATAGATCTTTACCGCGCCTTCAGATGTGTATTTGACGGCATTTGAGATCACCTGCTCGATGATAAACGACAGCCACTTGGAATCCGTGATGACCGAATAACCCACGGGTTCATATTCGAGTCTCAGCTTCTTGTTTATGAAATCAGAAGAGAACTTGCGGATACAGGGACGGATTATATCATCGATATCGTATTCCTTTATCAGGTAATCAGTACTGTCAGAACCGAGCCTTAAGAAAGTCAGTACCATCTCGACATACTGCTCTATCCTGGCAAGATCGCCTAAGAGCTTTCTTGACACAGGTGTATCCTCAGACTGCAGATTGAGCCTCATCGAAGCTATGGGCGTCTTTATCTGATGCGCCCAGACAGTATAATACTCGACCATGTCATTATAGCTTTCAGAAGACTCCATCTTGCTGATCCTGGATTCCTCTTCAAGTTTCCTTATTATCAGCTGATAGTCTTCTTCAAGCGTATTCTTCGGCAGCGGAAGCTCATCAGATGTGCTTCTCAGCTTCTCATGCCTCTTCACAAAGAACACATAGTCTATTGCCATTAAGATGATGCCTGTGGCAAGTGTTAACAGGAGAGGATAGAGAACTGCTATCTCCGGCATATCAAAAAGAAGATAGGAAGACGAGAATATGCCTGTTACAAAGATGCAGATGACGATCATCCTGGCGCGGTACTTAAGATATGCCGGGATAAGCTTCATTCTTCATCCTCCAGGATGTAGCCTACTCCGAACTTAGTCTTGATGAGGTCTTTAAGCCCTACTGCCTCCAGTGTCTTTCTTAATCTTCCGACGTTTACGGTAAGTGTGTTCTCATCTACAAAGCTGTCGGTCTCCCAGAGAGCTTCCATGAGCTTCTCACGGCTTACAACCTTGTTCTTGTTCTGCATCAGGACAAGAAGGATCTTATATTCATTGCGGGCGAGTTCGATCTTCTGTCCGTCATAAACAAGTGTATTGTCATTGGTATTAAGAACAGCGCCCTTCGCCTCCAACGTGAAAGAGCTCTGATTAAAATCGTAAGTCCTCCTAAGGAGCGCCTGAACCTTGGCTATAAGGACATTGCTGTCAAAGGGCTTGGGGATATAATCATCAGCGCCCATGTTCATAGCCATTACGATGTTCATGTTATCTGTTGCAGATGAGATAAAGATAATGGGGACTTTGCTCGTCTTGCGTATCTCCTGACACCAATGATAACCACCCATGAAGGGCAGGGTTATATCCATTATCACGAGATGCGGCGATACGGCTTCTATCTCGCCTAAGACGTTTCTAAAGTCAGATACCACAACGCCTTCCATCTCCCACGAGGAAAGACATGAGACTATGCCTTCTGCTATGCCCTTGTCATCTTCAACTATGAATATTTTATACATAATGAGATTATAGCACTGTCAGGAGGTATAACGGTTAAACCTGACACGCTCGGCAAACTGCTTCTTGGAAGGCACGTGGAAGTCTTCTGCCGCCTTGCCTACGGGAAGTATGCATACTACCTCAAGATCATCAGGAACCCCTAATACGGAAGCGATCTTATCGCATATCCTGTCATCGTCGGTGATATGCCCTTCATACCAGCAGCTCTGATAACCGAGCTCGACTATGGCAAGGAGCATGTTCTCGATCGCAGCAGAATAATCCTGGACTGCAAAACACCTGTCGCGGTATGCATTGATCTTTCTTGAGAGCACAACGATCATGGAAGGCGCAGTGGAAGCCACGGGCGGATCGATGAGAGCCTTGATCTTAGACAGAGTATCAGCCTCGTCCACGACTATCAGTTCCGTTGTCTGCTTGTTGCATCCTGAAGGCGCATCCATGCCTGCTCTTGCAATGGTCATAAGATCTTCTTTAGGAACCGGTTCAGGCAGGAACTTGCCGCGGTAACTGTGACGCACAGCAATAATATTTACTGCGCTCTTAAGTGACATCACATAGATCTGACAGGGATTATCCTTGTCCCAGTACTCCTCTACTACTTCCAGTTCTTTAAAGCCAAGTCTCTTATAGAACTCATTGGTCTTATCGTAATCAGGATACACACCGGACTTTACAGTCTTGACCTGCAGGAACGAATACCCGTTCATCGAAGCATAGTCTCTGGCAGCAGCAAAAAGCCTCCTGCCTATACCTTTGCCGTGATATCCGGGCAAGACTCCCATAACGGCGATCTCAGAAGTATGTCTGCCTGTTTCCTTGAGGCAGAGAAAACCAACATACCTGCCGTCTTCTTCTGCTGCAAAGAAAGGCCGGTCTGCTGATCGAGTGATATAGTCCTCTCTTGATTCTTCTACTTCAAACCAGTCTTTCAGCGATTCAAGTATGGTGCACGATATCTCGCGGCGCTTATCAGGATCAGTAATGAACCGGATCATTTTTATCTCCTTTTCCAATTGTTAGAGTAACTGTTAGGATTTGAAGTGATACCGTAAAAGTAGACACCCGCAAAAAAGTATATACACCTTCGTTAG
>CAMHSJ010000038.1 GCA_946187935.1 uncultured Clostridia bacterium
ATTGACGGCTACTGATAAGTTTAATAAAACAACGACCGTTACTTTTACCATTAAGAGTCCTGAACTTGGTGATGTTGATGCTTCGGTATCGATCCCCGGAACGGTATTTGTTGATGATGAATATGAACCTGTGGTAACAGTAACAGGAACTGATGAACCCTACACCGCAGAGTTTTTATATGACGGGGAAGAAGAGGATCAGCCCACTTCTGCCGGAAATCATAAGGTTATGGCCATATTATCTTTCGATGGTTATGATGATACGATCGAAACTGATGAGTATGAGTACTACATATACAGACATGAGTTCAATCCATCCGTATCTGTTGAAAACATAACTGTCGGCGGAGAGATTTCACCGGTATTGTCAGGTCTGCCCCAGGATTATGATGGTGAAGATGATCCTGTATTTGAGTACAAGCTCAGCACAGCTTCTGACTCAAGCTACTCAACGGTCATCCCGGAAGCTGCAGGATCTTACACACTGAGAGTGTCTTTCGCTGAAACGGATAGTTATTCAGCAGCAACATGTACTGCTGATTTTACGATCAGCAAGATCGAGCTTACAGCAGAGGTAAGCGTTGAAGACATACTTGTCGGCGGAACAGTCAGCCCTGTTGTGACAAAACCCGATGATTATGACGGCACCATAACTTATGAGTACAAGCCCAGTACATCGGATGACGATGCCTACACAGCTGAAGTTCCTTCTGCGGCAGGAGAGTATACAGTAAGGGCCACTCTTCCTGATACTGCAAAATACATAGGAACCACTTGCACGGGGACATTTGCGATCAGCAGAAAGACCTTAACTGCTTCAGTCAGTGTTGAAGATATCGTTGCAGGCAATACGCCATCTCCTGTTTTGACGAAGCCCAATGATTATGACGGCACCATAACTTATGAGTACAAGCTCAGAACATCGGATGACGACGCATACACAACTGATGTGCCGACTGCCGGTGGAGACTATACCGTAAGGGCAACGCTTGCATCAACTGCCGTTTACCAGGGCACAACATGTACAGCTTCATTCACGATCAGCAAGATACCTGTTACTGCAACGGTGTATATCGATAATTGCACACCTTATTATCCATACAGTCCGTATATGGAGATCGATCCTGAAGCTTATGATGGAAATATCATATACGAATACAAGCTCAGCACAGATCCTGATACTGCATACTCAACAACAAGACCGACTGCAATAGGATCATATACTGTAAGGGCTACTCTCGAGCCGACTGATATTTATGAAGGCACAACATGTGAAGACACATTTAACATCTTTAAGGTTACTGTCGATGCGGAGACTTTTACCAGTAATATCTATCTTGGCGACAGGCCTGAAGTTGATGTGGAAATAACAAGCAGTCATTATGACGGACATATCACTTACGAGTATAAGCTGGTTTCTGAGCCTGATTCAGCATACACAACTGACCTACCGGCTCAAGCAGGAATGTTTAATGTAAGAGTAACGCTTCCGGAAACGGATATGTATTATGGAACAACCCTCACAGACAGCTTCGAGGTATATAAAGCTGAAACTGATGCATATCTTACAGTTAATGATATTTATGTTGGTGAAGCAGTCGTACCGGAACTTGATACTGATCCTGATGGGTATGACGGCACCCCCGTATACGAGTACAAGCTCAGCGCGGATCCTGATACTGCATACTCAACAACTGTACCAACAGCGGCCGGAACATATACGGCAAGGGTAACGCTGCCCGAGACTGCGAATTTTGAATCAGATACTGATACTGACACGTTTACGATCAGCAGGAAAGATCTTACGGCAGAGGTCAGTGTAAATGATATCCTTGTCGGCGGAACAATAAGACCTGTCGTGACAAAACCGGATGATTATGACGGTGCTGTTACTTATGAGTACAAGCTCAGAACAGCGGGGGATGACGCATACTCGGCAGAAGTTCCATCTGCCGGCGGAGACTATACATTAAGGGTGACGTTTGCATCAACTGACGTTTATCTGGGTACAACACGTACAGCTGACTTCACGATCAATAAGATCATGCCTTCAGCAAGCGTAACTGTTGCCGATATAACCATCGGCGAAACAGTCTCGCCTGTACTGACGACTACATCCGACGGTAAGAACGATGCAGTATTCGAATATAAAGCTGCAGGTGCAGCAGATTCAACTTATACCACGACAGTTCCAACTGCAGCAGGTACATATACGGTAAGGGCAACCGTTCCTGAGACAGATGCGTATCTGGGTATCTCATGCACATATGATTTTAAGATCAACAAGATAGTTGCTACCGCCGGTGTTTCCGTTGCTGATATCACTGTCGGAGGCACGGTAACTCCTGTGCTTACAACGAACTCAGATGGCAGCAGCAAAGCTGTATTTGAATACAAGGCATCAGATGCTCCTGATACTGCTTATTCGGAAGCAGTTCCTTCGGCTGCAGGCACATATGAGGTAAGAGTTACTATTCCTGAAACTGCAAATTATACGGGTATTATATGCAGCGGTATATTCAAGATCGATCTGAATGAAGCGACATTGGATATTACGGTCGATGACATCTACTACGGACAGAAGCCCGATCCTTCCTTCAGCACCAATTCAAATGGCGCTGTCGTGATAATGTATAAGTCTTCAGATGCTCCGGATTCAACCTATACGACAGTTGCTCCCGTAGATGTAGGAAACTATGTCGCAAGAGCAACAGTCAGCGAGACAGGTATATATGCAAGGAACAGCGCTTTTGCTGAGTTTACGATAAGCTACCTTACAGCGCCTAAGACTGCTTATACATTTAGCGGCACTGAAGGCAACAACGGATTCTTCACAAGTGACGTTGAGCTTATAGCACCTGATGGATACCTCATCTCTGATTCACTTGGCGGAGAGTATGCTGAGAGCATTCCCTACAGCGGAGAACTTAATGCTGTCTATCTTAAGAGGATCTCTGACGGCGCACTCACATCTTCTGTTGCGATCGGCGAGACTGACAGGCCTAAGATCGACAAGGAAGCTCCTGTCTTCAATACTTCTTCAGGAAGCATCGCTGACGGATCCGTAGTCTATGTTTCCAAGCTGGATGTAATAGCAAACGATCCTAATCTCAGATCTCTTACGGTAAACGGAAAACCCGTGGATCTTTCTGCTGCCGGCAATATCTTAAGTCTTGATCCTGGATATGGATATATAGAGTACACGATCGTTGCAGAGGATGAGGCAGGAAACATTACGACATTTAAGTTCATCCTTATGGCAGAATGGCGCAGGGAAGGAATATTGCCTCCTGATGTTGTCCTTCCTCTGTTTGTAGAAGAGACATATAAACTCGATACCGGAACCTGGACAGTTAATGATGATGCGACTGTCTATAACGGCGGCATGCCTGTCTATGTAAATGAAGACGGAGATTACACCTTCACGAAGGTAAGCTGATACTATGCGTAAGAATATAATCGTCGTTATTGAATCTCTTGTCGTAGGAATAATCATATTCCTGCTTACTGTGACTAACCTGTTCAGCGCATTGGATTACATTGCGCGCGATGATCTGTATCAGCTTCCGAGAGGCATCAGGAGTGATATCAAGATCATTGGTATCGATGCCAGGACTCTTGAGAGATACGGACCTATACAGACGTGGTCGAGAAGCGTATATGCCGATCTTGTTAACAAGCTCAATGTTGATGAAGAAACAAAGCCTTATGTAGTCGGCTTCGATGTCCTGTTCTCCGGAAGTGTTGACGAGGGAGATCAGGCTTTCGTGCAGGCAGCTGAAGATTACGGCAATGTCGTTGTCGTAAGTCAGCTCATTTATGACAAGAAGTGGGAGAAGGACGAGCAGGGAGTGGTCTTCTATCCCGTTGGAGGCATCGTCCTTCCTTTCGATGAACTGAGTGAAGTAACGGCTACGGGCTACAGTAATGTTGCACAGGATTCTGACGGTACAGTAAGAAGGATAATCCCTGTCGAAAAGTATAACGGTGAGACCTATCAGACATTTGCAAAGGTCATGTATGACATTTATTGCGGGCAGGTAGGTATAACGCCTGAGACGATCCCGACAGACAGGACGGGCCGTTCTATAATCAACTATTCCGGAAGGCCCGGCGACTACGAGTACATCTCCATGTGTGACGTATTGGACGGAAATATCGATCCCAGGATTTTTGATGACAGTATCGTTTTTGTCGGTGCATACGATCCGGAAATGCAGGACGATTTTAATGTTCCTAACGGCAGGAGTAGCCAGATGTATGGAGTGGAGATCCATGCCAACATCTTCCAGTCTTACCTGCAGGGCAGATTTGCCGTTAACGGCAGCCCTTATATGTCAGGTCTTGTAACCGCGCTGATCGCAATGCTGCTCCATCTTTTGTTCCGCAAGCTCAAGATATGGCAGTCAGCCTTATTGCTTGCTGTATCTGTCGGTTCTGAGATCGCTGCTATGTCATGGATAAACAACAACGGCCAGTCTTACAGCGTTATCTATTTCCCGATAGTGCTGGTACTGTCCTTTATCTATTCGCTTGCGATCAATTACCTTCTGGAGGTGCGCAAGAAGAAGAAGGTGCTCAATGCCTTCCGTAAGTATGTTGCGCCGCAGATCGTTGAAGAGATCGCCAAGAAAGGTGATTTTGAGATCAAGCTCGGCGGTGAGAACAGGGATATAGCTGTCCTCTTCGTTGATATCAGAGGATTTACCACAATGTCTGAGGCCTTAGAGCCTGAGCAGGTCGTTGAGATCCTTAACGAGTACTTGAACCTTACGACAAAATCCATATTCGATAACAGCGGAACACTGGATAAGTTCGTAGGCGACGCGACGATGGCAGTCTTCAATTCGCCTTTCGATCTTGATGACTACGAATACAAGGCAGTATGCGCTGCCATGGATATCGTAAGAGGCGGCGAGGCGATAGAGGAGAAGTTCATTAAGAGATTCGGCAGGAGCGTAGGCTTCGGTGTAGGTGTCAATGTAGGTCCTGCAGTCGTCGGCAATGTCGGCTGTGAATTCAGGATGGACTTTACTGCCATTGGCGATACGGTTAATACCGCCGCAAGACTCGAGGCAAATGCCAAGAAGGGACAGGTCCTTATAAGCGACGTTCTCTATGAGAGATTAAAGGACAGGTTAGAGGTCAAGGAAGTCGGCGAGATCCCCCTTAAGGGTAAGTCCAAGGGTGTCTTTGTCTATGAAGTAGTTAAGACCTTAGGTTGATCCTGATATGAAAGTGTTTATCGTCTATTGCCATCCGTCTGAGGATTCCTTTACCCGCCATGTGAGGGATTCATTTATTCAGGGAATAACTGATGCAGGCCATGAGTATATCCTGTCTGATCTTTATAAGATGGACTTTAAGACTGACATGACCGAGCAGGAATATCTGCGGGATGCCAACTACATCAATTCGCCTGACATTGCAGAGGATGTAAGGGCCGAGCATGAGAAGATCAATTCTGCTGATGCCATAGCGTTCATCTATCCTGTCTTCTGGACTGAAGCGCCTGCCAAACTCGTCGGCTGGTTTGACAGGGTCTGGTCTTATGGTTTTGCTTACGGCGATAAGTCCATGAAGGAGCTTGATAAAGGACTGATACTTTGTTCGGCAGGCAATCCCATCGAAAGACTCGAGCAGTTCGGCCTCCTTCAGGCTATGCAAAGAGTAATGCTCGGAGACAGGCTCTTTGGACGCGTTAAAAAGGCCGAGTTTGTCGTTTTCGATGGTACTTCAAGAGAGAAAGAACAGCGCACCGCTAACTGGGATCAGAACCTTAAGAAGGCATACGATACAGGCAGACAGCTGTTTGACTGATGATCTGATCAACCTGGGAGGATAAGAATGAGAGTAGGGATTATAGGTTATGGCAGCATGGGCAAGATGCTGCTTTGGCAGTTTGCCGAGAATGCCGGTCTTGATAAGGATGACCTTTGGGTATCAAACAGGTCACAAGATAAGCTTGAAGAAGCAGGGAATATATCCACCATAAGTGATAACCGCAGTCTGGCCTCTCGATCTGACATAGTGTTTGTATGTGTCCGTCCCGGGGATCTTAAGTCAGTCCTTGAAGAAATAAGAGATGTTATAAAGCCTGAGGCTCTTCTGGTCTCGCTTAATGGGAGCATACCGTTTGATCTGATCCATAAAGTCATAGAGAACAAGACCGCCAAGGTAATACCCAGCGTTACCGCAGAGATCAGAAGATCCCAGACCCTTGTGTGTTTCGATGACAAGGTCAGCGAAAATGACAAGGAAGATCTCAGATCACTTCTTAGTGTCATAGGCAATATTATCGAACTGCCAGAGAGTGAGATGGGCATGGGCTCTGAACTGGTAAGCTGTATGCCCGGTTTTATTGCATCCGTCTTTGACGTTATATGCACTTCTGCAGGGAAGCATACATCGATACCTGAAGATCAGATAGTCCGCATGGTCCTTTCCACAATGAGCGCCACAGGCGATCTCATGCTCAGTAATGAGCTTTCTTTTGGCGACGTTGTATCAAGGGTCGCTACAAAGGGCGGCATCACCGAGGAAGGGACCAGAGTAATTTACGATAACATGCCTGATACAGCTGATCTTCTTTTCGAGAAGACGCTTGAAAAGAGGAACCTGACGTCGGAGGCAGCAAAGAGCAGTTTCGGGGGCTGATAAGGAACACTAAATATCCCTGTAATCAAGCGTGCGTACCGAACCATCAGCATCTGTGTAGTAGAGTATCTTGTTATCCTCATCGAGCCGCTCTAAAGTAGTGAACAAGCCTGCGTAATAGCTTTCATCCGTTGCAGGCAGGGTGAGGGAAGAATTGTTAAGCCAGAAACCCGGAAGCAGCTGTACTGTCAGATCTGTTACGGGGCAGCCCGTTTCTGTCCTTATGTCATCGCTCATCATGAAGTAATCAAGACTCAGATCACCAGTGTAGCCTTCCTTTAATGCCCATGTGGGATCGATATGGTATCCCTGACCGTCAATGACAACATATGTCCATTCATGGTCGAGTTCATCGAAACAGCCTACTGAGATCGCCTCCACGCCTGCTTGTAGAAGGAGGAAAGCATAAAGTGAACCGAAATCTATGCACTGACCTGTATGGTTGAAAAATGTATAGTAGACATAGCCGTCACCGCTCTTGGAAAAAGCTGTCCCATCATAATCGTAGTAGTAATTGCTTTCCATGTAGTCATAAAGCTTAAGGCATTTTTCAAAGTCTGTATCATCCTTCTCAAGACAGGTGTTGAGAACATCCTCTACTGCTTCTTCGAATTCATTTTCGCGCTGGACGAATTCCTCCACAGGCATTTCATAATAGATCCTGCCGAAACCGTCCTCGTATGGAGCCGTTCCGTCATTGCTTATACCTGAAATCTTCATGCAGGCAGCGGGAATAAGGTTGGCAAGAATTCCGGAGTCCATGCACCAGTCGTATGCTTCCTGGCTGGAGCATTCAAAAGTATCCTCTCCTGCACGCAATGCGTCAGCGAGGTTGTAAAGAGAATCCCAGTTTTCCTGAGGCACTTCGGTGGCGATCAGGGCTGAATAAAGATGAGGGTTATATTCAAACGGCGGTTCATATACCGTCTCTGATGTTTCGCTTGTCTCACTGATATGCAGACTCTCTGAAGTGCTGGGGGAAGCAGTCATTTCAGAGACTGTTGATATATTTCCTTTGGCACATCCTGTAAGCAGAATGGCGGCAGCTAATACTGAACTGATAATTCTTCCGGCTTTCATATGGAATCCTCCTAACCGATGAGAGATTATAGCAGAATCCCATATGTATGAAGCCCGGAATTGTAAGAAAGTTAAGGTTTAATCTTAAGCAAGATCTTCAAGGTGACCTTTGAGAACGTTTCTCGGCATAGCGCCTGTAACTTTGTCTATGACTTTGCCGTCTTTGATAAAAACAAAGCTGGGTATGCTCTGGATCCCGAACATCGAAGCGAGAGTAGCCTGCTCATCCACATTGACCTTGCCGATCTTGACTTTGCCCTCGTACTCTTTTGCAAATTCTTCAACGACAGGTGACATCATGCGGCAAGGCCCGCACCATTCGGCATAGAAATCGATCATCACAGGGATGCTGCTGTTCATGACCTCTTCGTTAAAAGTATTCTCATCAAATCTGTATTCCATATTGATACCTCCTGAACAAAAGATGCTTTATTGATACTTAGATTATATCTGGTATAATTTCCGTATCAAGTACGCAGTTTATATTTACCTGGTACGGAAAACCTTACCGGTGTTTTATAAGGAGAATACTGATGAAGAAAGAGAAGCTCTGTGAAGATGTTGCCGGCAAGGGATGCGGCTTGAAACGCGTCTTGGACGTTATCGGAGGCAAGTGGAAGATCCTGATTCTCTGCCTTATAGATCAGAAGGAAGTTGTCAGGTACGGCGAACTGAGAAGGGGTATCTACGGCATCACCAACACCATGCTCGCAACGTCCCTCAAGGAAATGGAAGCTGACGGCATGGTCTTAAGGACGCAGTACGATGAGATGCCTGTCCGTGTTGAATACAGGCTCACCGAAAAAGCTAAGAGCATCATCCCTATTCTTTTGGAATTAAAGCGGTGGGGAGAGGAGAATGATTAACTGCCAATCAGGCTTGCACCAAACTGAATGAGTTATGTAAAAAAGTACGGATATGAGACTTGCAACACTTTCAGAAAAAGAGATCATAATCACGCTAATTGCGCTCGCGCTTTTGCTGGCAAGCGCTTATGTATTTGGCTCGGTCTTAGAGAAGATAAAGGGTCCGCGTGTAGTAGGTGAGATCTTAGGCGGCATGATCATAGGCGGAAGCTGTCTGTTCCTTCTTTGGCCCGACTTTGCTGATACTGTTTTCTTTGCCTATCCGGAAGAAGGAAAGGTTCTTAATATCTTCTATCAGCTGGGTCTTATCTTTCTTATGTTCCTGTCGGGGTATAATACCGATATCAAAGTTGACAGATCAAACGCCAGAACGATCAGTCTCGTTTTTACCGGCGCAACAGTTCTGCCGATGCTGGGCAGCATACCGTTCTTTGATCTGTTTCAGGATAGTTTTATCGGAAGCAGCAATAATGTGGTTTCATTCAGACTTGTTTTCGCGATCGGAGTTGCTATAACCTCCATACCCGTTATATCCAAGATCTTCTTTGACATGGGCATTATGAACACAAGGTTCTCCAATACTGTTCTTACAGTATCAACATTTCAGGATCTGTGTCTTTGGGTGCTTTTAAATGTCGCGACTAAGATCGCCACATCAGGCGAGATAAAACTGTGGGAGATGGTGGTTATATGCTTTGTAACAGTCGGCATTTTCGCTGCTATAGCCTTCATCTCAAGATACGTCAAACAGGTTAAAAACGATTGGAAACCCAACACATTCTATACGCTGAGCTTTGTGCTCCTCTTGCTCGTGTGCGGACTTCTTTATTTGGCAGGGATAAACATCATGTATTCCGCGTTTGTAGCCGGATATCTTATCAAGACTGTCTTTGGCACGGCTGAGACCACAAAGACAAGGATGCACTATCTC
>CAMHSJ010000039.1 GCA_946187935.1 uncultured Clostridia bacterium
CCTTTGCTGTAATGTATTTTTGCATAATTGCTACAGCTTGCTATGTATATGCTAATAGCATTTCTAATGGTTACATCGAACCCAAGGCAGCTAAAAGATTTGATTCGTGTGCCATATTGATGATTATATGTTCTATGATACATATTTGGTTTACTGTATCAATGAACACAGCTCTGGGTTAGACTTTATATGGTTTGATTTTCATTAGGAGATGCAGTTGATAAGTTCTCTGACTTCGTATTGGTTTATGACGATGTACCCATTCCTACCTTTGTTGGAGGCAAAGCGCACATTCAGGATGTTGGTGAAGTCGATTGTTGATAATGGCGGCTCGCATAACAGCGGGCCGATTCTCATTTGAAAGATTGTACAAGTGGTTTTGCTTTATTATTTAATATACAATATATGCTAATTTCCAAATAGGAGGCTTCTTCCATGAAAGGCATAGTACTGGCTGGCGGATCCGGCACGAGACTTTATCCGCTTACAATGGTAACATCCAAACAGCTTCTGCCTGTCTATGACAAGCCGATGATCTACTATCCTCTGTCAGTCCTTATGTCTGCAGGGATAAGGGATATCCTCATTATCTCAACTCCCCAGGATACTCCCAGGTTCGAAGAACTCCTCAAGGACGGCTCCCAGTTCGGCATAGATCTCTCATATAAAGTACAGCCGTCACCTGACGGACTTGCTCAGGCATTTATCATCGGTGATGAGTTCATAGGTGATGACAATGTCGCCATGATCTTAGGCGATAATATCTTCTCAGGTCACGGTCTCGGAGAGAGATTAAGACATGCGGTTACAAATGCCGAGACCGGCAAGGGCGCAACAGTATTCGGTTACTATGTAGAGGACCCCGAGAGATTCGGTATCGTTGAGTTCGATAAGGAAGGTACTGCGATCTCGATAGAGGAGAAACCCGCTGCTCCTAAGAGCAATTACTGCGTAACAGGACTTTATTTCTACGATAACAAGGTTGTGGAATATGCCAGGAACCTTAAGCCTTCTGCAAGAGGAGAGCTTGAGATAACAGATCTTAACAGGATCTATCTTGAGCAGGGCAGGCTCAATGTTGAGATAATGGGACAGGGCTTTACCTGGCTTGATACCGGAACACATGAGAGCCTCTTCGATGCAGGTAACTTCGTAAAGACATTAGAGCAGCATCAGCACCGCAAGATAGGATGTCTTGAGGATATCGCATACAGGAACGGCTGGATCGACAGATCAGGAGTGGAGGCTGCCATTAACAAGATGGGCAAGAGCCAGTATGGTCAGTATCTCAGGGCTGTTCTGGATGGAAAGTATATTAACAAGATCAAGTGATACAGGAGAATATCAATGAAGGTAATAGTAACAGGCGGAGCAGGTTTTATCGGAAGTAACTTTGTATTCCATATGCTGAAGGAGCATCCTGATTACAGGATAATATGCCTCGATAAGCTTACATATGCAGGCAATCTCTCTACACTGGAATCGGTTATGGATAATCCGAACTTCAGATTCGTTAAGGCTGATATCTGTGATAAAGAAGCAGTAGAGAAACTCTTTGAGGAAGAAAGACCTGATATCGTAGTAAACTTTGCTGCAGAATCTCACGTTGACAGGTCGATAGAAGATCC
Organism: uncultured Clostridia bacterium; assembly: GCA_946187935.1. Lineage (GTDB taxonomy): Bacteria > Bacillota > Clostridia > Saccharofermentanales > Saccharofermentanaceae > Saccharofermentans. The sequence continues at coordinate 1,629 of CAMHSJ010000039.1, forward strand.
CCAGATCTTCCTTGAGACTAATATCATCGGAACATCTGTGCTTATGGATGCCTGCAGGAAGTACGGCATCACCAGATACCATCAGGTATCTACAGATGAGGTATATGGAGACCTGCCGCTTGACAGGCCCGATCTGTTCTTTACGGAGCAGACCCCTATACATACATCTTCACCTTATTCATCCTCGAAGGCGGGAGCAGATCTGCTGGTACTGGCATATCACAGGACATACGGACTGCCTGTAACCATATCACGCTGCTCTAATAACTACGGTCCTTATCACTTCCCGGAGAAGCTTATCCCTCTCATGATCGCAAATGCCTTGGCAGATAAGCCGCTGCCGGTATATGGCGATGGACTTAATGTACGTGACTGGCTCTATGTTGAGGATCACTGCAGGGCGATAGATCTTATAATCCACAAGGGTAAGGTCGGGGAAGTATATAACGTAGGCGGACATAACGAGATGAGGAATATCGATATTGTTAAGCTCATCTGCAAATATCTTGATAAGCCGGAATCACTTATCGTTCATGTAGAGGACCGCAAGGGTCACGACATGAGATATGCAATAGATCCCACAAAGATCCATAACGAACTGGGCTGGCTTCCTGAGACTAAGTTTGAAGACGGCATCAAGAAGACTATCGAGTGGTATCTTAATAACCGTTCCTGGTGGGAGAATATAATCTCCGGTGAATACCAGAACTACTACGACAAGATGTATTCCAAGAGAATAGAAGAGGCCTGAGGTTCGACTGTTTTTGATGAAGAAACGAATCCTTTGTTTGTGCAGTATAGTTGTCATGGCAGCTGTTATGCTGCTGTCTCTTGTCTCATGCAAAAAAACAGATCTCTTATCTGGCACGGCTGAGTTTTCCTCCTGGGGAACCAGGATATCAGATAACGACGGTGCTCTGTCTTTCACAGGATTCTTTGGAGATTCTCCACTTGAATCTTATTCGCTAGCACTTGGAGAACTGGAGTATTCCGGGGATATAGCGTATCGCTCGTTTATTCAGGACGAGGGTTGGCAGGGCTGGAAGACCGGCAGTGATGTATCCGGTAAGGAAGACAAGAATATTCTCGGTATACAGATAATGCTGATCGGTCATGTAGCCAATTACTACGATATCAGCTACAGGGTAAAGCTTGCGGGTTCTGACTGGCAGGAGTGGGTCTCTAACGGTACTCTTGCAGGGACAACGGGTGATGTCATAGCCGGGCTGCAAGTTAAGGTAACGCCTAAATCCGGAGAGATCCGCGATACGACCTGGACCATTACCGAGTACGGAGACGACGACGGAAGACAGGGAGAGTTCTATACGCTCGTTAATAACGATGACGACACTCTGATCGTGATCGACGGCGGATGGGATGCCAATACTGAGCAGGTACGTTCTGTGATTGCGTTGTATGGAGGCAAGGTCGATTACTGGTTCATTACGCATTACGATGCAGACCACGTCTCTGCTTTTAACAATATTTATGCTGATCCGGGTGACATCATTATAGGGACAGTCTATGCTACGCCGTTAGACTACGATCTGTACTGTTCTTATGCTGTTGAGCGCTGGTGGGATACACCTGAAGTATATAAGAGATTTATAGATCAGACTGAGGGAGATCCCAGGATCGTGTATCTTAGCAGGGACGACAGCTTTACTATCCGCGGACTGGATGTTTATGTGTTTAATTCCTACGATCAGATAGTAGCTGATACCGGCAATCCTGATGTTGCGAACTATGGCTCCCTGATGTTTAAGATAACCGGTCTGGAAGATTCTTTCCTGGTGTGCGGAGACGTTTACGGTGATCAGATGGGTGATATCCTGCTTTCTATGTATGGCTCTTCCCTGTCAGCCAATATATGCCAGCCGGGGCATCACGGGAATCACTCCATGTCTCCTTATTTCTATGAAGTGGTGGATCCGGATGTCATGTTTTTCGACGGGCCTAAGTGGCTTACCGAGAGTGATGAATATACGGCGAAGGCTTTGATGGATTGGTGCACATCTTCCGGGATTACGACATATGAATACTCCACGGCGCCTAATACTGTGAGCTTCGAGTAATGTGACAGAGGGACAGCCCTTTTGTCACATAACAAAGCCCGGCTGCGTGAGCCGGGCCGGGGGATGGGGTATGAAGAATTGATTGCTTTGATGGCTATATTATGTGCCCCATACCTTAAATGAAACTTAAAAAAAGAAATATTTTTGGGGCAGGAATATCAGAGCGATGTTGCGGCGATTACGGATTTATAAGATAATGGTGGTCAAGGCATAGTGTTTTGATCAAGAGGGATAGATATAAATGAAGAAATGTACTTTTTGCGGAACTGTTACTGATAACAGAACAAGCTCATGCGACAGCTGCGGCTCTAACGATTTTTTATATGTCTGCGCTAACTGTTCAGCTGAATACGACGGGACATACTGTCCCAAGTGCGGCGTGAGAAGGGATGCGGCTGGCAAGACATGTCCTAAGTGCGGCATAAGATTCTTTACTAATTTCTGTCCTAACTGCGGTTATAACCCTAAGGGCGATACGGGGACCGGTTCTGCAACGAACAGCCGCAGGGGAAGAATTGGGACCGATCCGGGGAAAACGGCCCTGGCATTATCGGTCGCAGGTCTCCTTACTATGCTGTTTCCTTTATCGATCGCGGGACTGGTCATGGCGCTTCAGGCAAAGGATGAGAACGGGAAGATGACTCAAATGGGTAAAACCAGCCTTGCAGTCTCGATCGTTTCGGTTGCGGTAAGCGTATTCTTATTAATACTGTATGTTATTGGAATTGCTGTATCGGCAATACATCATTAAGGATCTGATATAATGCCGTCTGTTGAAAACGGCAGATCGTCATGATAACTATGGAATTGCGGTAAATGTCTTTTGGAAGTTAAAGGATCTTCTTAACCGGCGGGATAAGTCTGAGAAGATAAGTTATGGCGCCGAATGCTATGAATTCCGCTAAGACCACAAACGTGCAGTTTATAAAGAGAGGGATGCCGGGGATGAGATCCGCAATGGCATTCTCGATGTCTCTTGCCGGGAAGAGCGTGGTGTCTAAGATGAAGATGCCGAAGACCACGCCCGCCATCTGAGCTGTAATCTTTGCCGTCTTTTCCTTAAGGCTTATGTGATCTCTTGCGATGACGAATGCGAGTACTGTCAGAGGAAGTATGAAGTACATCCTCAGGGCTTCCATGTGTTCGAATTCCGTGTTGCCGGCATACATGTTGACTGCTATAAGGGCAGCTGAGACGGCAAGGTGCAATGCTGCAGATGCTGCAAGCAGGGCCTTGTCTTTGCCTGTCTTGAGGATATCTCCTTTATAGAGGAAATAGCCTGTCAGCGGGAAGATGATGTTTTCGCACAGCTTGGGAGCAAGGGAAGTATACAGTGGCAGGAACTGCGTAAAGCCTTCAGCAAGGCCGAGCGCCTGCGTGATGCCGCTGACAAGACAGCAGATGACGCTGAGAGTGATGAATACCTGCTGCTCTTTTTGGGTGGCGTTCTTCGCGATGAGCCGGAGGAACGGGAGCATCAGGAGGAAACCTAAGTAGGCATAGAGGAACCAGATGTTGCCTGACATGAAGACCGCGATGGGCTGGCTTCTTAGTTCCGGCATCAGGATGAGTATGAGGACGGTCCTTACGGCCATGACGATGAGGATCCTTAATGCTCTGTGGGTGAGGATCGTCTTGTAGTCTTCGTCTTTGCCCAGAAGCAGCGCGCCGGAGATCATGAAGAACAGGGGCGGGCCGATCTTGGTGATGATCGAAAAGACCATGACAAGAACTCCTGATACGCTCGGGAATGGCATATCGAGGAAATGCGAATAGATGCTCTGGTGGTTAAACAGAACGCTTATGATAGCGATGATGCGCAAGATATCTATGTAACTTGTTCTAGGTTTGTCCATGAGGTAATTATAACTCATTTGCCTGAATGTTCCTTTAACAGGATCAAGTCAGATCAGCTGCCGTCAAAAAACTGATACATCCTTTCCCGATGATCAGGGTTTTCAAAGTCCTGTTGCCGCGTTATAATCCTTATGGATCTATCCTATTTCAATGTAAAGTGAGGTGAATACGGTGGACGGCAGTGACAGTTGTGACAAACGCAGAAGACACATTGCTTTCTTTTACTCCTTAAAGTGCCACGCGCCGTATTCCGTATCGTGACCTTTACGGGTTAAATGACAGTGGTGCCTCTGCATTTGTCAGAGGCTTTTTGTTTTCTTTCGTTTGTCTTACTTTTAAAGAGGTGAGATGAATGGGTGAGAAAGACATCAGAAGAGATTATACAGAGGAGATAATCGCACTTATCACGGGGAAGGAATCCCCGAGGGTTATCCACAACAAATTAGAGGACTACCATGCCAGCGACATTGCGCAGGTCATGGAGGACCTGGATCTTGCCGGCAGGAAGAAGCTGTACCGCGTATGCGGCAAGACTTTGCTTGCAGAGACTTTTGAGTGCCTGGAAGAAGATCAGGCAGGGCTGTATTTGGAAGAGATGGACTTAAGGCGCGCTGCTGCGGTCGTTTCAGAGCTTGAGACGGATACCGCGGCCTCGGTCCTGAAGACCATGGACAAGGAAAGAAGAAGGCTCATAATAGAGGCCCTCGATTCCGAAGTAAGAGAAGAGATCAGCATCATAGCATCCTATGACGAAGACGAGATCGGAAGCCGCATGACCGCGAACTTCATAGTCATTACGAGCGATCTTAGTGTTAAGCAGGCGATGAGTTCTCTTGTGCAGCAGGCGGAGGAGAATGACAATATCTCCACGATATTCGTAGAGGGCGATGACCATGCATTCCTGGGCGCCATTGACCTCAAGGACCTTATAACCGCGAGGAGCACCACGCCATTAGAAAAGCTCATCGTCACCTCCTTCCCATATGTTTACGGCAGCGAGCAGATCGATGAATGTACCAATAAGCTCAAGGACTACTCGGAGGACCTCATACCTGTCCTGGATGATGACAACAGGATCTTGGGCGTTATCACGTCGCAGAGCATTATCGAGGTCGTCGATGACGAGATGGGTGAAGACTACGCGAGATTCGCCGGTCTCATCGCAGAAGAAGACCTTAAAGAACCCCTTGCTCAGAGCATGAGGAAGAGACTGCCGTGGCTGTTCATACTGCTTGTGCTGGGCATGTTCGTGTCGAGCCTGGTAGGAGTATTTGAAGCAGTGATATCACAGCTGACGATAATAATGGCGTTCCAGTCTTTGATCTTAGACATGGCAGGTAACGTCGGAACGCAGTCACTTGCTGTCACCATCAGGGTCTTAACTGACGAGAACCTTACGTTTACGCAGAAGGTAAAGCTTGTCGCCAAGGAGTCGAGGGTGGGACTTTGCGTAGGCATCATAATCGGCATCGCATCCCTGGTGTTCGTGAGCGTGTATCTCATGGCAGCCAAGGGCAGGGAGCCTTTGTTCGCTTTCTCGGTTGGCTGCTGCATCGCTCTGTCACTTATAATCTCCATGATATTCGCGAGTGCTCTGGGCACGCTGATACCCTTGTTCTTTAAGAAGATCAAGGTCGATCCCGCAGTTGCTTCAGGACCTTTGATCACGACGGTAAACGACCTCGTTGCTGTAGCGTGCTATTACGGCCTTAGCTGGATATTCCTAATAAACGTTTTGAAGTTCTGACTGTCAGGTTCGCTTATAAGTTCGCTAGCCAGCGAACCTGCCGGCGAACTTTATATGTAAGCGTAATCAAAAGCGGTGAGTTTCACTGTAAAGTTCGCTAACCAGCGAACACTCGAGCGAACTTTATATGTAAGCGTAATCAAAAGCAGTGAAGTTCGCTAATAAGTTCGCTGACCAGCGAACCTGCCGGCGAACTTTTCGCTTAGGGGACAGGCTGCGGGGTTGACTTATGCCTGATAGCGGAGCATTCTTCTATTGAAAGGTACGGCAATTTATTGCAAAAGTTTGCAGCGGCAGTGTTGACTTACGCTGATAACCAGAGCATAATTCTATTGAAAGGTACGGCAACTAATTGTAAAAGTTTTCAATAGGAGATGCGGCCATGGTAATAAACAGGGACAGGTATCTTAAGAAGATCATCTCATATATGTGGGATGGACAGGTCAAGGTCATTACCGGGATAAGAAGGTGCGGCAAATCCTATCTTTTGGGGAAGTTATTCAGATCTTACCTTCTTGAGCAGGGAGTGTCAGAAGACCATATCCTGACATATGAATTAGACCTTGCCAGGGACATAGAGTTTAGAGACCCTCTTGTGCTGGCTTCTAAGGTGAGGAGCATAGTGGAGCATGGGACAGGTCAGTTCTACCTGTTTGTTGACGAGATACAGATGTCTGACGAAGTTAAGAATCCGTATAATCCGGACGGTAAGAAGATCACGTTCTATGACGCGCTTAACGATCTCAAGTCTATCAGCGATCTTGATATATATGTGACCGGAAGCAATTCCAGGATGCTCTCTTCTGACATACTGACCGAGTTTAGAGGGCGCAGTGACGAGATAAGGGTGCATCCGTTAAGCTTTAAAGAATACTATCAGGCTATAGGCGGTGATATGTCTTCTGCATTTGATGAATACGCATTTTACGGCGGAATGCCTCTGATACTGAGCAGACCTGATGATGCATCTAAGATGGAATATCTGAAGTCGTTATTCCCGGAAGTGTATCTTAAGGATATTGTTGAGCGCAAGAAGATAAAGCGCGAAGCGGTACTGTCGGCAACACTCGATCTTTTGTGTTCTTCTGTGGGCTCTCTTACCAATCCGACCAATGTTGCGAATGCCCTTAATTCCAAACAGAGACTTTCAGGTGATGAGGCCGTTTCCAACAATACCATCAAGACTTATATGGACCATCTGTCGGACGCCTATCTTTTCGAGGCGTGCCGCAGATATGACGTAAAGGGCAAGGATTACTTCGATTTCCCGAATAAGTATTACTGTGAGGATGTAGGACTTAGAAATGCCAGGATAGGCTTCAGGCAGCAGGAGATGACTCACATAATGGAGAACATTGTCTATAACGAATTGCGCCTGCGCGGATGTGAAGTAAATATAGGTGTTGTATTCAGCTCAGAGAAGAGCAAGTCAGGCAATAATGTTAAGATCGCCAGGGAGATAGATTTTATAGCAAACCGCGGTGGAAGAAAGGTCTATATCCAATCAGCTTATGCTATGGAAACGGAAGAGAAGATAAATGCTGAGAACAGGCCGTTATCACTGACGGGAGACTCGTTCCCGAAGATAGTAGTGCGTCACGACATCGGGAAGCGCTGGTATGATGATAACGGGGTGCTTAACATAGGAATACTTGATTTCCTTTTGGATGATACGATCATATAAACAGGAGGGGAGACGCTTATGCTTTTGTTTTCGACGGTATTAGACATCAATGAGAGTGTGACGGCAGA
>CAMHSJ010000040.1 GCA_946187935.1 uncultured Clostridia bacterium
AAAGTTTAGGTGTATATTTTCTTGTTTGAGTGTCTACTTTTGCTTGACTAGTGCACACTGTTAGGATTTTCCAAAAACTCTAACACAAACATGTTAAAACCATTGAAAAAACATAATTGTGTTAGGATTTTCCAAAAACTCTAACACTTACACTAACAGGTGATCCGTTCGTAAGATCAAAAAAGGGGACGCTTAGCATCCCCAAAAGATCACTTCTTCTTTTTCTTGTCCTTCTTCTTGTCCTTGGACTTTTTCTTCTTCTTTTTCTTCAGCTTGTCTATATCAGGAGCTTCAACGTGAAGCTTGGGTACAGGAACGCTCGATGTCTTCTTTAAAGAAGGGTTCTTGGCCCTCGATATCCTCTCCTCACCGCGCTTCTTGTCAGCAAGCTTTGCTTCAGGTGTCGTAAGGACAACGGGAGGCTGGTTGAGTTCTAACAGGAACGAAGACAGTTCGGATACGCACTCATTGTTTATCGAGTAATAAGAAGATCTGCCCTCGTGCCTTACGTTTACTATCCCACTGTCAGCTAAGAGCCTTAAGTGGTGGGATAAAGTCGGCTGTGTTACCTGAAACTCCGGAAGGATGTCCTTGGCGCTGATCTCACCTGATGAAGCGATCTTCATCAGTATCCTGAGCCTTACGCCCTCAGCTATAACGCTGAGCCTGCCCGCCAGATCTTCGCTCCTGCTCTCTTCCCTCATGTTGTTTAAGCGATGAGCTGATCCTTAAGAGCTTCTTCGAACTCGCCAAGGTTTGCGCAGGCGATAACTTCGGTATTGTCTTCTAACAAGATCTCGTCGTCGCCTCTTACGAGAACCGTCATGGGCACGCCCATCTTACGGAGGAGAAGGAGCTGATACTCCTTTGATGTCTCGACAGAGAGGTACTTGCAAAGAAGCCTTAACACCTGCTTGGCATCCTCAAGATAGATGCCTGAAAGCTTCATAAGATGATCTACGACATACATGCCGAAAACATCATTGAAATCAAGCATGCTCTTGGCAGGGAAAACGCTCGCGAAAGCGGTCAAAGACATCTTGCCTACGATATCAAGGCTCTTAAAGTCTGCGATCGGGATCTTAAAGCTCTCAACGTTTGCAGAGAATAATTCCTGCATCTGCTCTACGGAAAGCTCATTCTTAAGCTCCTTGATCCTCTCGATCCTGGAAATGATCTTCTCTTCAGGGAAGAACGTAGCCTGACCGATATCAGTAGCCTTGTGGATGAACCAGCTCTCAGGAATGAGACCCTGTCTCTTCCAGCGGTAGAGTGTTCCGTATGAGATCTTCTCTAAACTAAGCAGTTCCTTCTTTGAGATAAGCTTGTCGTCCATTTTTCATCAACCGCCCTTTTTAACATTATCGATTACACAGATTGTAAAATAACAATGTTACAAACAGGTGGCATCAGGGTAAAACTAATAAGGCAAAATCAGATGCCGAACGAGCTTAAGATCGTCTCCATTCCGTCAAGGATCAGATCACGGGGGCCTTCGCCTACTGCAAAGTAAGATACGAGGATCAGGACTGCAAATAAAACAGCGATGATGATGTAATTGATAAGTATCGCTCTTGCAAAGTGCTTAAGGTTTCTGTTACGGGGAATAAGGCTTACCAGTATCGTTATAAAGAAACCCAGAAGCGGCAGGTAGCAAAGAACACCGAACCAGAAATACTTAGCAGTCGACATTGCCTTGTATTCAGGAGGGCAGGCATCGATTATCGCCTGTTGTTTCTCGAGCTTGATACGCCTCTTCTCAGCCTTGGCAGCAGCCTTCTTGGCATCCTTCTCAGCCTTGGCCTTAGCCTTCTGGGCGGCTTTCTCGGCAGCCTCGGCAGCTTTCTTCTCTTCTTTGGCTTTGTTTGCAGCATCAGCAGCTGCAGCTGTGGCTGCTGCGGATACGGCAATGGTCTCGGCTGCCTTCTGCTCTGCTTCTGCTGCAGCGACAGGCTCTTCCTTGATCTCTTCAGCCTTTACGGGTTCTTCTGCGATGTTCTCATTATTATCTGCCATAGACTGTCCCTCCTTAGGAATTCATATAGCAAGATTATAACACACCCTTATCACTCGGGACGTCTGATGCTGTAATATACCTGTCCGGGATTAAGGCCGCCCTGATTGATGAGTCCCAATTCCTCTACGGTCACGAGTTCATATCCTCGGGCCTGCAGTTCAGGGATAATGGTCTCGCAAGCGATGACAGTCGGCTCATATATATCGTGCATGAGTATGACATCTCCGTCACGCACGTTCGAGAGAACGGCATTGATCGTTGAATCAACATCCCTGGTCGCCCAGTCCCTGGTATCTATGGACCACAGGATAATGGGAAGCGTTGTCTCCTGCTTTAAGGTGTCATCGATCCTGCCGCCCGGAGGTCTTAAGCAGGAAGTCCTGACGCCTGTAACATCAAGGACCTCAGCGTCAGTCATGCCTATGACGTTTGCCACTTCCTCGCCCGTCATCTTGTCAAGATATGTATGCTCGTATGTATGGTTGCCCATCTCACATCCGATCTCATGTGCGTGCCTTACGGAATCAGGATACCAGTCGACCCTGTTGCCCACGATAAAGAACGTAGCCCTGGCTCCATGGTCTTCAAGACACTGGACAAGCTGCGCTGTGTACTGTGAAGGTCCGTCGTCAAATGTCAGCGCCACGAGCGGCCTGTTGCCGTCAACAGTCCTTGTTATCGTGCCGTCGCTTCCAATATAGTAGAGGATCCTGTTCTGAACGACCTTGGCATCCTTTACCATCTTTCCGTGCAGGAAGGCATAGATATTTTCACCGAACTGCATGAGGCCTTCAGCCGCAGCACCTGTATCGGTCATGAAGTAATACTTGTCCTCACCGTCTTCGATCCAGCCTGTCTGCATCGCGCCGGTCTCGCTGTTAAGGTAATAGTAGCTTCCGTCGATAAGCGTGACGCCCTTATCAAGAGCCCCTGTATCACTTGATGAGTGATACCTCGCGCCGTCTATGTCAAACCACCCCTTCACAAGGGCATGGTCTTCCGTAAAGTAGTAGTCTCTTCCATCCATTACGACCCAGCCCTTCGCACAGGCTCCGGTCTGCTCATCGAAAAACACATCTTTGCCGTCAACTTCATACCAGCCCTTTGCCATCATGCCGGTATCGGGATCAAAATAGTACTCATCCTCACCGAAGGTAACAAAGCCTGTGTGCATGGTGCCGTCTTCAGGACTGAAGAAAAAGCTGTTATCTGAAACAAAGGAACCTACAATACCCGTAACCATCTTGTGGCTTGAATGGTCGAACAGATATCTGTTATCGCCTATGGTCTTAAAGCCATAAGCTTCCTGCCCGTTCTCATCGTAGTAATATGTGCTGCCGGCAACATTAATAAATCCGCGCTCAAAAGAGGACCTGATATGGCACTTCATGGCAGCATATGAGATAAGCGCTGTGCCGCCAATGACCGTTGCCGCCATTAGTATCATCTTGGTTCTTCTTCTGCCCACGATAGGTCCCTCTTTCCTGATAGTAGATAAATCTTATACGCGCCGCTGAAATCTTTCAACAGACTACAGTTTACTATTCTATTACATAATCCATTACGAAATTGAGGTAACTTTGTAATCCTTTTCCTCAACTGCTTTGATCAATGTCTCATCACTTACATCAGAAGCGAGCGTAACCACTGCTTCGCCCTTCTCGTGAGATACCAAAGCAGCTTCAACTCCTTCTACTGATTCTATGGCTTTCTTAACGCTCGCCTCACAGTGACTGCACATCATGCCTTCGATCTTCATTGTCTTTGTCATGGTCTTCTCTCCTTTTAATATGTCTTGTATATCTATTTGTTTTGCTTTCTTTGTCTTACCGGTCTTATACGGATCGAAAAGGTTGATCCTTAATGCGTTCATGCACACAGTAAAGCTGGACAGGCTCATGGCAAGCGCGCCTAACATAGGGCTTAAGGTAATACCTAAAGACGCATAGCATCCTGCGGCAAGCGGTATCAGCGCTACATTATATATGAACGCCCAGAAGAGATTTTCCTTAATGTTAAGAGTCGTTTTCAAAGAGAGCCTTATCGCAGCAGGCACGTCTCTTAATCTCGACTTTACGAGCACAACATCAGCCGCATCGATGGCAACATCTGTGCCTGCACCTATGGCGATCCCAATATCAGCTTCAGTAAGCGCAACGGCATCGTTGATACCATCTCCCACCATGGCAACCCTGCCATATTCCTTCAGCTTCCTGATAACAGATGATTTGCCGCCCGGCAGTACGCCTGAGATGACGGACGTTACACCTGCCTCCGATGCAATGGCATTTGCCGCCCTCTCACCGTCTCCTGTCAGCATTACGACCGCAATGCCCATACTTTTAAGTTCAGCTACCGCTTCTGCGGCATCAGGCTTGATGCTGTCAGCTACCCCAATGAGTCCTATATACTCTTCATCCTTTGCGAAAAGCATGACCGTCCTGCCCAGAGAAGATATCCTTTCTATCTCAGGGATGGGAGGAATGCTTACTAAGCCTGAAATAAAACCCGGGTTTCCTCCATATACAATGCTTCCGTCAACATTGCCCTTAAGACCTTTGCCGGGTATGACTTCAAAGTCAGTAACGTTTCCTTGAGCAGTTTCAGCTGCATATTCCGTAACAGCTCCGGCCAGAGGATGGCTGCTCTTCTTTTCGAGAGAAGAAGCGAAGTATAAAAGCTCTGTTTTTTCAATGCCGTCCGCAGGAACGATGTCTGTTACCACAGGTCTGCCGTTCGTGATCGTTCCCGTCTTATCGAGCGCGATAACACTGACTTTTCCTGCCATCTCAAGAGCCTGGGATGTCTTGAAGAGTATGCCTGATCTCGCGCCCCTGCCGTTGCCCACCATTACTGCAACAGGTGTTGCCAGGCCCAGTGCGCACGGACAGCTTACAACGAGCACTGCTATGCCTCTGGTAAGAGAACTGCCTATGTCCCTGCCCAGTATGAGCCAGACGGCAGTTACGATTACTGAGACCAGGATAACTCCGGGAACGAATACTCCTGAGACCTTATCTGCTGTCTTTGCGATCGGAGCTTTGCTTAAGGCTGAATCACTGACCATCTTTATTATCTGCGCAAGAGTAGTATCTTCACCTACACCGGTAGCCTTGCATACCAGATATCCCGAACTGTTTAGAGTGCCTGCAAAAACAGAAGAGCCTTCCTCTTTGTCAGCGGGAACGGATTCGCCTGTAAGAGCTGATTCATCCACTGCGCTGCTGCCTTCTATGACGATCCCGTCAACAGGTATCTGATCGCCGGGCTTAACGCAGAATATGTCACCCTTCATTACTTCAGATGCCGGAACGGTTACTTCGGCACCGTCCTTTATTAGGACCGCTGTCTTTGGCGTCAGATCCATAAGATCCTTTAATGCATTCGTCGTGCGCCCCTTGGATACCGATTCGAGCATCTTGCCGACAGTGATGAGCGTAACTATCATGGCGGCAGATTCAAAGTACAGATGGGATTCACTGTTCATTCCGATAAGGACGATGACACTGTAGATAAAAGAAACTCCTGATCCCATCGCAACGAGAGTGTCCATATTTGGCGCGAGGCGGACGAGTGACTTAATGCCGCTTATAAAGAACTTGCCGTTGATCACCATTATCACCGCTGCAAGGACCATCTGGATGATGCCGCTGACAAGCATGTCATCAGCAATAAACGAAGGTGCAGGAAATCCCCACATATGTACACCCATGCTGATATACATCAGTACAAGAAGGAGAAATACAGAAGATATCAGCCTTCTTACAAGAGGTTTTGTTTCCTTATCCTCCACAGATATTGAAGCTCCCTTGTCATCTGCCAAAGAAGCGCCATAGCCGGCTCTGACCACAGCCTTTATAACAGAATCTGCACCGGCATCGCCTTCGACTGTCATAGAGCCGGTAAGAAGAGATACGCTGCAGGACTTAACGCCCTCCACACCTTTTACCGCCTTCTCGACATGAGCCTGGCACGCAGCGCAGCTCATTCCCGTAACGTTGTACTTAGTCATTATTTCATCATCTTCTGCAGGAGTTCTACGAGTTCATCGATCTTCTCTTCAGAACCGTTCCTGACATCATCCTCAACGCATGTCTTGATGTGGCTTGATAAAAGGACCTTGGAGAAGCTGTTAAGAGAACACCTTGCCGCATTGACCTGGTTTAACACGTCAACGCAGTAAGCATCTTCTTCTATCATTCCCCTTATGCCCCTTATCTGGCCTTCTATCCTGTTAAGCCTTGTTATGAGATCTTTGACTTCAGCTTCATCGCGCTTTTTCTTATTGCAGCAACACTTCTTATCTGACATACTGAGCCTCCGCTTGATATACCCCCTAAGGGTATCTGTTATTGTCTCAAGAATATACCCCCAGAGGGTATATGTCAATCCTTCTTGCAGAGTAAGGCAAAACAATGTATAATTTGCGAGTTGAACGGATGCTTAGCTCAGCTGGTTAGAGTACCTGCTTGACGTGCAGGGGGTCACAGGTTCGAGTCCTGTAGCATCCACCATTCAAAGAAACATGAAAAAGACTGTAAAGCACTTGTTTATATGGCTTTTAAGTCTTTTTACTTTCTCTTTCGTTTTCATTCGAATATAAGAAATTTAACGTTTTTTACTTCCAAATTTACTTCCAAATTACTTCCAGCCTTGTGCGCTCTCTTTGAGTATTATAAGGGGTTTGCGCATATATAAAACGAAATCTATATATATTATTTACTTCCAACCAACAAAAAGGCCCCCGGCCGAAGCCGAGGGCATCCTCAAGGAGAGTATATGGATTGTAGAATGTGGTCTACTCCAAATAGTTCATGGAGACCCAGCGCTTCACGCCGATCTGACCCCACGTTCCCTGCCTGTTATAAACAGTGACGACATTATCGTTGTACAGCTTATCTACCGCCTTGTAGCCCGTCCCAGGACCACTCCTGACAGTCAGATACGAGTTGACCCGAACAAAATAGTTCTTGACTATAACGGTCACAAGATATCCGGAGGATACCCAGCCCCTATCGATCTTCACCCAGCTTCCCTGAGTCTTGAGGACTTTTATCAGAACACCATTAGCCAACTTGCCTAGCACCTCATACTGCGTTCCAGGACCGCTTCTGATTCTCAACGATGTATTGACTTTCACCATACGATAGTCGCCGGCGAGCGCCGGAGGATCCGGATTAGGAGTCGGAGACGGTGCAGGAGTGGAATCTGATTGAGACTGTGGATCCGGTGAGGGTATTGGATCGGACTGTACATTGTCAACGAATACCCAGTTTGGCCTCATTATTCCATAGACTTTGGTCGAGTTCTTGGAGTAGACTCCGCGCCCAACCTTGTCACCCTTATTTCCTTCTATGGTGTGATATTTTCCGTCAATGACGGCTTCGATCATCCCGACATGGGTATTCTTATTAAAGAAGATGATGTCACCTTCACGACCTTCTATCTTCTTGACTTCCCAGCCAAGAGCCGTGAGATACTTCCAGAGATACGGAACTCCTGCTGCGCAGTTATTCTTTGGAGACGGACAACCGAGGAATGTTCTCGCCTTGTCAGCTCCGAGGATCTGACAGAACAGCCAGCAGATCCAGACGGCGCACCAGGGGCTCGATTGCTTCTTTGTATTGAACCACTGCCAGGCTCCTCCGTCTGCTTTTGGTGTATCGAAGTATTCAGCATACTTAGTGTGGTTGTCTCCGCTCTCAGTATAGCCCACCTGGGACTGTGCCAGTTCGATGAATTGATCACGTTTCCCCATTGTCTTTACCTCCGAGAGTCTTCTGATACTGGATGGAACTAATGCCAAGCAGAGCGCCTAGGCATGTAGTAATGGCTGCGAGCGTGGCTCCGATAGCTTCCGCATAAGGGAAACCCCAGATGTTAGCCAGAGTAAGCCAGAGCGTCGTTATAGCCGGAAGAGCAACCAAAGCAATCCACTTCAAAATGTCATAAACTTTATTATTCATAGTTTTCCCTCCTGTATTAATCTTTCATATGTTTCTTTAATGTGTTTATTGGCTATCATCGTGTAGTTGTTCTTAAATTCAGGATGTTTCTCACAGTACTTTTCGTAAGTATCACAGTCATCAAGCTGCTGGCGAAAGTATTCCTGACTATGCTCGATACCATTCCTTATTTCGTCTGAGAATCTGAGTATATGGGTTCTTGCCAGAATTGCCTGATTCTCATCAACACGATCTTTAAGC
>CAMHSJ010000041.1 GCA_946187935.1 uncultured Clostridia bacterium
AACGATTTAAGCGGAGGTTAGTATGGCTAAGAGTAAGAATCCCTCTAAGGGTGTTGTAACCCAGGTGCAGGATACAGATGAACGTAAGAAGGCTCTTGAGGCCGCAATGGCTCAGATCGAGAAGCAGTTCGGCCAGGGAGCCGTCATGAGGATGGGCGACAGGGCAGTTGCTGATATCGACACTATCCCCACAGGAGCTCTGACACTTGATATCGCTTTAGGTATCGGCGGACTTCCCAGGGGAAGGATCATCGAGATCTACGGACCTGAATCATCAGGTAAGACAACGGTTGCTCTGCACTGTGTTGCAGAAGCCCAGAAACTCGGCGGAACATGTGCATTTATCGATGCCGAGCACGCACTTGATGCCGTCTATGCAGGCAATATCGGTGTTGATGTTGATAATCTCCTGCTCTCACAGCCTGATACAGGTGAGCAGGCGCTTGAGATCTGTGAGACTCTTGTCAGGAGCGGTTGTATCGATGTTGTAGTAATCGACTCAGTTGCAGCTCTTGTTCCGAGAGCAGAGATCGAGGGAGAGATGGGTGATTCCCATGTCGGTCTTCAGGCCAGGCTCATGAGCCAGGCATTAAGGAAGCTCGCTCCAGTTGTATCCAAGTCCAATACGATCTGCATCTTCATCAACCAGCTCCGTGAGAAGGTAGGAGTCATGTTCGGAAATCCCGAGACTACACCGGGCGGTCGTGCTCTTAAGTTCTACGCTTCTGTAAGACTTGATGTCAGAAGGGTTGAATCCCTTAAGAACGGTACCGAAGTCATCGGTAACCACACCAGGGTCAAGATCGTTAAGAATAAGGTAGCTCCTCCGTTTAAGGAAGCTGAGTTTGATATCCTTTACGGCAAGGGCGTTTCAACAGAAGGCTGCATCTTAGATCTCGCAGTCGAGAACAACATCATCGACAAGAGCGGTTCCTGGTTTGCTTATAAGGGCAATAAGATCGCTCAGGGCCGTGATGCTGCCAAGACTTATCTTGCAGAGAACCCTGAATTCAGGGATGAGATCGAGACACTTGTAAGAGAGTCTTACATGCCGGCTGATGATGACGATGACATGCCTGTTGGAAACACTGAGACATCAGCTCCTGCTGATTCTGATGACGATATCTTAGGCATCGATGTCTGATCTTGACAGCGCTATAAATTGCGCGATCAAACATATTGGCATAGCAACTTATTCTTCGGGCAGGATATTTGATTATCTTGCCCGTAAGGGTTTTGATGAGGGTATCTGCTCTCAGGCCGTAAGTCATCTGGTCTCTACGGGATACATTAATGACATCAAGGCCGCAGGCAAGGTCCTGTTTACCAGGTCAGGCAAGAAACAGGAGAGCAGGGATTATATCTTCAGGAGACTTATTGAAGCAGGCATTGCTGAAGATGCAGCTGATGAAGTGATCTCTTCTCTTGAGAGTGATGAAGTCACATGCCTTAACTTGTTCAGGGCCAATTACGATTCCAAGTTTTCGGTAACTGAGGAAGAATGCTTAAAACTAGCCATCAGAAGAGGCTATTCATATGAGATTGCCAGAAGGTCTTACGATAATTGGGATTCTTGATCCAAATTACCATAGCGCTTACTAATAAATATGCTATAATGCCTGTGCTATGGATAACAAAGATGTAAATATCACACTTATCGCGCTTGGCTGTTCCAAGAATCTGATTGACTGCGAATGCATGTCGACTATCTTGAAGGACAGCGGATATAACGTCATTGATGATGCGGCTTCTTCTGATGTCATCATCGTTAATACATGCGGTTTCATAGAATCTGCCAAGACCGAAGCGATCTCTACGATACTTGACTGTGCTGATTTTAAGACATCAGGCAGACTAAAGCATCTCATAGTCACGGGCTGTCTTTCACAGAGATATTCAGGCGACATCCTGAAGGAAATGCCTGAGGTCGACGCCGTTCTCGGAACATCACACTATCAGGACATTGCTGATGTTGTATCAAGGCTCCTAAACGGCGAGAAGGCAATAAACGATACTGACGGCAGACCCGGTGGTCTTGCTCACATGTCACATTCAAGAGAGATATCAACTTCCAGCTATGCATGGCTCAAGATAGGTGAGGGTTGCCTTCACAGATGTGCTTTCTGCGCCATTCCGCTTATCAGGGGAACATTCGTATCAAGACCTTTCTAAGACATCCTATCCGAAGCAAGAGATATTGCTTCCAAGGGCTATAAGGAGATAATCCTCGCTGCTCAGGATACTACTAATTACGGTATCGATCTTTATAAGAAGAGAAGACTCGCAGAGCTTTTGCATGCTCTGTCTGAGATAGAAGGTATAAAGATGATCCGCGTCATGTATGGTTACATGGACGGTATCGAAGATGAACTCATAAATGAGATAGCAAATAATCCCAAGGTCACTAATTATCTTGATATCCCGATACAGCACGGCTGTAATAAGATACTTGGGTCCATGTTCAGGAAGGACTCTGTAGAGCTCATTACTGAAAGATTAGAGAAGATCAGGTCTATGATCCCTGATGTTATCGTCAGGACTACGGTTATGGTCGGTTTCCCCGGAGAGACCGAGGAAGACTTTGAGGAACTTAAGGCTAATCTTAAGAAATGGCAGTTTGACAGACTAGGCTGCTTTATCTTCTCGCCAGAGGAAGGCACTAAGGCGTTCGATATGCCGGACCAGGTCCCTGATGACGTAAAACAGAGAAGATACGATGAGATATATGCTCTTGCTGAAGAGATCTCTTCCGAGCGCGTAAAGATGCGCCTTGGATCTGAGATTGATGTTATCATTGACGAGATATCAGATGACGGGATATTCTATGTCGGCAGAAGCTACGGCGAATCCCCCGAGGTCGATCCCAGGATCTATGTGGCAGCAACAGAAGGTGAGCTTGCCATAGGGGATATTGTTAAGGTTAAGATAGTTGATTGTACAGACGAATACGATATGACAGGAGTTACGTTATGAACTTACCAAACAAATTGTCACTTCTAAGGATCATCCTTGTTCCTTTCACTTTGCTGTTCATGCTTCCCATAAGCATCTATGGTTTTGAGCCTGAGGGATGGAACGGTTTTATCAATTCCTGTGGAATGATAGTTGCAGCTTCATTGTTTATCATTGCTTCTCTGACTGACTACTTTGACGGTCAGATCGCAAGAAAGCAGAATCTCATTACAGACCTCGGCAAGTTCCTTGACGCTCTTGCAGATAAGATCCTTGTGATCAGCATCCTTCTTGGATTCATCGCTCTCGGCAGGGTGTCAGCATGGCTCGTAATGATAATCATATTAAGAGAGTTTGCCGTATCAGGCCTCAGGATGATTGCAGCTTCCAAGGGCGAAGTTATCGCAGCCAGGATGATAGGCAAGACCAAGACCGTAACTCAGATGATCGCCATCATCTATCTTATGTTCGAACCTCTTATCTTAAAGATCACCGGACTTGGATTTGAGGGTTACCCTGTATCCGTTAACGCTGTTACGATAACGGGTGATGTACTTATGTATATTTGTGTTATTATGACATTGATATCCGGAATAGATTATATCCTTAAGGGGAAAATGTATTTAAAAGGATGAAAATACTTTGATTTTCAAAATACGCTATTGACAAAATCGAAGTATTACATTAAAAACAGTTTGTAGATTGCAAAATCGTACGGAGGTATTTAACTATGAACGAAGAATTATTTAACAGCATCAAGCAGATGATCGTAGATCAGCTCGGCGTTGACGAAGAGAGCATCACACCTGATTCCTCTTTCGTTGATGATCTCAATGCTGACTCCCTTGATATGGTTGAGCTCGTTATGGCAATGGAGCAGGAATTCGACATCGAGATCCCTGATGATGTTGCTGAGAAGGTTGTTACTGTTAAGGACGCAGTTGATTACATCGCTAGCCTTACAGAGGGCTGATCTTAAACAAAGCTTATTTAATTAGAGTAAGATGCGGCTGAATGTGTGTTTATGCGTTCAGCCGCAATTTTTAGTTTTACGATGCAAGATTATTCTCTTTTCGAGCAAAGGCTCGGTTATGAATTCAAAGACAAAGAACTGCTGAAGACTGCTTTTACTCATACTACATATGTGTTTGAGCACGGCGGCGGACACTACCAGTCAAACCAGAGACTGGAGTTTATAGGCGATGCCGTTATTGATCTAGTCGTAGGAGAGAAACTCTTTGAGCTTCAGCCTGAAGCAGATGAGGGCTATCTTTCCAAGATGAGGGCCATCTCGGTATGCGAGCAGTCTTTTGCTGAAGTCTCAAGACAGCTGGGAATGGGAGAATACCTGCTGCTCGGCAAGGGCGAAGCCCAGAGCGGCGGAAATGACAAGGATTCCACTTTGGCTGATTGTTTTGAAGCCGTGATCGCCGCTGTTTATTTTGACGGCGGATTTGAGAAGGCACGCGATTGTATCTTGAAAAATCTTTCCGGCATCATTACCAAAGCTATAAACGGTGAGATCTTTCTGGATTACAAGAGCAGACTCTTAGAACTTGCCCAGATGAGGGGCGAAAGGCACGTTATCCGCTTCGACGTTATAGATGAACGCGGTCCCGCGCATCAAAGGGAGTTCGAGGTATCCGTTTTCTGTGACGATGAGCCTCTGGCTACCGCTGTGGGCCACTCCAAGAAGGATGCAGAGCAGAAGGGCGCCCGTATAGCCATCGAAGTTTATCAGGAACGCTTCCCACATAAAAACCTGTGATATAATAAGTCGTTATGTATCTGAAGAAATTGGAAATGCAGGGATTTAAATCCTTCCCTGAATATACTGCGCTCGAGTTCGACAAGGGTATGACTGCCGTTGTCGGACCTAACGGCAGTGGCAAATCCAATGTAACTGATGCTGTCAGATGGGTATTAGGTGAGCAGAGCGTAAAGTCTCTTAGAGGCGGCAAGATGGAAGATGTCATCTTCAGCGGCACTGCTACCCGCAAGGCTATGAACTATGCTGAAGTAACCATCACATTCGACAACTCCACTCATTTCTTAAACTACGATTTCCCTGAGATCCAGGTCACAAGAAGACTCTACAGATCAGGTGAATCTGAATATCAGATCAATAAGGTCAACTGCAGGCTTAAGGACGTAACGCAGCTGTTTCTTGATACAGGTCTCGGCAAGGACGGTTATTCGATCGTCGGTCAGGGCCGTGTCGATGAGATCCTTTCTACCAAGTCAGAAGACAGGAGAAGGGTCATCGAGGAAGCATCGGGTATAGTCAAGTATAAGGTCAGGAAGGAAGAAGCTGAGCGTAAGCTTAATTCTACCGAGCAGAACCTGTTAAGGATCAACGATATCCTTGGCGAATTAGAAGAGCGCAGGGGACCTCTCGAAGAGCAGTCAGAGAAAGCCAGGGAATACCATAAGGCTTATGAGGAACTTAAGCAGTCAGAGATAAACCTTCTTGTGCACAGGATAAACGAAGCTGCTGAAGCCATTGGCGATTCCGCCAGTGTCAAAGAGCAGCTCGAGCTCGAGATCAAGGAGCAGGAAGACAGATACTTAGAGCTCCGCAAGTCCAATCAGGAGATCCTTACCAGGAGCGATGAGTTAGAGAACGATATAGAGGACAACAGGCAGGAATTATCTGATCTTACCGAGAAGGAGCATGACCTCCTCACAGAGAAGAAGCTCTCTCAGGAAAGACAGAAGCAGACAGAGCAGAAGATCAGCGAAGGAGAAGCTGAGATCAAGCTCTTGGATGAGCAGAACGCTGAGCTCGAAGCCGATCTTAAATCCAAGAACGAGAAGAGCGATGCCATTTTAAAGCAGGCCGATGAGTTTAAGCAGCTCGCAGAAATGCTTACGGATGAGCAAACTGACCTGATAAGGAAGTTTGATGAATCCGAGAGGGACAGGCTCAAGCTCGACTCCGATGCAAAGGGTATAACTGATAAGTTGTACGATGCAAGGAATAAGAAGGTCGAGGCATCTGCCAGGATAGAGGCTTTGGATGTCAAGATAAGAGAACTTCAGGAGATGATCTCTTCCGGCAACGATACCGAGAAGGAATTAGAAGCTGATCTTGAGTCTAAGCGCAAGGCCTGGAGTGATATGACTTCCAAGACAAAGGAAGTCTTATCAGACATCGAGAAGAGGAATACCAAGCTCGAAGAAGCAAGGGGC
>CAMHSJ010000042.1 GCA_946187935.1 uncultured Clostridia bacterium
TTACATGAAGTTTTCGAGGAATCTCATCCTGTTTGACATCTTTCTTGCAGTCACGATGAGGTTTATCTATAACAACAGGATCGAGCACGATTATCCCGGCTATATCCTCTATATCTTTATTGCTTATGTCATCTATAAAGTGCTTCTCAGCATTATCAATATCTTCAGGGCAAACAGAGCCAAGTCCTTGATAATAGTATCTCTGCGCAAGATCGGAGTCTCGGATACTATCGTATCGATCCTTATCCTGCAGTGGGCTTTAGTCAGGACAAACGGCACTGTCCTTGCTGATCTGTCACGCTCTGTGGAAGCTTACATAGGAATTGCGGCTCTTGTCATTATATTCCTTATGGGAATAGCAGGGCTGATTACATGCTCAAAGATGAAAAAACAAGAAAGACTTGAACAAACTAATAATACTTAAGAAAGAACAGGTACAAAACATGTGGTACGATGAAGCAGTATTCTATCAGATCTATCCTTTGGGATTTTGCGGCGCTCCGTTCGAGAACGACGGCATAGCTGAAAAAAGGATCCTCAAGGTATTAGACTGGATCCCTCATATCAAGAAACTCGGTATAAATGCGATCTATTTCAGCCCTGTCTTTGAATCTGATACGCACGGCTACAACACAAGAGATTACTCCAGGATAGATACGAGACTTGGTACCAATGAAGATTTCAAGAAGGTCGTAGATGCTCTTCATGAGGAAGGTATCAAAGTAGTCTTAGATGGTGTGTTCAACCATGTAGGCCGCGGTTTCTGGGCTTTTAAGGATGTTCAGGAGAAGAAATGGGATTCACAGTATAAGGACTGGTTCCATCTCTCATTTGACGGCAACAGCAATTATAACGACGGTTTCTGGTACGAAGGCTGGGAAGGCAACTATGATCTTGTTAAGCTCAATCTAAGAAACCCTCAGGTCATAGACCATATCCTCTATAACGTCGGCAAGTGGATCGAAGAATTCGAGATAGACGGCTTAAGACTTGACGTGGCATACTGCCTTGACCGTGAATTCTTAAGAAGGTTAAGAGAATTCACTGATTCTAAGAAGCAGGAATTCTTCCTCCTTGGCGAAGTACTTCACGGTGAATACGGCAGGATGCTCGGTGAGATGCACCTTCATTCGCTTACTAATTATCAGTGTTATAAGGGCATCTATTCTTCATTTAACTCGGCTAACATGTTCGAGATCATGCATTCTCTTATGAGGCTCTTCGGTCCTGAGGATTGGACAGTCTGCAGGGGAGCGCACCTCTTATCGTTTGCCGACAACCACGATGTAACAAGGATCGCATCTATCTTAAACGATGAAAGAAACCTGCCTCTGGTTTACACTTTGATCTACACGATGCCCGGAATCCCTTGTGTTTACTATGGTTCTGAGTGGGGAGCTAAGGCACGTAAGGAAGAAGGAGATCCCGCATTAAGAGCTTGTTTTGATAAGCCCGAGTGGAACGGATTAACCGATCACATAGAAAGGCTCTCTGAGATCAAGAAGGATTCTAACGCTCTTAATTATGGAGGCCTCAGGATCGTAGTCCTCACCAATAAGCAGTGTATCTTCGAGAGAAGGACAGGTGAGCAGCGCGTTCTTGTAGCGATCAACATGGATGAGAATGAATATACGGCTCATTTTGATGCGGGATGCGGACAGGCAAAAGAGCTCCTGACTGACACCATACATGACTTTGGCGGCGGTTCTGTTCTTAAACCATTCTCATCAGAGATCTGGCTCATGGAGCATTGATTTGATGCCATTTATTGGCTTGTCTCTATAACAGCCTCCATAATTTACATCAATTATGGAGAACAATATAGAATTCCATAATCTGCTCCATAATCGATATTTGATTATGGAGTAAATTATGGAGATTAATGATTAAAGCTCATCAAGGTATTTCTTAACAGTCTCAGGATTAGGACCTCCGATGAGGCTCCTTCCTTCTACGCAAGTCTTAAGAGAGATAGCATCGTAAACGTCTTCTTCGAATGCAGGTGAGAATTCCTTGAGCTTGTCTAAAGGAAGCTTCTCCAAAGTGGTATTGTTCTCGATGCAGAAGTGTACGAGCTTGCCTGAAATGGCATGTGTCTCTCTGAAGGGAAGACCTTTCTTAACAAGATAATCTGCGAGGTCCGTTGCGTTGGTAAAGCCGCCCAATGCAGCTGCTTCCATATTATCCTTACGGATCGTCATGGTCTTCATCATGCCGGTAAAGGGTACGAGAACGGCCTTGATGGTCTCAATGCAGTCAAACATCGCTTCCTGGACTTCCTGCATATCCTTGTTATATGTGAGGGGAAGGCCTTTCATTATTACGAGCAGAGAGATCAGATCTCCATAGACTCTTCCTGTCTTGCCTCTTGTGAGTTCCGCAACATCTGGATTCTTCTTCTGGGGCATCATGGAAGAACCTGTTGAATAAGCGTCATCTAATTCGTAGAACTTGAATTCCTGGGAAGCATAAAGGATTATCTCTTCGCTCATCCTTGATAAGTGCATCATGAGAATGGAACAAGCTGATGCGAATTCAATGGCAAAATCCCTGTCAGCTACGCCATCGAGTGAGCAGAAGGTAACACCGTTCATGCCAAGAGCGTCAGCAACAGCTTCTCTGTCTAATGGATAAGTGGTTCCTGCAAGAGCGCCTGAGCCCAAAGGTGAGATGTTGGCTCTTTCCTTGGCAGCTTCGATCCTGTCTAAGTCACGTCTGAACATCTCGATATAAGCTGTCAGATAATGAGCATAAGTTATGGGCTGGGCTCTCTGAAGATGAGTATAGCCCGGCATGTATGTTGTCAGGTTGTCTTTTGCAATATCGACCAGGACGTCTATAAGTCCGCCTAAGAGTTCTGTGATCTCGCCGGCCTCATCTACTAGATACAGGCGCTGGTCGAGTGCTACCTGATCGTTTCTTGATCTTCCTGTATGGAGCCTCTTGCCGGCATCACCGATGCGGTCAGTCAGCTCTTCTTCGATAAACATGTGGATGTCTTCAGCATCTGAATCGAATGTCAGTTTGCCTGATTCTATGTCTTCCTTGATAGACAAAAGACCGTTTTTGATATCTTCAGCGTCCTTTTGGGATATGACGCCTTGTTTAGCGAGCATCTGAGAATGAGCTATCGATCCTTCGATATCCTGACTGTACATCTTGCAGTCAAAGGGAAGGGAAGAGTTATAGTCGTTAACATCCTTGTCTGTGGCCTTCTCGAAACGGCCTGCCCACATCTTTTTTGCCATTTTGTTTACTCCTTTACGTAATCAGGGTCGATCCTTACCATTTCAGCAAGAGCTTTGTTTCTGTAGTTTAAATCTTCACGAAGGGTGAAACCCATTCTTTCCCAGAATGCATTGCCGCCTTCGTTCTTCTTGAAAGCAACAAGAAGGACTTTGTTTATTCCTTCAGCCTTAAGCGCTTCCAGGGCAAGATCTACAAGCTTCGTGCCAATGCCGTAACGCCTGTGATCAGGACAGACGCATGCATGCTGTATTATGCCTCGTCTTCCGTCATGACCACATAATATCACACCGGCGACCTTTCCTTCGCAAACCGCTACAAAAGAAGTGGTGGGATTCCTTTTAAGATACTTATCGATACCTTCTCTTGAATCGTCCTTATCGTTAAGTCCGTTTCCGCAGAGTATCCAGAGGTCATATGCCTGCTGATAGTCATCTATCGTCATAAGTCTGTATGTGATATCCATGGCACTAACTCCTTAAAAAATCACGGCTGTCTCATGTATTGAGGCAGCCGCGTGGATTTAATAACTTATCGTTATCAGAGAAGTCCGTTCTTCTTCTTCATTGCTGCATTGACCTTCATGGGAAGACCGAAGCAGTTGATGAATCCGCCGGCATCAGCCTGGTTGTAGACTTTGTCAGCCTCAAATGTAGCGATCTCAGGATCGTAGAGGGAATAAGGTGACTTTGTGCCTGCAGGAGTGCAGTTGCCCTTGTAGAGCTTCATCTTAACTTCACCTGTTACAGTCTTCTGTGTATCGTCTACGAATGCTGAGAGAGCTTCTCTTAAGGGGTGGAACCACTGTCCGTAGTAAACGAGTTCAGCAAACTTCTGTGCTACGAGATCCTTATAGTGCAGTGTGTCACGCTCAACTGTTAAGAGCTCAAGCTCTCTGTGAGCTGCGAAAAGAAGGGTTCCGCCGGGAGTCTCATATACGCCGCGGCTCTTCATGCCTACAAGACGGTTCTCAACGATATCAGCGATGCCTACGCCGTTAGCGCCTGCAACCTTGTTGCAGTACTTGAGGAGCTCAGCAGGTGAGAGCTTCTGGCCGTCAACTTCAACAGGGATACCCTTCTCGAACTTAAATGTAACATATGTAGGAGTATCAGGAGCCTTCTCAGGTGATACCATGAGCTCTAAGATCTTATCGAGGTTAGGCTCATTAGCGGGATCTTCAAGATCCATACCCTCGTGAGAAAGATGCCAGAGGTTCTCATCCTTGGAGTAGTTGTTCTCCTTTGTAACAGGAACTTCGATACCATGTGCTGCAGCGTAGTCGATCTCTTCGTCACGTGACTTGATATCCCAGATCCTCCAGGGAGCAAGTATCTTCATCTCAGGAGCAAGAGCCTTGATCGAAAGCTCAAATCTTACCTGATCGTTGCCCTTGCCTGTGCAGCCGTGAACAATAGTGGTGCAGCCTTCCTTCTTAGCTACATCAACAAAGTGCTTGGCGATAAGAGGTCTTGCCATTGAAGTTCCGAGAAGGTACTTGCCTTCGTAAACTGCATTAGCCTTAAGAGTAGGGTAAACATAGTCAGAAACGAACTCTTCCTCAATGTTCTCAACGATGCACTTGATCGCGCCGCACTTAAGTGCCTTCTTCTCAAGATAGTCATTGTCAACGCCTACGCCGACTTCACCGCAGTAAGCAACAACTTCGCAGTCGTAGTGTTCAAGAAGCCAAGGGATGATGATAGATGTATCAAGTCCGCCTGAATAAGCCAATAAGAATTTTTCCTTTGCCATAGGGCACCTCCAAATAGTGAATATTTATGCAAACTTTTGTATAAACTTTGCATATAATACAACTGCGGCCGCGCCGCGTCAACTACCATATTTTAGAGTCGGCTCCTAATAAAAACAAGTAATAAATTTTGAATAAATTTTGTGCATGTTTTCGGCACAGCATTTTTGTAAATATCCTCC
>CAMHSJ010000043.1 GCA_946187935.1 uncultured Clostridia bacterium
AAATTGTAAGCCTCTATAGCACCAAATAAAAGCACATCATAGTCATAATTACATCCTATTTGACTAATATCTGAAATATTGTAATATTGACTAGTTTGTTGAAGTGGCATAGGAATATCTCCTGTTGATTCAACTGAATCTAAAAAGTATGGAAATCTTTGCTCTATATAAGAATATGGAATTTCATCAATACCGAACCTTAATCCTTGATCAATTAATATAGCTCTAACAAAGCATAGTAAATATGATCCCATAAGTTCATCATTAAAGTAGTAACTATAATTGCACCCATACAAAGATGGAACTATTCTGGAAGATACCCCTTGAAAATACCCAACATCAGATAATGTTAGATTTTCATAATATATTCCAGTGTATTCATATGTTATATTTCTTAACGTGTTAATAGAATATGGATTATCAAATCCATAGCTTATATTTAAATTACTTAAACCATCTATACAAATATCTCCAGCGGCACCCTCATAATGTTCTAAGTCAATGCCAGAACTTAACAATGGGTTAAAAGTCTCTTCCGTTTCAACTGTAAACAAATCATCAAACTCTGTTTGTAACGTCGTTTCTTCGCATATAGACACCTCGGTCTCAATCTCAGATACACTTTCAGATATTACTTGAGGTTCTGTCTCCATTATCCCTTGAGTTACTTCTGTGATGTTAGACGAGCACCCCAACTGAGTAATAACAACTGATGATATTAATCCAAATCCTAAAGCTCTTTTGAATAATAGTACTAATCTGCCATTACTCATTCCTGTTTCCCTCATAGATCAATTCATCATTAATAAGATCTTCCGGATAGTATCCATAAGACTCATAGAAATTCTCTCTAGTCTCCACTACTGCTATATCCACATTGTTCCTCCGTTGGAACAAGAACGTTTCTTCCGGTTACTGCATCTCTTACCTGAAGAATATAACCATTCGTATTATTGGAATCACCATACATTTCATTTTTCTTGATAGCCATTAATGGTTCTCACTTTCTTGGTTTACAGCATCTTTACTGACAATAATTGTAATATCGCCAATAACCCATTATTGGAACATATTAATTATACTGTAAGGACTGTAAAGATTCCTTGAATTTTACTAATTTAGTCTAAGCTAAGAGCACATGAAGGTCATGTTAGATAGACAAACTAATCCTCAAATTACACTCTCGTTATAAGTTCGAGACCCGAAAATCCCCAAATCACCCAAAAACTAGCTCCGTTCAGGTAAACTTTTTGCCCGAATTTTACGGCAAAAATAAATCCGCAAACGCCCGTCGTTAGGGCATCTGCGGAAAAACTAGCTATTTCGTAGCGCTAGCATGGAGCGGGTTACGAGGCTCGAACTCGCGACATTCAGCTTGGGAAGCTGACACTCTACCAACTGAGTTAAACCCGCATGAACAAAATGTTATATCAATCAAACTATACTGTCAATTCCAAGCACCGGGGCCATGACGATATGAGGATCAAGGATAAAATCCATGAAGTCATCGCACATCTCATGGCGGAAGTCTCCTTTTATATAAGGAAGCCAGAACTGCTGATCAGAGAAGTTTGCCCAGATGAGCATGTAGGCAAGTCTCTGGCCGCCTTCACAGGAATTAATTGTCTTGAGCATATCTGTAAACCATGTCTTTACCGTGTTGCCTGAAGGGCTTAATCCCTCAAAGTGTCCGTCCGCAGTATCCAAGGACCTGTAGCCGGTCTCAGTCAGAGCAGTCAGCTTGCCGTGGAGCTGGGAGAGCTGGAAGATATCGTCTAACTGGTCTGCGAGCTTTCTATAGAAGGCGTCATTCTTCTTGGGGGAATCGTGATACAGATCAAGTCCCATTATGTCTATCACGTCATCTCCGGGATAACGCTTCATGTATTCATTGCTGCTGATAAAACCGTTGGGAGAATAGCAGTAAGCGAGGCTGTCTATGCCCTTCCAGCCTGAGATATAGTCAACTGTATATCTGAAGAGCCTGACATAGTCCATGTCGTCCAGATACTTCCTGCCCCACCAGAACCAGTCGCCGTTGTCCTCGTGGAAAGGTCTGAAGATCATGGGGATCTTATTGCCCTCAACATCAATGCATCTGGTGGCAAAATCGACTATCATGTCCAGGAACCTTAGGTACTTGCCGTTAAGGTCTCCGCAGGGCATTATCCTGTGCGCGGGATCACCCTCTGCATTGTTGGGTGAGTAGTCGTAGAAATCATCCCCTCCCATCGCAAAGTTGGGCATATGGGCGGACAGTGTGATTATGCATCCTGCCTTGTGGAGGTTCTTTACTATCTTGATCAGATCCTCCACCTTGCCCTCATAACCTAAGAAGGACAGTGTGTCGATGCCGACTACGGCAGGCATCTTGCCGCATACTCTCTTGCAGTCTGAATCAGTCCCGTCTTTCTCCTCAATGGACACGCCGATATGGCCTGCATTCTGCTGGCCGAACATCAGCTTCTCGCTGTAGGAGAAGTCCTCGAGCATCATGAGGAGCTTTTTTAACTCAGGTGACTGATCGTATTTCTGCATATCACTTGTTGCCGTTATATCCTGCAGGTCTCAGTTTCTTGCCCTGGGGTGCAGGCTGCTGCTTCTTTGTAAAGTCTCCGAAAGGATCATGGATATCCGTGATGTCGCCGCCCAGGTTCTGAATGGCAGACATCATCTCATAGAAGAGCTCACGGTCTATCGAGCCCTGGTTGCGGTTGATGTAGTTCTTGAGCATGGGTACTGCTCTCTCATCGCCATAGTCAGACAGGCAGAGAACTGCGTAGATCTTGTTGTTCATGTAGCGGAAAGCATGTCTTAAGGCATTGTAGATGTCTTCAGACTTATACTCCCTGCCTATGGCCGTGAGCATGATGACACAGTCCTCACAAGGTCCTTCAAGACCTGTGTCTTCGTTGTCCTCGATTATCTCTATGAGGAAAGGAACTGTAACTTCAGGAAATGCCTCGATATAGTCAGCTATCGTGTCAGCTACAAAGTCCCTGGTCCTGTCGTAGCTCATGAAGCGGTCTAATACTGCCTTGGTATAGCAGGCCTCGCCCATCTCTATGAGGACCTTGAGCACTGCCTTGACCTTCAGGAACTCTATCTCGAAGATCTTGTCCTCACCGAGCTCCTCCTCTGTCCATGCAGAATCACCAAGGATATCAGCGCAGTAGGTCTTAACCTCGTCCCGAGCTTCGTCATGAGCTATTGACTTGATAAGGCTCCTCGGCACTTCCCTGTCGAGCTCGAGAGCGCAGTACTCCAATGTCTCTTCCTTCTGCTCTAAGGTCATCTCATCAAAGATCTGGTGCAATGACTTGCCTCCGAGCTTCTCGTCTTCTTCCTCTTCGAACTTCTCTGTGAGCTTGTCCGCCTCATCTTTGGCAAGACGCTGGATGTACTCCTCGTATGTGGCATCGTCAGTGCCTTCAGGCTTCTGAGAGAGAAGGTCACCGTATTCGTCGATCTTCTGATCTAAGACGATCTTAACTATCTCGTCGTATCTCTTAAGTATGTTAATAAGTTCTTCAGTCATAACGTTCTCCTTAACGCTACTATTCTACACGAGTAAAACATGTAAAAACAGTATAAAAACTTAAGGCGCCTTAGCAATATGCTACGACGCCTTATCTAACTTGGAGGTACCACCCGGATTTGAACCGGGGATCAGGGTTTTGCAGACCCACGCCTTACCACTTGGCTATGGTACCATTGGTGACCCGTACGAGAGTTGAACTCGTCACTCCGCCGTGAAAGGGCGACGTCTTAGCCGATTGACCAACGGGCCTTTCGAAAAATGGTAGCGGCAGTGGGATTCGAACCTACGACCTGCCGGGTATGAACCGGACGCTCTGGCCAACTGAGCTATGCCGCCATAAGATTGCTAAAGAATTATAACTAACAGGGACTTTAAAGTCAATAGCAAGGTGTTTATATCAGGCGCAGTCAAGATTACGAAGTATCAGCGCCGTGATCTCATATTTAAGATTCTCGGGATCGAACACTATGCCGCCGCCTTCGTATGTATAAATGATGTCCAATCCTTCTATGAGGCCCAGAGAACTGTACATATGGTGAGTTCTCGCCTTATCGTTCCTGTACTGGGCATCTCCCATCCTGCCCTGATGTTCATGGTAGAAACACCTTCCTGTCAGTCTGCTGTAAGCAACAAAATCAGGGGTATACTTAACCCCGTTCATGTACACGGGTGTCTCATACTTTATCTCGAACCCGAGCTCGTCATATACCCTCGCGATCTCGCGCTCGCTCTTGGACTTGTAGATGACGCCCTTGTACACAAGTTCTGCGTTGCCCAGGTAGTCGTTCATGCCTGCCACGAGACCGTTAAAATACCTGCGGTCCATGGTCATCCGGTCATTAATGACGCGGGTGACAACACGCGGCTTATATATAGGAATCCTTGCATTCCCGAACTTTTTCTTCCATGAGGCCAGGAGCAGGCCCAGGCTTGCCTCATACTCAGCCCTCAGCCTCGCGTCCGGCAGAAGCTTCTTCCCTCTTACACCCGTCGACACATAAGCATGACCATCCGTTATGCAAAACTCTGCATCTTTCCCTCTGTATCTCCACGTCCTTATCTCCACCTCGGGAAGTTCTTTGAGCCTCTTGCGGCAGTAGGCGATCATGAGGGCATGCAGTTCATATGTAAGCTTCTCTGCTATCAACATAGGCACATTCTACAACCCCTGCCCCTCTTTGTGACCCTCCTGCACGAAAAATGAGACTTTGTGTTAAAAGCGCTTGATATTTGTCTTGCCCGCCAGGTCTTAGCTATGAGATTTTTAGGTGAAATGCACTAGTCAAGCAAAAGTAGACACTCAAACAAGAAAATATACACCTAAACTTT
>CAMHSJ010000044.1 GCA_946187935.1 uncultured Clostridia bacterium
TCTCACCGGGTCTTCCCTCTCTCTTCAGGAATCCACCGGGGATCTTGCCTACAGCGTACATCTTCTCCTCGTAATCAACTGACAGGGGGAAGAAATCAATTCCGTCACGGGGACTCTTGGAAGCTGTAACAGTAGAAAGAACTGTTGTATCACCATACTTTACAAGAGCAGAACCGTTGGCGAACTGTGCGATCTTGCCGGTCTCGACAACTAACGGTCTACCGGCGATCTCAGTCTTAAAAATCTTTTCCATAAGACTTCTCCTTTATTATGAATTTAAGGAGGTAGAACGTAGATTCGGTGTCCCGACTGACTGCCCGGGCATCCAATCTACACACTACACTCCCTATTAAACTTCTTAATTATATACTAATTGGATTTAAAGGCAAATTTAATAGAATGAAAAGATCCCTTCAAATAACTTGAAGGGACCATTTATCACTTATCAGATCTGACTGAGGCAAGATCTTCGAGCCAGAGCTCTCTCTTGGCATCAGTCGGCATCCTCCAGTCACCTCTTGGTGACAGGCATACGGTACCGACCTTGGGACCGTCAGGTATGCAGGAACGCTTGAACTGCTGGGCAAAGAAACGCTTAATGAAGACTTCTTCCCATTTATAGATCGTTGCCTTATCGTACTTGCCGTCAAAAGCTACAAGAGCCATGCGGTAGATCTTGGACGGAGTAAAACCGAACCTGATCATGTAGTAAAGGAAGAAATCATGAAGTTCATATGGCCCAACCTGCTCTTCTGTCTTCTGGGAGATCTTGCCGTCTTCAGTCGGAGGCAGCAGTTCAGGAGATACGGGCGTATCAACGATATCTGCCAATGCGCCTGATAAGCTCTCGCTGACGGCTTTTGTTCTTTTCGCTTCGTAGGATACTAGGTATCTGACGAGAGTCTTGGGTATAGAGCAGTTAACTCCGTACATAGACATGTGATCACCATTATATGTTGCCCAGCCAAGAGCAAGCTCAGACATATCGCCGGTACCGATAACAATGCCGCCTTCCTGGTTGGCGATATCCATGAGGATCTGGGTTCTCTCCCTTGCCTGCGAATTCTCGTAAGTGATATCCCTGACTTCAGGATCATGTCCGATGTCCTTAAAGTGCTGCATTACTGATTCGCTGATCGATATCTCCCTTAGTGTACAGCCGTATTCAGAAGCAAGGCTCATCGCATTGTTCTTGGTCCTTGCAGTAGTTCCAAATCCCGGCATGTTTACAGTGATTATGCCTTTTCGGTCAAGACCGAGCTTGTCAAAAGCATGTATGGTCACGATAAGGGCGAGCGTTGAATCAAGTCCTCCTGAAAGACCGATGACGGCCTTACTGCAGTTAATTGCTTTAAGTCTTGTAAGAAGTCCTGCAGCCTGCATATTGAGGATATCTTCGCATCTTTCGGCAAGATCTTCATCGTTCTCGGGAACAAACGGGGTCTTGCTAATCTTTCGGGAAGGAGTAATGTCAGGAAGATATGCGGTAAACGTAAGGCTGTTGATATAGTCATCACCGGTAACGTCAGAAACAAACGTATTTGTTCTCTTTCTGTCAGCATCGAGCCTCTCAAGGTCAACATCTGCATAGATAATGACATTATCGTTTATGCCATCTGCGAACTTATTTGACTCAGCAAGGATCTGCCCGTTCTCTGCTATGACATCATGCCCGGCGAAAACAAGATCCTGCGTGGATTCACCTATTCCCGCATCAGCATAGATGTATGCAGACATGAGCTTGGCAGACTGCATCTTAACAAGATCTCTTCTGAAAGAAGCTTTGCCGATTATCTCATCAGAACATGAAAGATTGCATATGATCTTGGCGCCGTGAGCAGCATAATCAACGGAAGGACTATAAGGAACCCACAGATCCTCGCAGATCTCAACTGCAAAACCGAAGCCGGCGCAGTTAAATACTGAAGGTCCGAAGCAGATCTCCTCGTCAACATAGACCAGGCCGAGATCCTCATAAGGCGTAAAATGCCTCATCTCATAGAATTCATTATAGTTAGGAATATTAGTCTTGGGAACGATGCCGATTATATCGCCTTTATAGATAACACATGCACAGTTATAGAGCTTGCCGCAGACTTCCAGAGGAAGACCTGCCACGATGATGATATTAAGATCAGAGGTCTCCTTCGCCAGTTTATACATTCCCTTCTTAGCCTTATCAAGAAGTGCCTTCTGATGGAAAAGATCACCGCAAGTATAGCCTGTTATCGAAAGCTCCGGGAAAACTAGAAGACTGCACAGTTCATCTGATGCCTTCTTCGCGCAATCTATGATCTCAGAGATGTTATAGTCAACATCTGCTACTCTAAGCCTGGGACTTGCCGCACCTACTCTAATAAAACCGTCAAGCATATAAAACCCCGCAAATAAGATTGATACTTAATTATAAAACATATATAAGAATTTTGCTCATCAGAAAAAATAAAGAGCTGCCTTACAAGACAGCTCTCTACTTTCAAATAATCTTACGAGATTACTTTCTGATACCAAGCTTAGCAATGAGTGTTCTGTAACGCTCGATATCGATAGATGCGAGGTAATCAAGGATGTTTCTTCTCTTACCAACCATCATGAGAAGACCTCTTCTGCTGTGGTGGTCACCCTTGT